>NZ_JASKLX010000010.1:0-345815 GCF_030125555.1 Arthrobacter sp. zg.Y820
ACCTGCTTCAGGAATTCCTCTCCCCCGTCTCCAACACCCGCACCGACAACTACGGCGGATCGCCGGCGAACCGGGCCCGGCTGGTCATCGAGGCCGTCCGTGCCGTGGCCGAGGCCGTCGGCGCCGAGCACACCGGCATCCGCATCTCCCCGGAACACAACATCCAGGGCGTGCTGGAAACCGACCGTGAGGACGTGACCGCCACCTACACCGCCCTGGTGGACGGCATCGCCGATTTGAAGCCGGCGTACCTGTCCATCCTGCACGCGGATCCGGCCGACGAGCTGGTCCAGGGCCTGCGCCGCCGCTTCGGCGGACCGGTGTTGATGAACACCGGCTTCGGCACGGTCACCAGCCGCGAGGACGCCATCATGGTGCTCGAGGAGGACCTGGCCGACGCCGCCGTCGTCGGCCGTCCAGTGATCGCCAACCCGGACCTGGCCCGCCGCTGGCAGGAGGACCACCCGCTGAATGAGATTGACCAGAGCACCGTCTACACCGACGGCGCCGCCGGCTACACGGATTACCCGGAACTTGCTCCGGTCTCCTAGTCGAAAGAAACGACGGCGGGCCCTCCGCATAGAGCGGGGGCCCGCCGTCGAACGTGGTTATATTGCTCCATGCCTTCCCGATCTTCGTCCGCAGTGTGGCGAGCCGTTCACAAGGAACGCCAAATGCTCATCAGGGAACTTGAGTCGCTGACCCCGGAGCAATGGACCCAACCCTCGCTCTGCCCCGGCTGGGACATTCACGATGTCGTAGCTCATCTCGTGGATTCCGCGAAGACAACTCGTCTTAGTTTTCTCCGGCGGATGATCACCGTGAAGTTCGATTTCGACAAAGAAAACGCGAACGGCATCATCAGGGAACGCGCTGCGACCCCGGAAGCCACCCTGGCTGAGTTCCGCCGCGTACGCGAAGCAACCAAGACGCCGCCCGCTGCTCTGGCAACTCGGCTCGTCGAGGCGATCGTGCATGGTGAGGACATTCGGCGTCCCCTGGGGTTCGTGCATTCGTATCCCAGTGAGGCAGTCGATTCGGCCTTGCGTTATCAGCTTGGAACCGGTGTCTTTATGGGCGGCGGCAAGGAACGCGCAGCTGGATTTTGTCTGCAAGCTTCCGACACAGGGTTTGAGCACGGTTCTGGACCGGTGGTCAGAGGAAACTCGCTGGCACTCCTCATGGCCATCTCGGGTCGCCCCGTCAATCACGAAGATTTCTCAGGTGAAGGTGCCGCAAAATTCGTACAAAAGCTAAAACAAACGTTTCAATGAGCGGACCCGCGAATCGGCAGTCCCCTCTCAACTGTGGTTGGGTGGGCCAATGGATACCTATGTTGATTTAGGCTGGTTCTGCTTTACCGTTGCCATAATTAATGCCGGTCTCGCTGAGCAAAAGAACCGTTCCCGCTGGAATTGGTTCCTGCTTTCAGTGCTGCTGGGACCGATAGCCACCGTGTTAATTGTCGTGTGGCGGGCGCCGGAGCCGGTTGAACCGTCGATGACGCACCGCGGAGGCTGGACAAACCCCGATCCGTCTCCGGAATCCGGCGCCTAGGCTGCCCGGGACGGCAGCTTCACCACGACGCCTGAATGCGCCGGGCCCGCCGCCTCACAGCCGCATCCGAGCGCGCCTTAGCTGCGGCAATGGCACCGCCGCCCAGCCTCCGCGTTTCCCTCCATGCACGCATTTCTGCCCTCCCCCGGCGCCGTAATACGGCCCGGCTTAACCGTTTGGCGTCGCGCCGCCGCTGTGCCAGGAACCCCGCAGAGTGTCAATGCCGTCCAGCAGGACGTCGAGCCCGACGGTGAATTCGGCGTCGTAGTCATAGCCGTGCTTCGCCAGCTCGCCCACTACTTCGAGCAGGTACGGATACCTGGCCGCTGTCTCTGCGGATTCAGCGTCGCGGGTAGCGGCCGCCGCCTCCGCAGACTCCTCCGGCGTCTCGAAGGAGAGTGTTTTCTGCTGCAGGGCGCAGCCGTACACGTAGGCGTCCAGCAAGCTCATCACGTGGACGGTGGTGCGGAACGAAAACCCGCTCTGCCGCAGGCATCCCAGCATCGCATTGTGCTGTCGCAGGCTCTCCGGGCCCGGGCGTCCTGCGGCCTCCATCCGCCCCACCGCCCAGCGGTGCCGGACCAGTGCGGCCCGGAGCGAGGCGGCCCGATCATGCATGGCCTGCTTCCAGCCGTGTCCGCTGTCCGGTTCCGTGACCTCGTTCCAGACGAGATCCACCATGCCCTCGAGCAGTTCCTGCTTATTTGCCACGTGCTTGTACAGCGCCATGGGCACCACGCCGAGCTCCTGGGAGAGGGTGCGCATGGTGAAACCCTCGATGCCCACCTGGTCGGCCAGTTCGACGCCGGCGCAGAGTACGGCTTCCCGGTTCAGCCGCGGTCGGCGTGCGGCCGGTTCCGGCTGCCGGTCCTTGGGTTCCTGTGCCAAGCGGCCACCTTCTCGTTCAGGCCACCCGGCGGGCCTAGGCTCCGCGCCGGGAGCCGCTACTCGCCGGTTTTGGCCAGGTTCCTGCCGCCCCGGCCGCTGTTGCCGCGGCCGCGTTGCACGCGGGACCGCAGCGTCGATGCACCGGGTCCGCCAAGCTGATCCAGGTAGGCGGAGCGGCCCGCTATGCTCATGACGAGGGCGAGGATGGGGCCGTTGACCAACAGCCCGTATCCCGCGGTGAAGCGGCAGTCGGTGGCCCGCAATTGCAGGCCGTCGGAGTAGGACCGGCTGGGAACGGTGAAGTCACGGGCGGTAAAAAACTCAGCCACCGGAACCAGCGCTTCCACCGACGGGGTCCGCGGCAGCCCCAGCGGCTGGCGGATGTCCTGGGCGTGGACCACAACTTCCCCCAGGTACGCCGCCGTGTGGGATGAGGGGGCGGTGGTGGCACCGATGACGGCGCGGAACCGGTCGAGCGTCTGGGCGGGAGTGCTGCCCAGGTGTTCAACGAGGCGACGCTGGTTGTGGACGTCGGGACGGAAGCGGGCGGCCAGCATGCTCTGCAGCCACCGCCGCTGATTGAGGCTTGCCCCCGCGGTGAGGTGGGCGAGAACCTGCTCCACATTCCATTCCTCGCACAGCGTGCTGTGCCGCCATTGTTCGGCGGTGAGGCCGGCGAGGTCCTCCGCAAGTTTTGCCCGCTCGGCGTGGATCAGCGCCCACAGCGGGTCCTTGTCGCTGCTGTTCACATCGGTCGTGTCCTCCATGCCCCCACGTCTTTTCAGTTGCCTGCCTCTTCAGCTGCCTCAGCCGTTCCGCTCACAAACCGTCCAGCGAACGCTCACGCTACTCCCGCGCTCCCGCCGTCGCCACGGTGCCCACCCGTTTGGGACGGTTTTGCCGGCGGATCGGTGATCTCGTTGATGTCCGCGAGCGCGTTGAGCGTGCGGGGGTAGCCGATGTACGGCAGCAGCTGGGTGACGACGTCGATCAACCGTTCCCGGTCGTTGCCCACCCGGACATTCGCGGCTATGTGCCCCTTGACCTGCGGGTCACAGCCGCCGAGCGAGACGAGCATCGCGAAGGTGAGCAGCTCCCGGGTGCGCAGGTCGACGCCGGTGCGGGTGTAGGTGTCGCCGAAGCAGTTGTCCGACAGGAAACCCTGGATGTGCAGCTCGTCAGCGGCTGCGGCGGCGTAGAGCCCCTCCACCCGGTCGGCTCCGATGACGGCCTTCTGTACCCGGAGGCCTTCCTCCAGCCGGGTCTCCGGCGTGGTGGCTGACTGTCCGGGCAGCGGCAGGGCAATGCCGTGCTCAGTCAAAACCTCATTGGTGGCATGGAGGAAGTCAAAGACCTTGGCCATCCCCACATAGGGCACTGCCTGATAAACAAGCTCCTTCACCTGCACCGGGGTCACCCCCACCCGCAGCGCCACTCCCAGCATCACCCGGTACTCCTGCACCGCCTGGCAGGCAATCATCGCTGCCAGCTGCACCATCAGGCGGGTCGGGGCGTCCAGCCTGCTGTGCCGCAGCACTTCGTCAAAGGCGAAGTTGCCAAAATAATCAACGAGCTCCGGATCGGTGTCTTTCAATGTGGAAGTGTTCCCGGGGAACCGTTCCTCGTACTGGCTGCGCGCCGCTTCTGTCGGGGCCATCGCAGGTCTCCTTCGTCTTGTCGGCTGGTATCAACTCAACACCACTTCCTCACCCATCGGCAGTGCCGGCGGTTTCCGATGCGAGCTGACCCTCCCAACGGCCGGCAGCGCTTGCACGTCACCGACGAAGAATACGGTTCCCGGCCGTAAGTGAGGCCCCGGGGGCACTCACGGGATTAAATCGCTGCGGAGCGCTTATGCCTCGGCAGGTCGGGGGAACCGCTAGGGTGAGACTACTGTCTAGGATTTCCGGGGGAAACCATGAGAAAAGCTGTCACCAGCGCTGCCATCGCCCTGCTGCTCGTCACCGGCTGCAGCGCGGAGGCCGCGGAGAGCGGTGCGCCAGCTGCCACGGCAACTTCCGAGCCTTCCGTCGAACCGGTGGCGCTGAACGCGGAGGAGCAGACCTGTATCAAGCTCCTCGGGACCGATGGCAAAGGACCCCTCTACGACGCCATCTACCTCGTTAAAATCGGCGACGGCACGAGCGGTTTCCTGGGCACGGCCGAGACCGCAAGCCTCCTCAACGAGGAAATTGCCGGCATAGCTCGGAACGCCCCGGAGGGCATGGATGCGCTGCTGGAGGAGCTGTCCTCCCCCATGGAGAACGCCGCGCTGCGGGCCGAACACCCCGATTCTCCCTGGAGCCTGAACGTCGCCACTTGGACAGGCGCCGTCGCACAGCTCCTGACCCGTTGCGCGTCCTATGAGACCGGCGCGGGCAGCGCGGCATCGCCCGCGGCGCCCGCCCCGTCAGCGGTGGAGGGGATCGGCGCCGCCTACCCGGGCTATCCCCTGGTCGTGAACGTCGAGTCGTTGGACTACCGCGTCGCTGCCTGGTTCGACGGCAAGCTCGTGGACGGCCAGGTTGTTGCGCTGGCACCGGGGCTGTACGCGCCCTACGATCCCAACATCCCTGACCTGTTGACCTACTACGTCGCAGACGGGGTGGCCGGGGACAGCCCCACGAAGCAAGCCGTCTTTCCCGGCTCCGGGGCTGCCGCCACCTGGTCGAACGTGTCCCCCGGCCCCCAGGAACCGCAGTAGATGGTCCCGCCGTGCTCAGGGTGCATCCCGGTGCGCTGACGCGGACGCCGAACCTACCGCAGCAGCTGCTCGATGGCGGCGGCCGACTCCAGCACGCGGGCGGCCAGCTGTTCGGCCGGTACATCACTGGTCAGATAAACGACGGCGAGGGCGGCCGGAAGCTGGCCGCTGGCCAGAACGGGCACGGCCACGGAGCTGACGCCGGGAATCACCTCATCGCGGCTGAACGCGTAGCCGAGCCGGGCCGCCGTGCGCGACTCCTCCCGGTACGCCTCCCCCGGCGCCAGTTCCTCCCACTCAGCCTCCGTCACGGCGGACTGAATCGCGATGCCGGTCGCTCCGGCGGCGAAGGAGTGCCGGGTTCCCGGGCGCTGCACAATGGTGCCGTCGCCGCGGGGCGGCTCCACCGAGACCAGCGTGACGCACTGGCGCCGGTCCCACACGGAGATGAAGGCCGTCATCTGCAGGGCGGAGGACAGGGCGGTGAGCTCCGGGATGGCCACTGTCTGCAGCCGGTTGCCCACGCCGCGGGCCAGCGTTGCCATGCCGGGACCGATGGAGAACCTGCCGGCGTCGTCGCGCAGCACCAGCGAGTGTTCCTCCAGGGTGCGCAGAATCCGATAGGAAATGGAGCGGTGGACGTCCAGCGCGGCCGCGATCTCGGCGATGGTGAGGCCGCCGGTGGCATCAGCCATCACTTCCAGCGCCCGGATGCCGCGGGAGAGCGTCTGGCTGGTGGACGCCGTCGGACTCACGGCAATTCCACGGCGGCGATCCGGCGGGCCGGCAGCAGCGGGGCAAAGAACTCGGCGAGTTCCGCCGTCGCGGTCAGCGGCAGGACGTTGGCAACATACTGGTCCGGGCGGACCACCACGACGACGCCGGACCGGTCAATGCCGCGCTGGTCGAAAATGTCCTCTCCGGGGTTGGTGCCAAAGACCTTCGCGAGGTCGGTGAGCTGGAACGGTCCGGTCTGCGGCTTGAACACCGCCGGCACGGCGCCGATCTCGATGCCGGTGTGCGGCTGCTGGTAGATGACTTTCACATCGAACCAGGCGCTGCGGTCAACACCCTCCGGAACCGCGGCCAGGGGTGACTCCGGCGCGGTGGCCAGCCAGTCGGCGAGATCGGTCACCGCCGACGAGGTTCCGGCCGCCGCGGGATCGGCGAAGACATAGATCCGCCAGGCGCCGTCGGCCTGCGCCAGGTGGCCGAGGTGGACCGTGTTCGCGTCGCAGACCCGCCGCACCGGTACCGACCGGAAGCGCTTGCCGACGGGAAAGCCGGTGGCCAGGTCCTGGTGGGTGGGCTCGGCAATGAGGATGGACGGCGTGTACTGGGTCATGAATCCGGCCGGGAATTCGGCGGTGCTCACGTAGAAGTCCTCAAGGTCCGAGGGATTTTCGAACTCCTCGGGCCGCTTGGCCATGAGTGTTGACCACTCCTTGTCGAAGTCGATGAGGTTCTTGGCCACCACCTGGCGTTCGGCCGAGTAGGTGGACAGCAGGCTTTCCGGGCTGCGGCCGTCGAGCACGTGGCCGAGCTTCCAGCCCAGGTTGAAGCCGTCCTGCATGGAAACATTCATGCCCTGCCCGGCCTTGGCGCTGTGGGTGTGGCAGGCATCGCCGGCGATGAACACGCGCGGGGTCCGGGTGCCCAGGTCGGCCGGCAGGACGTCGTCGAACCGGTCGGTGAGCCGGTGGCCCACCTCGTAGACGCTGTGCCAGGCGACGTGGCGGACATCGAGCGTGTAGGGCTGCAGGATCTCGTTGGCCTTGCCGATGATTTCCTCGACGGTCGTTTTGCGGACCGCACCGTTGTCATCCTCGGGAACCACGCCCAGGTCCACGTACATCCGGAACAGGTGGCCGCCCTCGCGCGGAATGAGCAGGATGCTGCCGCCGTCGGCGGACTGGATGGCGCACTTGGTGCGGATGTCGGGGAAGTCAGTTTCGGCCAGGACGTCCATCACGCCCCAGGCGTGGTTGGCTTTGTCGCCGGCGAGGGTGCAGCCGATGGACTGGCGGACCTTGCTGCGCGCGCCGTCAGCGCCGACCACGTACTTGGCGCGCACCGTTCGCTCGGTGCCCTCGTCCGGGCCGGCGGTGTGCAGGAGGGTGACGGTGACCGGATACTCGGCGTCGTCGTCGACCTCCAGGCTGCGGAATTCGAAGCCGTAGTCGGGCGCCATCCGGGTGGGCGAGTTGGCCATGTACCGGGCGAAGTAATCCAGCACGCGGGCCTGGTTGACGATCAGGTGCGGGAATTCGCTGATGCCCGATTCGTCGTCGAGGGCCCGGCCGGACCGGATGATGCGTGAGGAATCCGCGGGGTCCGGCCGCCAGAACGCCATTTCGGTGATCCGGTAGGCCTCGGCGGTGATCTCCTCGGCGAACCCGAAGGCCTGGAAGGTTTCCACGCTCCGGGCCTGGATGCCGTCGGCCTGGCCGATGGCCAGCCGCCCGTCCCGGCGTTCCACAATCCGGGTGGTGATGTCCGGGAACTGCGACAGCTGGGCTGCGGCGAGCATGCCGGCGGGTCCGGAGCCCACGATGAGCACGTCGACTTCCGCCGGAAGGTCGCCGGGGCGGTTGATGCCGACGCCGGCGGCCGGCTGGATGCGCGGATCGCCGGATACGTAGCCGTGGTGGTGGAACTGCACGGGTGTCCTCACTTCGTCGTGGATGGTGCCCGCCGGACGGTGTTCGTTATTTGAACACTACGTTCGATAGTCGAACCGCAAGCGGTGTAGTCACCATACTGGGATATGGCACGCATCACAAGCAGAGCGGCGCCGGCCTGCCCGCCGCCCGGCGCGGCAGGCTGTGGAGGACTATATTCAGGCCTAGTGCGACAGGACCGACGGAAAGGCACCACCATGGCAAAGCTGGATCTCCGAGTGCGGCTGGTCGGCAAGGTGCTGGCCAGAACCTCTGTGGCGCACAAGAGCGAGGAGCAGATCCTGGCCGACCAGCAGCGCACCATCAAGCACAACCCGGTGGTGGACTGGGTGCTGGGCGGCATGGCCCCGGGCGTGAAGATCAGGAACGAGACCGCCGCGGGAGCCGAGGGCCGGATCCCCGTCCGGGTGTACCGGCCAAAAGATGCCGCCGACACGTTGCCGCTGGTGGTCCTGATCCACGGCGGCGGCTGGACGGTCGGCAACCTGGACATCTATGACGGACTGGCCAGCACCATCGCCCGGGACGCGCGCGCCGTCGTCGTTTCCCTCGAGTACCGGCTGGCACCGGCGCACCCCTGGCCCGCTGCCGCCGAGGACTGCTATGCCGCGCTGCTCGAGGTGGCCGAACGCGCTGCGGAGTGGGAGGCCGACGCCGGCCGGCTCGCCGTGGTGGGCGACAGTGCCGGCGGCAACCTCGCGGCAGTGCTGACGCTGATGTCCCGGGACCGCTCCGGCCCCGCCATCGCTTTTCAGGGCCTGATCTATCCCGCCACCGATCTGACCCTGGGCAGCGCATCCATCGAGGAGAACGCCCACGCACCCATCCTCACCAAGGAGGACATCCTCCGCTACGGCAGCCTCTACGTCCCCGACCTGGCAGACCGCAGCAACCCGTACGCCTCGCCGCTGCTGGCCCCGGACCACACCGGGCTGCCGCCGGCACTGATCCAGGTGGCCGAGCATGATCCCATCCGCGACGACGGACTGCGCTACGCCGCTGCCCTGCGTGCAGTCGGAGTCCCGGTCCGCGTCACCACTTACGTGGGCATGCCGCACGGCTACCTTGCCTTCCCTCGGCTGTGCCGCAGCGCTCCGCAGGCATTGGCGGAGCTGTCCGCCGAGCTGCGGCGGCAGCTGACTCCGGCGTCGGTGCGGTAGCCCGTACCCTTCGGCCAGGGATTGCCGAAGGCCATAACCCCGACCCTAAAAAGAAAGTGTCAAGAAATCCTTGACGTTTCGATGGTGTCAAGCTTTGATTGACACCATGAGAACTTTCCGCATCTTCACCGCCGTTTACGCCGCACTGATGTTCCTGGTTGGGGTTGGACTGTTTGCCACCTGGTTGCTGCTCGACCTGCACGGTTTCCCCAAAGGCCTGTGCCAGGGCGCCGGCGGCACCCTGATCGTGGGCAGCGTGTACCTTGCCGTCACGTACGTCTGGCGGGGAAACTCGGACAGCAGCGGCAAGGAGTACTGGCTGCCCAGCCGCGATGCCGGGGAACAGCCGTGATCCGCGGTCCGGTTACCGACCTGCAGGAGCAGATCGGCGCACTGATCCTCGGCGACTACGACGACGCCGGGACCCTCACCGAGGAGGACCACCTCGCCTTAGTGGCTCGGGCAGGCGCAGCCGAGCAGGCCAGCCAGCAGCTGCAGCACCGAGCCGTCGCGGCGGCCCGGAGCGCGGGAGTCAGCTGGGCCGCACTGGGCCGCGAGCTGGGGATGACCCGGCAGGCGGTGCAGCAGCGTTTCGGCGCCCGCCCGGAGGAACAGGCCCCCGGTTCCCGCGAGCGCTGGCTCGGCCCGGTCACGGCCTTCGATGAAATGCCCGAGCTGGAACTGGCCGGACGGCTGGGCTGGCGCACCATCGGCGTCGACATGCTCCGGCACCGGATGCTGCAGACGGACACCCAGTGGGAACACCGCCGCGTGCTCTGGACCCGGCCGTCCTCCCACTACGAAACGGACGGCTGGCAGGTGGGCAGCCGATCCTTCCCCTGGCTCTACCTGGTGCGGGACCTGCAGAAGGCGCCCGAGACCAAGCAGGGCACGCCGTCGCCCGGCCCTACTCCAGAGTGACTCCGCTGAGCCGGGCGACGGCTGCCGGATCCCGGTGGTCGAAGAACATGGACTGCCCGGTGTCCAGATCCGCGATCGACGCCATTTCCTGGGGGCTGAGCTCGAAGTTGAACACGTCGAAGTTCTCCGCCATCCGGTCCGGCCGGACCGACTTCGGGATCACCACCACTCCGCGCTGGATCAACCAGCGAAGCACCACTTGGGCCACCGACTTGCCGTGCGCGCCGCCGATGGCGGTCAGCGTCGGATCCGAGAAGAGGTTGTTCTTCCCCTCCGCGAACGGTGCCCAGGATTCATGCCGGACCCCGCGGTCGGTCATCAGTTGGTTTTCCACCGCCCGCTGGCAGAACGGATGCGTTTCGATCTGATTCACCGCCGGAACCACCTCGTTATGCAGGATCAGATCCAGCAGCCGGTCCGGGGTGAAGTTCGAAACCCCGATGGCCCGGGCGGCGCCGTCCTTATAGATCTGCTGCATCACCCGCCACTCGCCGTACACATCACCGAAGGGGTGATGGATCAGGTACAGATCCACGTACTCCATGCCCAGTTTCTGCAGCGAGGTTTCGAACGCCCGGGCGGTGGTGGCCTCGCCGTTGTCCTGGATCCAGAGCTTGGTGGTGATGAACAATTCGCTGCGCGCCAGGCCGCTCTTCCGCACAGCCCGCCCCACTGCATCTTCGTTTTGGTAGGCCGCGGCGGTGTCCAGCGAGCGGTATCCGGCGGCCAGCGCGTTGGTCACTGCCTCTTCGGTCTCATCCGGCGGAACCTGGTACACGCCGAAGCCCAGGATCGGCATTTCGACGCCGTTGTTCAGGGAAACACTCTCCATCGGTTTTCCTTTCGTCGGTGACGTGCGGCGATCGGCGCCGCCCTCGCCCCTTTGAGGTTACAAGCGGTGAGCGGCAGGCGGGAGGGTCTCCCCGCGGTCCCGTCTGCCGGACGGTGACATTATGGATCCTGTCGGAATGGGCCCCCCGCCCCACCCAGCGGGACATGCCGGACAAACCGGCGATTCAACAGGAGGATGCAACCGTGAGCGAACGACTCAAAGACAAAGTAGCCCTGATTACCGGCGCAGCCAGCGGCATGGGGGCCTCCCACGCGCGGGCCTTCGTGCGTGAAGGCGCCAAGGTGATCATTGCGGACATCAATGACGACGCCGGTGCCGCCCTGGCCGCGGAACTGGGCGACGCCGCCCGCTACGTGCATCTGAATGTCACCAGCGCCGAGGACTGGGCCGAGGCCGTGGCGACCACGCTGGATACCTTCGGCCGGCTCAACGTCCTGGTGAACAATGCCGGCATCCTCGACGGCGGCCCCCTCGGCCAATACCCGGTGGAGCGCTGGCAGCGGGCACTGGACATCAACCTGACCGGCCCCTTCCTGGGCATGTCCGCAGCCGTCGAGGCGCTGAAGGCGTCCGCGCCGTCGTCGGTCATTAACATTTCCTCCACCGCCGGGCTGGAGGGCGTTGCCGGCATGCACGGTTACACGGCGTCGAAATTCGGCCTGCGCGGGCTGACGAAGTCGGCCGCACTGGAGCTGGCCGCATCCCACGTCCGGGTCAACTCGGTGCACCCGGGGTCCATCCAGACCCCGATGACCGCCGTGATGGGCAGGCAAAAGCCGATCGACTTTACCGAAACCACCCTCACCCGGCCGGCCGCACCGGAAGAGGTGACCAGTGTTGTCCTCTTCCTGGCCAGCGATGAGTCCAGCTTCTCCACCGGGGCGGAGTTCGTTGTCGACGGCGGAATCACGGCCGGCAAGATCTACAACGTTTAGGCTGCCCGGGGTCAGGCCCCCTGGGTAACGCTGCGCGGGCCGGCCTGTCCGTCCCGCCCGGACAGGCGCCGCCAGGACCAGGCAAAGAGTGCGACGGCGGCCAGCGGTGCGGTGAATCCAGCGGCCGCCACGAGGAACAGTCCGGGCACCAGACCGCCGAGGCCGAGCAGGGCGGTCACACCCACACGGAGCCGCTTCCCGCCCGGCAGGAGCCGCCCACAGGGAAGGGCCAGGGCGACACCCGCCAGGGCTGCCGCCGCCAGGGTCAGCGGCCACTGCGCGGGATGCCCGGCACCTGCGAATTGGGCGGCCGCTTCCAGGACAAGACCCGCGGACAGCAACCCGGCCGACCAGTGCATGACGCTGCCCAAACCCGCGGCCAGAGCCGCGCCCGCAGCAAGGGCCGCGGGAATGGCTGCCAGTGCGCCGCCGGCCAGGCCAATGTTCATGGCCTGCGTGCCATCGGTGGCCAGTGATGCCCAGCTGCTGCCGGTGAGGGCAAACACGGCACAGCCGAGTCCCACGACAGCGCTGGCCAGCGCCGCGGCACCAACAGCGGCATCTCGCCGCCGGGTCTCTGCCAAGGTGCGCCCCGGCGAGAACGACGGCCTCTCCGCCGGGGAAGGCCGGGGAGCCGCAGCGGGCTGAGCCGTGCTGCCCGAGCGCAGGACCAGGACCAGCAGCAGGACCGCCGCCAGGGAGCCGACCAATTGTGCCAGCAGCAGCAGTCCCCCGAGGGCAAAGGCAGAAACAGCTGCCAGGACCACACCCTGCAGACGTGGAACCGGCCGGCGGCGCATCTCGTTCAGCACCGATCTGACCGGTGTGTACAGGCTGAACGTGCCGGCAGCCCAGGCGAGAAAAAAGAACAAAAACGTCGATGATGCAAACCAGCTGAGTTCACGTCCCGCATCGGCCGCGTCGAAACCAACCGACCAGCTGGCCACGCTCGCGGCCGCCAGCCCGCAGGCCGCTGCCGCACCTGCCGCGGTCCGGAATGCCGCCGCGCCGGAGAGCCGCTCGGATGAGTACAGCACCAGGACAACTGAGACGGCGAAGGCGAGTGGCCCAACAAACGCCGCCAGGAGGAACCGGAGCATATTGACGCCGGGGAGCAGCATGGCATCGCCCAGGAACAATCCGGTGGCAACAATAAACGCGATCAGTGCTGTCGCCGCCAAAACCACGGCCCAGCCATGCGCTGCCCGCCGTTGCGAATTAGTCATGGGCAATACTCACACGGCCAGCCCCTTGCCTGTGGTGGACACAACGCCGGAGACCCCATTCAACCCCCGCGTAATATTCTGGTCAGGGACATTCCCGGGAGCACCAAAGGAGAACACCGCTATGAAGGCTGTTTACGTCACCGGTCCAAACACCAACGAATGGGTTGAGGTGGACCGGCCCGCGGTCGGCCCCCACGATGTCCTGCTGAAGATCAAGGCCTGTGGAATCTGCGGTTCCGATGCCATGTACAGCCAGATAGGCGGGATTCCGCCGCGGCAGGGCGCCACGCCGCTGGGCCACGAACCTGCCGCCGAGGTGGCCGAGGCAGGGGCCGACGTCGACGGTCTCACCGTGGGCGACCACGTGGTCATCGACACGATGGCCTTCACCGACGGCCTGCTGGGCAGCGGCGGCGCGCAGGGCGCGCTCTCCGAGTATGTGGTGGTCCGGGACGCAGAGCCCGGACGCCAGCTCAAGGTCATCCCCAAGGACATTCCGTGGGAGGTGGCGGCCCTGAACGAACCGATGGCGGTGGCCCTTCATGCCGTGAACCGCACCGAGCCCAGGCCCGGTGACAGAGTGGTCATTTTCGGCGCCGGGCCGATCGGGCTTGGGGCGCTCCTGGGGTACCGCCGCCGCGGAGTCAGTCACATCGTCGTCGTAGACCTCATTCCGTCCCGGCTGGAGAAGGCCCTGCAAATCGGCGCTGACGCCGTCATCAACTCCGCTGACGAAGACGTGGCCGCCAGGCTCGTGGAGCTGCACGGGGACGGATCGAGCATGATGGTCCGCGGTGTGCGCTCCGGCACCGACATCTTCCTCGATGCCGCCGGCGCACCGGTCATCCCGGCCACCGTTGCCGGCATCGCCAAGCAGGGCGCAACGCTCGGCATTGTCGCCGTCCACAAGAAGCCGGTTGAGCTCGACTTCGGGTCCATCCTCACCACGGAGCTGACCATCGTGTTTGCCATGGGCTATCCGACCGAGATCTTCGAGGTCACCGAGGACATCATCGAAAACTGGCAGAAGTATGCGCTGATCATCAGCGACAAGCTGCCCTTCGACCGGGCCTTGGATGCCCTCGCTCTGGCGCAGACTCCGGGCGCCGCGGACAAGGTCGTCGTAACGTTCGAGTAGGGCAGTGCCATAAAGACCAGGACAAACCGCCATGGCATCGGTCGATCGTGTTGACTGTCAGCAGTGGCCACAAAACACCCATGGGCCCGAAGACCTGCCCACCGAACAGGGAGAACAATGAACGCTCCGGAACTCCATGTGCCCCTGCGGCACGGACCGCGGCCCGCGACGACGCCGACCAGCCCGCACACCCAGCTTGATCAGATCGCGCCGGTCGAGCTGCAGGACCGGCTGCGCGACCATGCACTGGCGCTGCCCGGGGTCAGCCGCGGATCCAGTCAGGTCTCGGTTCCCGGCGCCGTCGCCTTCTACCTCAACGCGCCGCCGGAGCCGCCGACGCTGCCTGCCATTCTGGGCGGCGAGTGGGGACACATCCATCCCCCCTCCGACGGCAGTCTGCACCTGAACGTTCCCACCGAATTGGCCGAGCGACTGATCGCCGCCGGCTGGGCTGAGTACCACTGCCTGGTGGCCCCCGGCGTGATACCGCCGATCGTGATCATGCTCTACGGGCCGCGCGACGCGGACGACTTCGCCGTCTGTGCTGCGGTGGTGGAGGAAGCCTATCTGGCAGCCGGCGGATCCCCCGCCGACCAGCGCGGCCGCATCTTGGGCCTCGGCGGGAGCTACTGGGCGGGGTCCTGACCGGCCCAGGCCTCCGCGTAGAACTGCGGGGACAGCGATTCCAGCAGTTCGGCATAGGCCTCGGGCTCCATCGCCTGGGCCGACCCCTCCGGGACCGCCGGGGCGAACGCGGACACGCCCAGCCCCGCCTCATGGTTCTTCAGGGTCAAGCCGACGGCTTCCAGGATTGTGGGGTACATGTTCAGCTGGTCGCCGCCGGAGCGCAGTTCAATGCTGTTTTCCCCGCCCGGAACCCAGATCCGGTTGAAGATGGTGCGGTTCCCGTGGTGGTCCAGCTGCTCGTGGAAGGCGTCACCGGCGCTCATGTGCTTGAGGTGGTCGCCCATGATCACCACGGCAGTGTCTTCGAGGTATCCCTTCTCCTTCATGTGGTCCACAAACCCGGCGACCTGGGTCAGGGAGCAGGAGAACGCCGACGTGACCTTGTTCTGCGTGTCCACGTTGCAGTAATCGTAAATGTGCACCGGCTCGTGGGTGTCCAGCGTCAGCATGGAGAGGTTGAACGGCCGGCCGGTCTGTTCGGCCTCGGCGTGCAGCTGGTCAATCCTGTCCTTGGCCTGGGCCATGAGGCGTTCGTCGCTCAGGCCCCAGTCGCTGCGGAAGCTCTCCTCCGGTTCGCCGGCCGCGCGCCAATCGGCAAGGCCCTTGACCTCGGAGTAGCCGTGGCTGCTCAGGAAGGTGTCCTTCGCGGCGAAGGAGGAATTGGCGCCGCCCAGGAAAACGTTGTTGTAGCCGTGCTCCTCGAGAACGTCACCGACGCAGGTGGACCCGCCCAGATAGGTGTCGCCGTCCTCGTCGACCTCCCTGGCGCCGCTGCTGCCCGCCGAACCGGTGCCCTTCAGCGGCAGGCCGCACTGCGTTGAGACGAGCCCGGCCATGGTCCAGCCTCCGCCGTTGTACTGCTGGAAGTTGTCCACGCTCTGCCAGCCGTCTGCGGCGTCGGTGGCCTCCTTCAGAGGAGCGAACGCGTCTTTTTCGAAGAGCTGGTCGTCGGCCAGGGTGGCTTCGCCGGACTCCAGATAGATCAGGACCAGATTGCGTTTGGCTCCGTCGCCGGTGATTGTTGGCTCCACGTAGTAGTCGCCGACGTTGTACGGAGAGTTCGCCGCCTTTAGGTAATCCCCCATGCCCACCGTGGTGGTGAAGGCCGTGGTGCCGCCGACGACCACCGCGCCCACCAGGACGGCAGAGACGGTGCGCACCAGCCACGGTGCGTGCCGGGGACGCATGTCGTCGCCGTTGCGGCGGCGCTTGCGGCCGCGGGATTGGTGCCACAGGGCGATCGCGGCAGTAATCAGCACTGGTGCGACGCCGATCCCCAGAATGCCGGCCCAGACGATGGCTCCGCCCCCGCCGTCGATTTCCACGGACACGAGGTTCAGGAGCATCTGGTTAACGGAGATTTCGCCCCAGTAGAAACGGATGCCGACGGCGGCGATGAGCAGCGCAAGCCCGGCCCAGATCAGGACATAGACGAGGATCTGTCCCATGGCGACGGCGACCCGCCGGGTCGCATTGAGAATCCGGCCAGACATGGCAACACCTCGCCTTCCTGATGCCGCGTTTTTCGCCAAACACCCTTGACATTCAACCCGGTCTTGGGTCCTTAGAAGACTAATACCGTTTTGCTGAAGGTTCAACCAAGGTTCATGCTGAGTCGCCCGCTCCTCGGAAAGCCGCTCAGCGAAGACCCTTCCGGAGGGCGCTGAACGGTTCCCAGAAGAGGCCGAAGGTGTCCTGCGGGCCGCCAAGGAAGCGCTGGGTGAAGATGACGCCGATATCTCCGTTCGGATAGACCGCGGCGCTGACGCCGGAGCCGCCGGCCCAGCCCCACATTCCCGGTTCAGACCAGGGCGCCCCCAGACCGACCTGGACGGCGGTCATGAAGCCCCAGGACTCGTCGGGCCCTGCCATTTCCGCCATGCCGGCCCGCTGCGGAGAGGTCAGCTGGTCCGCGGTCATCTGCTGCCGCAGTGCCGGCGGCAGCACCGTGTCTTTCGCCAGGGCGGTCAGGAAGTGCAGGAAATCAGGGACCGTGGACACCATTCCTCCGGCCAGGGACTCAAACCGCGGCGGGCCGGCCAGCGCGTCGCGGTAGGTCACTGCCTCGCGCAGCCGACCGTCGTCGTCGGCCTCATAAACCGTCGGAAAGTGTTCGGTTCCGGTGGGGAAGCCGGTGGCGGTCAACCGGAACGGGCCGCTGATCCGCTCCTGCACGAGCTGGCCCAGCGGCTGAACGGCTGCGGCGGGCAGCAGCACCGAGAGCACGTCGGCACTGGCGTGATACATCCAGCGCTCCCCCGGCTGGTGGGCCAGCGGCAGCTCGCTTACCCGGGTCAGGTACTCCTCCGGGGTCATGGCCGGCGGAGCGGGGCCCCACAGCAGGTCCCGGGTGGCCGCGGCGTACGGGGTGGCCGCGTAGTCGATGCCCAAGCCGGCGGTGAAGGTCAGCAGGTGCCGCAGCGTGATGGGTCCGCGCGCCGGAACGGTCATCGACAGCGGGGCATCCGGGGTGGCGAGGACGCGGGGGTTGGCCAGGGCCGGGAGCCAGCGGGCGACGTCGTCGTCCAGTCCCAGCGTGCCGTCCGCCACCAGGGTCAGGGCGAGTGCGCCGCCGATGATCTTGCTGAGCGAGGAGATGCGGAAGGGGGTGTCCTCGGCCATGGGCTGCGTTCGGCTCAGGTCCAGGGATCCGGTGGCGAAGATTTCGGTTCGTCCATTGATCCGGACCCCGGCCACCAGCCCCGGGCACCAGCCCGAGCGCACGGCCGCGGCCAGGCTGTCCCACAGCGGTGCGGCGGTTTCCGGCATGGACCTACTGTCCGGGAGTTGCGGCTGGGGAGTCAATGGCGGGCCGTCCCGCATCCCGTATGGCCGCATAAAGGAGCATGTCCCTGCGCTCACCTGCGATTTCCTGGTGGCTGCGGAGCAGGCCTTCCCGGGAAAAACCGGCGTATTCAGCGCTCCTGGTGGAAGCTGTGTTCCACGGCTCGATAAACAGCTCCACCCGATGCAGCCCTGGAATCGTCCAGCCGAAGTCCAGCAGGGCCAGCAGCGCACTGGCGGCAACACGGCGGCCGCGCGCAAAGGGTGCGACGCCGTAGCCGGCATGGGCGCGGCCCGCGGCCAGCTCCCGGGTCCACAGTCCGATTTGCCCCAGGGGCCGGTCGGATTCGGCGTCGGCGATGCAGAAGGCAAACCCGGTTCCCCGAACATGGTGCCGGCGCTGACGTTCCACCCACGCCAGCGCCTGGTCCGCGGTGGCCCGGGGCGGAAGGGTGCCGATTGTCGGGACGTAGTCGTCCAGGGACAGCTCCCGGGCCATTCCCGCGTCCTCGTCCCGAAACCTGCGCAGGCGCACGTTGCCGTGAGCCGGGTCGACGGCGGGCCAGAGCAGAGTTGCGGTCTTCGGATCCATGGTCACAGCTTTGCACGGCTGCGCCTTACGTCCGCCCTTCCGCGGTCAGGGGCAGGGAAACCGTGAACACGCTTCCCTGCCCGGGACTGCTGACAAAACTCAAGCCCCCGCCGTGTGCTTCCAGAATGCTCTTGGTGATCACCAGCCCCAGTCCCACACCGGGAACAGCCGAGGTCACAGCCCGGTGCGCCCGGAAGAACTTGGTGAAAACCTTGTCCTGTTCCCCCTCATCCATCCCGATCCCCGTGTCGCTCACCTCGAGCCGGATTTCCTGTCCCTCCTCGGACAGCGCCACCCTCACGGTGCCCCCGTCGGGCGAATACTTGACGGCGTTGGACAGCAGGTTATCCACCACTTGGGCCAGGCGCTGCGGATCGACTTCCACTGTCAAGGTCTCGGGAATCTCCGTCACCAGGTCGACCTGGTTGGCACGGGCTTTCGGCGCCATCGAGACGATACCGGACCGGACAATTTCGGCCAGGTTCACCGGCCGACGGTCGATTTTTTGAGCTCCGGATGCCACCGACAGCAGATCGGAAACCAGGGCCAGCAGCCGTTCGGAGTTGCGCAGTGCAACCTGAAGCGCGGAGGTCACCTCCGGAGACGAGCCCTCCTCGTCCAACGCGAGGTCCAGATAGCCCATGATCGACGTCAGCGGGGTGCGCAGCTCATGGGAGACACTGGCCACGAACTCCTCCTGCGCTGCGAGGGCGGTGACCAGCGGGCTAACGTCGGTGTAAGCCACCACCGATCCGGAGAGCGCTCCGTCCGTTTTGATGGGACGGGCCGACACGCTGAGGGCAGTCTGGTGTCCCCCGTCGAGGGGGCCGAACCAGAGCAGCTGATTCGAGAAGGACTCCCCTGCGGCGGCCCGCCGCAGCGGGCTCTCGGCGTCGCAAAGGGGTGTCACGCGGTCCGGACCAAAAAACGGCCGTGCCCGGCCCGGGGCGATTTCCCCCGCGACCCTGGTCCAGGCGGACTTCAGATGGGCGTTGGTCAGCACAACGTCGCCGTCCTTATCCACCACGAGCAGGCCCACGTCCACAGCGTTCAGGACCGTGTTCAGCAAGGCCTCACGTTCCTTGCTCGCAGCCAGGCTGGCCTTCAGGACGCGGTCCTTTTCCACCAGGGCCTTCTGCTTTTCCCGCAGTTCCTCCTCGGCTGCGGCACGCGCCGCCTCTGCCGCCTCAGCCTTCCGCAGGGCTGCCAGCAGTTCCCGCTCATGGCGCCTGCGCTCGGAGGCGTTGAAGACTGCGATCCGGTCGACGTCGATGTCGTCGCCTTTGTTTTCGCTCTTCGAGCGCACACCGGACAGGAGCACCGGAATGTGCTCTCCGGCCGCGGACACCAGTTCCGCCGCCATTTCGTTGTAGCACCCCGACACCGCCAGCTGGGGCACCGCGTAGGCGGCGTAGAGCACCTGATCTCCAATGGGCAGGAGATCCACGACATTTGTGCCCAACAGCTTTTCCCGGGAATGCCCTGTCCAGGTCAGAAGCGTCCGGTTAACATCGAGAATGAATCCATCCGTGGTCAAGACGAGATATCCGCAGGCCGCGTGATGGAAATGTGCCTCATAGTCGGTGCCACCCGCTGTGGCGGCGCTTTCCGGGACTTTGCCGTGCTTGGGAGCGCTAGGCATTGGCACTCGCCTTCAGGTAACCGAGAATGGCGTCCGCCGTCTCCCGGGGTGAGCTGAGGTGCGGCATGTTTCCGAGGGCTTTCAGGTCCACACGGGTGCTGCTGGGAAGCTGTTTGTCCAGGAACAGCGAGGCCGATTCCGGGGTTAGCGGATCGCCCCGCGATTGCAGGATCAAGGCCGGGACGGGAACCTGGGGCAGCAGCTGCCGGACATCCGCGGCGAAGGACATCTGCAGGAAGTCGCGAACGTACTTTGGGCGCAACCGGCACATGTCCTCGGCCAGTTCGGTGCTGATCTCGGAATCAGGGTCCTCTCCCGCTATGTTCGGGGCCATCGCCCTGGCCCAAAGGGGGTAATTGGCCTCCACAGCAGCCAGGACACCCTCAATGTCCTCCGGCCGGAAGCCGCCGACGTACCCGTCGTCATTGACATAGCAGGGTGAGGTGCAGAGCAGGACGAGACGCGCAATCCGCGGACTCCGCGTCGAGGCAGCCAGCGCCATGGTGCCAGCGATGCTGTGCCCGACGACGGTGGCATCCTGCACGTCCAAGGCATCCAGGAGCTCGATCAGATCCTGCAGGTAACCTTCCAGGACGGCGTATTTGGCAGCGCCGTAAGCTTCGGGATCGGCTCCGCCGGTTCCCACATGATCGAACAGCACCACTTTGTAGGTCTCCGTGAAGAACGGCAGGATGCGGTTCCAGATCACCTGGTCGCAGCCAAAGCCCTGCACCAGCACCAGCACCGGTCCGTCCGCGCGTCCCAGCACGCGGACGTTGTTGCGTTCAATGACTGCGCTGGTGTTCATATCCTGTTTTCCGATCTTGACTGATTGCACCCATGCTGCCGGTTGGATTCACTGCCTGATTTTACCGAAGAAAAACCTGCGGTCATCAGACTTCTGCCGAAGCGGTAAAGGCAGCCAAACAGAGCAGAGCGGCCGGCGTGCCGAAGGCAAGAGGAATACGCGTTGTTCTACGCATGGAAGCAGAGACCTAATAATTCGATTTTGTTTGTCACCGATGAGATTACCGGCGCGGAGCGGCGCGTGAGAAGCGCTTTGATTCCCCGGGGAAACGTAACAGAGGAATCCGCTCGAGGTGAAATCCCGGTAATTGCATACTCCGGCCGCTCTGCGAAAGAATTATCCACGCCTAAACCAGAAAAGCCCTCTGACATGGGACGCAAGCTTCAAAGTGGGCTGCGTTTCTCAGACGGAGCCCACTCGGTGCACGGTCCCTGTGATCAACGGCACGGCAACTGGATGGAGTTCCCACTTCCCATGCCTTAACGATTCCCGCATGCCCGCATCAATGACCCATCGGTCCTTCCTCGAGAAGAACTCGAGTTTCGAATTGGCCGGCCCGAGAAGAACCATCCATTGCAATACCGAAAATCAGCTCAACCCTGAATCCCTCTCCGCCCGTCGGTCGTCAGCTGCCCGAGGATCCTCGCCAGCTGAGTCCGGTCTTCAGCAGAGAGCACTGAAAAATACTCGTCCGCTTCCCGGCGCCGGGCGCTGCGGATCCGGGTCCGCAGCTCCTGTCCGGCCTCACTCAGGGAGATTCGCGTGGCACGGCGGTCGTTCGGGTCCGGGGTGCGTTCCACCAGACCCTTTTCCTGGAGCTGATCGACCACTTCCGTCGCGGACCGCGGGGCGATGCGGAGCCACTCTGCCAGGTCCTTGAGGCGCACGCCGGGGCCCGAGGCATCGGCGCTCCGTCCCACGCCGTTGAGGGCGCGAAATTGATGCGGCGTCAGACCAAACGGGGCCAGCTGCTGCATCCAGCGCCCGCGCAGCCCGCGGAACGTCGCATGCATGAGCTCGCCCAGTCCGGCGGAGTTGTCCAGGGCCGAGTCGGCATCATCTGTAAGCGGCATGTCACCAGTCTACCCATTTTGTGGTAGCCACATAGTGAGGTAACCTCTCTATTGGTTGCCGTGCACCATACCGGCACCGTCAGGAGGAACCATGGCTATTCCCAACAGCGTCCGCACGGGCACCGGAAACGGCGGAAACAGCAATCGCGGCGGCGGCATGCCCGAGGCCGGCGGTCCCGGCTCCGGCGGCGGCCGCGGCGGCCCCGCCCGGCTGAACCCGGCCGACAAGAAGCAGCTCTCCCGGCATCCGGTCAGCCTGCGCCGCATCGCCGCCCTGTTCGCCCCGCACAAGGGAACCATCGCCGTCGTCGTACTGCTGATCAGTCTGGCCTCGGTGATCAACCTGGCCCAGCCGTTCCTGGTCCGGGCCGTGATCGACGATGCGCTTCCGTCCGGAAACATCCGCCTGCTCCTCGTGCTGGCCGCCTCGATGGTGGCCGTGGCGGCACTGACCTCAGTGGTCGGGGTGGTGCAGACCTGGATGGCGACCGCGATGGGCCAGCGCGTGATGCACACCCTGCGCGTGAACCTGTTCACGCATCTGCAGGCCCAGTCGCTGGGCTTCTTCACCCGCACCCGCGGCGGTGAGGTGCAGTCCCGGCTCACGCACGACATTTCCGGCATGCAGTCAGTGGTCACCACCACCGCAACCGGCGTCGCGTCCAACCTCACCACCGCTGTGGCCACCGCCGTTGCCATGGCCGCCCTCTCCCCCGGCCTCGCCCTGATCTCGCTGGTGGTGCTGCCGCCGGCGATCTGGCTGTCACGGCGCGTGGCGCAGATCCGCCGAACCGTCACTGACGAGCGCCAGCGCGAACTCGCCGCCCTGCACACCCAGGTCGAGGAGGGGCTGTCGGTCTCCGGCGTCCGGTTGGCCAAGACGCTGGGCACCATCCCGCGCGACGCCGACCGCTTCCGCACCCGCTCCGAAAAGCTTGTCGGCCTGGAGCTGCGCAGCCAGCTCGCCGGCAGCTGGCGGATGGCCACCATGCAGATAGTCTTCGCGGCAATTCCGGCGGTCATCTACCTCGCGGCCGGGTTCCCGGCCACCAGCGGCGGCATGACCGTCGGCACCCTGGTGGCGTTCACCGGGCTGCAGGCGACCATTTTCCGCCCGGTCATGGGACTGCTGAACATCGGCGTTCAGTGGGTGACCGCACTGGCTTTCTTCAGCCGGATCTTTGAATACCTGGACCTGGTGCCCGCCATCACGGCGCCGACGGATCCGGTCCGGCTGGATCCGGCCACCGTGCGCGGCGAGGTCCGGTTCGAGGGCGTGCGGTTCGCGTACGACGGCGGGACCGGGGACGGTCCCGGAGGCGGCACTGAAGTCCTGAGCTGCATCAACCTGACGCTGCCCGCCGGCACCACCACCGCCGTCGTCGGGCCCACCGGTTCCGGCAAAAGCACCCTGGCCTCACTGCTGCCGCGCCTGAATGAAGTCAGCTCCGGGCGGGTCACCATTGACGGCGTCGACGTGCGCGAGATCGCGCCGGAAGACCTGGCCCGGATTGTCGGAGTGGTGTCGCAGGAGACCTATCTGATCCACGCTTCGGTGCGCGAGAACCTGCTGCTGGCCGCCCCGGACGCCACCGACGACCAGCTCTGGCAGGCTCTCGCTGCCGCGCGGATTGCCGATGCGATCGGCGCGCTGCCGGAGGGCCTGGACACCCTCGTGGGCGCGCGCGGGCACCGGTTTTCCGGCGGTGAGCAGCAGCGCCTGGCGATAGCGCGGACCATCCTGCGCAACCCTCCGGTGCTCGTGCTGGACGAGGCGACCAGCGCCCTGGACAACACCACGGAGGCGCAGGTGCAGCAGGCGCTCGAACGGCTGTCGACCGGGCGGACCACGCTGACCATCGCGCACCGGCTTTCCACCGTGGAGAACGCCGAGCAGGTGGTGGTCCTTGACGCCGGCCGCGTCGTGGAGCGCGGAACCGCGCAGGAACTGCGGGCCGGGCACGGTGCCTTTGCCCGACTTGCCGCGCGGATGGACACGGCGGGAACCCGCTCCCTCTGAGAGGATGGAGACATGAAGACATCCCGTGCCGACACCGCCGCCGAAGAAGGCTTCTTCCCCTGGCCGCGGGAAGTACCCGCCGCATGGATCCTGAAGGCCCATCCGGTCATCCTCGCGGTCTCAGCGCTGGTGCTTTTTCACCAGTTCGCTCCCCTGCCGGCCAGCCCCATGGGCTACGTCAGCGAGATCTTCGTGCTCAGCACCGCCTACTCGATGCTGGCGGGCAAGGGCCGCAAGAAGCCGAAGCCTGCCAGCCCGCGGACCGACCCGCACAACAGCGCGGAGTAAGAAAACACTGCGGAGTAAGACTGCGCAGAAACAACAAGCCGGACCCCGCGGGGTCCGGCTTGTCTGTTGATGACCTAAGTACGGCCTATTCTGAGCCGTCCGGAGGCGGGCCGCTGCGCCCACCCAGCCGGGAGAGATACCCGGAGAACTGGCGGAGGTCGGCCGCGGACCAGGATTGCAGGATGTCGTGGTCGAGCATGATCCCGGTTTGAATGGCCTGGACCCGTTCGGCGGCCGCCGGAGTCAGCTCCAGCAGCCGGGCCCGGCCGTCCTTCGGATCCGGCTTGACCTCAATGAGGCCCAGCTCCTCCAGATGCCGTGAGTGCCGGCTGATGACGCTCTTGTCGACCATCATCATCTCGGCCACGGCACCGGATTGGGTGGCCCCAACGCGCTTGAGCAGCTGCAGGATCTTCAGCCCAAACAGCGGAAGCGCCGGGTCAATACCCTTGGCGGCGTCACGCATGCTGGCCCGGACGCTTTCGGTGAGCAGCCGCAGTGACTCCTCCACATCACTGATCGCTGAGGCCCGGGCGTCTTCCTCACGCTTCCGGTCGCCCTGGCCTTCGGCAAGGGCTGTCACGGCCGGCGCCCGTTTTCCGTTCCGGAGCCGGCGACCGGTGAGAGCGGATCCACAAGGCCCACGGCGCCCGTGGCCACGTCGGCCAGGGTGAGGTCCGCAGCGGTTTTTTCCACATCCCGGCGGCGGGCAGCCTCCTCCGGCGCAACGGCCGTTCCGGCGGCGGAAGCCCCCGCGCGTCCGGCGGCAGCATTCTTCAGCTGCACGGCGTTCTTCCGTCCGAGCTGAGCGTTGGGCAGGAAGATCACGGCAAGCAGCGTGATGGCGGCAAGCGGAACGCTGTACAGGAAGACCGAGCCCACACCCACGCCGTAGGCGCTTTCCACCACGACGGCGATGGCATCCGGCAGGGTCGAAACCTGCGGAATGGTCCCGCTGCCCAGTGCCGCAGCGGCAGCGGCCTGATCCG
Source organism: Arthrobacter sp. zg.Y820 (assembly GCF_030125555.1). Classification (NCBI taxonomy): domain Bacteria; kingdom Bacillati; phylum Actinomycetota; class Actinomycetes; order Micrococcales; family Micrococcaceae; genus Arthrobacter; species Arthrobacter sp. zg.Y820. The sequence continues at coordinate 24,947 of NZ_JASKLX010000010.1, forward strand.
CCGGTGCCAGTGTCATGATGCCGTTCTTGATTTCTGAGGCCACAATCGTGCCCAGGACGGAACCGAGGACTGAAACTCCGACGGTGCCGCCGAGGCTGCGGAAGAAGGTCACAGCACTGGTGGCCACGCCGAGGTTCTTGACCTCGATGGAGTTCTGGACCACCAGCACCAGGTTCTGCATGAGCATGCCGAGCCCGGCGCCGAGAAGGGCCATGTAGATTCCCACGAGCACCAGGTTGGTGTCATAGGCCAGGGTGCTCAGCATGACGGTGCCCACCAGGGTGAGGACGGCGCCGGAAATCATCACTGCCTTCCACTTGCCCGTGCGGCTGATGACCCGGCCGAAGTAGGTCGAGGAGATCAGCAGGCCGGCCATCATCGGGATGGTGAGCAGCCCGGATTCGGTGGGCGTGGCGCCGCGGGCCAGCTGCATGTACTGGGCCAGGAAGACCGACGTGCCGAACATGGAAACACCCACGGCGATGCTGGCCACCACGGAGAGCGTGAAGGTCCGGTTCTTGAACATCGAGAGCGGAATGATCGGTTCCGGAGACTTGAATTCGACCAGGACTGCGGCGATCAGGAGCAACACCGAGCCTGCGACCATCAGGAACGAGGCCAGGGAGGCCCATTCGAACTGGCTGCCCGCCAGGGTCACCCAGATCATCAGCAGCGACACGCCGCCGGCGATCAGGACCGCACCCAAGTAGTCGATGTGGACCTTGCGCTTGGGGTGCTTGGGCAGGTGCAGGGTGAGCTGCAGCAGGATGATAGCGGCGACGGCGACCGGCAGGGCGATGAAGAAGTTCCAGCGCCAGCCGAACGCATCGGTGACGACGCCGCCCAGCAGCGGACCGCCGACGGTGCCGAGCGCCATCACGGCGCCGAACAGGCCGGCGTACTTGCCGCGGTCACGCGGGCTGATGATGTCGGCCATGATGATCTGGCTCAATGCGGCGAGTCCGCCGGCACCGAGGCCCTGGAAAACGCGGAAGACAATGAGGGTGCTGGTGTCCTGCGAGAAGCCGGCCAGCGCCGAGCCGAGCACGAAGATGCCCAGGGCCAGCTGGATGAGCAGTTTGCGGTTGAACAGGTCAGCGAATTTGCCCCACAGCGGCGTGGAGACCGTGGTCGCCAGCAGCGTTCCGGTCACCACCCAGGTATAGGCGGACTGGTCGCCGTCGAGGTCCGAGATGATCAGCGGCAGCGACGTGGAGACCACGGTGCCGGCCAGGATCGAGACAAACATGCCGAGCAGCAGGCCGGACAGCGACTCCAGCACCTGCTTGTGCGTCATGGAGCCGTCGGGCGACGCCGTCGGCCTGGGCGCCTTGCCCTTCCGTTCCTTCTTGGGCTTGGTTTGCACGTGACGCGATTCGGGGGACATCTGGCTCCTGCTAATAGTTGATTTACGTCAACTATATAAGTAGTTGCCAACCATCAACTATTAAGTGTCCAAACCCACAGCCCCGGGCACATTTTTCTCCTCTCGCCCGGCACCCAGGGGCTCCGCACCGGTGACCGCGGAGCCCGACGGAGTAAAATGGAGACTCACCAACCCGCAGATGATGACAGTTCCGTCCGAACCGTCCTGCGGATATCGTGTGGTCGGAGGTAGCGCATTGCCACTTTCCAAGGGCCAGATTCTGGTCCATCCCCACCATGGCCCCGCCGTCGTCACCGCGTTTCAAATCCATCCGCGCCTGAAAAAGGAATGTGTTGTCCTCGAGGTGCAGTCCTCCCGCCTGATGGTCTGGGTCCCCGTGGATCAGGTGGAACGCGTTGGCCTGCGGCCGGTGCTGGATGCCGCCGGGCTGGAGGCCCTGTTCCGGGTCCTGGGCGCACCCGCTGACCAGGAGGACACCCAGTGGTCCCGGCGGTTTAAGGACAACACCGAAAAAATCGCCACCGGGGATCCGCTGGTGATCGCCGCCGTCGTCCGCAATCTCATGCTCCGGAACGCCGCCGACGGACTCTCCCAAGCCGAACGGGACATGCTCCGCCAGGCACGCCGGCCCCTGCTGACCGAAATTTCGCTGGCTCTGGGCATTTCCCAGGACGACGCCGGCGTGCGGCTCGACAGCACATGGCCGCCGTTCCGGGCGCTGGCCTAGGTGCATTCCGGACAGGACAAACGCGGCGTCCCCGGGCAATCCGGCTGGTAGCTTAGGCTCCTCGTGGGTCGCCCCCGCCCCATGGCGGCCCGGGAGCCCCGGATCGCCGCCGGACCCGGATGATTTCCACCGGCGTGCGCGGCGCAGAACCAACCTGCTTGACGGCAAAAAGGACCGGCCGGAGCATCTGCTCCGGCCGGTCCTTTCGATCAATCGGTCGTACTTAGACCGTTGCTGCGATCTTCATGCCGTGCATGTTCACCAGCAGGTCGCGGCAAGCCTTGACCTGGCGGTGTGCCTCGGCGTCGTCCCAGCCGAGCTGCGGAGCCAGCAGGTCAGCCATTTCGTTCAGCATCTCTGCGGTCACCAGGCCGCGGAAGGCCAGAGACGTGCGGCGGATCAGGATGTCCGAGAGGCGCGTGACCTGCTCGTTTTCCACCATGTAGGTCAGCTCGCGGGTGCTCAGCTCAGGGGTGGAGGCCAGCGGCTGGTCTCCGCCCTGGGCCAGGAAGGCCAGCACATCGGTGGCACGGGTGCCGTAGCGGGTCAGCAGCACGCGGACGCGGTCGCGGTCGGCAACCTCGTTTGCGGTGCGGTTCACCCAGAGGCGCTCCTCGGCGTCGGTGCGCGGGAAGTTCTTGCCGCCGCCGATCTGAAGTTCCGTCGTCGTCGTCTTCCGCGGCATGCCCAGAGCGGTCATCGCGTCGGAGGCGAGCGTCTCGGAGAGGGCGCGGAACGTGGTCCACTTGCCGCCCACCAGGCTCAGCGTGGTGACGTTCTTGCCGCCGCGGCTGTCGATGCGCTTCTCGATGCGGTAGTCGCGGGACACGAAGCCGGGCGAGGTGTCGTCATGCTTCGGCAGCGGGCGAACCCCGGAGAAGGTGTAGACGATGTGGTCGCGGCGCACGTCGATGCTCGGGAACACGTGGGCGACGAGTTCGAAGAAGTACTCGATCTCGTCATCGGTGCAGACCGAGTCCTCGTTGATGTCGGCGTCAATGTCGGTGGTGCCCACCAGTACGCGGTCACCCATCGGGTAAATCAGGACGATGCGGCCATCGGTGTGCTCGAAGAACATTTCACGGCCGGCGCAGGCCTCCAGCAGTTCCGGGTGGTCCAGCACGATGTGTGAGCCCTTGGTGCCGCCCATGAAGGAGGTGCGCTTGCCGAAGGAGTCATTGGTCTCGTCGACCCAGGCGCCGGTGGCGTTGATGACGACGTCGGCGTCGAACAGGAATTCCTCGCCCGTCAGCTCGTCGCGCAGCAGCGTGCCGGCGTCGGTGGTTCCCACAGCGGACACGTAGTTGCTGGCGCGGGACTGCGGGTTGGCTTCGAGGCCGTCGCGCAGCACGTCCAGGGTCAGGCGCTCCGGGTTGTGCACGGAGGCGTCAAAGTAGGTGGCGGTGTACTTGACGTCGGACCGCAGCTTGGGCAGTTCCTGCAGGGACTTCTTCTTGCCCACGAAGTTGTGCTTGGGGGCAACGCGCCCACCGCGGGAGAAGAAGTCATACATCATCAGGCCGGCCTTGATAAGCAGGGCGCCGCGCTCGTTCGGCTTGCCCTGCTTGTGCGTCAGGAAGCGCATGGGCGCGGCCGTGATGCCGGCAAAGGTGCTGGTGATCGGGATGGTGGTCTGCAGCGGCTTAACATAGTGCGGTGCGAGGCGGAGCAGCGCATTGCGCTCGACGACGGACTCGTGCACCAGGCGGAACTCGCCATTTTCCAGGTAGCGGATGCCGCCGTGGATCATGTGGGAGGACGCACCGGAGGCGCCCTGGCAGTAGTCTCCACGCTCAACGAGGACAACGTCCACGCCCTGCAGCGACAGGTCCCGGAAGGTACCGACGCCGTTAATGCCGCCGCCGACGATCAGCACCGAGGCCCGGGGGCGGTCCTTCAGCTGCTGAACCACCGGGCGGGCGGCGGTTTTTCCCTTATTGGGGTTCACGGAATTGTCCACGACTATCTCCAAACGCTTCTGTGGCGGCTTTGCCATTCCCTCAATGTTCGAAGCCGGGAGGCCCGCGGATCGACCGGATGCACAAACGTGCAGCCTGACATAATGGATGCATGACCAACACAGCGGTTCAGTCGGAGCAAAAGTGAACATTGGTGTCAGTTCGCGGCCGGAGAAGCAGCCGGGCGGCGGGACGGTTCGGGCAGAGTCGGAAACCCGGACCAGAGACGCGCTTCGGGCCGCACAGATGTACTACCTGCAGAACCTGACCATGGAAGCGATTGCCAGGGAGCTGCGGATCTCGCGCTCCACGGTGTCGCGGCTGCTGTCCCATGCGCGGAGCACCGGGCTGGTGGAGATCAGGATCAAGAGCGCCGCAGACCGGGCCCCGGCGCTGGAGAAGGAAATCAGCACCCGTTTCGGCATCCAGGCCAAGGTGGTTCCGGTGGCCGAGGGGGTCTCCCCCGCACAGATCCTGCAGCGCGTGGCCGTGCAGGCGGCGCACCTGATCAATCCGCTGATCGATTCCGACGCGATCGTCGGTGTTGCGTGGGGCTCCACGCTGACCGCGGTTAGCCAGCACCTCTCCGTGAAGAACACGCACGACAGCACAATTGTGCAGATGAACGGGGCGGGCAACTTCCGGACCTCCGGCATCACCTACGCCAGCGAGATCCTGCAGCGGTTCGGCCACGCCTACGGCGCCCGCGTGGTGCAGTTCCCGGTGCCCGCCTTCTTCGACCACACCGAAACCAAGGAGGCCATGTGGCGGGAACGGCCGGTCAAGCGTGTCCTGGATCTGCAGGCACGGATGAACACCGCCATCTTCGGCGTCGGGTCCATGGAGGCCGGTGTGCCCAGCCATGTATACAACGGGGCCTACCTGGACGAGGAGGATCTGGACGACCTGCTGGCCGAGGAGGTGGTGGGCGACGTCGCCACCATGTTCTACCGGGCCGACGGCACCTGGGACGGCATCCGGCTCAATGACCGCAGCACCGGACCGGATCTGCACGTACTGCGCCAGGTGCCGCGGCGGATCTGCGTCGTGGCCGGCGAAGCGAAAACCACCAGTCTCCTGGGTGCGCTCCGCGCGGGCCTGGTGACGGATCTGATCCTGGACGAGAATTCCGCCCGCCGGCTGGCCTCCAGCTAGGCGGCGCCCTCCAGCATCGCCGCCGACCGGTTCCACAGCCCCAGGGCCAGCACGCCGTCGCCGGTCTGGCGGTTGGGCCGGGCTACCTTGTTCCGCCGAAAGTATTTGCCGGTCGGGTAGTCCTCACCGGGAGTGCCCTCGGCGAGGTACACGAGCGTGCGTGCTCCCGCTTCGGGAGTCCGGGCCAGCCGGCGCACGGGCGAGCGGTAGGCGGCCCGGATGAGCGGGCTCTGCGTGCTCAGGAAGGCCGAGCCCACCAGTCCAGGGTGGAAGGCAGTGGACGTTGCTCCGTGCGAGCGGTAGCGCCGGTCAAATTCCCCGGTGAACAGGATCTGCTCGAGTTTGGTGGCAGCGTAGGCCCGGAAGGGCTTGTAGCCCTTTTCCTGTTCCAGGTCCTCCAGGTCCACCCGTGCGAACAGGTTTGCGGAACTGGAAGTGTTGATTACCGTTCCCCGGGACTCCAGCAGCCGGTCGGTGAGCAGCCGGGTCAGGAGGAAGGGTGCAAGGTAGTTCACTTGTAGTGTTTTCTCGTGCCCGTCGACGGTCACTTGCCGTTCCTTGCCGAACATCGCTCCGGCGTTGTTCGCCAGCACGTTTATCCGCGGGAAGCGCTGAAGGATCTCCGAGGCCAGATTCCGCACGCTGTTCAGATCGGCGAAGTCGGCCAGGATGTACTGCCCGCCGGTGTCATCGGCCACGGCCGCGGTTCGTTCCGGCGAGCGGCCGACCACCACCACCTGGTGTCCGTCCCCGGCCAGCTGCCGCGCGGCGGCCGCGCCGATGCCCCCGCTCGCGCCGGTGATCACAATGGTCTTGGGAGCCACGGCAGCCCGCTTTCCTTGAAGGACCCGGAAGCAATTACCCTAGCGGTGCTGTTCTGCCAGCGATACCTCGTGGTCCACGTTGGATGGATCCCGGGCTGCGTCCGGAGCTGCGGCTTCGGCGAGCCGTCGTTCCGAATTCGAGATGGTTCCCTTGAACCGGCCGACCGCTGACTTGATGCGGCGAATTTTGACACCGGTCAAAAGCCGTGGCCCGCTGGGCCGGGCGTCATAGGCAAACAGGCAGGCAGGAACTGCCAATCCACAGAGCGTCGCCAGCGAAGCTACTGCGAAGTCCAGCATCGTGGTCAATATGGAACAAGTAACGAGAAACATCATTCCCACAAAGAACACGTAAAAGAAACCGTAAAAAACGGCGGACGCACACTGCTTCTTCCTACGGAACTCCTCGACGGCGAGATACATCTCAGTTGTCACAAGCGCCCACCCTGCGGCAATAAACCACAGCAGCAGGTACAGGAGGGCATTCCACTCCAGCTGAACCGTGGAGCCGATTCGGACACACAAGACGGTGAAGACGACCGATAATATTCCGGCACCCGCACACCATAACGCGTACGATGCCTTAACGTGATTTTTGGAAAAGTTGCTGAGGCTGGTTGGCCGTTCATTCACTTTATTCAGCGCGTCTTCAAAAACGGCCAGTTGTTGTCTGGCCTCGAAGAGCGTCAGCCGATGGACGTCGGCGCGCACCCTGTGCAACGGGATGATCGCCGAGCAGAGGATTCCCGTGCCGGCGGCAATGATCACATCGGGAAGACTTGCCGGTAGCAGCGGATCAACGCTAAGCAGCGACAGCCATGCGAGCACCGCCGACACGCCTGCGACCACCACGGAAAAGTCGTCCAGCGCCATCCTCGCTGCGCGGTTATTTATCGTATCGTTTTCCTCAGGGGGCGTCGGCACGGCACTGAGCGCCAAGAAGAGTGCAATTGACAAGGCCGCAAGGGCAACCAGCAACGCACCGGGTTGAAAATCGTCGCGGAAGTTGGAGGAGGTATTTCCTGCCCATCGGAGAAAGCCCCACGTGACAGTATCAACATCGGTTTCCGGCCAACCCGAAAACGCGGCCAGCAGATTCACCCAATAGATCAGCCATGCCAGGGCTCCGGCCAACATGAACATAACCGATGAAGATATCATCAGCCTGATCTGCATCGCGCGCTTCTCGCGGCGCAGCGCCTTTAAACTCTCATCGTCGAAGATGTTCACCATGACGCTGTTCCCCCAGTGACGACAGGCCAGCCCTCCGGCCGGCACCCGGCCATAATCCTACGGCCCGGCGCTCCCGGTGACCTTGGTCCGGTACCGCGCCGCTCAGCCCGACGGCCGGCGCCGCCAGAAAGCTGCCATCAGGGCGCCGGAGACGTTGTGCCAGACCGAGAACACCGCGGCCGGCAAGGCCGCCTCGGGAGTGAAGTAGTCCCGGGCGAGCCCGGCGGCCAGGCCGGAGTTCTGCATGCCCACTTCAATGGCCATCGTGCGCCGCGCGGCCAGGGGCTGCCGGAACAGTTTCGCCACACCGTAGCCCAGGCCCAAGCCCAAGCCGTTGTGCAGGATCACGGCCAGCAGGATCAGCCAGCCGGCGGTAAAGATGGCGGCCGCGCTGCCCGAGACCACTGCGACAACAACGAAGGTGATGGCGATGACGGAGATCCAGGGCAGCGCCGGCAGCACCCGGTCAACCAGCTGCGGCATGACGTACCGGATGACCAGGCCGAGCACCACCGGAATCAGCACAATCTGGACGATGGACAGGGCCATGGAGCCGGCGTCGACGGACATGTACCTGCCGGCCAGCCACAGGGCCAGCAGCGGGGTGAAGATCGGCGCGAGCAGGGTGGACACCGAGGTCATCGCCACGGAGAGGGCCACATTGCCGCGCGCCAGATAGGTCACCACGTTGGATGCCGTTCCGCCCGGGGCGCAGCCCACGAGGATCACGCCGGCAGCGAGTTCCGGACTCAGCTGCAGGGCCCAGGCGACCGCAAGGCCGAGCAGCGGCATGACCACATACTGCGCCACAACGCCGAGCAGCACCGGGAGCGGCTGCCGGACGACCAGGGCGAAGTCCGGCAAGGTCAGGGTCAGACCCATGCCGAACATGATGAGCATGAGGGCGGGATTGACGTATCCGGACAGCCCGGTGAATGGATCCGGAAAGAACAGGGCCACCGCTCCCCCGGCAAGGATCAGCAGGGGAAAGACCGTTACGGCGATGCGCGCACTGCGCTCTTCGGCGGTTTGGAGACGTTTCGGAGCTGCGGTGGCGGAGTTCGGCGACATCCCTACATGCTGGCACTTCCGTCCCCCTCCAGCTGATTTGTGACGCGGCGCTACAGTTGCCGCCAGCCCGGCCGGGCGTGGCGGGCGCTAGGCGAGTTTCACTTTCCGGGAGAAGAGTTTCTGGAGAAGGATAAAGACCAGCAAAAGCGCTCCGATGACGATGCGCGTCCACCACGAGCTGAGCGTTCCCTCATATGAGATGAAGGTCTGGACAATTCCCAGAACCAGGACTCCCGCCAGGGAGCCGACGACGTAGCCGTATCCGCCGGTGAGAAGCGTCCCGCCAACCACTACCGCCGCGATGGCATCCAGTTCCATGCCGGTGGCCGCCAGGCTGTATCCGGACAAGCTGTAGAACGAAAAGAGGATTCCGGCGGTTGCGGCGCAGAAGCCGCTGATCGTATAGACGAGTATTTTCGTCCGAGGCACTGCCAGGCCCATCAGCACCGCGGAGGCTTCGCCGCCGCCAACGGCGTAAACCGTCCTGCCAAAACGCGTCTGGTGCAGGACATAGACTGCGGCGGCGACCACCAGCAGCGCGATGATGACACCGGGCGACACGAACAGGTTCCCGGGCAGCCGAATGCGGGCCTGGGCCATGGACGTAAAAAACGGATCCGTGACAGTGATCGAGTTGAGGCTGATGACGTAACAGAGCCCCCTGGCAAGGAAGAGTCCCGCAAGGGTCACGATGAAGGGCTGGATTTCAAAGACTTGGATGATGGCTCCCATGACCAGTCCGAAGACGGCTCCGGTCAGTAGGACGACGGCGATAACCGCGAACGGATTCCACCCTGCTTGCAGCAGCGCTGCGGCGATCATCATCGAGAGGGCGACGACGGACCCCACCGACAGGTCGATTCCACCGGTCAGGATGACAAAGGTCATGCCGACGGCAAGGACAATCAGGAAGGTGTTGTCGATCAGGAGGTTAAGGAAAACCTGCCCGGAGAGAAACCCCGGGTACATGAGCGCGCCGGCTGCGAACATGGCAAGGAACAGTCCGATGGTTGCAAGGGTCGGTGCGTATTTCGCCTTTCCCTGCAGACCGCTCGTTCGGTTGTGGGTGGCGGGGGCCGAGGGGCTGGTGAGGACTGACATCAGATGGCCACCTTCGGTTTCGAACTTGTAGTTGCCGGGCGTTTGCGCTGCCGGAGCAGTGTCCGAGCCTTCGGCGACTGCAGCAGGCAGACAACGATGACAACGAGGGCCTTGAAGACCAGCGTCACCTCAGGCGGGATGCCGAGGGTGTAGACGGTTGTCGTCAGGGTCTGGATGATGAGCGCACCGATGAGTGTCCCCACCAGGCTGTACCGGCCGCCGGCCAGCGAGGTCCCGCCGATCACCACCGCGAGGATCGCGTCCATCTCGATAAAGAGCCCGGCATTGTTCGCGTCCGCCGCCGTGACGTTGGAGCTGATCATCAGCCCGGCAACCGCGGCGCAAAAGCCGCTGAAAATGTACACGATCCAGGTGATGGTGCGGGCGTTAAGCCCGGCCAGCCGGCTCGCCACCGGGTTGATGCCTACGGCCTCAATAAGAGTCCCCAGCGCCGTTCGCCGGGTTAACAATCCCGCTGCGGCACATACGGCGGCCGCAATGAGAATCGAGATGGGGAGCGCCAGAAAAAACCCGGCGCCGATGGCGTGGTACGGGTCATTGGAGACGGTGATGATCTGGCCGTCGGTGACGAGCTGGGCCAGGCCGCGGCCCGCCGTCATGAGGACCAAGGTGGCGATGATGGGCTGGATCCCGATCACGGCGACCAGGAAACCGTTCCACGCTCCCAAGGCCAGGCCGGCACCCACCGCAATCGCCGCTCCGGTGAGTGCGGTCTGGGCGGACCCGGGATCCGCGGCATTGTAGATGTAGGTGCACGAGATGGCGCCGGCGATGGCTGCTGTTGCCCCCACTGAAAGGTCGATGCCCCGCGATGCAATCACCAGAGTCATGCCGAGGGCGATCAGAATCGTGGGTGCTCCGTTGCGGAGGATATCGATCAGGCTGCCGTAGAGGTGGCCGTCCTGGACCCGAACCGCGAGAAAATCGCTTCTGAACACCTGGTTGAGGAGCAGCAGCAGAACCAGGGCCAGAGCTGGCCAGGTAAGCCGGTGCCGAATGACGGCGTTCATGCCGGAGTCCCCGCGATGATCGTCATGACATCCTCCATGGAGACGCCGTCGTTGGGCAGGTCCGCCACCATTTCCCGGTCCTTGAGGACCGCAATGTGGTCACTCAGGCGAAGCACCTCCTCCAATTCGGCGGAAATGAAGACAATCGCCATGCCCTCGGCAGCCAGGTTGCTGATCAGCAGCTGGATTTGGGTTTTCGCGCCGATGTCGATGCCCCTGGTGGGTTCATCGAGAATGAGAAGCTTGGGGTTGGTGATCAGCCAGCGCGCGAGGAGCACCTTCTGCTGGTTGCCGCCGCTGAGGTTTCGGACCAGGGCATCTTTGTTGGCGGGACGGATATCCAAAGTTTCGATGAACTTCCCGGCGAGCTGATCCTGCTGGTGGCGGGGAATCTTCCGCAGCCATCCCTTGCTCGCCTGCATGGCCAGGACCAGATTGTCCCGAACCGAGAGATCACCGACAAGGCCCTCCGCCTGGCGGTTCTCCGATGAGAATCCAATTCCCCGGTTGATCGCGGCACGCGGGTTCCGCAGGCTCCGGCTCGTGCCGCCGAGGATCAGCTCACCCTGGTCGGCGCGGTCGGCGCCAAAGAGCAGCCTCGCCGTTTCAGTTCGCCCTGATCCCAGCAACCCCGCCAGTCCAAGGATCCGCCCCGGTTCGATGGAGAGGTTGATGTTCCCGACGGAGCCCTTTCGCCCAAGATTCTTCGCCTGGAGGAAGGGGACGGCGTCCACGTTTTCCGGCCGGGGTTGGGATTCGGTCCGGTCGAGTTCAGCGAGGACTTCCAATTCCTTGCCGATCATTTTCGAGATCAGTCCCATCCGCGGCAATTCGGAGGTCAGGTATTCCCCCACCAGTTTCCCATTCCGGAGAACCGTCATGCGATCGGAGATTTCATACACCTGTTCAAGGAAGTGGGACACAAAGAGGATTGCGACTCCCCTGTTCCGCAAGGTGCGGATAACAGTGAAGAGCTGCTGCACCTCGTCGAGGTCCAGGCTGGACGTGGGTTCATCGAGGATGAGCACCCTTGAGTCGATCTGAACTGAACGCGCTATGGCGACCAGCTGCTGGATCGCGATGGAGTGCGTGGAAAGTACGGAGCCCGGGTCAATGTGTCCGAGTTGGAGCAGTTCGAGTACTTCGCGGGCTTTTCTGCGGACTTCCCTCCAATGAATGCTCCCCCGCCTGCGGGGCTCCCGTCCCAGGAGGATGTTCTCCTCGACCGACAGATTCGGGCAGAGGTTCACCTCCTGATAAACGGTGCTGATGCCGGCATTTTGCGCTTCGGCGGGCGTGGCGAATTCGTGGGTCACACCCAGGACGGTGATGGCACCGCCGTCGACGGCGTAAACCCCGGTCAGTGCCTTGATCAGCGTTGATTTTCCCGCGCCGTTTTCCCCCATGAGGGCATGCACTTCACCCGGAAACAGTCGGAAGTCCACGCGGTCAAGTGCCTTCACCCCGGGAAACTCAACCGAAATTCCGTGCATCTCCACCACTGGAACGGTCTCGTTCATGTTTCTGTCTTCCTGTAACTGGAATGCGGTGAGCGCACACTCACCGCATTCCAGTCACTGATCGGTCCGGACTCTTATCGCGTGCGGTGTGTCCTGAACTAGTACTCGCGGGTTGCCAAGACTTCCTTTGCCTGTTCGGGGGTAAACGCAGTCTCTTCCGTCACCACGCGGGCTGGCACTTCTTCGCCGGCAACCACTTTTTCCGCGAGCTCCATGAGCTGCACTCCCAGGAGCGGGTTGCATTCCACGATGTAATTGATCCTGCCCTCGGAGAGGGCGGTCATCCCGTCCTTGACCGCATCGACAGTGATGATCTTGACGTCCTTGCCGGGCACCTTTCCGGCAGCTTCGATGGCCTCGATCGCTCCCAGCCCCATATCGTCGTTGTGGGCATAGACAACGTCAATGTCGGGAGTGTTCTTGAGGAACGCCTCCATGACCTGCTTTCCGCCGCTGCGGGTGAAGTCACCGGTCTGGGATTGCACGATCTTGAGGTCGGGATCGGCCGCGATGGCTGCTTCGAAACCTTCCTTTCGGTCAATAGCGGGTGCCGCCCCGGTGGTCCCCTGCAGTTCCACAATGTTTATCGGACCGTCCGTTGCAGCTGAATCCTGGACGAGCCAGTCGCCGGCCTTCTTGCCCTCCTCGACAAAATCAGATCCGAGGAACGTCTTGTACAGCGACGTGTCGGCGGAATCGATTGCCCTGTCGGTCAGGATCACCGGGATATTCGCGTCCTTTGCTTCCTTCAAGACGGTGTCCCATCCGGATTCGACGACCGGTGAGAAGGCGATGACATCCACCTGTTGCTGAATGTAGGAACGTATCGCCTTGATCTGGTTTTCCTGCTTTTGCTGGGCATCCGAGAACTTGAGGTCGACGCCGGCGGCCTCGGCGGCGTCCTGGACGGATTTGGTGTTGGCAGTTCGCCAGCCGCTCTCGGCCCCCACCTGCGCGAAGCCCATGGTGATGCCCTCGTCCGAGCCGGTTTCGGCGTCCGAGCTACCGCATGCAGAGAGAGCCAGGGCCGAGACGGCCAGGGCTGTCATAAGAGTCTTCTTGAACACTGCTGCCTCCTGAAATTCGGACCGCAGCCACAAGCAACTGCACCATCATCGCTGCGGGGGCTTGAACGCCCTGAGCGCAATTGTGAACGCTAACAATTTGCCGGTCAAGAGTGTTTTGATGCAATTTTGCAAGTGTCCGTTTTCGCTGCAGAACTGCCCGTTTCGGGGTGCTGGCGGCGTTGGCGGCGATTGGGCGGGGCCGGCGGGCAGGAGCGGGCGCTAATGGTACTTTGTGCACGTACCCCGTCCGAGGAGACGCCATGTCTGGACCCGACGATTCCGCTGCAGGCCCTTCCCAGCGCCGAAGAGGTGATGGAGCTGGAAGGAACCGGATCCCTGGATCTGCCTGGCTCTGGAACCGCTTCTGGCTGGTGCTGCCGGTCCTTGCCCTGAACGCCGCCGTAGCCCCATACCTGCCGCCGCCCTACGGCCCGCAGGCCTTTTCGGCCGGCATTCCGGCGGCGCTGATCATCGCTGAAAACGTTCTGCGGGCCCTGCTCTGCGCAGCCCCGGCCTTCATGCCGCTGACTCCTCGGCGGGGAGGCCTCTGGCTCTACGGCACAGGCCTGGCCGCCTACGCCGGCGCCTGGCTGGCGGTTATGGCGGCTCCGGAGAGCCCGTGGAGCACCGGCCTGATAGGTTTCACGGCGCCGGCGTGGACCTCGTTGCTCTGGCTTGCGGGAATCGGCTGGGGTTCGAGCCTGCGGTTTGTCCCCGGGTACCGGCCGTGGATGTATTTGGCTGCCGGGGCGGTCTTCACCGCCGTGCATACGCTGCACGCCGGCCTGGCCTGGCTGCAGCACAGGTAGCGCCGAAACCCAATGCCTTCGCAGCGCGGGCACTGCTGGGACCTCAGCAGACTGCCTTCCAGATCCACCTGCGGCAATCTTGAGCCAAAGTTGAGGAAAAACAGCAGAGAAGCAAGGCAGAGTGTATTCCTGCGGGAACTAGAGACACCCGCAAAAAACGGTGGCACTTCCCCTGGGACACCCTGGATGTGCAGCCCCGCAGGAAACCTTCGATTTGAGACCATCGGGGGCGTACTGCGAAATCCCCAAAACGAAGGGCCGCTGCGATTGCAGCGGCCCTTCGTTTTGATCATGCCCGGTTCCGGCGGAGCCGGCTATACGGAAGCGACGTGCTTTCCGCGCTTCCGTTTCGCGGCACCGGCCGAAGCATCCGGCGCACCGACAGCTGCACTCTCCGGCACGTCAACGGGGTACGGTTCCGTTCGAACCGGCTTGAACCGGTCAATGATGACCAGCAGCACCAGGGAAACCGCTCCCCAGATTCCAAGCGTCAGCAGATGCGTGCCGACAGTGTCCCCGCCGAAGTACAGGATCGAGCGGATCGACTCGACGGCGGCGGGCATCGGCAGGAATTCGTGCAGGAAGCGGAAGATCTCCGGCTCCATGTAGATGGACATGGCCGCGCCGGAAGCCGGAACGCCCAGGAACATCAGGATGCCGATGACCGGCAGGATCGCCAGCATGCCGATGAGCCGGTCGAAGACTGCGGTGAACAGGGCCACGCAGAAGATCGCGACGGCGCCGGCACCCCAGAGCGGCAGGAAATGGCCGTCGATGGCGCCCACGAAGACCTCGGCGATGACCCAGAGGAAGGCGGACATTCCGACGGCCCACGCCGCAACGATGGGGATCAGCCGGCGCAGCGGACGGCTGGCCGGAGCCGCCGTCGAGCCCACCACAATGATCATGAAGCCCGCCATGATCCAGCCCATGGCCAGGTACATGGTGGCCATGCCCATGGAGTCGGAGTCCTTCAGCGGAGCCACGTTCTCGGTGGTCAGTTCCGCCTGCTGTCCGGCGGCGATCTGGCCGAAGACAGACTGGACAACCTGCTGCGCGCTCATGCCGGCAGCCTCGTTGGTGATGAGGGTTGCGGCGGGGTTCTCCGCCGACGGCAGCACAAACGCAGCCACGACCGTGCGGTCCTGCACCTGCTCGCGGGCCTCATCGGCGGAGTCGGTCGGCTGCAGGTCAAAGAGCCCGGACATATTCTCGTCCAGTCCGGCGGCCGCCTGTTCCGCCTGCTCGGCGGTGGAGCCGACGACGGCGACGGGCATGTTCCGCGGTTCCGGCTGGTACATGGCACCGAGCATCAGGGACAGCATCATGGTGACCATGGCCAGCGGGAAACCGGCCAGGGCGATGTAACGCCAGGTCCGGCTCTTCGGCCGGGGTCCGCCGTGCAGGGACGCCACGTTGATCGCCGGCGGGGCCGCGTTGGGCTTGCGGCGGCGTTTGAGGGCGTCGATCCCCAGCGTGAGGAGCAGGGCGGCCACGGTGCCGATCGCCAGCACCAACAGGTGGCCGCCGGCGCCGTTTCCGTCAAAGTAGAGCACTGCGCGGAGTGATTCGCCGGTTGCTGCCGCGGGCAGGAAGCCGTGCAGGTAAGGGTAGATCCACGGCATGGTGTGCACCGACATGCTCATGTTGGACGCGGGAACGCCCAGGACCATCAGGAACAGCATGCCCACAAGCACGGCCATCGGGCCGAGGATGCGGGTGAGGAACAGCTGGACGCTGCCGACCGCAAACACGGCCAGTGCGCAGATGCCCAGGACGGCGGCGGTGTGCCCCTCAACTATGCCCATGATGGGGCCGACGACGGTCCAAACCAGGGCGGCAATCAGTGCCGACCATCCGGCCAGCAGGGGAACGAAGCGGCGGAACTTCAGCAGTTCCGGCGAGTTGGAGAGGATCAGGCTCAGCGGCATGTAGCCGGCAAGCATCAGCGCGGTGGTCATGAACATTGCGCCCAGGCCTGCCATGTCGCTGCTCGGCAGCGGTGCGAGGTCTTCGGTCGTCAGGGCCAGGCCCTGCGCGAGGACCTGCGGCGCCAGCAGTGCGGTGACACTGCTGGACTGGGAGGCGCCGGCGGCACCGGCGGTGTAAACGGTGGCTTTGCCCTCCGAGAGCGAGACGGCGCCGGATGCTTCACGGTCCAGGATGAGCTGGCGGGCTTCCTGCTCGGAGTCGACCATCCGCACCTCGACGGCATCCGGGTCGCTGGACTCCAGGGCATCGGTGAACTGCTCCGCCTGCTGCGCGGAGCCGGCGACGGCAATCGGCATGTCATGCGGGGTCGGCGCGTGCATGGCTGCCAGATAGCCGCCGACCAGCATCGACACCATCAGAAGGGGCATGAGGAACATGGCAACGTAGCGCCCGATCTTCTCTGCCTTGGCCCGCTTCAGGGCAGCAGCTTCGAGGTCCGCGTCAGCAGTTGCCGGGGCCTCGCTCTGCGCCGCTGGATCCTCGCCCGGTGGATAGTCGGTGGACGTGGGGGAAGTCTGGCTCAAGGTCGTGCTCCTGTGCTGTGGTTCGATGGTGGTGCGAGGAACGCACTGACCGCTGGGCCAAATGCGCGGCCAGTGGGGCCGACTCGTCAAAATTACGCCATGTGGCGTAATTTGGTTAATCGAGGCGCATACGCCGCGGGACGAGGGGCACGGTTCATGGGTCAGCACGGCGAGCACGCACGCGAGGTTTTACTGGACGCAGCCGAGGAACTCTTCGCCCGTTTCGGCATCGATGCGGTCTCCAACCGACGCATCGCCGAGCATGCCGGCACCGCCAACCACTCAGCCGTCGCCTATCACTTCGGCGGCCGCGACGAACTGCTGCATGCCCTGATCACCCGGCATACCGTTGACACGGACCGCCGCAGGACGGCGCTGGTCTCCACCTTGGCGGACGACGCCGGGCTGTCGGACCTGCTGGCGTGCCTGGTCCTGCCCTGGACCGAACATCTGGCCGCGCTGCCGGTGCCGAGCTGGCGGGCGCGGTTCATTCACCAGATGCGGACTGTCCCCTCCATGCACGAGGTGCTCTCCCGGTCCGCCGTGGCCAGTCCCGCCACCGATGCCCTCGTCAAACGCATCGAGGCCCTGCTCGGCACGACGCCCCGGACCGTGCTCCATGGCCGGTCCTGGATCCTCGGCAATATGGTGCTCGGGGTGTGCTCCGAGTATGAGGCAAGGATCCAGGACGGCACCGAGCCGGCCAACTGGACCGGCGTCGGGTACTTCCTGATCGATTCCTGTGCCGGGATGCTCTCGGCTCCGGTGACGCATCCCGGCGATTTTTTGACCCAACAGTCGCCGCTCTACCTGCCCTGACCGCCGGGTGTCCTCGGCCATCAGATCCGCGTTGATAGCCGCCGCCGCGCCGAGGCCAGCCGTGGCGGCACCGGGCCGGTTCCTCCAGTGTGGAACCGTGCCGGTGCAGCAGCAACGATTTTTGCCGCTATGGCAAACTCGACCCATGACGGATGAACAGAAGGACGCCCTGCACGGCGTCGGCGCCCGGCTGCGGTCGCTGCGGTCCGACCGCAACATCACGTTGGCGTCGTTGTCGGCCGCCACCGGCATTTCGGTGAGCACTCTTTCCCGGCTGGAGTCGGGGCAGCGGCGCCCAACGCTCGAGCTGCTGCTGCCCCTGGCCAAAATCTACGGCGTCACCATTGATGAGCTGGTGGGCGGGCCGTCAACCGGAGATCCCCGGGTGCATATGCAGCCCATCAGGCGCCACGGTGCCACGATCATTCCGCTGACCGAAAAGGCCAGCGGAATCGGCGCCTACAAGTACATCCTTCCGGCCCGCAGCAGGCCCGCGGTGCCGGAACCCCGCACCCATGAAGGCTATGAATGGCTCTACGTCCTCAGCGGGAAGCTGCGGCTCATCCTCGGCGGCACCGAGCTGGTGCTGCAGCCGGGCGAGGCCGCTGAGTTCGACACCCGCCTTCCCCACTGGATGAGCAGTGCCGACCTCGGCGCCGTCGAGTTCATCGCCCTCTTCGGCCCGCAGGGTGAGCGTGCGCACCTGCGGGCCCGCCCGGCGAAGGGTCACTGATTCTGTGCGTCAACTGCTCGTCAACTGCGCCGCGCCGAGCTGCCTGCGCGGCGCCGGGCTGTGAGGTCACCGGCCCGGCGCCGAGGGAGCCAGCTGCGCTCCCCGCCGGCCCAGCATCCGGTCATAGAGCACTGCGAAGACCATGGCGACCGCCACGGCGATTCCGATGAGGATCAGCATGCCGATAATGCCACTCTGCAGTCCGGCGTCGGCATCGGCGTCGAAATACAGGACCGCGCGGTTGGCCATGGTCATTTGATACAGCGGTTCACCGGGGGCAATAAACCGGAAGAAGGCCGGCAGCGCCTGCAGCGGCACCACGCCGCTGGCCGAGGGCAGCCCCATGAACACCACGTAGATCATTGACAGGATCATGCCCGCGCTGCCCAGCGCGGTGATCAGCGCGAAGGCCACCGCGGACACGGTGATGATGGACAGCCAGGTGGTAAGGAAGTACCAGCCGCCGTGCGGCAGCGGCATGCCGACGGCCGCTGCCACCCACATCATCAGTCCGGCCGTGGGGAGGGCGGCAAGGACCACGATCCCCCACTTGGTGAAGAAGGTGGCCCAGCGGGCCGGCCGCGCCGGCGGTCCCAGGCTAAAGCGCGGGCCCAGTTCGACCGGAAGCACGCCCAGCCGGGAGTCCACGAGGAAGTGGATCGACACCGAACCGGCAATTCCGACGATCATGAGCAGCACCGAGTAGAAGAACGCTCCCATGCCCAGCGCGGTCCCCTCCTGCGGCGTCTGATAGGCAGTGGTGGTGACCTGGATCGGGCTGGCCAGCAGGTCCGCCGCGGTGCCGGAGACGTCCGGCGATACCTCCTGCTCCACTTGGGCCGGAAGGTCGAGGCTGCTGAGCTGCCGGTCCAGTTCTTCCTGCGCCTCGGCCCGGGCGCCTTGCGCCGAGCGGGTGAGCTGTTCGCCCAGGTTTTCGTTGGCCTGTTCCAGGGCGGGGTCGACGGCGGCGGTCGCCAGGCTGCTGGCCAGCGGTCCGGCGAGCGGATTGGTGTAGACGCTCACGGCTGGCCGGGACACCTCCGTATCGGTGAGGGCTCCGCTGACCAGGGCGAGTGCGTCCGCCGAGAAGGATGGGGGAATAACGACGGCGGCATGGATGCGGCCGGTGCGCATCTGGTCCTGGGCCTCGTCCCAGGACAGCGTCCGCAGGTCGATCTCGTCGTTCGCCGCGAAGCCCTGCTGCATCTGCTCCGTTATGGTGGCGCCGAGGTCTTCCCTGCCGCCGCCGTCGGGCGCTTCGGCACCGGCGTCTTCGTTCACCACGGCGATCGGAAAGTGGTTCAGGTTTGCGCCCGGGCTGCCGAGACCGCCGATGTACAGCGCGGCGCCGGTTCCGCCCAGGAGCAGAAGCACCAGCAGCGGCAGCAGCCACAGCCGGGGAGACCAGTAGCGGGGAGATTCCGTGGCGTGCTGGGTCCTTCGATTCCCGGACCCGGTGTCGACGGTACTTGCGGGCATGGGGCGTACCTCCAGAAGCCGGAGTTTTCGCACAGTCCTGTCCTGTGAGCGTATCCGCGGAGGGGTGCCGCGGGAACGCTTGGGCTGGAAAACCGCGCACTGGGTCCCACCCTTTGTGAAAGAAGTGCACTGCCGTGGTCCCGCCGGCCCCGCGAGTGCTCCTACGATGGGAACCAGTGCGGGAAGGCTACGTCCCGGGTGCCGGAGCGGTCCCGGCCAGGCGGCGGAGCAGCGCGTCCAGGACCTGAGCCTGTCCCTTGACCAGTTTGCTGCGGGCCTCGGGCTCGGCATACCAGCCGGCGTCATTCATCTCGGGATACTCCCGCACCGTGCCCGAGCCCGGCGGCCATTCCAGCGCAAACGTATTGCTCGTTATCCGCTCCGGCGAGAAGTCGGCCTCGGCGATGAAGACCGCGATGGTCTTTTTCGAGGACTGCCGGAAGCTGCCCAGCAGGACGTAGTCAGCCTCCGGGGCCGGAGAGCCCATTTCCTCGGCGAATTCCCGCTTCGCCGCCGCCAGCGGCTCCTCGTCGAGGTATTCACCCTTGGGGATGGACCACGCGTGGGAATCCTTCCGCGCCCAGAATGGCCCGCCCATGTGTCCGATCCACACCTCAACGCCGGAAGGAGCGCTCCGCCGGTACAGGAGGATGCCTGCGCTGGTGACCATGATGGTGTGCTCCCTGTTCTGCTGGATGTGTTGGGGTTTAGTCGCCAAATTCCTCACGCGGACGGTCCCATCGTAGGTGACAGCATGACAGCGACGCTTGCCGTCCCGCTATGCGCCGGGACGCCAGGGAACCCACGACGGCGGCGCCGTCGTCTGCTGCGAGCATCGGGACCGTCCGCGGAACTTCCTCCCTTCCCTGCCCCTTTTCATGCAAGGATCGGCGTATGCCCTCCCGCCTGATGCTGCTCGACACCGCGTCCCTGTACTTCCGCGCCTTCTACGGAGTGCCGGATTCCATCCGCCGCAGCGACGGAACTCCGGTCAACGCCGTCCGCGGCCTGCTGGACATGATCGCGCGGCTCACCACCGACTACGAGGCCACTCACCTGATTGCCTGCTGGGACGATGACTGGCGGCCGCAATGGCGGGTGGACCTGCTCCCGACCTACAAAACGCACCGGGTGGCCGAGGTGGTGGCCGCCGGACCCGATGTCGAGGTGGTGCCGGATCCGTTGGAGGCACAGATCCCGATGATCCGCCGGACGCTGGAACTGGCCGGCGTCGCCGTCGTCGGCGCTCCCGAGCACGAGGCCGACGACGTGATCGGCACCTACGCGAGTTCCGCCGACCTGCCGGTGGATGTGGTCACCGGTGACCGCGACCTGTTCCAGCTGATCGACGACGACCGCTCCGTCCGCGTCATCTACACCGCCCGCGGCATGAAAAACCTCGATGTCCTGACCGAGGCCTCCATCGTCGAGAAATACCGGGTGCTGCCCGTCCAGTACGCGGACTATGCCACCCTGCGCGGCGATGCATCCGACGGCCTGCCGGGGGTGTCCGGGATCGGCGAGAAGACGGCGGCGTCGCTGCTGGGCGAGTACGGCACGCTCGATGCGCTGCTGGCTGCGGCCGGAAACCCGGAAAGTTCACTGTCGTCGCCGGTGCGGGCCAAGCTGGCTGCCGCAGCGGATTACCTCGAGGTCGCGCCCACTGTCGTGAAGGTGGTCCGCGATCTGGACCTGCCAACGCCCGACGACGCCGGAGCCCAGCTGCGCCCGATCACCGGCGACGCGCGGGCCGAGCTGGAGAAGCTCGGCGCTGAGTGGAACCTGGGCGGTTCGGTGACGCGCCTGCTTGAAGCCTTTGACCGGTTTGCGTGAGCGCCGCACGGTTTCCCGCTCTTTGTGCACTCGTGGGGCTCGCGTTTCCCCTCTGACCTCAGCAGCCCTAAAGGGTGGGAACCGGCGTCGGCCAGCTTTGCGCTGCCCCGGGGTCACTATCCGGAAACTGCATGACCGGTCCGTGCGTCGTTAATCGTGCGCTTGCTGGTGTTTCTGAGGCATTACCCGTAATTCTTAAGCACCCCGCCTTAGCGGGGGTGTCATCGGCCGCTGCAGGCGCGGCAGGCACCTAGAAGGATTGCGCCCCTGGAGTGCCCGGCTTGTGCTGGCAACGGCTCCCCGATGGTAGGTGTGAGCGTTCCACCCCAGATCGGCGGGTGAAAGGTCGCCCGGAGCGCCGGGCACAGCCTTCGCGGTCATCGAAACCCGTACCCGTGATCCACGCGGCCATAACGCGTCAGTAACGGTCGCTCTGTCAACCTGTGATCAATCATTCGTACGTGGAACTTCAAGTGACAGCAGCAGTCGCAAATTAATCAGTGGACAGCGTTCCGCTCCCTCATGAGGCAGAACTTGATAGGAGATAGAAGTGACCGAGGTTATGACCCCAGACCAGCCCCTGCGACGGTCCTGCGCGACCATGGAGGAGCATCGTCGTCTGTTGAATGAAGACTCTTCCTACGCCTCGGCGCGTGCGGGCATTGAGACGGCAGCACGAAGTTTCGCACAGCGAAGGACAGCGGCGCGGCCAGGGATTACAAGGATCCCTGTCGCGGTGCACGTGGTGTGGCATGAGCCGAACGAGAACATCTCCGATGAACAAATCCAGAGTCAGATTGATGTGCTTAACCGGGACTTCCGGGCGGCCAATGCGGACATCAGCGGCGTTCCCGCTGTCTGGCAATCCAGGATTGGTGACCCACGGATTGAATTCGAATTGGCAAAAGTGGATCCTGGCGGGAACCCCACGAGCGGGATAACCCGAACACCAACCACGGTGAAGGGGTTCGGTCACGTGGGAGACCCCGTTAAGTCCGCAGCGACGGGTGGCGCCAATCCGTGGCCTGCGGACCGGTATCTGAACATGTGGGTGTGTCAACTCGAGGGTGGACTGTTGGGCTACGCGACGTTCCCTGGAGCACCGACGGCCGTTGACGGTGTGGTCATTCTTCACTCAGGTTTCGGAACGTCCGGCACCGCGCAGGCACCTTTCGACCGCGGCCGGACCGCGACCCATGAGATCGGTCATTGGCTGAACCTGTTTCATATTTGGGGCGATGACGGTACCGGATGCAACGGCTCCGACGAGGTCGATGACACTCCTAATGCCGCCGGGCCCAATTTTGGGCGGCCGGTCTTTCCTCACGTTACGTGTTCAAACGGTCCCGACGGCGACATGTTCGTGAACTATATGGACTACACCGACGATGCCGGCATGTTCATGTTCACCGCAGGGCAGGTGATCCGGGCGCAGGCCACACTGGATGGTCCGCGCGCCTCGATTGGTGCTGAGGTGGTGCCTGGGGTGAGCAGTGCCGGCCCTGACCTGACCGGGGACAGGAAGGGCGACATTATCGGTTTCGGCGACGGCGGAGTCTGGGCGTCCCTGAACAACGGCGACGGGACCTTCAAGGCCCCGGCCAGGGTAGTGGATAACTTCGCCTACAGCGCCGGTGACTGGCGGGTCGAGAAACACCCCCGCTTCCTGGCCGACCTCACCGGAGACGGCCGGGCCGACATTATCGGTTTCGGCGACGGCGGAGTCTGGGTCTCCCTGAACAACGGCGACGGGACCTTCAAGGCCCCGGCCAAGGTAGTGGATAACTTCGCCTACACCGCCGGCGACTGGCGGGTCGAGAAACACCCCCGCTTCGTCCCAGGCCCGGGCTCCATCGGCAGCTAACAACCCGGACAGAAGACCAGAATGAGCTCACCACTTCGAGACCGGCGGTTCCACCATCACCCCGATATATCAGTTCCCTCAGCTTCAAGTCTCCTTACGTTGTTTCTCCTGGTTTTGATCACTGCCGGCTGTGGCACACCCTCGACGCCGGATACCGGCGGGCCAGTATCATCGGCACAGTCGCCATCAGAGAAGGGCCGCACCATGACCGATTTACGCACGTGCCTCCTCGGCCGTTGGATGCACTCCCATGAGGAGGATTCCGATGGAATGGAGGTTTATCGCCCGGCTGATTACGCATTCCCACCGGCTAGGGGCCGGACAGGTTATGAGTTCGAAGCCGACGGCCGGGCGAGTTATTTGGGGATTGCGGCTGCCGATGGATCAACCAAGGTGCCTGGACGCTGGGTCCTTGAGGGCGCCGACAGGGTCAGCCTCACCATGGAGGAAGGCCTCGTTCAACCTATGCTGCTCCGCGTGCTGGACTGCACGCCGGAGAAGCTGGTGCTAGGCCACTGACGCGCTCCGGATCTTCCGCCTGGCATTGGTGGTGGCGTTGATTCCGGGATCCGCCTGCACCCCGTGATTTGATTCGTGTTCGCTCTGGATCCGCCCTGAGGGTCGATGGCAGTTGTGCCGTGGGAGAGATGGTGCCGTTCCGGAAAGTTGAATCGGCTGCGGTGACGGTAACGCGGCAATAACGCAGCAGGAGTAATCCAGAGATGGGGAGCGGTGCCCGACACCTCCCGAAGTACCTTCAATCAGAGAAGAAAGATGTCAATGAGCATTGACGGGCGTCCGCAGGGCCTACATGCAACTGGTAGACGATAAGATCGCTGAACGCCGGGGAGCGGTACTCCTGATCGCGCCACGGGTAACTGTCCACTGGCCTGAGAATGCAGTCACAGCGTGGCGGGTACGCAGAAAGCTCAAGCTCCCGCGCCCGAGGATTGCGCCTCAATCCTTTTCCGCCCTGTCCCACCACGTAGAACCGGTATTTCGTGCCGTCAGAAGCTGAAGGGAAGAAGCCCGTCCAGTGCCCGGTTCCAACGTCCTTGACCAGTTGATCCTGGTCCCGGGGCGTGTAGTCGTCCGCCCCGTTTAATGCCACGTACAAATGGTCCGCACCTGGGGCCCGAACCCGGAACGTCGCGCCGTTTGCCACACCAGCCACCCCCCATTGGCGTGGCACCAGAAACATGCTCCTGCGACGCGGCCATGAACAACTCCCAACGGACACGGGCAGATGCCAAAGCGCTGCCGGCTGTCATCCAGATTTTTACTCCCGAGTAGAAATCATCTTTTCGTCACTGCCTGAGGAAACAGGTCATCCCCTTCTCATCAAGAACCGAATTCGGTGGGCCATCCCAGTTCCAGGATCGACTGTTCCGGGGCCGGTGCCTCCTCTGCTGGCCCGCACGTACTCATTTCTTTAAAGAAACAGTGCCTCATCAACGGTCATTCCATTTTCATTTATCACTTCCTGAAGGTCCGGTGCAGAACTCTGGAAGGTGTTACGACGCCTTCTTAGCCTGAAGTAGACCTCCCCCGGCGTTACTACTGCGTTACCGCCCCAGAGTCGTGCAGCCAACCGAAGGTGAGTCTTTGAGGGGGCGGCGAAGTACGAACGCGTGCTGAACGGAAATGTCGGCTCAGGAGGCATGCCGACGTTCACCGGTGGTAACGGGTTTTTCGCTGAGTCGGGTTGCGTTTTCTGCATGGTGGTTGGGCTGCCATCCGCGTTCGTGCGTCCAGTAACACTGAAATGACGGGTGAATTGGCAGAATGCGGTTGGCAAGTGTCCTAGGATTCCAATCCGGGGGAACTCCGGGGTGATAATCCGAACTAACCGCGGCGACAAGGTCTGGCGTTTCCGCTCTACCTGGTTTTGCCCGCGATGCTAAGGAACCTGCGCTGGATGATGCGGCCCGGCTTTCGCATACGCGTTGTGTGCGCGCTGGTCGAGACAGCGGCAGCTATGAAAGCAGAGGCCGTGCGCATAGTTGCCGCACACTGGAGAAGATGTCAACGGGACTATGTCGTCTTTAGATGCCTCGACGCGCTCAACGAGTATGGACGATCCCCGGGTGGGCGTGCTCGTAGCGACGTTTATCGCCTAGCCGGAGAAAGAGGAAAACCGGATCACGTTTTGACGAAGCTGTCCGTTCTGACGAATGCGTCGGAGGGTCGTCCCCACACTGCGTGATGGACTTGACGAAGCGTGAGTGGCATGCAGCGACAAGGAGCCATTTGGCGTGGCCGGCGCCATTCGAACTCTCGGAAGCTTATACCGGGAAGTTGGGCAATTTCTTCTGGTGCGGCATGACCTTCACGAGGGCATGGCTCTCGAGGTTTGGCAGATCAAATTTAGCCGCTTGCTTTTCGGCACCAAGCGGTTTTGAAACCCGCCAAGACCGGATTGCAGGATGGTCTTCATGACCAAGCAGCGCCGTCAACCCTTCGAGGGAAGCACCTGAGATCCGGCGCACATGATAGATCAATGGAAACCGTGTGAACCTGTATCCGCGGGTCATGACATTAGCCTGACCTTGGCTTCCAAAAAGTGCAGTGCGCCATTACACGGTAAAGCATTGAAGAAGCTCAATGCGTTGGAGAACCTGGGTAGGGCCGTAAGTGCGGCCACGCGCTGGCCTGTCTCGACTTATCGCCTTTCCGGCACGGGCTCCGCCCTTCTGCGTTCGTGATCGAAAACAACTAATCAGACCAGTGTGAGCCTCGAAGTTTCCCGGGGTTCCGGGCAGTCGTAGTTACGGACACACCCCCTGGGTGGGCCTAGCACGCCACAGTAACGCAGATGTAACGCTTGCTGACTAACGTTGCGATCGGTACACCGGTTTTCCTGAAGGCGGTATGAGCCCATGAATGATAAGCACGAACACGAATCGCATCAGGGCGGCAACGGCACCGGCGCCTCGGAGAAAGACAGCGACTATTACGCCGGTAAAAGCGGCAGTCAGCAGGATGACGGTGAGGGCGGCCACGCCCGGAGACGCCTGGATGAGATGATCTCCCACCGTGTGCCTGACCAGCTGAGTTCCGAAAAGGAGCCCGGCAAGGAATCAATGGCGGAAACTCCGCCCTCAGAGGCGTCTTCCCCTGATGAGGAAGAACAATCAGACGAAGGAGCACCCGATGAAGGGTGAAGTGGACGACGCGGGCCAGGGGCGGCTGGATTTCGGCAATGACGAAGGAGCGGAACAGGATGCGGCCGACACCGGGCTGCCGGGAGGGAAGGTGCTGCTGAGACTCATGCAGATCTTGGAGCGCGAGGGTCTTGACGACGTGGCGGCCGAAACCATTGCCATGGCCGTGCAGGGGGAAGAGCAGAGTCGAATGAGCCGGGTACTGGGAGGTTTCACGTCCTCGCCCACGGGCGACACGGCGGTAGCGCATCCTGAGCAGTGGGATGCAGGAACGTCCCGGGACTCCGCCGGAAGCCAGCAGGAAAACCTCGCCAAGGCCTTTGGGGAGGCGGTCGAGTTGATGGGTCCACCCACTGCGGTCGGGCCGCAATGGCGTTCACTGGGTCCTTGGACCATCCCGAACGGTCAGACGTACGGTTCCAACAGGGTGAATGTTTCCGGGCGTGTGTCCACGATGGCCGTTGATCCGGCCAATCCCGCTCATGTTCTGGTCGGTGCAGCGCAGGGCGGTGTATGGGAGAGTTTCAATCGCGGTGTCAGCTGGGCGCCCCGTACGGATTACGCGGCAACCCTCGCCGTCGGGGCCGTAGTGTTCGATCCGACGGATTCAAGAACAGTATTCTGCGGTACGGGTGAGGGCAACTTCTACTGGTGGCTGGGGGCCGGGATACTCCGCTCAACCGATGGCGGCAGCACCTGGTCGCCCTTGTGTACAACGCCATTCGTGGGACAAGGGTTCTACGACCTAGTGATCGACCGTGCCGACCGGCGCCATCTGCTGGCCGGTACGACCCACGGGTTGTACGTATCCGCAGATGGCGGCGTCACTTGGACGCGCCGGCGCACCGTCCGTACATGGTCGATGTCGATGGCTCCCGCGGGGGGTGCAGCGGCTGAGATACTTGCGGCCTGTCGTGACGGGCTGCATCGGTCCACAGACGGCGGTACCGAGTGGAATGCGGTCGCTCTCCCGGGTGCACCCGGTACATTTGACCGGCTCGAAGTGGCAATCGCACCGTCCAATCCCAACGTCGCCTATGCGTGGGGAGCCGCGGGTGCTGCCGCATACCTGTGGCGACGTGCCAACGCTACATGGACCGCGGTCGGCACCCCACCCGGCGTCAGGGTCAACCAGGCGTGGTATGACTGGTTTCTGGCTGTCTCACCAGACCGAGACACCCAAATATATTGCGGTGCCATTGAGGTCCACCGCGGTGACCTCGCCGGAACAGACTGGTCTTGGCGTAACCTCAGCAATAAAGGCGCGACCGGACAGTCTATTCACCCTGACCAGCATGCCATCGCATTCGAACCGGGTGCCTCCGCTAGGATCTACATCGGCAACGACGGTGGCCTGTTTCGAAGTGCTGATCGGGGCATCACATGGCAGCACTGCAACAACGGTCTCGTCATCAGCGAGTTCGAGTATCTCGGTCAGGACCACGGATCCTCCCGCTGGCTGATCGGCGGCACCCAGGACAACGGCACTCAGCGCTGGACTGGGCCCTCCACTATGGAACACGTGGCGGACGGTGACGGCGGTGACTGCGGGGTCAACCGAACAAATCCGAACACGGTATTCCACACCTACTACAACATGACTCCCCAACGGTCCACGACGCGGGGCGGCTTCGGGACCTGGACCGACATTTTCCCGCCAGTACCCGCTGGAGAGGGCAGCCTGTTTTATCCTCCGTTTGAAACCAGCGCGACCACGGGAGACACCATAGCGATGGGAGGCGACTCGCTGTACATCTCCCGGAACAACGGAACCGCCTGGACGCGCCTGGCGTTCCCCTCGGCAGCCCGTTCCAGCGCCCTGTACATTCCCGGTCCTGATGATGTCTACGTGGGAACCACCAATGGAGGCATATTCTGCAGCCATTGGAGCGGGACGTCCTGGGGCACGCTCACGGCACTAGCCTCGCCCCGCGCCAATGCAAATGTCAGCGATCTGCACGTCCAGCCGGGCGGGACCAGGATCTGGGCGACGTCGACAACGCTAAGCGGCGGACGCGTGTTCCGGTCCGATGACGGCGGCTCCACCTGGACCGACCGGTCCGCCGGTCTTCCCCCGCTGCCGATCAACGCCATCGAAATCGACCCAGGTGACGCCAACCGGATCTGGGTGGCAGCGGACGTCGGCGTGTCCCAGTCTCTCAATGCAGGTGCCTCATGGGCCGACTTTTCAAACGCGCTGCCGAACTCCATGATTGGCGACCTGATATTCCACCCGCACGCACGGGTGCTCCGTGCGGGCACTCGGAACCGCGGAATCTGGGAGATACCCGTGGACGGCTGGCAGACCCAGCCCCACAACGGCACCCAGTTCACCGGCTCTCTCGCCAGCAACGAGACCCGCCGCTGGTTCACCTTCAACTGGCCCGCCACCTGGCACATCATCTGGACCGTCATGCCGGTAACCCCCCGGCCCGGCTCACCGCAGGTCAACTGGACCGTACAGGTGGAGCGCGCCACTGCCGAATACGTCACGTACTGGATCACCGTACGCAATCTCACCGCCGCCCCGCTCACTTTTGAGGGCCGGTACAGCATTCTGAGCCGATACTGAGCAAAGGACAAAGATATGTGGACCAACATCCAGTTCACCGGTTCTCTAGGCCCTGGGGCCTCCAACAGGTGGTTTACGTTCAACTGGCCCACGGCCTGGCACGTTATTTGGTACCTGATGCCCACCTCGCCCCAAGGGGGAAATCCGCAGGTGGACTGGGACGTGGCTGTTGAACGGGCAAATGCCACCCAATGCACGTACTGGATCACCGTGAAGAACCTCACGAATCAGACCGTGAGCTTCGAAGCCCGCTACGCGGTCCTGAACTAAGGAGAACAGCCCCATGTATGTCGTAATTCAAATTGACAGCGGGGACGACAAACCAGCCATTGGCCTGGATACAGGGAATACGTCGCGGGAACCGACTGATAACCGGGATACGGCCGCCGGGTCAGTCCCGGCCTGGCCAGCTCCGGACCCGCAGATACCAATGGCCCGGGGTTTCGTTGAGCTGGACGCGCTTAACGGCGGGGCCGCCGGAGCACAAGGAGAACCGGGACCGGCCCCGTCGTCCGGCCTGCTGGCCAGAGCGCAGACTGTGGGGGCGCTTGATGGCGGCCCAGCACCGAGTGCCCCGCCACCTGATGCAGCGCCGCCATCTTTTACCGGGGCGCCCCCATCTGCGGCCTTCGCCGAAGGCGAAGTTCTCACCGACTGGCACTTCCCAAACCTCGCCGTTGATATGTCCGCGGGCCCCGCTCCCATGGAGCCGGGCACCGATGATTATGTGACCACCATAACCGGTACCGGAACCGCGGAAAAAGAGACAGCCGAGGAGCCTGAGCCACCCGGAGCGGAAGCCAGAACTTCAGGAGAAGAACCCGACCATGGGAAGAAGTAGCTCCCTTGCCATGAGGGGACTTACTCCAATGGGGTGGGTCGTCGGAATGACACGGAGATCTACGCCATGACATCGGAGATCATTCTACTAACGCTGTTGGGAACTGCTCTGGCTTGCACGCTGTCCGCTTCGGCCGGATTGGGCGGTTCCCTCGTTCTGGTGCCTATGCTTGCGCTGGCCATCGGCACGAAGGAGGGCGTGGCTCTTGCAGCCCTGCTGCTAGCGGCTAACAACCTGGTCAAACTTGTTGCTTACCGTGGCACCATCCCCTGGGGGAAATCTCTGATCGTCTTGGTCTTGGTGGTGATCGGTTCCGCCGTGGGTGCTGCCCTTCTCATCGCCGCCCCCGAAACATGGGTCAGCGCCGCAGTGGTCTTGAGCATTGTATTGGGGTTGGGTGCCGAGCGTCTCAAACTCAACGCGGTGCGGAAGGTCGGAGCCCCCGTACTTGCCTTGGCCTCGGGCGCGACCTCCGGGTTCTCGGGAACGTCGGGACCGTTGAAAGGGGTTGCCCTGCGCTTGCTTAACTTGGACCGAAGCCATCTGGTCGGTGCTGCGTCGATTGTTTCATTGGCCGGAGACGCGATGAAGGCAGGCATCTACGCCGGGGCAGGACTGCTCAGCACACAGTCCCTGCTGTTGATGACGGGGCTCTTCCCCGTCATGATCGCCAGCACCTTCTTCGGCCGGTATCTGAACTCAAGGGTCGGAGAGCGCGGTTATGCGGTCCTCTTCTGGACCGTCATGGGCGGCTACTCCCTGAGACTGCTCGGTTTTGCACCGTAGGCCCGGACGGTCGTCACGGCCCACGGTGCGACGGACGGTCACACATTTTTCAGGGACGAGGGAAGTCAAGGTGCGCAGTGGGAGAATGTCAGCGTGGTCCGAAAACGATCGGACCAGGCCGTCTACCTGATCGTCGGCCACGTCAAATTCTGGATCGTCGACCCCACGGAATTCGCTGCACTGCGAATGCGCTGGGACGTACGCGTCGTCAGCGACGGATCTCATCGGGCTTCTGGGAAAGCAGACTTCGTGCACCCCCTGGCATCCGCCCCAGCGATGTCTATTTCGACTGCCGGGAATCGTACGATGCGATTGACGGCAAGGACTACGGCAACTGCTGCCCCTCTAAACAATTGATACGTAGGACATACTCAGTGCTCTCACCGCTGGGTGGCTCAGCGCCACCCCATACTTCAACCATTCGCCGACTCCTGCCCGCCGCCGGACTGATCACCGCCGAACCAAATAAACGCTCCAAGTCCTCGCTGCACCGCTTCGAAGCCGCGCAGCCGAAGGAGACCTGGCTTCATCCACTGGCCGCTGGCCGACGGCACGGATACCGAGATCCTGGATTTCCTCGATGACCACTCCCGCTATCTGCTCGCCTGCACCGCCTACCGGCCCGTCACCGGAGCCGCTGTCAGTGAGACCTTTCTCAAAGCCGCCAACCGCTACGGGCTGCCGGCCTCCACCCTGACCGACAACGGCCTGGTCTATACCTCCCGCTTCGCCGGCGGCAAAGGCTGCCGCAACAGCTTCGAGAACCTCCTGCACGCCCTGAAAATCACCCAGAAAAACGGTTCACCGGGACACCCGCAACCCAGGAAAATCGAACGCTTCCAGCAAACCCTGAAGAAATGGCTCAGCGGACAGCCCCGGGCACAAACCCTGGAGGATCCCCCCCAACTGTAGAAGTTCCGCCACATCTATAACCATGAGCGCCCGCACCGGGCGCTGGACCGGCAAACTCCCGCACAGACCTACAACGCCACCGTCAAAGCGGTTCCGCTGACAGCCAGGCAGGGAGGTCATTGGCGGGTACGCGTGGACCGGTTAGATGCCACCGGGCAAAACATCCTCATGCTCATCTACGAAACGGACATCGTCATCACGGAAACAGCCGCCGGAGAGATCCTGCGCGAACTGACCTTGGACCACCCCCGGGGCTACCAAGCCAGGCAAAAGAAAACACCCCGGTCCGAAGACCGGGGTGCTACCTATGTCGCGACTCATCCGGAAACGATCTCGACTCATTCCAACGGTGCCCGAAGTGGGACTCGAACCCACACACCTCTCGATACTGCATTTTGAGTGCAGCGCGTCTGCCAATTCCGCCATTCGGGCCAGCCCTGCGGCGTGAATCACAAGTTCACAATCCGTGTTGGGCGCGAATCTACTCTACATGCGGATAGGCTATTTCTGTGAACTGTCAGTTCGCACACGGCAGTCCAACCGCATTCTGAGGAGCACCTGTGTCTGAGTCAACTGAGCCCGCACCGTCCAACACACCGGCGCGGCGCGTCATCGTCGCCGAGGATGAGACGCTGATCCGCCTCGACATCGTGGAAATCCTCACCGGCGAGGGATACGACGTCGTTGGCGAAGCCGACAACGGCGAGAAGGCCGTAGCACTGGCCACCGAACTCAAGCCGGACCTGGTCCTGATGGACGTCAAGATGCCCGTCATGGACGGCATCACGGCCGCCGAGCAGATCGTCAAGGCCCGCATTGCCCCCGTGGTCCTGCTGACCGCCTTCAGCCAGAAGGAACTCGTGGAGCGTGCCCGTGAAGCCGGTGCCATGGCCTACGTGGTCAAGCCGTTCACCCCCGCGGACCTGATTCCGGCCATCGAGATCGCCTTGTCCCGGCACGAGGAAATCAAGGCCCTCGAAGACGAGGTCAGCGACCTCAAGGAGCAGTTCGCCACCCGCAAGCTGGTGGAGCGCGCCAAGTCGCTGCTGACCACCAAGATGGGCCTGACCGAGCCCGAGGCCTTCCGCTGGATCCAGAAGACCTCCATGGATCGCCGGCTGAGCATGCGCGAAGTCGCCGAGACCATCATCAACCAGGTCAACTAGGCTTCCGCGCCCCGCACACCGGAGCACCAAGAGCACCAAGCAACGGCCCTGCCCGACGACGTCGGGCGGGGCTTTTTGCCGCCCTCACCAAGTCCCGTCCCCGGTCGACTCCGGCACCTGCGGAGCAGCCGGTCCCGGCGGAGCCTATCCGGCCGGGGAAGGCCGGCCCTATATTGGTGAGACGCTATTGGAGCTGCAGGGCTTCCACGGCTGGGTACTGGGCCCGGCCTCGACTGAAGCTCCCGGGAGAAACCATGGCCGTGTCCTCTCCGCATCTGTTTGAGGCGCCGCACCTCACGAATCTGGCGCAGCCCCGGCCGCGGCTGGCAATCGCTCAGGGCCTCGGCACCACGGAAATCTGGGCTTCAGCAGGAACGGGCAAGACGACGCTCCTGGCGCAGTGGGCCGCTGAGGTCAGAGCGGACGGAGAAACCGCGGCGTGGATCAGCATCCCGGCCGCAGGAAGCAGCCGGCCCCGGTTGCCGGCACTCATGCGCGGTTCCCTCGCGGTGAATGCCCCGCCGGAAAGCCTCCGAGACGGGCCCGGCAGCCGGGTGAACCTGCTGTTCGACGATGTCCATCACCTGCACGACCCTACGGAGGCTCAATGGCTGGCTCAGCTGATTGAATCGCGGCCACGGGGCATGCGAATTGTCCTCGCGGGACGCCATCCGCCGAACTATCCGGCGCACCATCTCCCCCGCTTCGGTGCCGGCTCCGAAAAGGTGTCCGTGGAGTACCGCACCGCTCATCTGGCGTTCACCCGGGCCGAGACCGCAGCGTTCGATCCCGGAAGAGGTCACTGATCACGGCAAACAGCGCCATCAGGTACGCGAAGAAGACCGTGGCCCAGAAAATCCATCCGATGACACCCCAAAAGTCGTCCCAGAATTCCATATCGGCTGCCCTGCTTTCAAAGGTGTGGACGGGTATGAGTGCATCCTCACCCGGTGTGTTGAGACCCGTCTCCCAGCCCTGCGGCCTCCGATGCACGCCGGCGGGCCGAGCACGCACACCATAACTATGAACCTCGCCGGCACCCGTCCACCTCACCCAAAAGAGGTGAGATCCCCAAAGCGCCTTCCCGGCCGCCTCGCCTCGAAGGCACCCTCCTGTCCTGGCTGTACTTGGGGCGAGCAGAGGGTGAGACGACGACAACGGGCTCCTCCCCACGGAGGCGGCGCGTGACAATCGGCTATATCCGAGAAAGTGGATATCTATGGATGGAAATGGATACCGAAAAGATAAAAAGCTGCCCGACCGGAGAAATCCGGTCGGGCAGCTTTCGTACAGCCCAGCTTCAGTAGCTCAGCTCAGCACATCAATCGAACCTAGATGGACTTGGCCTTGCCCTTGTTGCTGCTCTTGATCGGCCACGGGCCGACCTTCTCCTTGACCCGCATCTGCCCGTCGAGGCGCTGACCGGCGTCGGCGATGTCCCCCACCTTGTGCACCTTGATGGAGTTCGTGGAACCGGCCTGTCCGGGAGGCGAACCGGCGGCGATGACCACCAGGTCGTCAAGCTCGACCAGCTCGTTCTCAAACAGCGTGCGGTCCACCTGGGCGGTCATCTGATCGGTGTTCTCGGCGAACTCGACCAGCATCGGCTGGATGCCCCAGAAGAGGCTCATGTAGCGGTACGTCTGCTCCACCGGGGTGAAGGCCAGGACCGGCTTCTTGGGGCGCAGGCGGGAGAGCCGGCGGGCCGAGTCACCGGACTGGGTGAAGGTACAGACGAACTTTGCGTCCAGCTGATCGGCGATCTCGACGGCGGCACGGGTGATGGCGCCGCCGCGGGTGCGCGGCTTGGAGCCCAGGGCGGGCACGCGGTTCAGGCCGTGCTCTTCAGTGGACTCGATGATCCGGGCCATGGTGGTCACGGTTTCGATCGGGTACTTGCCCACAGAGGTTTCGCCCGAGAGCATCACGGCGTCCGCACCGTCAAGGACGGCGTTGGCGCAGTCGGAGGCTTCCGCGCGGGTGGGGCGCGGGCTCTCGATCATTGATTCCAGGACCTGGGTGGCCACGATGACCGGCTTCGCCCAGCGGCGGGCCAGCTCGATGGCGTTCTTCTGCACCAGGGGAACGTCTTCCAGGGGAAGCTCGACGCCGAGATCGCCGCGGGCAACCATGATGGCGTCGAACGCATCGATGATTTCCTCGATGGCGGCAACGGCCTGCGGCTTCTCGATCTTGGCGATGACCGGCACGCGGCGGCCTTCCTCGTCCATGATCTCGTGGACGCGGCGGACGTCGACGGCGTTCCGGACGAAGGACAGGGCAACCATGTCCACGCCGGTGCGGATGGCCCAACGCAGGTCGGCCTCATCCTTGTCGCTCATGGCCGGAACGCTGACGGCAACGCCGGGCAGGTTCAGGCCCTTGTTGTTCGATACGGCGCCGGGAACGGTTACTTCGGTGACAACCTTGACGTCGTCCACAGCGGTGCAGCGCACCGCAACCTTGCCGTCGTCGATCAGCAGGGTGTCCCCCACGTTGACGTCGTTCGGCAGGCCGGTGTGCGTGGTGGAGACAATCTCCTTGGTGCCAGGCACGTCCTCGATGGTGATTGTGAAAACATCACCCTTGTTCAGGAAGTGCGGACCGTCCATGAAACGGCCCAGGCGGATCTTGGGGCCCTGCAGGTCGGCGAAGATGCCGACGGGCTTGCCCAGTTCCTCGGAAGCGCGGCGCACGTTGTCGTACACGGACTTATGTACGTCGTGGTCGCCGTGGCTCATGTTCATCCGAGCCACGTCCACTCCTGCGCGCAGAACCGCGAGGGTGTTTTCGTAGCTGTTGATTGCGGGGCCAAAAGTGGCCACAATTTTTGCGCGTCTCATGTCTTCCAGCGTAGTCGCCCGGCGCCGATTACGCATGGAGACGGGCCGCAGGAGCCGCCTGTGACGGGAACTGCGGCCCGTGTTTTTTCTCTCACCCGGCCCAGGCTGGGCCTCACCCGGCCCCGCTGGCCCTCAGCCGGCTACGCAGGAGGTCAGAGAGGCGAGATCGCCCGGTCCGTGGGCGCCACGGGCGCCGGCAGACGGGTGGAACCCATCAGCCACTGGTCCACGGCGGCGGCGCAGGCACGGCCTTCGGCAATCGCCCACACGATCAGTGACTGGCCGCGGCCGGCGTCACCGGCGGCAAACACGCCCGGCGTTTTGGTCATGTAATAGCCGTCCCGCACTACGTTGGAGCGTTCGTCGAACTCCGTGTGCACCTGCTCGGCGAGCCCGGCGGGCTCCGGACCGGTGAAGCCGAGCGAGAGGAACACCAGGTCCGCCGGCAGCACCCGCTCGGTGCCGGCCTTGGGCACGCGCCGCCCGTCCACGAACTCCGTCTCGGCGATTTTCACTCCGGTCAGCTGCCCGCGCTCCCCCACGAACTCCACGGTGGAGGCCAGGTAGGTGCGCTCCCCGCCTTCCTCGTGGGCGCTGGCGGTTTCAAACAGCGTCGGAAACATCGGCCACGGCTGATGTGCGGCGCGTTCGGCCGGCGGCTGCGCTCCGATGGCCAGCGTGGTCACCGAGGCGGCCTGCTGGCGGTGCGCCGTACCCAGGCAGTCGGCGCCGGTGTCGCCTCCGCCGAGGATGATCACGTGCTTGCCCTCGGCTGAAATGGAGTTCCGGACCTGCTCCCCCGCGACGGCGCGGTTGGCCTGCACCAGGTACTCCATGGCGAAATGCACGCCGTTCAGCTCGCGTCCGGGAATCGGAAGGTCCCGCGGCACGGTGCTGCCGGTGGCCACCACGACGGCGTCGTAGCGCCGGCGCAGCTGCTCCCAGCTGATGTCCCGGCCCACTTCGACGCCGGTGCGGAACCGGGTTCCCTCGGCGCGCATCTGGTCCAGGCGGCGGTCCACCTGCAGCTTTTCCATCTTGAAGTCGGGGATGCCGTAGCGCAGCAGCCCGCCGATCTTGTCGTCGCGCTCGTACACTGCCACGGTGTGGCCGGCGCGGGTGAGCTGCTGCGCGACGGCCAGGCCCGCGGGACCGGAGCCGACGACGGCGATTGTCTTGTCGGTGAGCCGCTCCGGCGCGTGCGGGGTCACCCAGTTTTCGTCGAAGGCCTGGTCGATGATCGAGACCTCGACCTGCTTGATGGTGACCGCCGGCTGGTTGATACCCAGCACGCAGGAGGACTCGCACGGCGCCGGGCACAGCCGCCCGGTGAACTCCGGGAAGTTGTTCGTGGCGTGCAGCCGTTCAATGGCCTCGCGGCCCTTGTCCCGGTACATCAGGTCATTCCACTCGGGGATGAGGTTGCCCAGCGGGCAGCCCTGGTGGCAGAACGGGATGCCGCAGTCCATGCAGCGGCCCGCCTGTTCCTTCAGGACGCCCTTCTGCTGGGCTTCGTAGACCTCTTTCCAGTCCATGATGCGCACCGGTACGGGCCGGCGCGGCTGGGTCTGGCGTTCACGTACTTTCAAGAATCCGCGTGGGTCAGCCACCGGTTACCTCCAGAATTCGGGTCCATGCTTCGGCGCCGTCGGGGTCAAGCCCGGCTTCGGCAGCTGAGGCACGGGCGTCAAGCACTGCGGCGTAGTCACGCGGCAGCACCTTGGTCATGCGGCGGGCAGTGGCGGCGAAGTCCTCGAGCAGGGACGCCGCCAGGACGGATTCGGTTTCCTCGACGTGCCGGATCAGCAGGCCGCGGACAATGTCGGCGTCCTCGGCGTCCAGCGGTTCCAGGCGCAGCTCGCCCTTCTCCAGCGCGTCCTTGTTGATCCGTTCGGTCCGCAAATCCAGCAGGTACGCCGTGCCGCCGGACATGCCGGCGCCGAAGTTGCGTCCCGTCGGGCCCAGGATCAGTGCCTGTCCCCCGGTCATGTATTCACAGCCGTGGTCGCCGATTCCCTCGACGACGGCGGTGGCTCCGGAGTTGCGGACCAGGAAGCGTTCGCCCACCTGGCCGCGCAGGAACATCTCGCCGCTGGTGGCGCCGTAGCCGATCACGTTTCCGGCAATGACGTTCCGTGCCGCGTCGAAGACGTTGGCGCGGTCCGGGCGGACGATTATCCGTCCGCCGGAGAGGCCCTTGCCGACGTAGTCGTTGGAGTCCCCCAGCAGGCGCAGCGTAACGCCGGCCGGCAGGAATGCGCCGAGTGACTGACCGGCCTGGCCGGTGAGGGTCACGTCGATGGTGTCGGGAGCCAGGGTGTCGGTGCCGAACGTCTTGGTCACCGTATGCCCGAGCATGGTGCCCACCGAGCGGTCGGTGTTCACCACGTCCAGGGTGATGCGCACCGGGCTGCGGTTCGCCAGGGCGTCGGCGCTCATTTCGATCAGCTTGTTGTCGAAGTGCGAGTCCAGGTCGTGGTTCTGCGGCACCATGTTGCGCATGGGCGCGCCGGGTTCGACGACGTCGGCTCCGCGCAGGATCGGCTCCAGGTCCAGTCCGTCGGCCTTCCAGTGGTCCACGGCTGCCTTGGTGTCCAGCAGCTCGGTGTGCCCGATTGCCTCCTCGAGGGAGCGGAACCCCAGTTCGGCGAGGATTTCGCGCACTTCCTCAGCCAGGAACTCGAAGAAATTCACGATGAATTCGGGCTTGCCGGTGAAGCGGGACCGGAGTTCAGGATTCTGCGTCGCCACGCCCACCGGGCAGGTGTCCAGGTGGCAGACGCGCATCATGACGCAGCCGGAGACCACCAGCGGAGCGGTCGCGAAACCGAACTCCTCGCCGCCGAGCAGCGCGGCAATCACGACGTCGCGTCCGGTCTTGAGCTGGCCGTCCACCTGCACCACCACGCGGTCGCGGAGGCCGTTGAGCATCAGCGTCTGCTGGGTCTCGGCCAGTCCCAGCTCCCAGGGGGCGCCGGCGTGCTTGAGCGAGTTCAGCGGCGAGGCGCCGGTGCCGCCGTCGTGCCCGGAAACGAGAACGACGTCGGCCTTGGCCTTGGTCACGCCCGCCGCCACGGTGCCGATGCCGGCCTCCGACACCAGCTTGACGTGGACCCGGGCGCTCGGATTGGAGCGCTTGAGGTCGTAGATCAGCTGGGCGAGGTCCTCGATGGAGTAGATGTCGTGGTGCGGCGGCGGGGAAATCAGGCCGACGCCGGGGGTGGAGTGCCGGGTGCGGGCAACCCAGGGGTAGACCTTCTGCGCCATGAGCTGGCCGCCCTCGCCGGGCTTGGCGCCCTGGGCCATCTTGATCTGGATGTCATCGGCGTTGGTCAGGTACAGGCTGGTGACGCCGAAGCGCCCGGAGGCCACCTGTTTGATCGCGGAGCGGCGCTCCGGATCGAGCAGGCGTTCCACGTCCTCGCCGCCCTCGCCGGTGTTGGACTTGGCGCCGAGGCGGTTCATGGCGATGGCCAGCGTTTCGTGAGCCTCCTGCGAGATGGAGCCGTAGCTCATCGCGCCGGTGGAGAAGCGCTTCACGATGCTGGAGACGGGCTCCACCTCATCGATCGGCACCGCTGAGCGTTCGGCGGTGCGGAATTCGAGCAGGCCGCGCAGGGTCATCAATGACTTGGACTGGTCGTCCACGCCGTTGGTGTAGGCCTTGAACACGTCGTAGCGTCGTTCACGGGTGGCGTGCTGCAGCCGGAAGACGGTTTCGGGGTTGAACAGGTGCGGCGGGCCTTCGCGGCGCCACTGGTATTCCCCGCCGTTCTCCAGGGGCCGGTGCGGATCCTCGATTTCGTCGTCCGGGTAGGCGCTGGCGTGCCGGGCGGCGGCTTCGGCGGCGATGACGTCCAGGCCGACGCCGCCGAGCTGGGACTGGGTGCCGTGGAAGAACTCGTCGACCAGTTCCTGGCCCAGGCCCAGGGCCTCGAAGGTCTGCGCGCCGCAGTAGGAGGCCACCGTGGAGATGCCCATCTTGGACATGATCTTCAGGACGCCCTTGCCGAGGCCCTTGATCAGGTTGGAGACTGCCTCTTCGCGGGTCACGCCGGTGATGTCGCCGTTGCGGACCAGTTCCTCGCAGCTTTCCATCGCCAGGTACGGGTTGACCGCCGAGGCGCCGTAGCCCATGAGCACCGCCACGTGGTGGACCTCGCGGACGTCGCCGGCCTCCACCAGCAGGGAGATCTTGGTGCGGTTGGCGCTCTTGAGCAGGTGATGGTGCACGGCGGAGAGCAGCAGCAGCGACGGGATCGGTGCCCACTGCGCGCTGGAGTCACGGTCCGAGAGGACGATGTACTCGATGCCGCGGTTCACGGCGCCGGAGACTTTTTCGCAGATCTCGGAGATCCGGGCGCGCAGCTCGGCCTCGCCGCCCTGCGGGCGGTACAGGCCGCGCACCTTCAGCGAGACCTTCTCGCCGTCGTTGTTGGTGACGTTGGTGATCTTGGCCAGCTGGTCATTGTTGATGACCGGGAAGTTCAGGGCAATCTGATGGTTGCGGACCTGGCCGGCGGCCAGCAGGTTCCCGACCGGGCCGATCGAGGCGCGCATGGAGGTGACCAGTTCCTCGCGGATGGCGTCCAGCGGCGGGTTGGTGACCTGCGCGAAGGACTGCACGAAGTAGTCAAAGAGCAGCCGGGGACGCTGGGAAAGCACCGCGATCGGCGTGTCCGAGCCCATGGCGCCCAGCGGTTCCGCGCCGGTGCGGGCCATCGGGCCCAACAGGATGCGCAGTTCCTCCTGGGTGTAGCCGAAGGTGCGCTGCCGGCGGTTGATCGAGGCCTTGGTGTGCAGCACGTGTTCGCGCTCGGGCAGTTCCTCCAGGGAGACCTGGTTTTCCCGGACCCAGTCCGCCCACGGATTCGCGGCAGCCATCTCGGCCTTGATTTCGGAATCCTCGATCAGGCGTCCGGCTTCAGTGTCGACCAGGAACATCTTCCCCGGGGAGACGCGGCCCTTGCGGACCACCTTCGCCGGATCAATGTCCACCACGCCCACCTCGGAGGCGAGGACCACGAGGCCGTCCTCCATCACCCAGTAGCGGGCCGGGCGCAGGCCGTTGCGGTCCAGGACCGCTCCGACCTGCGTGCCGTCGGTGAAGGACACGGCGGCGGGGCCGTCCCATGGCTCCATCAGCATGGAGTGGTACTGGTAAAAGGCGCGGCGGGCCGGATCCATCGTGGCGTGGTTTTCCCAGGCCTCGGGAATCATCATCATGATGGCGTGAGTGATCGGTCGGCCGGACAGCATCAGCAGTTCGGCGACCTCGTCGAAGGACGCCGAGTCGGAGGCTCCCGGGGTGCAGATCGGGTAGAGCTCTTCCGGGGTCTCGCCCAGCAGCGGGTTCTTCAGCTGGGACTGGCGGGCGCGCATCCAGTTGCGGTTGCCCTTGACCGTGTTGATTTCGCCGTTGTGCGCAATGGCGCGGAACGGCTGGGCCAGCGGCCAGGACGGAAAGGTGTTGGTGGAGAACCGGGAGTGGACAATGCCCAGCCGGGTCTTGAAGCGCGGATCGGAGAGGTCCGGATAGAACGGCTCCAGCTGCGCGGTGGTGAGCATGCCCTTGTAGACCATGGTCTTGGAGGACAGCGAGGGGAAGTACACGCCGAACTTGTTCTGCGACCGTTTCCGGACGCGGAAGGCGCGGGCGTCCAGGTCGGAGGCATCGCCGTCGGCCGGTGCCAGGAACACCTGGACAAAATGCGGCATGCAGGCCCGGGACATGGCGCCCACCAGGTCAGCGACGATCGGCACGTCACGCCAGCCCAGGACGGTGAGGCCCTCGGACTCGGCGATCGCTTCCACGCCGGCGCGGGCGGTGTCCTGCTCCCGGCCCTCGGTGGGCAGGAACGCGGTGCCGACGGCGTAGGTGCCGGCGGCGGGCAGGTCGAAGGCGGTGACGGCACGGAAGAATTCGTCGGGCACCTGGGTCAGCAGCCCGGCCCCGTCGCCGGTTCCCTCGTCTGCGCCCACGGCACCGCGGTGCTCCAGGTTGCGCAGGGCGGTAAGGGCGGCGTCGACAATGTCGTGCCCGGGTTCCCCGCGCAGGGTGGCGATAACGGCCAGCCCGCAGGCGTCTTTTTCGTTCTCGGCGCGGTACAGCCCGGTGTCCGCCGGAAAAGCGGCGAAGCGGGTGAACGGCGAAACGGCGGAAGATCCGCCGGGCGGAAACAGATCAGTCATGAGGTAAGTCCTTCCCCCTGATGGAGCTTGTGGGAGGGGACAACGCTGGCCCCACGGCGGAAGGCGCAAATATTCCGCGGTGTTCAGTGACACGGAAGGGCGTCCGGGGTTGTTCCCGTGGTCCCTTCCGGACGGCCACAACTACGTGGCAGAAGCACCGCCGGGAGGGTGACCCGACAGGTGCTACTTGGCAGTACCCGGTGTCCCGGGCTTGCGAGAATTATCCTCCTCGCTTTTTGTCTCTGCGAGATTAGCACGCAGAGAACCCGTTGATGAGCCGGAATCCGGATCTTGCTTCACCGTTTCATTCTTGTTACCTGCCGGTGCCGCGCCGACCTCGGCTGCCGGCTCCCGGCCGGGCAGGTAGAACGAGGCCTCCGGGCCTTTACGGGCGCGGAAAGTCAGGTAAATGAACATGGCCACGGAGAACACGAAGATGCCGATGCTGGTCCACACATTCAGCCGTTGTGTGACGCCAAAAAGCGTAATCATTTCAGCGTCGTCGATGCGCAGGATCTCGATCCAGAGCCGGCCCAGCGTGTAGTAGGCGGCGTAGAGCCAGAACAGGCGTCCGCCGCGCAGCCGGAACCGCTTGTCCAGTGCCAGCAGCAGGGCGACGCCGGCCAGGCACCAGAGCGACTCGTACAGGAAGGTGGGGTGGAAGAGGGTGCCGGGCGCTGTTCCGTCCGGGAAGTTGGGGTTGTTGGCGTCGATTTCCAGCCCCCAGGCCACCTCGGTGGGAGCGCCGAAGAGCTCCTGGTTGAACCAGTTGCCCCAGCGGCCCACGGCCTGCGCGAGCAGCAGGCCGGGAGCGCCGACGTCGGCGAACGTGGAGAGTTTGATGCCGGCGCGCCGGCAGCCGATCCATGCGCCGACGGCGCCCAGCGCCACGGCTCCCCAGATGCCCAGTCCGCCGCGCCAGATCTGCGGAATCAGCGAGAGGTCGCCGTTGACGCCGAAGTAGGCGTCCGGCGAGGAGATGACGTGATAGAGGCGGCCGCCGATGATGCCGAACGGAATGGCCCAGATGGCGATGTCCCACACCGCTTCTTCGGGCAGGCCGCGGCGCCGCCAGCGGACCGAGGTCATCCACAGGGCCAGGACGATGCCGGCCAGGATGCACAGCGCATACGCGTGGATGGTCAGCGGCCCCAGCGAGAAGCTGCTGAAGTCCGCGGGCGGGCTGGGAATGCTGGCCGGGACCAACACGGACATCAGGTTCATTAGTTGCTCTTTCGGGTTCCGGTGCTCAGTTCACGGGTGAGGTCGGCGACCGCGGGAACGCCGCCGTCGCGCAGGGCCGCCACCAGGGCGGTGCCCACGATCACGCCGTCGGCGTAGGCGCCGATTTCCCGGACATGGCCGGAGTTCGAGACGCCCAGGCCAACGCAGACGCGCTGCGCACCGGCGGCGCGGGCCGCCGATACAACGTCCCTGGCCGCGCTGCTCACCGAGCTGCGGGCACCGGTGACGCCCATGATGGACACCGCGTAGACAAATCCCCGGCTGGCCGCGACGGTGCTCTTCATGCGGTCCGGCGTGGAGGACGGCGCCACCAGGAACACCCGGTCCAGGCCGTACTTGTCCGAGGCCGCCATCCATTCGGAGGCTTCATCGGGGATCAGGTCCGGTGTAATCAGGCCCGCTCCCCCGGCTTCGGCCAGGCGGCGGGAGAACTCGTCCACGCCCATCCGCACCACTGGATTCCAGTAGGTCATCACCAGCACGGCGGCGTCCGTGGCGGCAGTGATGCCGGCGACGACGTCGAACACCTCGGCGACGCGGAAACCGTTACCCAGCGCCTCGGTGGTGGCTGCCTGGATGACGTGGCCGTCCATCACCGGGTCCGAGTACGGGATGCCGACCTCAATCAGGTCCGCGCCGTTTCGGGCCAGGGCGATGCCGGCGTCGATGGTTTCCTGCACCGACGGGAAGCCGGCCGGCAGGTAGCCGATCAGCGCGGCGCGGCCGTCTGCGGCGGCCCGGTCAATGGCTGCCGCGGACTTGCTGGCGGCGTTTCTGCCCGATCCGGACGTGTTGCGGACACCGGTGCTCACAGCTGTTCCCCCTCTTTGGCGATTTTGGCTTCGGCTGACTTCTCGTCCAGCAGGTTGAACCATTCCGCGGCGGTCGCCACGTCCTTGTCGCCCCGCCCGGAGAGGTTCACCAGCACGATCTTGTCCGAGGCGCCGGGACCTTCCGCGTTCGCCTCCTCGGCGAGCCGCCGGCCCACCTTGATGGCGCCGGCCAGCGCGTGAGCGGATTCAATGGCCGGGATGATGCCTTCGGTGCGGCAGAGCAGCTGGAAGGCATCCATTGCCTCGGTGTCGGTGATGGGCTCGTAGGAGACCCGGCCGATGTCGGAGAGGTAGGAGTGCTCCGGGCCCACGCCGGGGTAGTCCAGGCCGGCGGAAATCGAGTGCGATTCCACCGTCTGGCCGTCTTCGTCCTGCATCAGGTAGGAACGCGCGCCGTGCAGCACGCCGGGCCGTCCCAGCGTGATGGTGGCCGCATGGCGGCCGGTTTCGACGCCGTCGCCGCCGGCCTCGAAGCCGAAGATTTTCACCTCGGGGTCGTCGAGGAATCCGTGGAAGATGCCGATCGCGTTGGACCCGCCGCCGAT
Organism: Arthrobacter sp. zg.Y820; assembly: GCF_030125555.1. Classification (NCBI taxonomy): domain Bacteria; kingdom Bacillati; phylum Actinomycetota; class Actinomycetes; order Micrococcales; family Micrococcaceae; genus Arthrobacter; species Arthrobacter sp. zg.Y820. The sequence goes on from NZ_JASKLX010000010.1 coordinate 69,173, forward strand.
GCAGGCACACACGGCGTCGGGCAGCCGGCCGGCCTGCTCCAGCATCTGGGCGCGGGCCTCCTCGCCGATGACTTCGTGGAAGAAGCGGACCATGGCCGGGAACGGATGCGCTCCGGCGGCGGTGCCGAGCAGGTAGTGGGTGTCATCGACGTTGGCCACCCAGTCGCGCAGCGCCTCGTTGATGGCGTCCTTGAGCGTCTGCGAACCGTGGGTCACCGGAATGACGGTGGCGCCGAGCAGCTCCATGCGGGCCACGTTCAGGGCCTGCCGGCGGCAGTCCTCGGCTCCCATGTAGACCACGCATTCCAGGCCCAGCAGGGCGGCGGCGGTGGCGCTGGCCACGCCGTGCTGGCCGGCGCCGGTTTCGGCGATCACGCGGGTCTTTCCCATGCGCTTGGCCAGCAGTGCCTGGCCGAGCACGTTGTTGATCTTGTGCGAGCCGGTGTGGTTCAGGTCTTCGCGCTTGAGGAAGATCCGCACGCCGCCGGCGTGCTCGGCGAAGCGCTTGGCCTCGGTCAGCAGGGAGGGGCGGCCGGAGTAGTTCTTGTTCAGGTCAGCCACCTGGGCGGTGAACTCCGGATCGGCCTTGGCCTTTTCGAAGGTGTCTTCCAGCTCGTCCAGCGCCGCAATCAGGGACTCGGGCATCCAGCGTCCGCCGTACTCGCCGAAGTAGGGTCCGGGGGCGTGGCGCAGCGAACCGTGGGTGTTCAGGAACGCGTCGGCCACCTCCTCAGTGACGGCTCCGGCGGCTTCCTGCCGGGCGGCGTCCGACGGCGCGGTGGAGGTGTCTGTGGACTCGGGTGCGGGCTGAGCCGCACCCGTCTGTTCCGGATTCCCGGTCATGGGGCTGGTTCCTGTCCTGCTTTGGTCCGGGCGGCGGGCCGTCCGGACAGGGAATTGTTGCGTTCTTGTCAGCCTTTGCCGTGCACGCGGGCGGCCAGCGCGTCCCGGCCGGTCCGGGTGAACTCGGCGATGGTGGCGGCGGGATTGTTGTGCCGCACGAGGGCTTCGCCCACGAGGACGGCGTTGGCGCCCTCCGAGGCGTAGTGCACGACGTCGGCCGCGTCCCGCACACCCGATTCGGCGACGACGACGGCGGCGGCGGGGATGCTGCCCGCCAGCGCCGCGAAGACCGAACGGTCAACGTCAAGGGTTTTCAGGTTGCGCACGTTCACGCCGATGATTTTGGCGCCAACGGCCACGGCACGCTCGATTTCCTCGGCCGTGTGCGTTTCCACGAGGGCGTTCATGCCCAGGTCATGGGTGAGCGCCAGGAAAGTCTTCAGCCGGGCATCGTCCAGGGCGGCGACGATCAGCAGCACCAGGTCGGCGCCGTGCGCCCGCGCCTCCCAGATCTGGTATTCATCAACCGTGAAGTCCTTGCGCAGCAGCGGAATGTTCACGGCCGACCGGACGGCGTCGAAGTCTGCGAGGGAACCGCCGAAGCGGCGCTGCTCGGTGAGCACGCTGATCACCGCTGCCCCGCCGGCTTCGTAGCTGGCGGCCAGCGAGGCCGGATCAGTGATCGCGGCCAGCGCGCCCTTGGAGGGGCTGCTGCGCTTGACCTCGGCGATGACGTGCAGTTCGCTGCGCGCAGAGTCGTTCCCGCCCAGCGCGGCGAATGCGTCCAGGGCGGGAGCTGCCGCACGGGCGCGCTCCTGCATCTGCTCCAGCGGAACCGTGCGCCGGCGTGCCTCGAGATCCTCGGCAACGCCGGCGACGATGTCGTCCAGAACGCTCACTTAGTGACCGTTGTTGGAGAGCTTCGAGCCGCCTACGCCGTAGCCGGCCTTCCGCATGATGAAGCCGACGAGCAGGCCAACGGCGATGACGCCCAGGCCGATGCAGAACCACAGCACGCTGGCAATGATGTAGCCGAAGCTGGAGATTCCGGCGCCGACGATCATGATCAGGACGCAGGTCCAGGCGGCAGGGGTATTGCCGTGGCCGATGGTCTCATCGTGGATGCTGGCGTGGCTCTGGGCCGAGTTTTCCGGCTTGATGTCAACGTTGCTGTCAGTGGCGTTTGCGCCCATGATAATTCTCCTCTAAACGAATCTGTTTCCATTCTGCCATTGACTGGCGGAAACTCTTTCACATTGCGCCCGGGTCGGCCGGTTCCGGGATCCGCCGGCCCGGCCCGGGGTCAGCGGTAGTTGGTGGGGTCGTCCCCGCGGGTCAGCCGGTCCCAGCTGTCGATCTCGTCAACCGGTTCCTGCCCCGCCGCGGCGCCGGAGGGGTTCGAAGGGTTGGCGGGGCTGGAGCCGCCGGACGGAGTGGCGGCTCCAGCCGTCGTCGTGCCGGGCAAGTTGGCTGCCGAGGCCTCGTCCGCCGCCGGCGCCGGAGCGGGCGCATAGCGGCGGGAGGACTTCCAGCCGCGGCTGGCGATGGCGAGCCAGATGCCGGTGAGGGCGATCAGGATTCCGCAGACCAGTGCGGCCCAGGGCAGCGCGGTCAGCGTGACAACGGTGCCGTCGCCGCCGCTGACGCCGATCGCCTGGCCGATGGCGCCGGCGGCGCCCTGTTCGGGATCGCTGATCACTGTGTAGCTGGCGACGGCCACGCCCACGCCGGAGACCAGCAGGATGACGCTGACGATCCAGCGGGCGATGGGACCGGCGATGGAGGCGGCCAGCCCGGCCGTGATCGCCACGACGGCGAACGCCGTCACGGCGGTGGCGGCGTCAGAACCGGAAACGGCCAGGTCCGGGGTCTGGACGGCCGTCCGCGGCAACTGCACGTTCAGCCAGGTGCGCGTGGTGGTGGCAAAGGCTGCGATGCCGAAGAGCACCGCCGCCATGATGACGGTTCCCTTGCGCTGCCACCTCTTCATGGGTGTGCTCACTGCTGTACTTCCTGCTCTGGGTGTTGGTGCTGCATTAGCGATTGGGCTGCATTAGCGATTGGGCTGGGTTGAAGACTGGGGCTGGGTTGAAGACTGGGGCTGCCGTGAGAAGGAAGTGGCGGGCGGCTCGCCGGCGACGGTGTCCAGGCTGCCGGCGATCAGGGCTGCGCGCAGCGGTGCCGCCGCCTTGTTGACCGTTTCCTGGGCTTCGGCTTCGAGGTCCGAATCCGCGACGATCCCGCCGCCTGCCTGCACAAAGGCCTTGCCGTCCCGCAGCAGCGCCGACCGGATGGCGATCGCCATGTCCATGTCTCCGGCGAAGTCGAGATAGCCGACAACTCCGCCGTAGATGCCCCGGCGGTGCGGCTCCAGCTCGTCCAGCAGGCGCAGGGCGCGCGGCTTGGGGGCGCCGGAAAGGGTTCCGGCCGGGAACGTGGCGGCCAGGACGTCGTAGGCGCTGCGCTGCGGCGAGAGTTCACCCACCACCGTGGAGACCAGGTGCATGATGTGGCTGAACCGCTCCACTTCCATGAACTGGGTGACGTCAACGCTGCCGGGGCGGCAGACCTTGGAGAGGTCGTTGCGGGCCAGGTCCACCAGCATCAGGTGCTCGGCGCGCTCCTTCTCGTCCGCGAGCAGCTCCTCGGCCAGCGCGCGGTCCGCTTCGGCGCCCTTGCCGCGCGGCCGGGATCCGGCGATCGGATGCGTGATCACTTCGCTGCCGGTAACGGTCACCAGCGCTTCCGGCGAGGAGCCGACGACGGCGAACGGGTTGCCGCGGGAGTCCTCGAAGTTGAACAGGTACATGTACGGGCTCGGGTTGGTGTTGCGCAGGACCCGGTAGACGTCCAGCGGCGAGGCGCCGCAGTCCATTTCGAACCGGCGAGAGATGACCACCTGGAAGACCTCGCCGTCCACGATGGCTTCCTTGCCGCGCTGCACGGCCTTCGTGTACTCCGGCTTGGGCCAGGATTCCTTGACGCCGCCGGTCAGCGTGGACAGGTCAACGGTGCCGCCGCGCAGCACCGAGACCGGCTGCGGCGTGGGTTCGGCCAGACGCTGCAGCATTGAGTTCACGCGGGCCACGGCGTCGTGCCAGGCCTCGTCCACGCGCTCATTGGAGCCGTCGAAGTTGATGGCGTTGGCCACCAGCATCACCGTGCCGTTGGAATTGTCATGGACCGCCATGTCCGAGACCAGGTTCATGGCCAGTTCCGGCAGGTCCAGGTCATCCACGGGCGGGTTGGGCAGTTTCTCCCAGCGGCGCACGGTTTCCCAGCCGACAAAGCCCACCAGCCCGGAGGTGAACGGCGGTACGCCGTCCAGCCGCTCGGTCTGCAGCAGTTCGATGGTGCGGGCCATCGCCTCAACGGGGTTTCCGTCCAGCGGCACTCCGGCCGGCGGTTCGCCCAGCCAGTGGGTCTCGCCGTCGTGCGTGGTCAGGGTGGCCCGGGAGGAGGCGCCGATGAAGGAGTACCGGGACCAGACGCCGCCGGCGGCCGCGGATTCCATCAGGAAGGTTCCCGGGGCGCCCGCGGTGAGCTTGCGGTAAATGCCGATCGGCGTGTGGGCGTCGGCCAGCACGCTCACGTGCACAGGCACCACCCGGTGTTCGGCTGCCAGTGCCCGGAATTCCTCGAGGCCGGGACGGATAACTCCAAGATCCTGCATGTGTCTGGTTTCTTTCCGGTCAGCGCTCCAGCGCGGGGCTGGCTACGTGTGGATGGCGGCGCGGAATTCCGGGCTAGTTCTCCGGGTCCGTGGTGCCTTGGCGAATTCCAGCGTCGGTGCTCTGGGATTCCGTGCTCTGGGATTCAGTGGGGGCCAGGACCGGAAGGTCGCGGCCCTCAAAGCAGGTGCGGGTTCCGGTGTGGCAGGCTGCGCCGACCTGGTCCACGCGGACCAGCAGGGCATCGCCGTCGCAGTCCAGCGCCACCGACTTGACCCACTGGACGTGGCCGGAGGTGTCCCCCTTGCGCCAGTATTCCTGCCGGGAACGGGACCAGAAAGTCACCCGTCCCGTCGTCAGGGTCCGGTGCAGCGCTTCGTCGTCCATCCAGCCGAGCATCAGCACCTCGCCGGTGTCGTGCTGCTGGACGACGGCGGCCACCAGCCCGGCGTCGTCGCGCTTCAGGGCGGCGGAAATCGCGGGATCCAGGCCGGGTGCCTGCGGGAATTCGGGGGGAGAGATTAGGGAAGCCATCCCATCGATTCTAGTGCGTTTGGCTGTGGGGCATTCCCTGTGCCCGTCACCCGCGCCAAAAGACGCTTAACGTGCTAGTTTCAGCAGTGATGCGATTTGTACAACCCTCCCGTGAAGTCCTGGCCGAAACGTTGCTTGCGGCCGGTCCTCAAGCACCCACTTTGTGCGAAGGTTGGCTGACCAAAGACCTGGCAGCCCACCTCTATTTGCGGGAGCACCGCCCGGCCGCCGCCCTGGGTTTCTTCCTGAAGCCCTTCGCCGCCAAGACGGACAAGGCCATGGAGGAGACCGCCGCCAAGGCGTCCACCGTTGAGGGTTATGCCAAGCTGGTTCGGGCCTTCCGTTCCGGTCCGCCGCGCCTGTCCCCCATGCACATGAAGGCCCTGGACAACAGCGCCAACCTGGTTGAGTACTTCGTCCACACCGAAGACGTGCGCCGCGCCGGTGACCGCTGGGCTCCGCGCGCCCTGGACGCCGATTATTCCGATGCCCTGTGGGCGGACCTGATCAAGCGCGCCGCGCTCCTGTACCGGGGTGTGGATCTGGGCATTGTCCTGGTCCGGCCCGACGGTCCCCGGCATGTGGCCAAACGCGCTCCGGTCTCAGTGGCGATTATCGGCGAGCCGGGTGAGCTGCTGATGCACGCCCACGGCCGCACCAAGCAGGCCCTGGTGATGTTCGAGGGCCAGCCCGACGCCGTCGCTCTGCTGGAGAGTGCCGATATCGGGCTTTAGGGTTTTGCTCCCCCTCCTCTCCTCTCCCCCAAGCGAGATGGCAGAAAGTGCCCTTCTCAGCGCTGAGACGAGCACTTTCTGCCATCTCGGCGGGTGCGTGGAAGGAACAGATACGAAGCGCGCTCATCACCTTTAACCTGACGGCTGCAGTGTGGTTTCTTCCCATGACCATGTACCTGCTCGGGGAACGGCAATACTTCGCTGACGGAAAGGACCTGGCCGAACGGCTGGCCGCGCAATTGGGACATTCTTTTGCGGTTTTCTTTTGAATCAGGACGTGAAGAGCACTACGTCGCCCGCAGCGGCGACCCTGCCACCAACCCAGCCACGGCGCGCTTCTTCGCGGAGGAGTTTGAGGAAGCGGCGGCTGAGGAGGAAAGACTTCGAGCCACCGGACCGCTGACCAAAGCGACGGCAACACCATGCTTTGCAGCCAGCGAAGTAAAAAGAAGCCTCGCCATCGCATCTTGGCTCCAGGCAAATGCACCATAAACCACGGTTGTTCCGATCGAGTAATCAGTCAGCCGATCTTCCAGATCCGCATTTGCGCCGATTTCCTCATTCGTCGGGGAATGGGGTCCGTTCATCGGAGGAAACGTCTGAATAAGCCCTTTGTAAAACTCCTTCAATGCTGGAGTTGTCACGGATGCGTCGTCGTAAGAATGACCTTCCAACCACTCCAATTGTTTATCCCACCACACCGGGAAGTCCGCATCTGTCACGCTGCCGGGATCAAATGCCAAGATGTCGTAAGCCATGTCCCGCAGAATACCCGCGCCTAAAGTTATCGGCGTGCAGGACAACATTGCGGCGGGTTGGACCTGACCTTCCAGCCTCTTATTCTTCGGTGCCTGCCGGAACCGATAAAGCCGAGGGAGGGATGGAGCACCTTCCCGTCAACGGCCCACTCAGGACCCATCAGCCGCAGAGCAGGAATGACATCCCCGACGGGCGCCCAGCCTTCCGTCTCCAGCTCCAGTCCGTATTCCTCCGGAGCATGGCGCAACGCGTGGGACAGCACGCGGCTGATCTCTGATCGGCTTGGTGCGGGTATCGAAACGGCTCACATCCCCGTCACCAATGGAAAGACCCCGCCTCCCTTGAAGACAAAGGGAAGCGGGGCCTTATTGCTTTATCCGGGTGTCCGGGCGGACCGCAAAGTTTAGCCGGCCGGATCGGTGTCGGATTTCTTCTGACGGTGCCCGGCGGCTGCCGCCCTGGCGTCACCGTCTTCCTTCCCGTCCTTCTTGCCGAACGGCAGAACCTTCATCAGCGGGTGCAGGATCGCCATGACAACCAGGCCCCAGGCCAGTCCGACGATGGCCGAGCAAAGCGTGTTCACGAGCCAGCCCAGGAACCCGCCCACAACAGCGAGTCCTGCCACCGGGTGCTCCAGTGCGTGGACCAGGTCGTACGGCGCGTGCCAGCCGAGGTCGGACGCGCCTACCAGCATGATGTGGCCGCCCACCCAGAGCATGGCGACGGTTCCCACCAAGGTGATGGCCGCCAGCACGGCGGGCATTCCCTTCACCAGGAGTCCGCCGAGGCGCTGGGAGCCTGCTGACTCCTTTTTCGCCAGATGCAGGCCAATGTCATCCATCTTGACGATCAGCCCAACGGCCCCATAGACCAGAATCGTGATCGCAATAGCCACCACCACGAGGATGATCGCGCGGACCCAGATGGACGCGTCGCCCACCTCGTTCATGGAGATGACCATGATCTCGCAGGACAGGATGAAGTCGGTGGTGATGGCTCCCTTGACCACTTTGGACTCGGCGTCGGGACCCCGCTCCACCGCCGGCGCCGCCTTGTCCTCATGATGGCCAAAGAACTTGTGCCAGACCTTCTCCGCGCCCTCGTAGCAGAGGTACGTGCCGCCGAGCATGAGAATGAACGGGATCACAACGGGAATGAAGGCGCTGATCAGCAACAGTGCCGGCAGGATGATCAGCAGCTTGTTCCGCAGCGAGCCCCAGAAGATCTTCTTGATCATCGGGAGTTCACGGGACGGGTCGGCACCGGATACGTACTGGGGGGTCACGGCGGCATCGTCAATGACGACGCCGGCGGCCTTGGCCCCTGCTTTCGCAGCTCCGGCAGCGATGTCATCGACCGATGCGGCGGCGATGCGGGCCAGGGCAGCGACGTCGTCCAGCAGGGCGACCAGTCCCCCGCTCACAGTGCGGCTCCTTGCTGATGCGGGACGGGCGGTTGCGCGTAGAGGGCGCCTTCGGGACGCAGATATGCCATGGTGCAATTATAGGTCGACTGGAAAGCCCCCTTAGTACAGGGACCAGGCGGCCCGTACCGGCGCCAAGGCGTTCCTGGCTCGTGCTGTAGTCTCCACTGCCCTGACCTACGAGATCTTGGCGTTTGACCCGGACAGTGTGACGGATGCGGATTTTTCCGCCTGGTGGGATGAGCGAGCTGGTCCGAGAGCCACTCCTATGACGACGTCCCTGTAACCACCCCGGGCTTTCGGGAGTTTTACAAGGAGCTTATTTCTACGTTCCCCCCGATGAGCGGGCCCGATGCCCCACCACTCGATCAAATCGACGATGACCCCGATTTGGAAGTCCGGCTCACTGATTACTCCATCGGGACTGCCAGTTGCCTTCACTCTCTAAATTGCCTTGCTGCTGCTGAACCAATGACACCCCACAGCACACCGGTTTGAACGGCACGAATCGCACGATGACTGCTCGCCTAACGTCCCTCCACGAAGGTTCCGAGAGCCTTTATCAACTCGTGATATTCGGAGGTCAGGGGAAGATCTGCCGAACCGTCCTGTTTGGCAACATATCGATCGGGAATGCTGCCGCTTCCTTGGTATCTGAAGGTTTCCCTAATCCACTCTCGTGTTTCAGCCACGGCTGGTTCTGATCCGTCACACTCGATTTTTTGTGCCTCATTTTTATAGCCGTGACCCAACTCCGGGAGACCTACCAGCGAGAGCAATTCTGCGAATCGGGACATACTTCGTACCGCATCGTCGATGTACTTCGCCACGGCTACTCCACTCTCCATAACAACAGGGGTTCGGCATAAAGAATGCCTCGGATGAGGACCGCGATTTTCACGTAATCCTTATTCTTGCGCACTGGGTCTTCGTTTACCCCGACCAAGCCGCTAGTCGGTTTCGCGACGCTATCCGGAAATCACGGCCACCGGCCGGTCTGAAAAGAAATTCGCGCTAGTGGCTATATCCCTTCTAGCTCGTACTGGACAACGGAGAGCCAGGCTTCCTGGGCAGCATCAGCTATTGGACTACCCGAGCTGGCGCCTAGGGCTACCTTCCTTCGCCTTTAGATTCTTGCGATTTTGGTAAACCGAACCCGGACCGGGACGGCTGCAGTGGTTTGCGAGCCGGTCCAGTTCAAATAAATCCGGAACCGGACTCTTTCACCGGCGGCGCGCGGCTTGAACGTCGCCATGCTGAACGAGAAAACGTCCTCCGCGCCCCCAGCCTGCCGCATATGAATGGTTCTACCATCTTCACTGATCATCTCAATGAACGAACGTGTTACGCCCGTAACTCCGATGGCTGCGGCGGTCATGACAATCGCGTAATTGCAGTACTCATTCAAGGTGAACGTTCCGCCGTCCTCAAAGGCAACCAAGTTCGGGTTCACGCTTTCGGATTCGTCGGGAACCACCCAGCTCATAACGGTAGGCCTGCCCTTTGGGATCGGTACCCCTGGGGGATTCTGCCACTCCGAATGATTGCCGCCGGTAACCGGCATGGCAAGAGCCGCAATCATCTTGTTCCGGGCCATGGGTGAGGAAAGCGCATAGACGCTTCCATGCCGGATGGTCTGGCCCCTCTGGAGGACATAGGGAGCGGTCACCACCTTGGTTGCTGGGGACCACGGTCCGTTGAGGCTGGCGGCTTCGCTCCAGTGCAGCCCCAGATTGTTTACGTACCGGTCAAAATACATCCGGTATGTGTCCCCATCCTTCAAAATGGCAGGTCCCTCGATACCGCTTCCCCACCCGGCCCAGTTGCCTGAACGATCGGTTCTCCAGGGGCCCGTGATGGTCTCGCCCGCGGCCCGGTCAATGCTGTTGCCTGTGGAATAGAACAGATACCATTGCCCGTCGGTTCCCCTGATCGGTACACCGTCAATGTAACTCGCGGGCTCGTTCGCAAAGGTAACGGCAACGGGAGTGCTCCAGGCGGTCAAGGCGGCATTGGCCGCCTTGACATAGTACATATCGCCCACGTTTGCGGACGTAATCCGGCTGAAGAACACGTAAACGTCATTGCCGTCCACCACCAGTTCCGGCGCCCACGCTTTGACGAGTCCGGGCGCGGCGGCAACGGAAACCTTGGTCAGTAGACTCCACGACCCGGGGTGTCCTGTGGAGCTCGATGCAATGGCGAAGTTTTTATTCCGGCCGTCCGTAGTGGTGTAAGCCACATACCAACGATCATTCCAATACAGGATTGACGGGTCCCGGAGTCCGCCACCATCGGCCGGAACATATACCGGGTTATTGTCCCCGCCGAACAGCGTTTTCCCGTCCGGTGAATAAAACAGGTTCAGGGTTTCCCCCGCTGGGCCGTTACCAACAAAGGTAGCAAAAACAAAACCAGTTGCTGCACCCTCATCGGTAGCGGCTTTCTCAAAGTCAGTTTCCATAACCTGCCATTCCCGTTGGTGGAAGGACAAACTATCAATCCGAGCGGATAAAGCCAACAGGAAACAACCAACGGCTAGAACGCCACTCCAGGAACATCTACGACCGCAGCCGGCGTACTCTCGCTCTACATGGCGGTCCGGCGCACCGTTCCCGGAAGCGGCACCGCGCAGCACCACCCATGTCGTGTTCCGGTGTGAGGCCACACCAGATCACGTGCGGGTCTGCAAAGGGCGCAGGCGTCGTCGGACCATCTATTCCGGGTTGAACGCAAAAGGCACCCCGCCAACCGACAGGGTGCCTTTAACTCTAAGAAATTAGATGGTCACCGCGTCAATGACGAACCGGTAGCGGACGTCGGATTTCAGCACACGCTCGTAGGCGGTGTTGATGTCCTCGGCCTTGATGAGCTCGATCTCGGGGGCGATGTTGTGCTCCGCGCAGAAGTTCAGCATTTCCTGGGTCTCGGCGATGCTGCCGATGCCCGAAGATGCGAACGAGCGGCGGTTGCCCATGAGGGCGAAGACCGAGACCGGCAGCGGCTCGGGCGGGGCGCCGACGTTCACGATCGTTCCGTCCAGGCGGAGCAGGGACAGGTACTGCTGCATGTCCACGGGGGCGCTGACAGTGTTGATGATCAGGTCGAAGGTGTTCGCGAGCTTCTCGAACGTGCCCGCGTCGCTGGTGGCGTAGTAGTGCTCGGCACCGAAACGGAGGCCGTCTTCCTGCTTGTTCAACGACTGGGACAGGACCGTCACTTCGGCGCCCATGGCAGCGGCGATCTTGACACCCATGTGTCCGAGTCCGCCCATGCCGACGACGGCGACCTTCTTGCCCGGTCCCGCGTTCCAGTGGGCGAGGGGCGAGTAGGTGGTGATGCCGGCGCAGAGCAGCGGAGCCGCGGCTTCGTACGGGATGCTCTCGGGCACGCTCAGGACGAAGTCCTCGACCACCACGATGGCGGTGGAATACCCGCCCTGCGTGATGCTGCCGTCGCGGTCCACGGCAGTGTAGGTGCCGGTATTTCCGTTCAGGCAGTAGTTCTCCATGCCGGCGAGGCAGTTTTCACATTCCCGGCACGAGTTGACCATGCAGCCAACGCCCACACGGTCGCCGACCTTGTGCGCGGTGACATCCGCACCAACCTCGGCCACGGTGCCCACGATTTCGTGGCCGACAACCTGCGGGTACGCGATGGGTCCCCATTCGCCGCGGACGGTGTGGATGTCCGAGTGGCAGACACCGGCATAGGCAATGTCGATGAGGACGTCATGCGGGCCGACCTCGCGGCGTTCGATCGTGGTGGGAACCAGCGGATCGGTGGCGGAGGGGGCTGCGTAAGCGCGTGCGGTAGTCATATTTCTCCAAGCTGTGGGGTAACAGTGCCATAGGGCACCTAAGGCACAAGTCCGATCCTGCGCTATTTATTTCCGCAGGGGGCGACGACGGCGGATCCGGCCCGCTTCGAGCCCGGACGCCGACCCGGAGCAACAGCGGCGCTCCGGTCCGGCCGGCAGCACCTGCCTGACAAGGGGGATCAGCAACCAGTTCCTGTCCGGACGGTAATGCCTATAATTAAGAACGCGTTTTCCGCATGTGGGACCCTGCGGTCCCTAATAGCTTCGTATGTGCCCCGTATTGGTGATGTAAGTGACTTTTGTCCGTGCCGATTCTGTCCGCTCCAGTTCCGGAGCAGCCGCTCGCCGTTCTTCACCCTCGGCCTCGCGCGGCCTGCTCATTGATTGGGATCCCGCGACCTTCCGGCAAACACTGGAGCGGTTTGCCGGGGACCAACCTGTCGCAGTCCCCCATGCGGACGCCGGAACCGGCTCTCCGTTTCCCTTCCGCCTTCAGATCTTGGACGCCGATGTTCCGCCGCCGATCATGCTGCACCCGCGTTGGGAGCAGGCGCTGGCGGGTTTCGTCCGGGAACAGGCCCGGGGCGTGCCGCTGGGCGCCGGAAACCGGAACTACAAGGACCGCAACCCGAAGTGTGAGGTAGCCGTGGCCCTCACGCCCCTGCGCGTGCTTGCCGGGGAAAGGAGCACGGAAGAGCTTCAGGCCATCGCTTCCGGCCTGGAACTGCCCTGGCTGCGTTCCTATCTCTCCTTCCGCCATGAGACCGCCATCCACTCAGTGTTGCGCATGAGCTCTCATGAAAAGGCCGCCGCACTGCGGGAAACAGCCGACGCGGTGCACCGGATCCGGGACGTTGAGGGACCGGCCGCCGAGGCGGCCGCCGTAGTACGCCGGCTGCAGCCGATTTTCCCAGACGACCGGGGCGTCCTGCTGGCCGTCTGCATGCAGCTGATCCAGCTGGATCCCGGGCAGGTAGCCGTGATACCCCCCGGGTGCCTGCATACCTATCTGTCCGGCCAAGCAGCAGTGGTGATGGGCCACTCCGATAATGCGCTGCAGGCAGGCTTGACCAAGGAGCGCGTGGACCTCTGCGAGCTCCAGGTCCTGACGGGCGACGGACAGCCGCAGCCTTCTCCCCTGCCTGTTGCCGACGTCGACGACGGCGAGCAGCGCATTCCGCTCTGGAGCGACGATCTGGACCTGCGGCGGGTGGTCGTAGGGGATGATCCGAAGCCCGCCCGGCTGGGACCGTTCAGCGTAGTGCTCGCCGCGATGGAACCCGCCGCCATCACCGTAGATGAGGTCACAACGGATCTGGAGCCCGGAGCGAAGATCTTGTACGCCGGGGACCCCGTAACAGCCACGTTCACGGGGCCGGCCCAGATTTTCGTGGCCTCAAGGGCCTAGCTGCTCCCCCCATCGCTGTACTCGCGTTCGTCGGAACGTTTCCGGCAAACGTCAGCGGACAGCGAACCCGGCGTCGCGGATGGCCTGCTTGACCTTGGCGATGGCATCGTCGGGCCCGAAGTGGAAGACCGAGGCGGCCAGGACGGCGTCGGCCCCGGCGATCACGGCGGCCGGGAAGTGCTCGGGCACGCCGGCACCGCCGGAGGCGATCAGCGGCACCTTTACTGCCGCGCGGACGGCCCGAATCATTTCCAGGTCGAAGCCCTCGCGGGTGCCGTCGGCGTCGATGGAGTTCAGCAGGATCTCCCCCACGCCCCGGTCCGCTGCCTCGCGGGCCCAGGCGACGGCGTCGATCCCTGTGCCCCGGCGGCCGCCGTGCGTGGTGATTTCGAAACCCGACGGCGTGGCGCCGTCGTGCGTTCGCCGTGCGTCCACGGAGAGCACCAGCACCTGCGAACCGAAGTGGCGGGTGATCTCGTCGATGACGTCCGGGCGGGCGACGGCGGCCGAGTTGATCGAGGCCTTGTCCGCGCCGGAGCGCAGCAGCCGGTCGACGTCGGCGATGCCGCGCACTCCCCCGCCCACGGTCAGCGGAATGAAGACTTCCTCGGCGGTCCGGGAGACGACGTCGAACACGTTGTCGCGGTTGCCCGAGGATGCCGTGACGTCCAGGAAGGTCAGCTCGTCGGCTCCGGCGCGGTCATAGCGGTGCGCCAGCTCCACGGGGTCTCCGGCGTCGCGCAGGCCCTCGAAATTGATGCCCTTGACCACGCGGCCGGCGTCGACGTCCAGGCAAGGAATGACGCGGATCGCAACACTCATGGTGGTCCTCCCCTAGATCCGGCAGGCGTGGATGGTGCTCACGAGGATGGCGCGGGCGCCCAGGTCGTAGAGCTCGTCCATGATCCGGTTCGTGTCGGATTTTCTGATCATGGAGCGCACGGCCACCCAGCCGCTGTCCTGCAGGGGTGAGACGGTGGGCGATTCCAGGCCCGGTGTCAGGGCTGCCGCCTGGTCGACGAGTTCGCGGCGCACGTCGTAGTCCATCATTACGTACTGGTGCGCCACCTGGACGCCGCGCAGGCGGCGGATCAGGACGTCGACGCCGGCGGGGTTTTCCCCGCGGCGGCCGATCAGGATGGCCTCGGACTTCAGGATCGGCTCGCCGAAGATTTCCATGCCGGCGGCGCGCAGCGTGGTTCCGGTTTCGACGACGTCGGCGATCGCGTCGGCGACGCCGAGGCGCACCGAAGACTCCACGGCGCCGTCAAGCCGTACCACCGAGGCGTTGATGCCGCGGTCCGTCAGGTAGTTGCGCAGCAGTGCGTCGTAGCTGGTGGCCAGGCGCTTGCCCTCGAGCTCCTCGATGGCGGTAAAGTCGCCTGCCGGTCCGGCGAAGCGGAAGGTGGACTTGGCGAAGCCCAGGTTCATCAGCTCCTCCGCGTCCACCTCGGCGTCCAGGAACAGGTCGCGGCCGGTGATGCCGACGTCGAGCGTTCCGGCGCCGACGTAGACGGCGATGTCGCGGGGGCGGAGGAAGAAGAATTCAATGTCGTTGTCCGGATCCACCAGGACCAGTTCGCGGCTGTCGCGGCGCTGGCGGTAGCCCGCTTCGGAGAGCATGGCGGAGGCGGATTCGGAGAGGGATCCCTTGTTGGGGACGGCTACACGGAGCATGGGAGGCATCTTTCGCTGGAAGTCACTGAGGTTGGGGTGAGGTTGCCGGCGGGGCCACGCGCTGGTTCAGCGCGCGGCTAGAGATGCTTGTAGACGTCCTCGAGGGTCATGCCTTTGGCGAGCATGAGTACCTGCAGGTGGTAGAGCAGCTGGGAGATTTCTTCGGCGCATTCGGCTTCGGATTCGTACTCGGCGGCCATCCAGACTTCGGCGGCTTCCTCGACAATCTTCTTTCCGATGCCGTGAACGCCCGACTCGAGTTCGGTCACCGTGCGCGAACCGGCGGGGCGGTTCTGCGCTTTCTCGCTCAGCTCTGCAAAGAGGTCTTCGAAGGTTTTCACAGGTCAAGGCTACGCTGTGCCGCGGGTTGGGGCTCAATTGGGGGTCGGGGTGTGACGGGGACGGCCTATAGCGTCTCACCCCGTGTAGGTAGCGAGGGTTGTGACGGCTGCCTGGGGACGTCTCTCCTGACGGCATGTACCAGAGCCTCGATCCCAGGAGTCGGCTGGCGGGTATTCAGCGTCGGTGACGGGGCTACAGAGCCTGATTGGATTGAGTTCCCGCGAGATGCCCTTTCGGACGATCCCCGGCGCTACGTCTCGACAGATCAGATGCCTGCCGACTAAAGCTAGGAACCCACCTCGATGGGCGGTGCGGCCCTCTTGCCGCGCTCGCTCCCAAACACTTACTGTGGCCATGAGCGCAGCCGAGGAATTCAGCGGCACGGTCCGTATCGGCGGCGTGGACGTCCAGATCATCAAGGGCCACGGCGTCTTGCCCAAGGGAACCGCCGTCGCTACTCCGGGCAGAACCAAGCGCGGGCGTAAGCCAGCAGCCGGGAGCGTCCAGGTGAAATCAATCAAGGATGCCGGCGCCTATGGTCCTGAAGCAGTCGCGCGCAGGGTCGTCGACGCACTGGGCAACAACGTCACCGCCAAGCTTCTCGGGGTTTCACAGGACGGGCCGGGCCGGTGGGCAACCGGCGTCGACCGCCCTTCGGAGACCAACCGGGCCAAGCTCGCGGACCTGGACACGCTCGTCGGACACCTGCTGGCAACCTTCACACCGGAACAGGCCGCACTGTGGCTTGAGGGTCAGGATCCTTTTCTGCGGGCGCGGCCGATCGATGTTTTTGCGCAGGAAGGGCCCGGCCGGCTCATCGAGGCCATGAAGGCGTATGCGCAGGGCGCGTTCGCCTAGATGGAGTTCTACCGTGTCCTGAACTGGGATCCCGCGGCCACAGACGCGACCGAGAACGGCCATCCCCTGTTCGTGTGGCCGGATCAGGGAAACGGCAGGGTGGATGATCCGGCGGCGGAGTACCGGGTGCTGTACGTCGGATCGCATCCCGAGGCGGCAGTCGCAGAAGCCCCGGGGCGGTTCCCGACGTGGGCGCAGGGGGTCCTGGACGTTCCTCGGGCGGCGCCTGCCGGCAGCCGGAAAGCCCTGGTGAAATACACGGGCACGCCGCGGGTGCTTGATCTGGACGATCCGCGCGTGCTTTTGGACTTGGGGCTTCGCCCCAGCCAGGTCATCACTCGCGAATACGCAGTGACCAGAGAGTGGGCGCGCAGCATTTACGAATCGAATCAGCACGACGGCGTCTCGTGGTGGTCCTTCTACGGGTCCCAGCGGGCTTCGGTCGGCCTGTGGGACTGGTCCTCGCTGACCGTGGACGACGATCCCGAGATCCTCACCCTGGACCACCCAGCTGTTGAGGGGGCTGCAGCCGAAATCCTCAGGCCCATAGTGCGGAAGCACGAGAGGCCAGGCCCGGACGCGGGCAAGTATCGCAGTTCACGGTGAATAGCCCGCCTCGGATCATGGGCCCGCGAGCGCGACGCCGGTATACGCGGCGAGGGAAGCCAACAGATCATTCTGAAAACCCTCATCAGGCACCGCGGGATGCGGAGCCCGGGGCTCCTGGTGGAACCAGTACCGGCCGCTCACCATGGCAGCGGGGTCCTCCGTTGTCGCAAGCCAGACCTGGGTGACGTCGGCCAGGCTCAGATCGTCGGGCGCGCTGGGCCCGCCCATCCTTGTCGGCGCCCACCCCGGGTCGAGGGCGTGTGCCAGCACGTCCGGCCACAATCGTGCCACCGCAGCCATGAGCGTGGTGACGAACAGCTTCGAGTTGGAGTAGGAGCGCGTCGCGCGGCTGCCGCTCCAGTCGATGCCGGCAAGGTCGGGAGGCCCGCCATGGTGCATGCCGCTGCTGAGATAGATCAGGCGCCCCGGGCGTTCCATTTCCGCAGTGAGTACATACGGGGCCACCACATTGACGGGCAGGACCGACGAGCCGTTCATAGTCCCGGCGTTGTGGATGACGGCATCGAACCGTCCCAGCCCGTTCGCCTGCGCCACAAACTCACGGACTTCGGGCAAACGACTCAGGTCACCGACAACCTCCCCGGCACCTCGCTCAATGAGATCCTGAACGGCGCTCAGCCGAGCCGGTGTCCGCGCGTGGACGACGACGTCGTGCCCCTGCTCGAGGAGCCTCATGGCAGTCGACCGCCCAATGCCGTCAGTTGACCCGGTGACAAGGACGCGTGCCACGATGCTCCCCCGCCTTCTCGTCACCACGGTTGACATGATCGGCCTCAAAACGCGTGCCGCCAACCAGTCTTCCGCCCCTGCCTCGGTTGCGGGAGGGTCCAGGGCCCGCCGGACCACGCCTGCGCCGAAACACGTAGGCTGACGCCGTGAACGGGACAACTGAGGAGAAACGCTCATGACCACCATCGGCATACTTGGCGCCGGCCAAGCCGGAAGCACCCTGGCCCGTGCGGCCATCGCCGCAGGTTACGACGTCGTCATCGCCAATTCGCGCGGTCCCGAGACCCTGGAGAGCCTGATCAGTGAGCTGGGTCCGCGGGCCCGGGCTGCCTACACCGCCGACGCCGCAGCCGCAGCTGACTTCGCTGTCCTAGCCTTCCCCTACTCCCCCGACAGCACACTGCCGGTCGATGAACTCGAGGGAAAGGTCGTGATCGATAACAACAACTACATGGTCTGGCGCGACGGAAACTATCCGGAGGTCGACTCCGGCCGCCAGACCATTCATGAGCTGCGCCAGGAACAGCTGCCCGCCTCGAAGCTCGTTAAGGCGTTCAGCCACGTCCAGTTCCACGGGCGCTCCGAGATCCGAGTCCCCGGCGATGCGCTGCCGGCGGTGATCCGGCTGGCAAGGCCGGCCGGTGCTCCTGACCGGAAGGCGCTGGTTGTCTCGAGCGACTATCCGGACGCCGTCGAAGTGGTCAGCCGCTTCTACGGCGATCTCGGATTTGACGCCGTTGACAACAGTCCCCTGAGCGAATCGTGGCGCAGCGCTCCCGGAACACCGATGTGGCGCCACCATGTGGACGGTCAGAGCCGCGAGGAACTCATCCGCAACCTGCAGCTCGCCCGGCGCATCGGTTGAAGGCCGCGGCCACCGGAAGGGGAGCCGTGCAGATGCCCACGAACAGACTAAAGTGTTTCCGGGATTTTGCGCCCGGGAAACAGCGTCGAATATTGTCGCCGATACATTCGGCGCCCCACGAGGCGGTAGGCAAGTCGGACCGGCGCAGGGATTTCCTTGAAGAAAGCCTTTCGGTCGTCCGGAGGGTTCGTGGCCATCATCATCCCGAGGTAGCCCACCAAAAACTTCTTGTCGAACTGTTCGATCCCGTGCTGACCGACCGCGTCCATTTCCTTTTCGCTCAACACCCTGTCCACCACGGGCATCACCTCAGTGACTTCGCGGCGCAGGTGCACTTTAAGCAGAGCGGAGAGGTCCTCATAGCGTTCAGCGAGTTCCTCGCCGGCCGCCGCGTTTGCCGTCTCCATCCAGCGTCGCCGGACCGGTTCGATGTGTTCAAGCCCCTGCCCCACCTGCCGATGTTGTTCCAGCATCTGCGCTACATGCAGGGCGCACCCCGGTGCCCGGCCAGCCAGTCGAGGGTACATCAGCAGGTCTTCACCCTCGTGGTGGATGTGCAGCACGCCGTCGAAGTTTCCGAGCACTTCCCCAACGTATGCGGCGCGATGCGTATCTCCAATAGGGCTGGACCGCACCAGGCCGGGTGCCTCATCGTAGGCCCAAAGGAAAAAACGGTGAACGCGCCGCATTCCGACCGTCCCGGTACAGAGGATGGGCCCCGGCGGCAATGGGGCCGGGGCCTCGCCCGGCTCGGCCGTAAAAAAGTCAGCCATTTGGATCGCCCCTTAAAGAGTTCATCCAAGACTGAGGCCGTTCCCCGCGAGTATCTTAAAGTCTTTCCTCAATCAGCACAATGGCTTAAGCCATCGGGGGAGCTTCAGCGGTCAGGCCTTTCCGAAGTGCTGACCCCGGCCCGCCCTTTCTACTGAGACCGGGCGCGAAGGTAGCTTGCGGCTGCCGGATTCCTCCGATGGACATCTTCGCGAAACTTTTCCCGCCCTGCAGCAGCAACGGCGCCGGCTTTCACAGGTCGCCGACGCCAAAGGGCCCTCACAGCTCGGTCACTACGACCGTGGAACCGGGGCCGCTCCTATCCGGAGGCAGCAGCCGTCCGGCGGGCGGTTCCGCGGTTGAGCGCCAGATGTCCGCCCAGGAATCCGGCTCCCATCATGATTCCGTTTCCAGCGAGGCTCAGCGCGACGCCCAAACCGTGGCGGCCGCGCAGCCTGGCGATCAGGGAACCGATCTGAAGGAAGGTGGCGGCATCGGTGCCAAGGGCATGAACCGCGCCGATCCGCCGCTCTTCCCCGGCCATCCACGACCAGTCGCTGGCGCCGGCAAAGGCTGTCGGCACTGCCGCCGCCGATCCCGCTGCCACCAGGAGTGCGGCGCTGCGGCGTGCCTCAACTCCGCCGGCCAAATCGAGAAGGGACGCACTGAACCAGCAGCCCAGAGTCAGATCGGTGAGTGGCGGATGGATCGAGTGGCCCAGGATATCGGTGTGAAACGCGCTGTTCTTGACCCAGTCGAGAACCGGCCGGTACAGGCGTTCCTGGACGTCGGCCAGCCGTTCCGAGACGGAACTCCCGGCCACGGCCCGGGCCAGTCGTTGCGGCGCTGAAACTTCAGTCACCTCGTTTACGCTACGCCGTCGTCGCGGGGGTGCATAGGGGCGCCGTGTCCTTCGCGCGGCACGGCGCCCGACGACGGCGGCCGGCCCAGGTGGGCAAGGGCGGCACGCGCCGGGAGCGCCCCTTGTTACTCCTCCGCAGTGACCAGATTGCTCCGCCCGGTGGCGTGGCCGCGGTGGTCCAGGATCTGGCCGAACTGCTTGACACTGCGCAGGACAACGGAACGGTCCGCCGTCGAAACACCGGGGAGCTTCACCTCCAGATGCTGTTCCAGGCGCTGGACTTCGGCCAGGCTCTTCAGCCAGACACCCATGATTACGTCGTACGGTCCCACGGTGTGCGACACCAGCCGGAGCTCGTCCAGGTTCTGCAGCCGGGTGGCAACGCCGTCGAGCTTGGAAGCCGGAACCCGCAGGAAATACCAGGCACTCACCGGCCAGGCCGAAACGCCCCGCACCAGATCGGTCCGCTGCTGCAGCCGTCCGGAAGCGCTCATCTGTGCCATGGTGTCGCGGATGTGGCGCGGACTCTCGTCCAAAGCCGATCCGATCGCCGTCGCGGTCGCCCGGCCGTCGGAATTCAGCACGGCGGTAATGTGCCGCTCCAGCTCGATATTCTTACCGGCCGCCCGGCGGTTCCCGGCAGGAGCCAGGGCCTGAACCTGCTGCGTCTCCAGCGCATCCAGCGCCCGGACCCGCCATGCGCTGCCGTCGTACACATTGCGCGCAATCGGATGGCTGTGCGTGGATTCAATGCCGTCGATGCGCGGCAGTTCCTCCAGCAGGTAGGTCCACAGCGCGGCATCGGTGGGCGTGGCAATGGTGGCCACAATGTCCCGGCCACCCGCGGTAAGGTCCACGCCGATGGCTTCCGGGGTCTCGGCCAGGGCATCCGCCACCCGCAGGTTCGCCCCCGAGTGGCAGTTGACCTCAACAAGGGCTCCCGCCTCCCAGCTGTCCGGATCAAAGGTGCTGATCCACGCCGTTCCGCTGGCGTGCAGGTCCCGCCAGCGGCGGTTCAGCGTGGCCGCGTCGGCACCGATGATCGGCGCCAGCTGGGCCCACGGCGCCCGGGGAGCTATCTGCAGGGCGTTGATAATGCGAAGATCCAGCGCATTCAGGGAACTATCCGGCATACCACCCTCGTTTTGATGACAAATCCTGCAGATTATTCGTTGGAACGGACCTGGTCTGTATTTTGAGGACGATACCATCGCGCGTTACCGATCGAGAACGGATGAGTATGAAGTCCTCCCCCAGCACCAGCGGCACCCTGGCCAACGGCACCAAAGCCGCCGGCGGCGCCGTCGGCTTCCTTATCGTCATGGAGCTCGGCTCCGGGCTGCTCCAGGGCTGGTTTCCGCCCCTGCTGGCCCGCATCGGCGATGATTTCTCGGTCGATGACGCGGCCCTGAACTGGGTCAGTGTGGTGTATCTGCTCATGACCGTCGCCTTTGTGCCGATCATCGGCAAGCTGGGTGACCTCTACGGCCACAAACGGATGCTGCTGGTCACGGTGAGCATGGTGGCAGTGGGTTCGCTGGTCGTGGCCTTTGCCCCCAGCTTCGGCGTCCTGCTGCTGGGCCGCGCCCTGCAGGCACCACTGGGTGCCTTCCTGCCGCTGGAATTCGCCATCGTCCGGAGCCGGAACGCTGAAACCGCCAGCCGGAGCATCGCCAAGCTGGTCGGCGCGCTCACCGTGGGCGGAGCCGTCGGCGCCATGGTCTCGGGCATCCTCCTGGCCATGATCGACAACCTGACCGTGGTTCTCTTGGTGCCGGCGGTCTTCATGTTCCTGTGCATCCCCGTCGTGGCCTGGCTGGTGCCGGAAACCACCGCGCGCAGCGCCGGCACGGTCGACTGGCCCGGCGCCGCCCTGCTCACCATCGGCCTGCTGCTGACCCTGCTGGGCATCGCCAACGCGAGCAACTGGGGCTGGGGCTCGGGTCTGACGATCGGCTCCATCGTTCTCGGACTGGCGCTGCTGGCCCTTTGGCTGCAGGTTGAGCGCAAGGTCAAGTACCCGCTCGTCGACCTCAAGGTGCTCACGACGTCGGGCATCGGCCTGCCCATCCTCGCTGCCGCCCTGTTCGGCGCGCAGATGTTCGGATCGCAGACCGCGGGCTCACTGTTCATTCTCACGGATCCGGACACGCACGGCTTTGGCCTGGGCCTGTCGCCGGGAAGCGTCGGCCTCCTGTTCCTGATCCTGGCGCTGGCCACCTTCGCCGGAGCCACCCTCGGCGACCGGATCGCGGCCCGCATCACCGCCAAGTCCACAGTGGTTTTGGGGTCGCTGCTGGGCGTCGGATCGTACGTGGCGATGATCGGCCTCTCCACCAGCACGATGCCCTTCCTGGCTGCCATGCTGATCGGCGCCTTCGGCAACGGCCTGATCCTCGGGGTCCTGCCCGCGATCGTGGTGAGAAAGTCGCCCGAGGACTCCGTCGCCGTCGCCTCCGCGCTCTACAACACGTCGCGAACCGCCGCCGGCTCCGTGGGCGGCGCCGTGTTCGCCCTGGTCATGTCGGCCTTCCTCGTCACGCTCCAGATCGACGGCGAAAGCACCACCGCCTCCGCCAACGCGTCCTACCTCATGGTGTGGGGCATCTGCGCGGCGCTGTCACTGGCTCTGGCGCTGGTGGCCCTGCGGTTCCGGGGCGACGGCGAAGCAGCCGCGGCACCGCAAGCCGTCGGCGCAGAAACAGCTCCGCCCGCCCCCGCCCAGGGGGACCGCACCGTATGACTACGACGACGACAACGGCCGCCCAGGTGACCGCCGCCAAGGCCGCCATCCGGGAGCGCCTCGGCCAGCACCGGCCCGGACTTCTGGCCCTGTCCGCGGAGCTGCACGCCGATCCGGAGGTGGCGTTCAACGAACACCGCTCCGCGGGACGCGTGGCCGCACAGCTGTGGGACGCCGGGTTTGCGACCACGGTGGGCTGTTACGGCTTGCCGACCGCCATCGAAGCGGTCTACGGCACGGGGTCTTTCCGGGTGGTGATCTGCGCCGAATACGATGCGCTGCCCGAGATCGGACACGCCTGCGGTCACAACATCATCGCGGCGGCGGCGGTAGGCGCGGCGGTCTCGCTGGCAGCAGTGGCTGACGAGCTGGACCTGACAGTGGTTTTGCTGGGCACCCCGGCGGAGGAAGAGGGCGGCGGCAAGGTTCTGCTGCTGGACGCCGGCGCCTTCGCGCAGGCCGACATCGCGCTGATGGCCCATCCCACGCCCGGTGGAGACATTGACTGCACCGGAACGTCGTCGCAGGGCTGCGACCGGTTCCGGGTGATGTTCCGGGGCAAGGCCTCGCACGCGGCCGCGGCGCCCGCAGACGGCGTCAACGCACTGAATGCGGCGACGGTGGCCCAGGTCGCCATTGGCCTGTTGCGGCAGCAGCTGCCCGACGGCGTCCGCATCAACGCACTGGTGACTGCCGGCGGCTCGGCCATCAATGTGATTCCGGACTATTCGGAGCTCGCGCTCGAAGTCCGGGCCCTTGATGTGGACGTGCAGAACGACACCACGCACAAGGTGCTGCTCGCCTGCGAAGGAGCCGCACTGGCCACCGGCTGCACCTGGTCCGTGGAGCAGCCCTCCCCCGCGTATCTGCCGGTCCTCCAGCATGAAGCGCTTCTCCGCCTCTGGAACCGGAACCTCACGGCGACCGGCCGCACCCTCGTGGCCCCGCCGGCAGCCGGCGGCGGGGGCGGGTCAACCGACATGGGGAACGTGTCGCAGGCGATGCCGGCCATCCATCCGGTCATCGCCGTTCTCGGTGCCCGCGGAATGCCGCACACCGCAGCCTTCGCGGACGAAACTTCCGGTCCGGCAGCCGACGCCGCGGTAATGGATGCGGCACTGGCGCTGGCGTGGACCGCTGCCGATGCCGCCGCCGATTCGGAGCTGCGGGCCTCTCTGCAGAGCGCGCGGCGCACGAGGCAAGCCCGGTCCTGACCCATATCCAGCGGCGCGTCAGGAGGGAACGACGCCGGTCAGCTGCAGAATGGGGAACACCAGAGCGGGGGAACTCGTCATGAGGTTCACGAGCAGATGAGCGATGGTGACCGGCAGCAGGCGTCGTTGGGCGCGGACGATGAGCGCCGAACCGAGCCCCCAGACGGTAAATGCGGAGACGTACACGATCATCGCGTCGGTGGTCGGCGCGAAGAACGCATGCTGCGCTCCGAAAGCCAGGGCACAGACCAACATCGCCGGCCACGGCGACCATGCCGCCGACAGCCGGGACTGGGCATAACCGCGGTAGACAGCCTCCTCGGCAGGCGCATTCAGTGGCGCAAACGTTGCAACCGCCAGAGCGCCGAGGGCCAGCGCCCACAGGGGCGATGCAATCGTAGCGGCGTCAGGATCGTAGAACACGGTCTCGAAGGCCTCGAACATCCCAGGTCCGTGCAGCAACCACATCGTTCCCATAACGGCGAGCACGAACGGCACGAAGAGGACGGCAATCCACAGCAGCCCCCACGCCGCGTCTCGCGGCACCGACCGGCGCGGTGCGAAGAGCGACCGCAGGGTCCGACCCTCACTCTGGAGCAGACGGGACACCAGCAGCAACGAGACGATGTTCACCGGAAGGAGGCTGAGTGACGCCAGCATCGGCGTGGGCGGGAACGACGCCGTACCCTCGACGGCGCGCACAAGGAGCCACACGGTGACCGTTGCCACCGCGACCAGCCCGAGGCGGAGCAGCAGAAGAGCACCTGCCCGCCGACCTGCCCGCACGGCGTCGAAGTCCGGCCCGGCGGCGTCCGCCCCGGCATCTTCCAAGACCTCGGGAGGTTCCATGACGACAGGGTAGCAATCCGCCTTGCCCTGCGTACCCTGAGGTTATGGAAGCCGAAGTCCGGAATCTGAGGCTCCGCACGGGCATCACGGTGCCGTGCCTCGTCCAAGGCGAGACCGGAGCCCGGCCGGTGCTGCTGCTGCACGCCTGGGGCGAATCGCGCCGGAGTTTCGACCGTCTTGTCCCCCGGCTGACCGGCTTCAGGGTTTATGCCCCCGACCTCCGCGGGCAGGGCGATGCGGAGAAACCGGTGGACGGCTATTCTCTGGCAGAGCAGGCCGAGGACGCCGCAGCGATTCTGCAGGCCCTCCGGGTGCCGCGGGCGTTCGTCGTCGGCTCCTCCAGCGGCGGTTACGTGGCCCAGCAGCTGGCCGCAGATCACCCCGGCCGGGTGGCGGCGCTGGTGCTGGTGGGCTCGCCCTTGACCCTCAGGGGCCGGCCCGCGTTCGCCGACGACGTCGACGGCCTGTCGGATCCCGTCCCTGAGGACTGGGTGCGCAATTCGCTGTCCTGGTTTCCCCTGCGGCACGAGGTTCCCGCCGAGTTTCTTGAGGACCGGGTGCGCGACGGCGTCAGAATGCCCGCGCACGCATGGAAGTCCATCCTGAACGGCTTGTGCACGGCCGCGCCGCCGACCGAGACCGGGACTATTTCCGCCCCCACGCTGATCCTGTGGGGCGGCGAGGACGACTTGCTCCCACGCAGGGACCAGGAACATCTGGCGGCTCGCACAGCGGGCCTGTTGAAGGTTTACCCCGATGTGGCGCACCTGGTCTTGTGGGAGGTCCCGGATCAGGTCGCAGCGGACACGACAGCGTTCCTTGATTCTCTGAACTGAGGCGGCAGGGAGGACCCCACGCGATGGCAGGCACCGCCGGCAGCCCCGCAGGCCGCGGACGACTGCTGCTCGTGGCCGTCCTGGCCACCTTCATCGCCTTCCTGGACGGCTCCATCGTCACCGTCGCCCTGCCCGCAATCAGTGCCGAGCTCGGTGGCGGCCTGCCCACCCAGCAGTGGGCGGTGAACGCCTACCTGCTCACCCTCGGCGCGCTGATTCTGCTCGCCGGCTCGCTCTCGGATTCCTACGGCCGGCTGCGGATCCTGCGCCTCGGCCTGATCGGTTTCGGCGCGGCATCGGTGGCCTGCGCGCTGGCCTGGAGCCCGGGCATCCTCATCCTGGCCCGGGCGCTGCAGGGGATGGCCGCGGCGCTGCTGGTGCCGGGCTCGCTGGCACTGATTACGACGGCGTATCAGGAGCCCGAGCGGTCCCGCGCCATTGGCCGGTGGACGGCCTGGACCGGGACGGCTGTGATCGTCGGTCCTCTGGCGGGCGGAGTGTTGGTGGACTGGGTCAGCTGGCGGCTGATTTTCGCGGTCAACGTGCTGCCGGTCGCGGCCACCCTTCTCCTCATGGCCGGGCTGCCGGAAAACGCCGTCCGGCGGCGCACCGCCCTGGACGTTCCCGGCGCGCTGCTGGCCGTTGCCGGGCTCGCCGGTCCGGTCTATGCGCTGATTGAACAGGAGCGGCTCGGCTGGGCGCATCCCGCCGTCGTCGTCCCCTTGGCCGCTGGCGTGTTCGCGCTGGGACTCTTTGTCCTGCGCGAAGCCCGCACACCGGTGCCGATGATGCCGCTGTCCCTGTTCCGCGCCCGGAACTTCCGGTACGGGAACCTGGTGACCGCTGCCGCCTATGCCGCCATTTCGCTGGGCTCGTTCGCCGTGACCGTCTTCATCCAGGAGGCCGGCGGCTACTCAGCGATCGAGGCGGGCTTCGCCTCCCTCCCCGTGCCGGTGGCCATGCTGCTGCTCTCCACGCAGTTCGGCAAACTCGCCGGCCGTTACGGCCCGCGGCTGTTCATGACGGTGGGGCCGCTCCTGTGCGGCGCCGGTTTCCTGCTGATGCTGACGGTGAGTCCGCCGCTGGATTTCCCCACCCAGCTGCTGCCCGGGCTGCTGCTCTTCAGCCTCGGGCTGTCGGTCATGGTGGCCCCGCTGACCTCTGCGGTCCTCGGGGCGCTCCGCGAAGAGGAGGCCGGCATCGGCTCGGCGGTCAACAATGCCGTTGCGCGGGTTGCCGGGCTGGTGGCCATTGCGCTGGCCGGAACCATTTCCGGCGGCGCCCTGGATTACCCGGGTTTCCAGCGGACCGCCTTGGCGACGGCGGCGCTGCTTGTCGCGGCCGGCCTGATCGCCGCCGTCGGGATCCGGACGCCCCAGATTCCGGCTGAAGATTAGCCGACCGCACATGTTCCCAGCCTTCGTGACTGGTGTGACTGTTGCGACCCCACCCGCCCCAGCAGTGAACAAACAGTGGGAACCTGTGCGCGGCGAGGGCGGAACGGACCAAACCAGGCCCTGGAGCTACTCCCCCCTGAGCCAGCTCCCGGGTCCAGCGTGCCGGCGGCGGGGTCAGCGGCTCGCTGCCCGGTTCCCGGAAGGCCTACAGTATGTATTCGCCGAAGCGCCTCCATGCCAGCGGCGCCTCCGACTGGGCATCGCCAACGAGACCGCCGTTGGCATACAGCAGCATGTGCAGATCGGTGTGGTCGAAGTCCCGGACCGCACCGTTGATCGCCAGGATGACTTCGGTCTTGGACTCGGCATAGTCATTCATATCGTCCCACTGCTTCTCGAGCAGAGTTCTCTTGGTTCTCTCGTAGAGGACACGGTCCTCTACGTTGCGACGCAAATGATCGCGAAGAAGTAGATACTCGCCGATTGCAGGATCATCCCGTTCGTATACAGGAACGTGAACATCACGTTCCTGTGTACGTACTAACCGGTGCCGTGGTTCTCGGACCCGCAGTTCGTACCTGGCTGCCAGAAGCGGGTCGAGGTAGTCCTCCTCGGCCGTGATGTCGTCCACTGCGACCACGATGTCGATGATTGGCTTGGCTGCCAATCCCGGGACAGAGGTGGAACCGATATGTTCGATCTCGAAGTACTCACCTCCCAAAGCATCACTAATCCGTCGTCGATGATCGAAATAAGTGTCTGCCCATTTGTCGTCGTGGCTGCAGAGCCCCAGCTCATACTTCTCAGGACCACCGACGAGCTCGACTGATGTGCCGTCTGGACGGCGCGGCTTCCGGCTCTTTTCACATTTGCATCTTCGCAGAGTAGCCCAAGGCCGGCGGCTTGGGTTCCTAAACAGGACCTTCTTCAACGGGCACCTCTCGCCGGCCTGAGCCGGACAATAGTGCACGAAAGGATTCTCAATGAGGAAGTTCCCCGGGAATCCGTGTGGGCGTCAATACTTCGAAAATGGTTGAACAGCTCCGGCTGGGATGTGACTGCTTGAGGTCTGGCACTCGACCCGGAAAGCACCCGGACCTCCCAAAGCTCCTGGAATCGAATATTCGCTAGGCGCGGCAGCGGATTCTTGAAACCGGCATCATGGAAATGCCGACTGTCGGCCCAAAAACCTCAACGTGTGAACTGGTGTGCAGTGTATGAAAAAGTCCGTGGTGTTCAAGGACAGTATGACGTCATGAATTCGGAACAGTGTGACAAGGATGGCCCATAATGACAGACTCTCGGCTAGCCGTTCGCGGAAAATGCGGAAATCTGAGCGGTTGCCTCGATGAACACCAGGAGTACAAACATGCCACCTACACCGAGCGATGCAACGCTTGAAGAAATCACCAAACTGATTAATTTTGAAACAGTCAGCCGCGACAGCAATCTCCCGCTTATCGACTACGTGGGTGAACGCCTCAATGCTCTAGGCATCGAATCAAAGCTCATCCACGATGCAACCGGGCAGAAGGCAAATCTGCTGGCAACCATTCCCGCAGGCGATGGCACGCGGACCGGCGGCATTTTGCTCTCCGGGCACACCGATGTTGTTCCGGTTGACGGACAGGACTGGAGCTCCGATCCGTTCACCCCTCAGATACGCGACGGCAAGCTTTATGCCCGGGGCGCCTGTGACATGAAATCCTTTATTGGCGTGGTGATGGCCAAACTCGACTCAATGGTCGCGGCCAAACTCAGTGAACCCATCCATCTGGCCTTCTCCTACGATGAGGAAGTTGGCTGCATTGGAGCGGTTGACTTGGTAGCGGCTATCACCGCCGATGGCCTGAAGCCGCGCGGCGCCATCGTGGGCGAGCCCACATCCATGCGCGTGGTGCGGGGGCACAAATCGGTCAACGTCATCAAGGTAGATTTTCACGGTATTGCAGCACATTCCTCACTGACCACTCTTGGAGTCAATGCGATTTCCGCGGCCGCAGACTTTGCGGCATTTGTTGATGCCAAGGCCAAGGAATTCGCCAGTGCCGGCGCCTCCGATGAAGCCTTCATCGTCCCCTACACCACCACCACCGTAAACCAAATTCAGGGCGGTATCGCGGTAAACACTATCCCAGCATTATGCACACTACACTTTGAATTCCGCTCCATCGGCGCCGATGACCCGGTAGCGCTCATTGAAATCTTCCGTGCCGAAGCACTACGCATTGAAGGGATCATGAAGGCCCAGAGCCCCGAAGCACGCGTCCAATTCGCAGTGCTGGCCCAGACTCCCGGGCTAAATACCCCCGCCGAGGCCTCGATAGTCTCCTTGGCGGCCGAACTCGGTGGAACGCCAAGCCCGGATAAGGCAACCTACGGCACCGAGGCGGGATTGTTCTTCAACGCGGGCATTCCCACGGTTGTATGCGGCCCCGGTGACATTGCCCAGGCGCATGCACCTGATGAATTTATCACCCTGGAACAGATCGCCGTGTGCGAATCATTCATCGACAACCTGGTGGAAGCACTCACCGCCTAGTCTGCCAACCCTTACGCCCACCAGGAGCACCTCATGAGCGCACCACCGACGATAACCCCGAAGCAACTTCAAGACGCTAAGAAGGCGGTGATTAGTAGTTCGATTGGTGCCGCCCTTGAGTGGTTCGACATCATCGTCTACGCAACCTTCGCAACCGTCATTGCTAAGAACTTCTACCCGGATTCGGACCCGGTATTCGCACTGATCCTAACCTTTGCCACTTTTGCGATTTCCTACCTCATCCGCCCACTGGGCGGCATGGTGCTGGGTAGTTACGCGGACCGCAAGGGACGCAAGAATGCCCTAACACTGACCCTTATGCTGATGATGGTCGGCACGCTGATCATGGCGCTGGCACCCACCTACGCAATGGTTGGCATGTGGGGCGGGGTCATTATCCTGCTCTCACGCCTCATCCAGGGCTTCTCCGCGGGTGGCGAATTTGGCACTGCAACTGCATTTCTGATTGAGACGGCACCACATAAGAAAGCGTTTTATTCCTCCTGGCAGGTGGCAAGCCAAGGCGCCGCAATGGTGATGGCCTCAGGCTTTGGCTTCGCGCTGACCGAAGGGCTCTCCGAAGAGGCGCTGAATAGCTGGGGCTGGCGTGTGCCGTTCTTCGTCGGCCTGCTCATTGGCCCGGTGGGACTCTACATACGCGCCAGGCTCTCGGAAACCGAGGATTTCATTCAAAGCGAAAAGGTATCCTCTCCGGTCAAGACATTGATCGTGAATCATTATGGGCGCCTTCTTGCCGGTTCGGCTGTCATTGGTGTTGCAACAATCTCCGTTTACATGATTCTCTACATGCCGACGTTTGCCGTGACGAACTTGGAGATCCCCGCAACCGCGGCATTCCTTGGCGGCATGGTCGCCGGTCTTGTCACCCTCGTGGGCGTGCCGTTTGTTGGTCATCTAGCGGACCGTGTCGGGCCCGCAAAGGTGATGACCTTTGCGGCAATCGGCGCCCTGCTCCTTGCTTGGCCACTGTTCCAACTCTTGGTCACCACGCCAACGGTTCCAACACTTGTGCTCGTCATCGGCTTACTTGGCGTGATTATGGCGTTCTACTTTGGACCGCTTCCTGCTTTGCTCTCCTCGCTGTTCCCGGCAGCGATTCGAGGAACCGGGCTGGCAATCACCTATAACGTTGGGGTGACGCTGCTGGGTGGTATTGCGCCGCTGGTGCTGACCTGGCTGTTGAATATCACCGGGTCGCTGAGCGCACCGGGTTTGTACTATATGGCCATCTCCGTGATTTCTCTGGTGGGACTGTTCTTCGTGCGGACGCGTTACAACCAGCCCTAAGGACTGAGCGTCAACGATTGGTTCACTTCCAATCCCAAGAAGGCCCCATTTCTCTGTCAATTTGCAGCGAAGTGGGGCCTTTGCCGTTGTGGGGTCACATGGCTCATGTCATCGTGTTCTGCCTGCGGGGCCTTTGTCCTGCTGCTCGGACCCGCCAGGGCATGCAGGTCGCGTTCACCGCCGCACAGGTCGATGACAAGACCTACCTGAACGCCGCCCCCGCCATCAGCAACTAGGCTGCAGCACCACAGCACCACTCCGGCCTGCGCACCGCGCATGTCGACCTTGATCTGGCCGACCCTGACGGCACGGCGGCCGTGCTGGCCGGCGTCGACCACGGCGGCCGTGCTGGCCGGCGTCGAAAAGGTCCTGCTCATCTCCATGAGCGAGCCCGGACGGCGGCTTCGACAGCACGCCAACGCCATCAACGCCGCGAAGACCGCCGGTGTGCGGCATTTGATCTACACCTCGGCCATCGAAGCGCCGACCACGATCCTGCGCAACGGCTGGTACACCGACAACCACCGGCAGGAATTCGAGAGCGCGCGACAGAACGGCGTCATCGCCAACAGCGTCGGAGCCGGCCGGATTGCCACCGCACCGCGCCGGGACTTCGCCGAAGCCGCCGCCGTGGTGCTCAGCACGCCCGGCCATGAGGCCAAGGCCTACGAACTCTCCGGCGATGCCGCCTGGGACTACACGGACTTCGCCACACCTGCACAGGAGGCGCTCGGCACCCCGGTCCGATACCAAGCCCTGACGCCGGAACAGGAGCGCGAGCAGCTGCTCGCCTTCGGCTTGGATGAGGGAACCGCAGGATTCCTGGGGATGCTCAACGCCAACCTGCGCGACGGCGCCATGGCATCAACCCCGGGCGAGCTGTCCAAACTGATTGGCCGTCCGACCGAACCGCTGCTCGAGACTCTGCGCTCGTGGGTTTGACCGTTCAGTTGCGGCAACGGACGTAAGCCGGAGCGCAACACTGGGCGCCATCGGCCTCGACTGTAACGGCGGCGCGCGTCGATCGGCGCGCGCCGCCTTTTCCTTTCCGAAAAACTTTATAGGTGACTCTATAGACACGTGACAAAACCGACACCTACGGTAGTCGCATGATCGACGACGACGAACTGGTCTTCAAAGCACTGGCCGACTCCACGAGACGGCTGCTGCTGGATCGGCTGTTTGTCCGCGACGGGCAGAGCCTCGCGGAACTGATGCGCGACATCGACCTCACCAGGTTCGGCGTGATGCGACATCTCGGTGTACTGGAGCAGGCCGGACTCATCACGACTCAAAAATCCGGGCGGTGGAAGCTGCACTACCTGAACCCCGTGCCCATCCGCCTCATCCACGATCGCTGGATCGACAAGTACACGGCCGGGCGCGTGGGGGCGCTGACCGAGCTGGAAGAGGCATTGGAGGATCAACCATGAATGACGACGCTCCTGTTGTGCCGGCATTGCGCGACGAAGATCTGGCCGCATCACGCCGCCACGGTACGACCCAGATATACAGAATCGAGATCGCAGCCTCCCCCGAGCGCATTTGGGAGGCCATCACCGATCCCGATTGGACAGCACGCTATGGCTACGGCGGACGTGCTGTGGCCGAGGCACGGGTGGGAGGCCGCTACTTTGTCGAAAAGCCGCCGCACCTTCGCGTTGTTGCCGGAGACGGCACGGTTCCCGCGCCCGACATCATCATCGAGGGTGTCGTCACCGCCTACGATCCGCCCTCATTGCTGGCGACGAAAATGCGCTTCCTGATTGATCCGGACTCCGCCGATGAGCCTCCCACCGAGGTGCGATATGAGATCGAACGCCTGTTGGATGGCCGCTCCCGCTTGACCGTAACGCACGATCTCCTCGGAGCTCCGCACATGGCCGCAGTGGTGAGCGGACGCTTCGAACCCCTGGGTGCGGGCGGAGGCCATCCGTACATGCTGCGCGATTTGAAGAGTCTTCTCGAGACCGGGCGGACCCTGCGGGAGGATCCCGGACGGGGAAGCAGCGATGAAACCTGAACAGCGTCCCGCACTGAACGGTGTCCCCGCGGCGCCGGCCGATCCACACCGATGGAAGGCCCTCGGCGTTTTGGCGGCCATGCAGTTCCTGCTTGTCCTCGACCTCACCGTTGTGAACATCGCCCTTCCCCGCATCGGCACTGACCTCGACCTCGGCCCGGCACATCTGGTCTGGGTCGTGGACGCTTACGCACTGACCGCAGGAGGTCTGCTGCTCCTGGGCGGACGGATCGCCGATCTCGTCGGCCGGCGGCGAATGTTCTTCACAGGGGTCATCGTCTTCGCCGCGGGCTCCATGGTCGCCGGTCTCGCGCCGGCGGGATGGGTCCTCGTCACCGGCCGGGTGATCCAGGGGATGGGAGATGCGATCGCCGCACCCGCAGCACTCGCACTCATCGTCGTGCTCTTCCCGGAGACAACGGAACGCGCAAAAGCATTCGGCATCTGGGGCGTACTCGCCGGGATCGGCGGCGTGACCGGAACCGTCATCTCGGGGGTGCTCACCGACGTGTTGAACTGGCGTTACGTGTTCCTCCTCGCCGTCCCGGTTGCCCTCCTGGTGGTTCTGCTCGGACCCCGCCTGTTGAGCGAGAGCCGGATGACGCAGGCCACGCGGCCGGAGTTCTCCGGCGTGCTCGCGGGAACCATCGGGCTTGCCGCCGTCATTTATGCATTGCTGAAGGCATCCGAGGACGGCTGGGCGACGCCGGAGGTCGCGGTCCCGCTCGCCGTCGGCGCACTGCTGCTTGTGCTGATGTTCCTCGTCGAGGCCCGCAGCCGCCGCCCGCTGATCCCGCTGGCCTTCTTCGCCCACCGGACCCGGCTCACTGCCAACGCCGTGACACTGGTAAACGCGGCCGCCTTCGGATCCTTCCTGTTCATCCTGAGCCTGTATCTGCAGGGCACTCTTCACTACACACCGCTGACCGCCGGGCTCGCTTACCTGCCGATCGGTATCGCAATCGGTGCGGGTCTCGCCTTCGGCTCGGTTCTGATTCCCCGCCTGGGCCTGCGGACGATCCTGACTGCAGGCTGCGCCGTCACCGCCGTCGGCCTGGGACTGACCGCTGTGCTCCTGGCGCCGGACGCCAGCTACTGGTCGCAGGTTGTCCCCAGCATGGCTGTCGTCGGTCTCGGCCAAGGCATCCTTATGCCCACGATGACGACGGCGGCGCTGTCCGGCGTCAGCGAGCAGGACGCGGGACTCGGGTCGGGGATCCAAGCCACGATGACGCACGCCGGTGCGGCACTCGGCCTCGCGATATTCGTGAGTATCGCCGTACAGTACGCGTCCGACGTCGGAGCGGCCGGAACATCCCCTGGCGAGGCCGAACTTGCAGGCTTCGGTTGTGCCCTGGTTATCGCTTCCCTCAGCATGGCCTTAGCGGGCGTCGGCGCCACTGCCCTGGTCGAGAAGTCCGCGGCGCAACCCATATCAGCCGAAGGGCCGTGAAATGTCATGAGTTCGAGGAAAGTAGTCGTGTGCGAGTTGCTGTCTCTCGACGGTGTCGCCGAAAATCCCCCTTCTTTCTTCACAGAATGGGACGACGCAGTGGATGCCGCCAACGCCGATTGGATCGCCGCTCAAGACGCTGTCATTCTGGGCCGGCGCAGCTACGACGAATGGGTTGGGTTCTGGCCGGATAGCGAGATTGAGCCTTTCGCGTCATTCATCAACTCAGTCCCAAAGTACGTGGCGACATCCACGCCGCTCGGCTCCGAGTGGGCCAAAGCGAGTGCGATCGACGGAGGGCTGGTCGACTTCGTGCGAGATCTGAAAGATCGCCCCGGCGGCGAAATCGGCGTCCACGCCAGCATCTCGGTGGCGCAGGCACTGTTGACCGCAGGCGTGGCCGACGAGCTCAGGTTGGTGATCGCGCCTGCGATCGCCGGCACGGGCCGAGCTCCTTGACGGGTTGCCGCCGATCCGCCTCGCTCCGCTCCGCAACGTGATCTCACCGAACGGCTACCTAATTCTCGCCTACCGCATCATCGGGTAAGCCCCGCCCAGCCACCTCCCCGGCTGTTCAGGTTTCAGCTCGCCCATGGATCATCCTTTGGAGTGATCCGAATCAGCCGCGCGCTGACCGAACGTTCCGGCGGTCACACGCTGATAGGACTCGGTGATGATGTCTTCAAGCACCCCAAGGTCAATTTTGCTCAGGTCCTTCAGGTAAAGACAGCCCTCCCCCGTCGTGTGCTCCCCGAGCCGGGCCAGCTGCTCGGTGTGGGCGCCGACGCCGTCGGGCAGGTAGACAGTGGTCGCGGCCTTGCGCGGCGAGAATCCCGCTGCACCGGCGTCGCCCTCCCGCCCGCTGGCGTACTTGTAGTGGTAGCTGCCGAAACCAACGATGCTCGGACCCCACATGGCGGGTTGCTCACCGGTGATCCGGCTCATCAGCTCGACGAGCGTGTGGGCGTCGCGCCGCCGCACGGGCGACGCGACCCCGTTTAGGAAGTCGTTAACGCTGCCTGTGGTCGGTTCCATGATGCGCCTCCTCGTTGGGTTGTTTACAGCTCATCCCTGCAGCCCCGGTCAGGCGTCGTCGTAGCCCAGATGACTGGAGAGGTCGCGGTGCGCCGCAGCCTGGCCTTGGAGATCCTTCGCCCGGGTTTCAAAGACGCCGACGGCGTCCGCGCCGGCCGGGAACCGCAGCGGCGGTACGTCCAGCTCGGCCAGGCGGAGGAGTGCGGCGGCGAGTTTGTCCGGGTTCCCGCCCTGCCGCCCGTTCATGCTGCGCCACGCGGCCACGGTCTGTTTGGTGCGCTCGGCGTAGTCCTCGATGGTGGACGCCGCGTAGTGCGTGGATTCCGGGGTGAGCAATTCTGTGCGGAAGAACCCCGGCTCCACGAGCATGGTGCGGATGCCGAACGGGGCCACCTCGGGGGCCAGCGACTCGGCCCACCCCTCCACAGCGAACTTCGACGCCGCATAGGCGGTCTGGAACTCCCCGCCGGCGATTCCCGCGGTCGAGGAAATGATGACAACCAGGCCCGAGCGTTGGGCCCGCATGACCGGCAGCGCGGCACGCGTCACGTGTACCGGGCCGAAGAACGTGGTTTCAATCTGGGCCCGGAAGTCCTCCGGCGTCATCTCCTCGAAGAAACCTGCATTGAAGTTCCCGGCGTTGTTCACCAGGACGTCGATTCGGCCGAACCGTTCAACGGCGGCTTGAACGGCCGTCCCGGCTTCCTCGGGGTCAGCTACGTCAAGCCTCACTGCCAACAGGTCCTCACCGCTGCCCACCGCTTGGACCACCTTCTCCGGGTTGCGGCCCGTGGCGACCACTGCGTGTCCGGCGGCCAGCGCTGCCCGGGCGATGCTGGTCCCCATGCCGCGGCTGGCGCCGGTAATGAACCAGACCTTCTGTTCGGACTCTTGCTCACCCATGGGATCATCCTGCCGTCGCTGATGGCCGGCCGCGGAATTGGCCTTTGGTTTAGAGTTTCAACCGTCCGCCCCTGCTCCGCCAGAGACCACCTGAACCTGCGTCCCGCGGCACACCCGACCGAACCGCCGGAGACATTCAGCCGCCGAGGCGCCTAGAGCGGAACAACGTCGGCGTAGACAAGCCTCGGGACGACGGCATCTTGCCCTGGAATTTCCGAATCGGCGTTAAGCAGCTCATGCTCTTCGACAAGGAGCCGCCACGAAGATTCCACCATGCCGGGCCGGCGCAACGGCGGGGAACCCGCATCCGTTTCCGGCGTCACCGCGTTGCCGGGCAGCAGGATCGACCCCGACCAGGTCGCCCGGTAGCCGCCGGACTCCTCCAGATATACCGCAGCCAGAGTTACCGACCCGCGGCTTTCCCATTCAAGGTCTCCGGATCCTTGGGGAAGACTCTGCACCGTGGCGTGAACGGTCCTGCTTTGCTGCAGGCGGGCCGCCCGGAGGGCGGCGTCGCCGGTCGGGCTGTCGGCACTTAGCTGCTCCCCGGCAAGGGTGGAGGTGGACTCCGGATCCCACCGCAACCAATTCACGATCCCGGTAAGCGTCACGTGCGCATGCCTGCGATCCGGTCGGCTCACGGTGAGCGTTCGGGCTGGCAGCGGCTGCACCCAGCCGGTCAACGCAACGGGTGAGAGGGTGCGGCCTTCAATGGCGTGCGGCTGGTACCGGGCCAGAGCAAGCTGAACAAACGGCCAGAGCGCCGGTGTCTCCTGAAATGCGATATCAACGAACCAGCGTTTGGACGCATGGTCATATTCCGGCCGGTATCCCAGCACCCGTACGGCCGGGTGCTTCCGAACGTCCATCAGGGGCACGGAGTCGGCAACGGCGACGGGATGGCCGGGGCCGTCAGGCCAGCCGCGGTCACGTCCCCCGGGAACTCGGCCACCCAGCGGGGGCCGGAGGTCGCTTTTCTCGGCCTCGGCTTCGACGACGTCGAGAACCAACTGCTCGAAGGTGAGAAGCGGCGGAACGGTCGGATCCTTTACGGTGCCGCCATGCTGGATGATGGGATCCGCAGCCCAGAGGCTCGTGGCCCCATCAGGCGCCTGATCCTCCTTGAGGACTTGTGTCCACGAACCGTCCTTCCGCACCCATTCGTGCGGATCGAATACGAGCACCCCGAGCAACTCTCCGTCACCGGAGGAGAACCATGGGCGTGCCAGCCAGACACGCACCCCTGATTGCCGCACCTTCCGCCATGCCATGGGCTGGCCCGGCTCCGCCTGTTCCTGCCAGCGCAGCAGCGGCACTGTTTCCAGCACTACCGGGGCGGCGGGGCGGGCGGAGGAGGGAATGTCCAGCACCACGGCTTCGCCCACGACCGGATCCGAAGGCAGCTCTGACGGTTCAAAGAACTCTGCGAAGCGGGACACCCCGCTCGGCAGGTAGGTCACCCGGCGGTAGTGGGTGTCCGGGAACGTCTGCAGCATCTTGTGGAACCCGACACTCTCGATCGCTCGGAAAAGCGGACCGGATGGCAGGAAGTCGTACAGGAACAGCACCCCGGTCCGTTCCTTCTCTCCGGCCTGGGAGCGGACCACGACGTCGGACTTCGTTACCTCCTGCGGTCCGTCGGCAGCCACGTCATCGACCATTTCGGTCCAGCCGGCGCGGATGACCAGCGTGTCCGTACTGGACCCGTGCACGTCAACCAGCCCGCTGAACGCGGCAACTGCCCGTCCCGGTGGACGCAGGAGCACGCTCAGGTCACGCAGCGCCGGCGGCCGTACGGGGGCCGGGACGGCATGTACGAGGCGGATCCCTGTCGACGGGGTGAGCCACCAGGTCCAGCCCGATGCTGCTGCACGTGCCAAAGCCACGGAAGCCACGAGTTCGTCAGGGGTGTAGCCGTCAGCGGGATCTACGACGCTGGCCAAGTGAGAACGCCACAACCCAAATT
This sequence comes from Arthrobacter sp. zg.Y820, assembly GCF_030125555.1. NCBI lineage: Bacteria > Bacillati > Actinomycetota > Actinomycetes > Micrococcales > Micrococcaceae > Arthrobacter > Arthrobacter sp. zg.Y820. Next base: position 107,368 of record NZ_JASKLX010000010.1, read on the forward strand.
GCTCCAGGTCTCCTTCACCGAGCGTGCTTGAAACGGCGACCCGGACCTGTTCGCCCGGCGGCAGCGTCACCCGGACCTCGTGTCCCTCCACCTGCGCACCCAGCACCTCACCCGGCTGCACGACAAGCCGCAGCGGCCGCAGGGATGGCCATTCTCCCGGGTACGGTACGGTGACGGACTGCAGAACGCGAGGTTCCGGCATCAGGTGGGGCGAGCCCGCCTCGTAGAACACCAGCGACACACCGGTGGCATGCGGGTCCGGCAGATACGGCAGGCGCAAAGCGTCCGTGTCGTGCACAACGTACTGCCCCTCTCCGATGGGGATGCCCCGGTCGGCAGTGATGTCCGCGAGAGTCGCACGCTGCGCCGACGCCGTATCCGCACCCGGACGGTCCACCAGGGTGATTCCCGATTGTTCCTCCTCCAACCGCGGATCCTGGGTGCTGGGCACAAACTGGTCCAGCAGAGTCCCGCGTTCCGCCAGCGCCACCGCGTAGAGGCGCCGGATCGCTGCGGCATCACCGGTGCCGATCGCAGCGTCAAAGCGGCCGGCGGCCTCGGCTTCGAGCTGTGTTGCCTTGGGCGGCGCGATGTGCCGCTCGGCCGAGGACTGGGCATCGGGGCCGGATGCCCCCGGGGTACCGCTGCGCACGACCAGGTGGCCCGTTTGTTCTCCCGTGCCAAGTTTGCGGCGCGGGACGAGGACCGGCGCGGGGACAGGTTCCCAGCGCAGGTATGGTCGCGGGGTGGTGACGGTGTACCGCGTGGGAAGGCGCAGGTGTTCGGGCAGCACGAGGTCGTCATGGCGGGCGAGCTTCGCGAATTCCGCAGGGTCAATCCGCAATTGCGGACGGACCCGGGGTATGTCGCGCGATTCAGCGAGGATGCGAGCGGCAGACGCCGCGGCCTCGAACTGGCGTTGGACGGTGGACGCACCGGTCTCCTCACCGGTGGCGGCCGAGACCAGGTCCTGCAGCCTCGAGTCGATTCGGGGGTTTCCGGACAGCAACTCAGTGGCCAGCGGGAAAATGCTGGACGGCTGCTCGAGGGTGCGCAGATAGTCAACGGTTGCGTTACGGCGCACAGCTGCCAGGCTGGTCCGGTCGCGCTTGGCATAGCTCTCCCGCAACCGGTCCAGATGTGTGCGCGCCTGCCTGACCGCGGCCTCTTCGGGTACCGGCTGCTCGGAACGGCTCCCAGCCGGAATCTGGGGAACGGAATTGCCCGCAAGGTCAACTGCGAGAACGCGGAAGCTGTAAGAAGTCCCGTACCGCAATCTTGGCAGTGATTTCGGCTCTGTCCGTGCCGTGATCTGCGCGCCGTCCAGCGGCGGGTCCGGCGGGGTGTCGACCACGACTTCGGTGGCCCCGCCGGGGCCTGGAGGTTCCACGTGGACGATGGTCAGTCCGGGCCGTGGAGCGGACAGGCTCCAGCCGTCCCAGCCGGCCAGAACTTCGTGCAGATAGTACCCGTTTGATGTGTCACCGGGCGCCCGGTTGAGCGCCGAGAGCTGGAGGAAACCGACGTCGGGCGTGTCATCGAGGATGCGCACGCCGGCGGGTTCGCCGGTCACGGTTACCCGGCGCCGGTGCAGGCTGTGCCACTGGCCGGACCTGTCATCCCACACCTCGAGCCGGATCCCGCGCACCAGGTCATCCAGCAGCAGTTCCCTGGTACCGTCGTCGGCGGCCAGCTCCTCGGCTACCCGCACGCGTTCACGCAGGGCGGCGGCCCGGTCGCGTTGGGCCAGGGCGAAGCCCGTGGCACGCAGGGTTCCGGGAGCCGACGTGGCAGGATCACCGTTCGCCTCGCTCACGTACTGGCGTGCGAGGTTGCGTGCATGCTGGTCGAGTTTGAGCCCGGAGGCGTCGGGGTCAGTATCGAGGACAACCCATTCGTCATCTCCCAGCGGCAGCGCCCCGCCAACCCAGGCATCGCTGGATCTTGCCGCGAACACGGCACCGTCCACGGTGACTGCCGTACGCCGTGGTGGGAGCACGTCAAGGTCGGGAACCTGGGAAGCGACGCTCACGCTTACCCACGTCGCCCCGGCCAGCGCTGCCCTGGCCGCTGTTGCGTCGAGGCCGTCCAGAACGACGTCAACCGCGAGGCCGAGCCGGCGTAACAGTGCCGGCGTGGATCCGAAGGATGCGGCCCTGGCGTGGAAATCCCGCTCGGGGAGCTCAGGCCGTGGCGTCGGCGGCGCCCCGGGGTCGGGCACGGCGCGGGGTTGCTGTTGCGGTTGTTCGGGTCGTTCGTAGTATCGGCGCATCGCGTGCGCATCAACAATCAGCCGGAGCTGCGGGTCGCCTGAGAGATCCTGCCCGACGAGCGCGTCCAGCTGCGCGGTGACCCGCAGGTCGGCGTCGGGGTCGTCCAGCAGGATCTGGACCGGCGAGAATTGTTCCTCAATTGTTGACTTGTAATCCGGCGGTGGGGGCACCTCGCCTTCTCGCCACTGCCGTGGGTCGAGTTCGTCCGGTTCGGTCAGCGGGCCAATGGTGGTGAGTGCATCCGCCAACTGCCGCCCCGCGCCTAGCATGCGGTACCGGGCTCGGGCGGGGGCCTCGGCGAGCAGCCGGCTCAGCGGACCGCCCTGGTCCAGGTTGGCGAGGGTCTCCAGCAGTCCGAGGGAAATCGGGTCACCGGCCACGCCGGGGCGGAGCGTCGGCGACGCACTGATGGCGGCAAGATGCAGGTCTACCGCGTGGTCGCTCGTGCGGCTCGCGGGGTTGCTGCGCCAGGGTTCGCCGGACAGCGATGGTACCGGGAAGGCAGCGACCGGGGTCTCCGGCGGCAGCACGGCGGACCAAGCAGCGGCGTCGGGGGTGGAGACGATCCGCAGCGGCAGGCTGACGTCCGGGTCAAGTGAGGTATTGAGGGATAAGGTGCATCCGGCGAGGGATCCGACCCAGTCTGCCGCTGCGGGAAAGTCGGACAGTGCTGTGCCCCCGCCGGTGAGTTTGTGGGTAAAGAAAACAGTGAGCTGAAACGGCACGTCGTCGGCCAGAGAATGCGGCAGCGCGGTCGCCAGGACGGTGGTGGGCATTGGCTCTCCTCAAGTGGGCCGGTGCAAGCGGTTAGGCCGGTGCGAATGCGTCGCAGTATCGTGCCCAGTCGGCATTCATGCCGTCTTCATCGGGCGGCATGATCTGGTACATCGTCGGGTCCCCTTTCGAGCCCGCCAGTTTGCGTTCCACCGTGATCTCCACGGAAGCCGAAAAGAACAACACCTCGACCTCGACCACCAGTGAGGCCCTGCCGATCAGCTTGCCGGTCTCGTAGTGGTAGGTGAGTGAGAGCTCCAGCGTGATGGATGCACTGACGAGGCCGAGCACCTCCACCTCGCCCCGGATGCGGAAGTACGCGGCCAACATGCCGTTGTCAGCCTCCAGCCGGAGGTAGACGCCAACTGCGATGGAAACCGACCCCGATGCCACGCCGAGGTCCACCGAAAGGGACGCTGCAGCCTCCAGGCCCAACTCCAACAGCACCAGGCCTTTGGGTGAGGCGCGCAGCGCCAGCCATCCGCCGCCGCCAATGGCCATGACAGTGAGTCGGAACGGGGCGTCCTTGGTGCAGAAATAGAACCCCACCGTCAGTGCATCCCCGAGGAACGGGACACGGGCATCGGCGCCCAGCGAGATGTTCTCCAAGCTGAATACACCGATGGCTACGTTCGGCAGCGTGAGGTCGAATCCGGCCGTCACCCCTGCCGGTGCGACATCCACGTAGGGCGGGTCCGAGAACCCATCAAACGGGATGAGCTCGCGCAGCCGGTCCATAAAGGACAACGGCCCGAGGAAGCTGATGCCGCCAAAAACAATGTCGACTTCCGTCTTGCCGTCCGAGCCCGCGTGGAACCCAAGACGCCGAAACATTAGCTTCATCAGCCCTGTGGGTCCGTCACCGATCAGGTTGAGGTCGAAGTCAACGATTTCTGCGGCGATGTCCACCCCCGGCGGCCCACTCGCCGAGGACCGGACCTCAACATCGATGCGCAATGCGTGTTGTTCGTTTTTGGGCTTGAAGACGTTGGGCACCCCCGACGAGCCGGGCGTTCGCCAGGCTTGAATGGCCGGTTCCCAGTGAAGCCGTGTGGTGATCTGCCCCCCGGCCAGGCCCTGCAGCAACTGTGCGAGTCCTTCAGCATCCCGGGCCATGCCTGTGAGAGTTTCCAGCGTGCGGGCCGGCTTCTCCAGCGCCGTGCGGACTGCCACGGGAATGCCGGGCACGTTGACATCGGTGAGGAAAGTCTGCAGGTGCGCGGCAACTGCACTGGCACCTTCTCTCACGGCGACAGCGTTGTCCGCCCCCGGGGTTTCGAGCAGCCCGGCAACGGCTCCGATGAGCTCGTCGAGGTCATTTTTCAGTGATCCGGCCCTTGCCTCCAATTGTTCCTTGGCATGCTCTGCGACGGCCTGCGCACCGCTGTGGGCGGCTTGGGCCACCTCGTCTGCAAGGCGTGCCTGCGCCCCGTCGAGTGCTTTTCGAAGGCGTTGGGCTTCGGTGAGCAGCTTGGTGACGGCATCGATTGCGTCGGATACAAAGGCCGGGGTCTCATCGAAACCCGCCGTCTTGAGCAGGTCGAGCAAGCTGAACAGACCGAACAGCTTGGGCGCCGCCCCTGACAGGAAAGACTTGGGGTCAAAGGTGCCGGAGTCGAACGCGGAGGGGACGTCGCCGCTCTCGCCAACGGCTCCAAACGCACGTGAGATGCCTTTCACCAAGACATTGGGTGCAACGAATCCCCCGGACCGGTCCGATCCGCTGCTGAAATCTATTGCGGCCGGTTTGTCCTTGAGCCTGAGGATGAGTTCGCCGGCATTGGGCGTACCGGGCACCGGTTTTCCGTCGAGCTCCCGGGGTGGTAGTCCGTGATCGAGGTACGGTTTAGCGAACTCAACGTCGACGGCGGGCGCCTGCGGCGCCAGGTGCCGCATTGATGGGAGGATGGCTCTCGCCTCGGTGAGGAACGGCCTGCTGGTCACATTGTCGACGTCGATCTCCCCGTCGAAGATCAGGTGCACGACCTCAACGGAAGTATCTCCGGCCTTGACCGGTTTTGCTGCGGCGAGGCCTTGCCCGCGCCCCTGGATCCGTCTCACCTGGAAATATGTCGACGACGCCTTTTCGGGATTTGTCAGGAAAACCTGGCCCTCGTCCATGCCCGCTCGCACAAAAACCAGCGGCGCGGCCCAGGACGACACCATTCCTCCACGGTCCGCGGTGTTGAGCGTAAAGGCGAACGGAACTCCGCCGCGTGTGGGTATGAACGGTTCTTGGTCCCCGGACGGCGGATCCAGGTCAGGCGTGACAAGCGGACTGATGGTGACGAGTCCGAACGGATTGTCCCGGTCCGCCTCGGGATAGGACCGGGTTGGCTGGCGCACCATGATGAACCAGCGCGTCCATAGGTAGGCCACTGGGTTATCGCGGTGTTTGACCTCACGCTCGGTAACTTCCACCAGCACGCACCGGTGGCCGAAGGGGAACAGGAATCCCGGATACACCACCCGCACATATCCGTCCCGGCCCATATAAGCCTGATGGCGGTAGTCGACGATGGTTGCCGGGAACTCCCAGGACTGTTTCCAGTCGAACCACGCGCCCAGACTTGACAGTGACAGATGGCTGACCTGCAGCGGAGTCCGGGCATTGGCGGGCTCGCCGCCGTTGGTTTGGGCAACCAGGGCATCACGATCCTCCCGCGACAGCGGCTGCCTGAAACCCGGGGGCGGAGCGTCTTCGTCGCGGTTCCATAAGGCGCGAACAATGTGCTGTTCAGCGTTATCGGTTGTCCCAGCGTCCGGCCGCACCGAAAGGTGGGTACGCCAGATTTCTGCTGAACCCGGCGGGCCCTGCGGAAGACTGGGGTGTCGGAAAGTCCCGCGCTCGCTCGGCGACACAATGAGGTGGTAGGGGGCTTCGATGGCCGTCTCCAGCTCTGCCGGCGGCCGTAGTCCGCCGTCGCCGGCCTGTCCGGCAGGCGTTGCGTTGGGTGAAACGCGCAGGTGCAGTCCATGCAGCGCTTCGAGCAGCTGAGCAAGCGTGAAGGGGATGCGTGTGCCCTCGGGGACAGCATAAACAAGCCTTGAAGGGCCAGCCGCGATATGGCGGGAGGGAAACGTGGGCTTCTCGGGCGGATCCGGATGCACCGGCCAAGCTTCCTCACCCAAATGCTGGGGCGGGAAAGTCAAGACAAGGGAGGCATCGGGACCGGCCACCAGTTCGCTGCCGGCTTCAGTTGGTTCGAGAGTGCAGTCCAACGCCTCCAACCGCAGGTTGATGAGGTCCTCTGTCCGCAAAAGGCGGGCGTCCACCCTTGCCTGTTCGTCTCGTGAGTCATCGTCAGGCTGGCCCATGCGGCACCGTCCTCGGAAAGTTCCCCAACTGCCTCCCCGCCATTCGAGAAGGTAAGAATTGAGGATCCTCAGCACCCTAAACCGAGTCAATAGCCGGGGGCTGCATGGTGTTTCAACTGCCAAGCTTTCTTCCCGGGAGTGGTCATCCTCGGCAGATGAACGGCGGGCTTTCCGTCGGAGCGGAGATGAGCCGCCGGGACACTCCTTCTTAGACCCCGGCGCCGCGCAGCGCAGCCACAGTGTTCACCGCGGCAGCGACCGCTTCGTAGCCCTTGTCCTCGGACGACCCGGGCAGGCCGGCACGGTCCAGGCCCTGCTGCTCGGTGTCGCAGGTGAGCACGCCGAAGCCGATCGGCGTGCCGGTGCGGACACTGACATCGGTCAGGCCGGTGGTCGCGGCCGAGCACACGTAGTCAAAGTGCGGGGTGCCGCCGCGGATGACGACGCCGAGCGCCACCACCGCGTCATAGTGCGGTGCCAACCGGGCGGCGGCCACCGGGAGTTCGAAGCTGCCGGGAACCCGGATCAGCTTCGGTGTCAGCCCGGCGTCGTCCACGGCGCGCAGGGCGCCGTTAATCAGGCCGTCCATGATCTCGGTGTGCCAGCTGGCGGCCACGATGGCCACACGAATCTCCAGTGCCTGTGCCTTGATGCTGCTGACGTCATTATCGGGTGCGCCGTGTCCGCTCATGGGTTCTGCTCCTTGGTAGTGAAGGTGGCTGGTAGGGAAGGTGGTTGGAGAAGGAGAAGGCCGCAGCTAGCTCTGCCGCACCGGCTGGGTCCGCAGCAGCGTCAGATGGTGGTCCATGCGGTCCCGCTTGGTCTGCAGATAGCGCTCGTTTTCGGCGCGGATGGGCACCTCCGAGGGCACCATGGCCTCCACCGTGATCCCGAAGTGCTGCAGCCGGTCCCGCTTGGCCGGGTTGTTGCTCAGCAGCCGGATCCGGTTCAGCCCCAGGACGTGCAGGATGTCCGCGGCGGCCTCATAGTCGCGGGAATCCACCGGCAGGCCCAGCTGCTCATTCGCCTCCACGGTGTCGGCGCCGGCTTCCTGCAGCGCATAGGCCCGCAGCTTGTTCGCCAGCCCGATCCCCCGCCCCTCATGCCCGCGCAGGTAAATCACGGTGCCTCCGTGCAGGTGAATGAGTTCCAGGGCCTGCTCCAGCTGCTCGCCGCAGTCGCAGCGGTACGAGCCGAAAACGTCGCCGGTGAGGCACTCCGAGTGCAGCCGCACCAGCGGCGCACCGGTGCCGTTACCGATGCTCCCGGCTCCGGCGGCATCCGGCTGCAGCCCGGTTCCCGGCGCGGAGACGCTCATGTGCTCGGCGCCGGTGCGGGGGTCCGTCCAGGCCCGGGCGGTGAAGTCGCCGTAGGCGGTGGGCAGCTGGACTTCCGGCCCGGGCACGACGGCGGCGGACGTCACGGGGGTCCCCGCCCGATCCATCGTGTCCAAGTGCGCCGCCAGGTCCTCGATGGAGACCAGCGGGATGCCGTGCGTGTCGGCGAACTCGCGCAGGGCGGGCAGCCGCATCATGGCTCCCTCGTCATGAACGAGTTCGGCGATGACTCCCACCGGGGTGCAGCCGGCCAGCCGGGCCAGCTCCACCGCCGCCTCGGTGTGGCCGCGGCGGCCGCGGACGCCGTCGTCGTGCGCCCGGAGCGGGAAAATGTGTCCGGGCCGGGTCAGCTCGGCGGCGGCGGCCGCCGGATCGGCCAGGATGCGGGAGGTCGCCGCGCGGTCCGCGGCGCTGATGCCGGTGGTGATGCCCTCGGCCGCGTCGCAGGAGACCGTGTAGGCGGTGCCCTTGGCGTCCTCGTTTACTGCCGTCATGGGCGGCAGGTTCAGCCGGTCGGCGTAGGCGGCCGGCAGCGGCACGCAGATCACCCCCGAGCTGTAACGGACCGTCCAGCCCATCAGCTCGGGCGTGGCGTGCTGCGCGGCGAAGATGATGTCGCCTTCGTTTTCACGGTCTTCATCATCCACGACGACGACGGGCCGGCCCGCGGCGATCGCCTCAACGGCTGCCGCGATGCTGTCGAGCCGGATGCTCATGCGGCGCCTCCATTCGAAGCGCCGCCAACCTCGTGGGCCGGCTTCTTGGGATTGGTGAAGGCGAGCAGCCGTTCGGCGTATTTGGCCAGCACATCCACTTCCAGGTTGACCCCTCCCCCGGGCTGAAGGGCGCCCAGCCCGGTCTCGGCCAGGGTGGTCGGAATCAGGCCGACCTCAAACCACTGCTCCGGCTCGCCGGCGTCGCTGACCTCGGTCACGGTGAGCGACACGCCGTCGACCGCGATGGAGCCCTTTTCGGCGATGTAGCGGGCCAGGCGGTGCGGCACGGCGAAGCGCAGCCGCTCCCAGCTGCCGAGGTTTTCACGCTCCAGCAGCTCGCCGACGCCGTCGACATGTCCCTGGACGACGTGGCCGTCCAGCCGCCCGCCGGCCGGAACACAGCGTTCCAGGTTCACGGGCATGCCGGGGCGCAGCCTGCCGGTGGTGGTGCGATTCAGTGTCTCGCCGATGACGTCCAGGGAAATCCGGTCGCCGTCGACAGCCGTGGCCGTGAGGCAGACACCGTTCACGGCGATGGAACCGCCCAGTTCCAGCCCGGCTCCCGTTTGCGGGGCGCTGATGACCAGCACCGCCGAGTCGCCGGAGGTATTCGGGTTCAGGGATTCAACGCTGCCCTGTTCAGCCACAATTCCGGTAAACACGTGTCATCCTTACGTTCGTTTGCCGCTGGGAAGTCGTTCGTTGCTTGGTGGTTCAGGCACCGGTTCGAGTCGGAGCCGCAGGTCGGAACCCACGAGCCGGGCGGGGCCGGCGCCGGTCTCGTCCCAGCGCCAGCGGGAGGCGTCCGCGAGGGTGTGCACGCCGAGGCCGCTCACCGCCGATGTGCCCGTGCCGAGCAGGAGCGGCGCCACGTAGGCGACCAGCTCATCGGCCAGTCCGGCGCGCAGGAAAGCACTCGTGACGGTGGCGCCGCCCTCGACCATGAGGTGCCGGACCCCGCGGGCATACAGCTTCCGGCAGATCGCCGCCGGGTCGTGTTCAGCCAGCTGCAGGAAGCGGCCGTCGCTGCCGCGGATGGCGGCGTCGTCGGGCACCGCCCGGGAGCCGACGACGACGCGCAGCGGCTGCCGCTCGGCCGTCCGCCCCTCGGCGTCGCGCGCCGTCAGCTGCGGATCGTCGGCCAGCACGGTTCCGGTGCCAACGACGACGGCGTCAGCCCGAGACCGGATCCCGTGCCCGTCGGCGCGGGCGGCGCTGCCGGTGATCCACTGGCTGGTGCCGTCCTCGGCTGCGGTCATGCCGTCGAGGGTTTGTGCCGTTTTAACGGTCACGAAAGGCCGTCTCTCCCCCATTGCCCGGATCCAGCGGTGGTTCAGCTCAACGGCTTCGGCAGCCATCAGGCCGCCCTCCGCCTCCACACCGGCTGCGGACAGCGCTGCGGCTCCGCCGCCTGCCTCAGCGGTGGAATCCGCGGCGGCATACACCACCCGGGCAATGCCGGCCTTTTCTATGGCCTGCGAGCAGGGGCCGGTCCGGCCCGTGTGATTGCACGGTTCCAGCGTCACCACCATGGTGGCGCCGATGACGTCGATGCCTGCGGCTTCGGCGGCGGCCAGCGCGGCAGCTTCTGCATGCGGCGAGCCTGCACCGCGGTGGAAGCCGCTGCTCAGGACCTGGCCCGCCGGATCCAGGATCAGCGCTCCGACCAGCGGGTTGGCGCCGCGGATCCCGCGGCGTGCCAGCTCCAGCGCCCGAATCATGGCTCCGGTTTCCGCCGCGGCCGCCCCACCGGCGCCTGCCGGCGGGTTCCGTCTCCGGCCGTCCGGTGTTTCCGGCCCCATCTAGCGGACCCTCGGGTCAGGCATGAGGACGTCCACCTTCGGCTTTTCATTGTTCTTGGCTTTCCACCAGACAAAGAAACCGATCAGTGTGAAGACACCGTAGAACAGGTACATGAACGCCGTGGCGTAGTAGCCGGTACTAAAGAGCAGCGGTACGCCGACGACGTCGACGGCCACCCAGATCAGCCAAAACTCAACCCAGCCCTTGGCCATGCCGTACGTGGCCAGCAGGGAACCCACGAAGGTCCAGGCATCCGCCCAGACCGGTTCGTAGGACCCCAGACGCGCGAAGACCGGGGTGAGGGCTACGGTGCCGAGCAGCAGAACGGTGACCAGTCCGATCCGTTCCCGGCCGGAGGCCCACTGCGGCGTGACGGCCTCGCCGCCGTCGTCCTGGCTCTGTTTCCAGCGCCGCCAGCCGTAGATTGCGACGGCGATGAACATGACCTGGCGTCCGGCCTGGCCCAGCAGCGTAGCGGAATCGCTGGTGCCAAAGAGGGAGCCGAGGAACACGGTCAGGAGCAGGGCGTTGCCGATGATGCCCACCGGCCAGGCCCAGATTTTACGGCGCATGCCGCCGAAGGCACTGAGGAGCCCGAATATGTTGCCGACAACTTCACGCACCAGGAGGGACGAAGACCCCACCGGTACCTGAGCGTCAAAGAGCCACCGCAAAAAATCCATGTCGTTCCTATCCCTAAGCGGCAGCTCCGGGGTACGACAGTACGGTGCATCGACAGAAACGTCCGCGCGGGCGGGGACGTTTAACCGTCGGTTCAACAAACTGCACGTGCTTCTCCCATCCAGACTTTAACTGTCGGTACTGGAATTTCACCAGTTCAACCGCACCGCTTTTCCCGGGGTTCGGGAGCTGCAGTGCGGGTCGCGGACTATAACCGCCGGTTCGGAATTACACCGACCCCGGAGCACGATTGTTGCTTTTATTCTTGCACAGTCAGACCGGCTGAGTGCCAATTCCCTTGAACACTCAAGTAACCTGCGTCACATTGGCCTGTTTCCTCGTCAGGTTCCGGTTTCCTCAGCCCAACGCATCGAACGGGGCCACCACCGGAGGATGCGTTTCCATGTCGAGCATCTCGGCCGAACTCGACAGCGCAGCACCGCGCAGGGCCTCAAGCACCTCGGCCGCCGGCCGTGTTGTGCGGTAAATCGCAAGGAACCGAACCTCCGGTTCACCCTGCGGGCAGCGGAAGCGTTCGACGGAACCGACCCCCGGAACGCGCTCGAGGATCTCGGGAATGTGAACCTCGTCGTACCACTTGTTGAAGTGTTCATCCGAGATGCCCGGACGGGGCGTCGTCGTCACCATCAGGACACCGCTGTTGTTGTTGTCCACCATTGCTCCCTTGCGGATTCGTGTGCGACGGATGTCCCACAATTTTTCGAAGAGTAGCGTGAATCAACTGTTTGCTCCAGAGTAGGCGGCCGCTACGATGAAACGATGCCCATTGCTGTGGTAAGGATCATCCTCGACTCGACTCTGGAAACTGCGCAATTTGCCGCTGGCGTCGCCTATCTGCGCCAACGGGGTGCCGCCTTGGTTGAGCACACGGCCGCGCACGCTGAGCAGGGTTCAACCGAACTTGCGCTGCTCCGTGAGGGCGAATTCGCCGATTGGGGCGACCGCGAACTCCTGTCGCTCTGCGCGACCGCCTTTGGCGTTCCGGTTCGGCTCGGCGTCGTGACCTATGTGAGCCGCGGAACGGACGACGACGCGCGGGCCGTTCTGGAGCGCTTCGGCCTCTCCGGGGCGGTCAGCCGCGATGAAGCCGACGGCAGCGGGGACGTCACTGTGACCCTGGCGCGCGCGGACATGCGCCGGGTGCCGGAGAGCCGGGTGCACACAGCGCTCGAGGCCGCCCTCAACGAAACGGTGAGAATCGAACTCGTCGACGCTATTTCTCCTGCAGGAAACCCCGCAACAGGGAGTTTCGCAGAAAACGGTGGGCCCGTGCCGGGCTCGCCCGGGCGAAATCCTGATACGGTACCCAGCTGATGTAACGAATCTGCGGACCGACGGCGGCCGGGGCGCCAAGCGAACGGATGGCCCCCGTCGCAGCTCCCCGCTCGAGAACCCCTTCCAAAAGCCGGAGCCGCGCGCGGGTGCTGGCGTGGTAGGCCTGCATCGCCTGGTTGCCCGGCTTGCTCCAGGGATCGGTGAGCTTGACGATCTCGGTTTCCAGCCGGAAGCGGCGCTTGGCACTCACCATCACGAGGGCCAGTGCGTCCAAGGAGGCCGCCTCGGAGGTGCCGGTCGTCAGTGCACTGCGCACCGCACCGTCCATGTGCCGTTCATAGGCGGTGAGGATCTCCGCCAGGAGTTCTTCTTTGGACCCGACCCGCCGATACAGAGTCCCCATGCGAACTCCCGCTGCATCGGCAATGTCCCGGACCGTCGTGGCATCGAATCCCCGCCGTGCGAACTCCACGCGTGCCGCAGCCACGATGTGGTCCCGGCTTGCCGGCTCCGAAGGGGTGCCGGGCTCCTTCCACGTCGTGATCGCCTGCCTCGCGGCTTGCAGCGCTTCGGATCGGTTCAGTTCTTCATCCGGTGGGACATCGGAAGTCAGGCCATCGAGGAGCATCGCGGTCTGGAGATTCGCGATGCGGCCCGCCTCCTCGATTCCCGGAGGGTTGACCGCCGAATGCAGGGTGAGACTGTCCAGGGCGAATCGGAGCAGGCCCGCATCCTGAGTCCGGGGATCGGGATCGGGCACGAGCTGTTGAACGGCTCGCTTCCAGACACGTTCCAGCCCAGGCGTCTGCCATTCCCGTGCTGCACGGAAGCGCTCCGAGGAGGCGCTGGGTGCCGTGTAAGCGATGAGCCGGAGCGCGGCCTTGCTGCGCAGCGACAGATCCGTGACCGCGGTGGCCACCTCGACCAGCTGATCCCGCGGGTCGGCAATTCCGGTGCGGAGCCTGCTCGACAGATCATCGGCCAGTGCAGTGAGCTCACGTTGAAAGTCCTGCAGGATATCGAGCGCGATGTCCTCTTTGGAGTCGAAGTGGTGGTAGAGACTGCCCTGGAGCACTCCGACAGCCGTTGCGATGTCAGTCATCGTGGTCGATGAATACCCCGATTGCTCGAAGAGCTTGGTAGCGACCTGTCGGATCTCCTCAGTTCGGCCAACCGCCGTATCCCCCGCAGTGCTGCTTCCCCGTGATCCGTCCATCCGGCCATTATCCCGCACCCCGCATCCTGGCGCACGGGCCGGCCCTGCCAAACCCGTTTCCCCAAAGTACTTGCCCTCAAGGCGGAGCAACAATTAGGTTCGGGCACGTGGCGCACGTGCGCCCAATGAGAGGAGCTGGCATCGTGGCGCAAATCGAGATCAACGGAGGAATCGTCGAGTACGAGCTGCTCGGGCCGGAGGGCGGTGATGTGCTGACGGTGACGCCCGGCGGCAGGTTCAGCAAGGATTACCCGGGCGTGCGCCCGTTCGCCGAGGCCCTGGCGGCGGCCGGGAAGCGCGTACTCATCTGGGACCGGCCCAACACGGGGCGCTCCGACGTGCAACTGTTCGGCGCATCGGAATCCCACATGCGGTCCGAGACCCTGGCGGGAATGGTCCGCGAACTGAACCTCGGGCCCGTCATCGCCCTCGGCGGATCAGGCGGCGCACGCGACTCGATCGTCTTCACCATCGAGCATCCGGAACTCGTGCGCAAGCTCATCGTCTGGTCCATCGTCGGCGGGGCGTTCGCATCGATGAGCCTGGCCAACGTGTACATCATGAGTGAGATTCGCACCGTTCGACGCAGCGGCATCCCCGGCGTGCTGACCCAGCGGGGGCTGGCGGGCAGCTGGGCGGACCTCGTTGCCGACAATCCGCGCAACCGTCAGCGCCTGATCGATATCGGGGCTGAGGATTTCGAGCGCGTCATGTGGCGGTGGCTCGAAGCGTATGTGCCCAAGGCCACGGAGGCCATTCCCGGAGTGCCCGACCATCAGATGAAGTCCATCTCCGTTCCGACGCTGATCGTGCGCGGCGGGGAGGCCGACATCGATCACCCCAAACGGACATCCCTCGAGGTGCACTCCCTGATTGGCGGTTCCCGACTGATTGATCCCCCGTGGCCCGAGGACGCATGGGAGCGGGCCCAGGAAGCCAGGGACGCGGGGCAGGGCAGCATCTTCGATCCCTGGATGGATGCCGTGCCGAGCTTTCTTGACTTCATCGACGGGAATCCGGAGCGAGTAGGACAGGGTCTTGTGCAAACCCTTTCGGAGCAATACTTTGGTCCACATGGAATCTGATGGAACGCAGCCGAGCGTCACGGGCTGCCCTCGCATCGACGCGAGCGTGCACACATTCTTCGCCTCCGACCAGGAGCTGCGGAACTATCTCGGTGAGCCTTGGGCGAGCCGCGGTTTTCCGACACCGGACACAACCTTGACGGCGCCTCTCGGAGGGCGGTACGTCAGCGGCTCACAACCGGATCCGGCGGCACACGCCGGCTCCGACCCCGATCTGGTGGGCAGGGCGATCTTCGACGAGCGCGGCTTCGACCTGGCCATCCTGCATCCGATGACCGTCGGCGTACTGCCGGACTGGCATCTGGAGTCGGCGATCCACGAGGCGACCAACCGGATGCTGGTGGAACGCTGGCTCGACTCGGGAACGTATGCCGACCGATACCTCGGGACAATCCGGGTCAATCCCAACGACATCGAGTCCGCCGTGAAGGAGATTCATCGGTGGGCCGCCCATCCCAAGATCGTGCAGATCGCCCTGCCGATGCAGACTCAGGCGCCGTACGGCCGGCCGCACTACAAGCCGCTGTGGCGTGCGGCAGTCGAAAGCGGACTGCCGGTCGCGGTCCATTGGGAGATGGGGCAAGGGATCACGCACCCGCCCACGCCCAACGGAACAGCGCGGACCTACCCGCAGCTCGTGGGGTTCCAGCCGCTGAACTTCGTCTACCACCTCATGAACATGATTGCCGAAGGGGTCTTCGAGGAGTTCCCCGACTTGAAGATCGTGTTCGCCGACGGCGCTGCAGACATGCTGACGCCCATGATGTGGCGCATGGACACCTTCGGCCGGCCGCACCTGGAGCAGACGCCCTGGTCGCCCCGGATGCCAAGTGACTATCTTCCCGGGCATGTCTGGTTCGTCAACGGCGCGCTCGACGGGCCGGGTGACGTCGAGTACGCGTCGGAATGGCTTCGGATGACGGGCAAGGAGGACATGCTCATGTTCGGATCGAGCTACCCCGACTGGCAGTGCTCGACCGTGGATTCGCTGCCGTCCGGATGGACGCGGCGGCAACGCGAGAAAGTGCTCTGGCGCAACGCCGCCGAACTCTATGGGATCCATGTTCCCGCCACCGTGTGATGCCGAAGGAGGCTGAGATGACACAGACAGAGATCCCCCAGACAGCGGAGACGCAGACCGTGCCCGTTAGGGTCGTGGACTGCGATGTCCATCCAACGCCGCGGCGGGGCGCCTTGGCGGAATACCTCGATACGAGGATCGCGCGCGAACAGGCGCTCAAGGCGGAGGGGGCCAACAACGGACTGGTCTACGATCCGCCGGATTTCCACCACTCGAAGGCCATGCGGGTCGATTCGTTCCCGGACGATGGGGAGTTCGCGTGCTCGGACCCGGATCTGGCCTTTCGTCAGCTGGTGCTCGACTCCGGATCCGACGTGGTGATGCTCGGTCCCACGACGGGTGGAATGGGTGACACAGAGGAAGAGGTGACTGCGATGGCTGCGGCCACCAACCTCTGGCAGGAGGCGCAGTGGCTTGACCCGGTGAATAACTGGCACGGCCGGTTCTACGGGTCCATTTGCGCCAACATCACCGAACCCGGGCGGGCAGCGCGGGAGATTGAGCGCTGGGCCGGCCATGAGCGCTTCAAACAGGTCCTGATTTATGCTGAGCCGCGACCTTCCTGGGGAAACCCCAAGTACGACCCGGTCTGGGAGGCCGCTGTCAAGCACGGCATTCCGGTGGCGTGCCATCTCAGCCGGGGGCTGCACAACCTTCTGCCGATGAGCCCGGTCGGGTTCATGACCTACAACCACGACTTCATGGTCACGTACTCGATGCTCGCGGCCAATCAGGTCATGAGCCTCATCTTCGACGGCGTCTTTGAACGGTTTCCGACTCTGAAGATCGTCTTCATCGAGCACGCCTTCTCGTGGATATTGCCACTGATGTGGCGGATGGACGCCATTCACGCGGCTCGCGGCAAGGAGACGGGCCTGAGCAAAAAGCCTTCCCAATATGTGTTGGAGAACATCTGGTTCACCACACAACCGCTCGACTACCCCGAGGACAAGCTTGAGCTGACCAGGTCGCTTGAATGGATGGAGGCCGACAAGATCATGCTGTTCTCTTCCGACTATCCGCACTGGACCTTCGACGAGCCCCGCTGGTTGGCCAAACACATACCGGAGCGCATGCGGAACGCGGTAATGCATCAGAACGCGATCGATCTGTTCGGGCTGCCGAGCCGCGTGGGGGCTCTCGCAGGACAGGTGAGGGCGTTCTGATGGCACGCACTGAACTCCCCCGGGGCCGCGAGCATGTCGTCGCGACCGTTGACGAGATCCCCCCGGGTGAGCACAAGGTCGTCCCGATAGGGCGTTATGGAGTCGGCGTCTACAACGTGCGCGGAGTTTTCTATGCCATTGCCAACTACTGCCCGCACGAGGGCGGCCCGCTGTGCGTTGGCCGCACCCGCGGAACGAACGTCGTCGACCAGGAGCGTCCCGGCGGAGCACGGCAAAGCCGTGAGGGCGAGTTCATCTACTGCCCCTGGCATCAATGGGGTTTCGAGCTGGCCACCGGAACAACCACCGTCAAGCCCGAGTGGAGCATTCGCACCTACCCGGTCCGCATCGACGGCGACCAAGTGGTGATCACCGCGTGAGCGCCCCGGCGGGTACCACTGTGGGTGTTCCGGTTGCCGTCTATCCGGCGATCGAGCCACGCCTCCTTCGCCTCGACGGTGCCGAGGACGTGAACGCGTACCTGGACGGCGGCGGGTACGCGCCTCTGCTCGACCCTGACGCACTGCTCGACCAGGTCACTGCCGCGGGTCTGCGGGGACGCGGCGGAGCAGCGTTCCCTCTTGCCCGAAAGATAACCACTGTGCGGGGCGGCAGTGTTGCACCGGTTGTGATTGCCAACGGCGAGGAGGGCGAGCCGTCGTCCGTCAAGGACAAGTGGCTGCTGCGCAACCGTCCGCACCTGGTCCTTGACGGTTTGCGGCTCGCTGCCGTTATGGCGGGTGCGGAGCGAGCGTACGTATACCTCTCGGACCCCTTGGCTGCCGACAGCATTGAACGCGCGCTCTTGGAGTATCCCGGTCGGGCAAGGAACGGACCCGACATAACCGTCCACCGGGTATCCCCCGCGTACGTGGCGGGAGAGGAAACGGCTGCCGTGCGTTCCCTCAACGGCGGCCCGGCACTGCCCTCCGATAAGCCGCCGCGTCCGTTCGAGCGCGGCGTTGACGACCGGCCCACTCAGGTGAGCAACGTGGAGACGCTCAGTAATCTGCCGCTGATCCATGCCAGGGGCAGCGCCTGGTACCGCTCGGTGGGAACCGACGATTCAACCGGGACCTACCTGATGACGCTTTCGACGTCGGGCGGCACCGTCCTGGCGGAGGTGCCGTTCGGTGTCACGCTTCGAGAGGTGCTGACGTGGCGCGGGCACGATGCCCCGGTCACGGGTGCGCTGATGGGAGGCTACTTCGCGGGGCTCCTTTCCTCCCGCGTATTGGATCTTCCTCTTGAGTACGTCGCGGTTGCTGCCGCGGGCAGCGGCCTGGGGTGCGGAGCGGTCGGCGTCCTTGACGAGCACACCTGTCCAGTGACCGTCGCCGGCGGAGTTCTCCAGTACTTCGCGGCCAACAACGCCGGTCAATGCGGTTCGTGCTTCAACGGAACAGCCGCCATGGCCGCCGTTGTCACCGGCTTGCGGCTTGGCCGAGCCCGGGAACCCGATATCGACCGGCTGCGCCAATGGGCGGCCGGCCTCCGGGGCCGTGGGGCGTGCGGCACCTTGGACGGCGCAACCAATGCTGCTGCAACTCTCCTGCGGGAGTTCCCGGATGCCGTCCAATCCCACCTGATCGACGAATGCTCGTCCTGCATTACCAAAGGTGAGCATTTACCCGCACCGTTCGCGGTCCATGGATATTGAGGAGGCAATTTTGCGCATCAAACTCGATAGGACGGTCTGTGACGGCTTCGGTGCGTGCGCGTTGCACGCGCCGGAGATCTTTTCCCTCGACGACTGGGGTTACCCGTCACTCATGAGGGACGGTGAGATTCCGCCGGAGCAGGAGGCTGGCGTGCGCCGGGCGATCCTGGATTGTCCGGCACACGCGATCCTCGATCTCGCGGACATGCACCCGGAGCGTCTGGGCGGAGACCCGGGCGTTTCGAGGTCCGGGCGCCCGGACGCGAAATGGCCACTGAAGGAGCGCTTAAAGCAACGATGAACACTTGCCGGTCGACGCCATTCCACAAACGAATCTGAGCAAACATCTGGTTCTCTTCGGAGGCTGCTTCGTTGAGATTGGAACTATTAACAGTGAGGTTAATGATGACCACCACAACCAATCATCTCCCCGCCGACAACATCGAGTCTGCGATCGCTTTGGGCCCGAACGGTGACGATGTCAATGCGAAGGTCCCCCACCACATGGGCGACTCGTTGCATGTTCCGGCGGAACGCTATTACTCGCGGGAGTTCTTCGAGCTCGAGAAGAAGCACCTCTGGCCCCATGTGTGGCAGATGGCTGCTCGCGAGGAGGAGATCCCCCAGCCCGGCGACTTCGTGGAGTACGAGGTCGTCGGTCAATCCCTGCTCATCGTGCGTCAGCCCGACATGAGTGTGAAGGCACTGCACAACGCGTGCCGGCACCGGGCCACCGAGCTCGGCAAAGGCTGCGGCCGATTCGCAGGAGACCAGATCGTCTGTCCGTTCCACGGGTGGCGCTGGAAGACCGACGGTTCGATCAGCCACGTCTTCGGCCGGGAGGGCTTTGATACGGAAAGCCTGAACCCGGACAACATCAATCTGCGGGAAGCACAGTGCGATACGTGGGGCGGCCATGTCTGGGTCAATCTGGATCTGAATGCCCCTCCGCTGCTGGAAGGGCTGTTTCCGGCCGCAAACATCCTGGAGCGGATGGGCGTGCCGAACATGCGGGCGAAGTGGTGGAAGGAAGCCATCATCAACTGCAACTGGAAGCTCGCTCAGGAAGCGTTCTTCGAGGGTTGGCACGTGAAGCAGACCCACCCGCAGCTCTACACCTACGCCGGCGATATGGACAGTGAAGTCAACAAGCAGAACGTCGCATACACGGCGTTCCTCAACGGTCACGGCCGTTTCCAGAGCGGCGATGCGCGCCAGTCATACGGCGGAAAGGCCGACTTCCTCGAGTCGGCGCGCAACTTGCAAAAGGGTCAGGACGCGATGACGCTGGAACGCGACCTCACCGTCTTCGAATCGGTTGCCGGGGGCATGGACACCAGCACGCCGGAATACACGCAGAAAGCACTCACCGCGTTGTTCCAGTTCTGGGCCGGGGCCGGCATCAAGGCGCCCGAACTCACTCCCGAGGTCATGAAGATGTGGGGCGGTGACATCCACCTCTTTCCGAACTACCTGATGCTGCCCATGTACACGAACTGCCTCGCGTACCGGATCCGTCCGTACAACGATGACCCTGACTGGTGCCGGTTTGAGGTGTGGTCGCTGACGACCTACCCCGACGGCCACGAGGACGGGCGGCTGACCCTCGCCGGCAGGTACGACAAGGACGACGCCGATCACTGGGGGCTGATTCCCCGGCAGGACTTCGCCAATTTGGAACGCATGCAGCGTGGAATCAAGAACCAGACCATGACCCAGACGACCTTGTCCGAGCTTTGGGAGAACACGATCGCGAACATGCATCAAGAGCTTGACCGCCGGCTGGCAGCGGAGCTCTGAGGAGTCATGTTCACGGAGAACACCGCACAGGATCTCAGTCTCGCCCAGGACGCACCGTTTACGCGCGCCCTGGGCGCCAAGCTCATCGACATCGACCGGAACCGGATCAACGGGTCGGACGAACTGGTGCTCCGAAAGGCTGTCTTCGGACTGCTGGAAATCGTAGGAGATCTCGAGGCGCGGATCAGCGCCCTGGAGGGGCCCGAAGCCCGGGCACTGTGGCGGGCGAAGCTCGAAGCCGAGTTGGCTGGTCCAACTCCTGATGAAGTCCGGCGAGGCGAATGATGCGTCCAAAAACAGGGGGTGGCGTATGCCCCACGTAAAAATCCTGCCGGCCGGCGTCACCCTCGAGGTCAACCCCGGGGAGGCCGTGGCCGAGGCGGCATGGCGCCAGGGATTCGTCTGGCCAACGCAATGCTGGGGCCAGGCCGACTGCATGACCTGCTTCACCAAAATCGTCGACGGGGAGCGCGATGCCGTCCCTGCCGACGAGGTGGAACGCGATGCCATTCGACTCAAGATGACCGGTCGAATGCGGAATGACAGTCTCATCCGGCTGGCCTGCCAACTGCGCTGCACGGGCTCGTCGCTCGTGGTGGAGAAGAGGGGCTTTCGGCCGGCCGAGTCCGAAGACAACAACATGGAACCAGTGGAGAGGAGCGCGACATGAGCGCATCCGAGGACAGCACGTCCGGGAAGACCCCGGAGTTGGGCACAGATGTGCTCCGCGAGCTTTGGCGGTCGATGACGCGTGAGGAAGCTCTGGACACGCGCATCCTCAAGGGCATCAAGCGCGGTGAACTTGCAACTGTCATCTGGCCCTCCCGCGGCCAGGAGGCGGTATCGGCGGCGATCGGCCAGGTGCTGCGCCCGGACGACCGGCTGATCACCACTTACCGCGGACTGCACGATCATGTGGCGAAGGGGGTGCCCCTCACCGAGATTATCGGTGAGGTCATGGGCACTGCCGTCGGTGCCTCACGGGGTAAGGGCGGGACGATGCATATCGCCGATCCGGACCACGGGGTGCTGCTGACGACCGGGATTGTCGGCTCGGGTGTGCCCATTGCAGTGGGCGTCGCACTCGCAGCCGTGAAGTCCGGATCGGACCGGGTCACGGCCGTAACTTTCGGTGATGGTGCGACGAACACCGGTTCATTCCATGAAGGCGTCAACCTGGCTGCCACCTGGCAGCTCCCCGTCGTCTTCATCTGCCAGAACAACCTCTATGCCGAGATGACGCCGGTCGAGGACACCATGGCGATCGAGCACGTTGCCGACCGGGCCAAGGGCGTGGGCATGCCTGGAGTCACGGTCGACGGCAATGACCCGGTCGCCATGGTTCTCGCATTGACGGAGGCGGTCGACAGGGCACGGTCCGGCGGCGGGCCGACACTGATTGAGGCGGTCACGTTCCGGTTCGAAGGTCACTATGCCGGCGACTCGGCCCCGTACATCCCCGCTCAACAGCTGGCGCATCAGCGTGAACTTGATCCCATAATCACGTTCCCCCGCTATCTCCTGGCACATGGATTTACCCAGGTGGAGCTCGATGAGATCAGCGCCGAATCCGTCGAGGCGGTCGAGGAAGCCCTCAAGACGGTCCTAGCAGCACCCCTACCGGACATGGAAGAGATCCGGTCCGATGTCTACGCCGATGGATTGGTGGTCACCCATGACTGAAACCCGTGTTATTTCGATTCGAGAGGCGCTCAACGAGGCGCTCGACGAGGCGCTGCGGACGGATCCGACTGTCTTCCTCCTGGGCGAGGACCTGGCCGATCCGGCCGCCGGCGTCAACGCGGTGACCCGAGGGCTTGCGACAAAGTACGGCGCAGACCGGGTCATGAACACTCCGATCTCTGAGGCAGCGATCATTGGTGCCGCCGTCGGTGCCGCGATCGAGGGATACAAGCCCGTTGCCGAAATCATGATCATGGATTTCATCGGGATCGCCATGGATCAGATCGTCAACCACGCCGCGAAGGTGCGCTACATGTCAGGCGGCAGGACGACGAGCCCGATCACGGTCCGCACAGCGGTATTCGCAGGCACTGGCTCCGGCGGCACGCACTCCCAGTCGCTCGAAGCCTGGTTCATGCACGTGCCCGGCATGAAGGTGGTCTACCCGAGCAATCCGGCCGATGCCAAAGGTCTGCTGCTCTCGGCGATCTTCGATCCCGACCCGGTCCTGGTCATCGAAGCGTCGCGCCTCTACGGGGTCAAGGGCGAGGTGCCGGTCGGGGACGGCCACCGGGTCCCCATCGGCAAGGCCGTCGTCGCCAAGCCAGGAAAAGACCTCACGATCGTCACCTACGGTCAGGCCACCGCTCTGGCGCTGCAAGCGGCAGAGCGGCTCGGCGAAGAGGGTGTGGATGCCGAAGTGATCGACCTGCGCACCCTGCTGCCGCTCGACATGGACACGGTCCTGGAATCCGTGGGCCGTACGCGCCGCGCGGTCATCGCACACACCGCCACCACCGTTGCAGGTCCGGGTGCGGAGATCGCGGCCCAGATTTCGGCCAAGCTGTTCGGCATCCTCGACGGGCCTGTCCAACGGGTTGGCGCACGCTTCACTCCGATCCCGGCCCGGGCTTCGGAGTCCGCCGTAACGCTCAGTGTCGATGGCATCGTCGACGCCGCACGAACAACCATGGGAGCCATGCGTGTCTGACTATGTAGCTGTGAAAATTCCGAAAATTTCGATGTCGGCAGAGGAGGTTCTTTTCGTGGAATGGCTGGTTGAGGATGGTGTACCCATCGGCGAGGGCGACGTTATCTACAGCGTCGAGACGGACAAAGTGGGAACGGAGGTCGAAGCGGCCACAAGCGGCGTGCTCCGGCACGGCACTGCCGTCGGGGAAGAGACGTACGCCGTCGGCACTGAAATCGGCCGGATCGAGCGTGCAGCATGAACGCCGTCGTGTGGGACGAGGAATTCGACGTCGTCGCGATCGGCAGCGGTGGAGGCGGCCTGCTCGCCGGCATCGCTGCACGTGAGGCAGGAGGCCGTGCGCTCGTCGTGGAGAAGCGCGACCTCTTCGGCGGGTCCACTGCGATGTCCGGCGGAGTTATGTGGCTTCCGAACAACCCGCTGATGCAGAAGGACGGGATCGAAGACTCCGACGAGCTGGGAATGCAGTATTTCGCTTCCACAGTCGGCGACGTCGGGGCGGCATCGACCGTTGCGCGCCGTCGGGCGTTCATCCACGAGGGCCAGGCCATGATTCGCCTGCTGGAGCGAAAAGGCGCACGCTTCACGCGGTGCGTGAACTACAGCGACTATTACTCGAACCACGAGGGCGGCCACGCAACCGGGCGTTCGATCGAGCCTCTGCCCTTCGCCGGGCGGCGGCTCGGCAAGTGGCTGTCCAAGATCCAGCCGGGCATGGCCTCCGGCCTTGGCATGGCTGTCATGACCAACGAACTGCGCGACGTGCAGTACTTCAACCGGTCGCCGCGGTCGCTGGTCACGGCGGCGCGGGTGCAGTTGCGGACATGGACCGCCGGCGTCACCAAGCGTCCCGTCCTGACGAACGGGACGGCGCTCGTGGCTGAACTGGTCAAAATGTGCGTGGACAGTGGCGTGGATCTCTGGCTGGACACGTCGTTCCGCGGATACGTCGTCGAAGAGGGCGTCGTGACGGGTGTGCGTCTTGAACGGGACGGCAAGCCGGTCGCGGTCCGTGCCCGGCACGGTGTCGTCATGGCCGCAGGAGGCTTCGCCCGCAATGCCGACCTGCGGCAGGAGTATGGCGGCGACCAATGCCCCGATCCGTCGTGGACAATGGCCAATCCGGGAGATACCGGTGACACCATAGCCGCGACCCTCGAGCTGGGGGCGTTGACCGATCTGATGGACGAAGCCTGGTGGCTTCCGAGCCCTCGCCGGGAGCTGGCCGCCGGCACGCTGTCGGCGGCGAGAAACCGCCCCCGCACCATAATGGTGGGCGCGGACGGGCGGCGGTTCGTCAACGAATCCAACTCGTACGTTGAGATTGGCAAGGCGATGTTTGCCCGGCAGAAGGTCACCGGCGCCGTTCCCTCCTGGCTCATCTTCGATGACCGCTATCGCCGGACGTATGCGCACAAGGCCAGCCTTCGGTTTGGGCAGCTGCCGAAGGAGTGGCTGGATTCCGGGCTCCTGAAGCGTGCGGACACGCTGGCTGAGCTGGCCGTGCAGTGCGGGATCGATCCGGAGGGTCTCGCCGACCAAGTGGCGAAATTCAATCGGCACGCTGTGCAGGGGCGCGATCCGGAGTTCGGTCGGGGAAGTTCCGCCTACAACCACTGTCTGGGTGATCCCAACCCCTTCGTGGTGAATCCTGCGGTCGGGCCGCTGGATACCGGGCCTTACTACGCGTTCGAAATCGTGCCGGCCGACGTCGGTACATCCGGCGGGTTCCTTACCGACGAGTCCGGGCGCGTTCTGTCCGCAGAAGGCCCGATTCCCGGGCTGTATGCAACCGGCAACTCCACGGCGACCGTAATGGGACGCCACTATCCAGGGGCCGGAGCGAGCATCGCATACTCGATGGTCTTCGGCTACATCGCCGCACGTCACGCGATGGACACTGCCATTGAAAGGAATCATCAGGCTCAGAAGGAAGCGGCGCCTGAACTGCTGCTGCCCGAACCGTCCTAACGGATTCGGCACAGCGTTCAGGCGGATCCCGGTTGCCCGCCTCGGGTTCTCCGGGATTCTGCTGCCATTTCGGGAAATCCCTGCCGGCAAGGGCAGGGATTTCCCGAAACAGTCGAATCTGCCCTCAGCCGGCGGAGACGGCCTGCGCGGCATCGCGGAGCTTACGGATCGCCTCGTTGGGATCCCCGCTGCCGTACACGGCCGATCCGGCCACAAACACGTTGGCTCCGGCCTCGGCCGCGCGTTCAATCGTGTCGGCGGAAATGCCGCCGTCCACCTGCAGTGCCAGCGGCAGGCCGGAGCCGCGGATGGCCTCGGCGGCCCGGCGGATCTTCGGCAGCGTGATGTCCAGGAATTTCTGCCCGCCGAAGCCCGGCTCCACGGTCATGATCAGCAGCATGTCCAGCTCGGAGAGCATGTCCAGGTACGGCTCAACCGGGGTGGCCGGACGCAGCGCCATGCCGGCCTTGGCTCCGCGGTCGCGGATGTCCCGGGCCAGTTTGATCGGCGCGGCGGCCGCTTCCACATGGAAGGTCACCGATGCCAGTCCCAGCTCCGCGTAGGCCGGAGCCCAGCGGTCGGCGTCGGAAATCATCAGGTGCGCGTCCAGCGGCAGCGTGCTGACCTCCTGGATCCGCTGCACTACGGGCAAACCCAGGGTCAGGTTCGGCACGAAGTGGTTGTCCATTACGTCCACGTGGACGGCATCGGCGGTGCTGATCCGTTCCAGCTCGGCCTGCAGGTTGACGAAGTCGGCCGAGAGGATGCTCGGGTTGATGCAGCACTTGCTCATGGTTCTCCTTGTGGACTTGCTGAAATCAGGGCTTGCGGCGGATCAGGGCCAGGAACATGGCATCGGTGGCATGGATGTGCGGCCACAGCTGCGCGGTCGACTCATGTCCGGCGCCCAGGTTTCCAGTCAGGCTGACGGAGTCCAGTGCGGCGCCGGCATCGAGCAACTCCAGGTCGTTGCGCAGGCGCAGCACGTCGGTGACGACGGCGGTGGTCTCGGCCGGATGCGGCGAGCACGTCACGTAGGCCACCACGCCGCCGGCCTTCACGGCGTCGACGGCGGCGGTGAGCAGGTCCCGCTGCAGTGCACCCAGCTCCCCCACGTCGGAGGGCTTGCGGCGCCAACGTGATTCCGGCCGGCGGCGCAGGGCGCCGAGGCCGGTGCACGGGGCGTCCACCAGGATGCGGTCGAAGGTGTCCGGATACTGCTCGGCGATGCTGCGTCCGTCGCCGGTGCGCACATCCCAGACCTCGCCCGGAACGGCCTCCAACGCCTGGCGGACCAGTTTGGCGCGGTGTGCCGCCGGTTCGTTGGCCAGCAGGACGGCGCCCTGTTCGTTGGCCAGGGCGGCAAGCAGCGCCGCCTTGCCGCCGGGTCCGGCGCACAGATCCAGCCACTGTTCGCCGTCGCGGCTTCCGTCAGCGGTGCGGTCACCCAGGTCCAGGCCGGCGAGGGCGCGGGCGACCAGCTGCGAGCCGGCGTCCTGCACGCGGGTGGTGCCGGCCCGCACCGAGTCCAGGCGGCCGACGTCGCCGGCCGAGTACAGTGCCGAGTCCACCACGAGTTCGCCGTCAACGGCTCCGGCGGCGCGGGCCTCGTCCAGGTTTCCCAGGCCGGGCAGGGCCACCAGGTTCACGACCGGGGCGTCGTTGTCGGCCTTGAGCAGTTCGGTGATTTCGTCGACGCTGCGGCCGTGGGCCACGAGGGACTGGCGCAGGGCGCGGACGATCCATTCCGGATGGCTGTGTTCGATGGCTGCGCGGCGGGTGGCGTCGGTTTCGTCCCGGGTCAGCTCCGCGACCCAGGTGTCCAGGTCACGGGCGGCCACCTTGCGCAGCACGGCATTGATCAGCGCTGAGGGCCCGGCGCCGATGACGGCGCGGGCCAGGCCGACGGTCTGGTCCAGGGCCGCATGGGGCGGAACCCGCATGGCCAGCAGCTGATGAGCGCCGATGCGCAGGGCGTCCAGAACGGCGGGGTCGAGCTTATCCAGCGGGCGGTCCACGCACTTGGCCAGGACGGCGTCGTACGTGCCCTGCCCGCGGAGGGCACCGTAGGCAAGTTCGGTGGCGAAGCCGGCATCGCGCTTGTCGAGCTGGTGCTTGCGGATGCTCTTGGGCAGCACCAGGTTGGCGTAGGCGTCGTCCTCGGAGACGGCGCGCAGTACCTCGAAGGCCACCAGCCGGGCCGGGTCAGCGGCGCGGGTGCGCTGTCCCGGCGCCTGGGCGGTGCGGCTGCGGACGGCGGGACGGCTGCGTTCGCGGCCCTTCTCGTTCCGTTCCTTGTTGCTTCCCGAAGAGCCCTGGGACGCTTTGGCCGAGGAGTTTTGGTTCTGGGGAGTGCTGTTCTGCGGGGTCATTCGAAGACCACGTCCTCACGGTTGGCCAGGCCGCGGGCCCAGTCGGCCCCCGGCATCATTTTCTTGCCGGCGGGCTGTACCTGCACCAGTTCCAGGCCGACGGATCCGGTGCCCACCACGGCGGATGCCTGTGTGCCTCCGGTGAAGCGGACCTGGCCGGGAGCCAGATCGGTGATGTCCGGGCGCAGCGCTGCCGAGCCGATCTTGAACCGGGCGCCGTCCCAGGTGGTCCAGGCTCCCGGTTCGGGTGTCACGCCGTTGATCCGCCGGCGGATGGCCAGCGCCGGCTGGTGCCAATCCACCCGCGCGTCGTCAATGGTCAGTTTGGGTGCCAGCGTCACGTCGCCGGACTGCGGCACCGCGTGTGCTGCGCCGGCGTGGATCGCCGAGAGGGTTTGGGCGAGCAGCACGGCACCGCTGTGCGAAAGCCGTTCCAGGAGCGCGCCGCTGGTGTCCTCCGGGGAAACGGTTTCCGTCAGCTGCCCGTATACCGGTCCGGTGTCCAGGCCCTTTTCGAGCAGGAAGGTGGAGGCTCCGGTGACGTCGTCGCCGTTGATCACCGCGTGCTGCACCGGTGCCGCGCCGCGCCAGGCCGGCAGCAGGGAAAAGTGCAGGTTGATCCAGCCGTGCGCGGGGATGCTCAGGGCCCGTTCCGGAATCAGTCCGCCGTAGGCCACGATCGCCGCGACGTCGGGGTTGGCGGCACGGATGGCGGCGACGGCGTCGTCGTCGATCTTGGCGGCGCGGATCACGGGCAGGCCGAGTTCCTCAGCGCGGGCGGCAACGGGCGACGGCGTGAGCGTGCGTTTGCGGCCCAGCGGCGCGTCGGGGCGGGTGAGTACCGCGACGACGTCGAAGCCGGCTTCCAGCAGGGCGTTCAGTGAGGGGACGGCGACGGACGGGGTGCCGGCGAAAAGTACGCGCATGGCCACGGGCCGCTAGGCCTGTCCGCGGATGCCGGAACCGAAGGATCCGCCGCCGAAGGACGCTCCGGCTCCGAAGGCCGAGCCCACCGTCTGGGCGCGCTCCGCCGTCGTGCGTCCGGCAATGGCGTCGTAGTCCGCCTGGCGGATGGCGCGCAGGGCCTTCTTGCGGTTTTCACCTTCCAGCCGGTCGATGTACAGCACACCGTCCAGATGGTCGGTTTCGTGCTGGAAGGCGCGGGCCAGCATTCCTTCACCCTCGACGCTGACGGGGTTGCCGTTCTTATCCACGCCGGTGACTCGGGTCCAGCGGTACCGCGGCACCGGGTAGCCCAGGCCGGGGATCGAGAGGCAGCCCTCCATCTGGTCTTCCTGCCGGTCTTCGCTCAGTTCCAGGACGGGGTTGACGACGTGTCCGGCCTGGCCGTCGATCCGGTAGGTAAAGACCCGGAGACTGACGCCGACCTGCGGCGCGGCGAGGCCGGCACCGTCAACGTCCTCCATGGTTTCTTCCATGTCGGCAACGAGCTTGGCCAGTTCAGGCCCGAAGTCCGTAACTTCCTCGGCGGGGGTCCGCAGGACTGGGTCGCCGATAATCCGGATGTTCAGGATTGCCATCTGGGGTTCGTTCCTTACTGTTGCTGCTGACTGGTGCACGGTGATGCAGGGTGGTGCGAAATCTTAGGACGCAGATCTGTCCAAGTACCAGTCTAGTTGGGCCGGACATGATGCATCGCCTCGGGCACTTCGCGGGCCCGGGGGTGGAGCTTGCGGGACGGCTTACGTGGCGGAGGGCTGCGCAGCGGAAACCGCGTGGGCTCCGACCGGAGGCGGCGAAATGGGCAGCAGGGCCGGCCCGGCGCCCGCGACGTCGTACGAGGTTTGCCAGAGCCGGCGGAGAGCGCAGAACTTGAACCAGTGCTGCGGCAGAACCGCCGGGTTGGCGCGCATCGGCCGGACCTCGGTCTGCCCGACCGCAACGCCGAGCAGCAACGGATCCTCTCCGTAGGCCCAGGGCTCCCAGATGCCCTTACCAGCGTCGACGAGCGATTCTTTAGCCTTCATTCCGGCGACCAGCTGCATAACCACCTTGTCATCCAGCGGCTTGACCTGCCCGTCGCGGTCAGTGTTTTTGGTCTTGTAGTCGATCAGGCAGAGCCGGCCGTTGATACGGGCCACCAGGTCCAGGGTTCCGGCGTAACCCACTTCGTCATTCCACACGGTGATCTCCGGCGCCAGGGGCTCCACCTGGTAGAGGTCCCACCATTCGTCGAAGCGGTCTGCGAACTGGTGCTCGCCGTGTTCCAGGAGCGCTGTGCGTGCTGCTTCCAGTTCATGCGGAAGATCCAGGGCACGCAGCGATACCTGCTCGCAGTAAAAATGCACCCGGGTGCCTCGTTCGGCTGCGGAATTCCGATACCGTTCCGAGGCGCGCGACGCTTCCTTGACCACGCTGCGCAGGGCTCCCGGGTTGCCCAGGCTGGCAGCAAGCTTCGGATCCTTGACGACGGCAGTGGCTGCCATGTGCCCGTGCCATCCGTCCAACGAGGTCATGGACCCCTGGGAAATGACCGTGGTGATGGACGGCACCGTGGGAGGTTCCGAGAGGGAGCGGGAGTACATCCGCCCGAATTCTGTTGCATGTGCCAGAGCTGGATCAGTCATGTCTTCAGTTTGTCACCCGGCACCGACGTTTATGCAAAACGGGTACCCGCCCAGCTTTCCGCACCGCGGCTGGTCACGAAGGGCTGTCCGACGAGGGTCGTCAGGAGAGGCTCGCGGTGTCCCGGGTCGCAGCCGGCGCGCTGGCCTCGCGGTGCAGCATGGTCTCGACCATGTGGGCGCTCTTCCATCCTGCGTCGGTCTGCACGAACCGGTGGTCGTAGTAACCGTAGTGATGCGAGGTGGTTTTTTCTCCCGGCAGCACGCACGGGTTGTAGAAGAAGGCGCGCACCTGGCATTCGCTGCCCTCAAAGCGGTAGCTGAAATTGGTGATGTAATGCTGCGTCCAGGACATCGCACCAAAGATCGGCTCAAAGAAGGCCACGATCTCTTCGGGAGTGCCGCGCAGCGGCAGGGAGTTGGAGTAATCCACGTCCGCGTTCTCCGTGAAAACGGACTTGTAAAGCTCCCAGTCCTGTTCATCCACGCCGGTGGCGTAGTTCGCCAGTTGTTGTTGGATTTCGAGCCGGGCAACCGCTTCGGTCAGTTCCATCGTTTAGCTCCTTGTGCTGTCACGTGGCTCGGGAATGCCCGCTCGTCGCCAAAACTAGCTGAGAGTCGACCCGGACACAAGGGGGGCTGGACCAAATTTTTGTTCCGTGATTCCATGAGGGAAACGTTGTTCCCCTCATCAGAGAGCCGCCAGGTACCAGTCATGGACTCCGACCTCACTCCCGACCAGAAAACCTTCCGCGACACCACGCGGAACTTCCTCAACAAGACGAGCAGCAGCCCACAGATCCGCGCTCTGGCCGACTCCGGTGCGGGCACCGACCGGACGTGGTGGTCGCAGGGTGCCGAGCTTGGGTGGACGGCCATGCTCGTTCCGGAAGACCTTGGCGGAGGAACGGTTTCCGGAGAACCGCTGCGGGACCTGTGCCTGGTGGCCCGGGAGTTTGGCCGCACCTGCGCTCCCGGACCGTTACTGACCACAAGCGCCGTCCTGACCGGGCTGGCCGCTGCCGGTGAAGCCCACGCTGAGGCGATCGAGGCGATTATGACCGGCGACAGCCTTGCGAGCTGGGCGTTTTACGAACCTTCGCGCGGCTGGGACTCGTCGACCCCCGGAACGGCGGCCGATCCCCTGCCCGGTGGCGGCTTCACACTGTCGGGAACCAAGGACCGGGTCGAAGCCGGCGAATCCGCCGACCTTTTCCTGGTGACCGCCCACAGCCCCGGGGGCCCGGTCCAGGTCCTTGTCCCCCGCGACACCCCGGGGCTCTCGGTCACGCCGTCGTGGTCGCTGGATGCCACCCGCCGCTTCGCCACTCTCTCCTTTGCAGGTGCAGTGGTCCCGCCGGGGGCGGTGGTGCAGCGCGGAGAGGCAGCCCGGGAAGCCGTCGAAACGCAGCTGCACAACACCGCCCTGCTCGCCGCTGCCGAGATGACCGGCGCCCTCCAGGCCATGTTCGATGTGACTGTCCAATGGATGTTTGACCGCTACACGTTCGGACGCCCCCTGGCCTCCTATCAGGCGCTCAAACACCGAATGGCTGACAACAAGACGGCCATGGAGGCGTGCCTGGCCACCACAGCCGGTGCCGCCGGCGCGCTGGACTCGGGTGCTCCGGATGCGCACGAAATGGTGAGCATCGCCAAGGCCTACGTAGGCGACAAGGTGCCGGCCATCCTGCAGGACTTCGTCCAGTTGCACGGCGGGCTCGGTGTCACCTGGGAGCATGACCTTCACCTGTACCTGCGCCGCACTGCCTGCGACCGTGCGTTGTACGGCACCCCCGATGAACACCGCCGGCGGATCGCCGCCACTCTCGAAGGGAACGCAGCATGAGCACCGCCACCAGCACCGGAACCGCCGACGCGACCGGCACCGAGCCCGTGGAAGAGTTCCGGCTGCGCGCCCGCGCCTGGCTGGCGGAGAACCTGCCGCCGGCTGCGGACACTCCCGCCGGCAACATCGACGACGACGTCTGGCTGCGGGCGCGGGTTCTGCAGGGCCGAATCCATGCCGGCGGATTCGCCGGCATCTGCTTTCCCAAGGAGTACGGCGGCCTGGGACTCGGCCCCGACCATCAGCATGCTTTCAACGAGGAGGCGGCAGGCTACGAACTGCCGATCGTCCTGAACGTGCCGTCCGTGGCGATCTGCGCGGCAACGATCCTGGACCTGGGCACTGAGGAGCAAAAAAAGCAGTACCTGCCGGGCATCATCAGCGGACGGGATGTCTGGTGCCAGCTGCTTTCGGAGCCGGGCGGCGGCTCCGATCTGGCCGGTGTCATCACCAAGTCGGAGCGGAACGGCGAGGATTGGACGATAAACGGTTCCAAGGTCTGGAGCTCGGCTGCCTACGCCGCGGACTACGGGCTCTGCCTGACCCGCTCCAACTGGGACGTTCCCAAACACAGCGGACTGACAATGTTCATCCTGCCGCTGAAAGCACCGGGCGTCACGGTCCACCGCATCAAACTGGTCAACGGCGCCAACGAGTTCTGCCAGGTCTTTTTTGACGACGTGCGCCTGCCGGCCGGAAACGTCGTCGGCGCGGTCGACGACGGGTGGGCAACCGCCTCGCAGCAGCTCTTCCACGAGCGCAACGCGATGGGCGGCGGATCGCCGTATGTCAGCGGTCCCCGGTTCAGCAAGGCGGCGCACGGCCCCAACCTGCTCGAACTGGCCCGCGAAACGGGCCAGCTTGGCGACACCTCCGTCCGCGACCAGCTCGCCGATGTTCGCATCATGCAGGTGGTGTCCAAACAGCTGGTGCGCCGCATCGGCAGCGCCATCGCCACGGGCGAACTCACTCCCCAGGCAAGCTCGATCCTCCGGCTGTTCGAGGCCGAGCGCACCTGGACCGAGTACGACGCCGCCTTCCGGATCGCCGGCGCAAACGCCGTCGCGGGGCCAAGCCTTCAGGACCCGGGCCACGGACAAGCAGGCCTGCGCTACCTCTCCCGCCAGGCCGGAAGCCTCGGCGGCGGCAGCACTGAAATCGCCCGCAACATCATCAGCGAACGCGTCCTTGGCATGCCCCGGGAGGCAGCTGCCGACCGCGGCGTCGCCTTCAAGGACGTCAAGCGGGGCGGCGCCTGACACATGTTTCCGAGGCCAAACGGCCCCGGGAACCGTCTCAGGCCCCGAAAACTCGGGGTGCCTGCGCTAATATTTGCTCCGGGGGCATTCCTCCCGCCGGACACCGATTAAGGTCTGCGATCCGCCACCGCGGGTTGCGACCCGCCTATAGAGGGACGCCCATGCCAAGCGAAGCTGCAACCATCGATGTGCCGCAGTCGGGGGGCGCCCGCACCGACGAGATCCGCGCGGCTGCTGGGGCACTCTTTGCTTCCAAGGGCTACGCGGCAACCACCATGAACGACATTGCCCAGGCTGTCGGTATTCTTCCCGGCAGCCTCTACCACCACTTCGCGGCCAAAGAGACAATCGCGATTGAACTCTCGGATGCCT
Organism: Arthrobacter sp. zg.Y820; assembly: GCF_030125555.1. Classification (NCBI taxonomy): domain Bacteria; kingdom Bacillati; phylum Actinomycetota; class Actinomycetes; order Micrococcales; family Micrococcaceae; genus Arthrobacter; species Arthrobacter sp. zg.Y820. Next base: position 140,656 of record NZ_JASKLX010000010.1, read on the forward strand.
TCCACGCTGCGCTCTACAAGGTTGCGGTCGATTTCCGCACACCCGAGCACACGGCGCTGCCCCCGGAAGACCGCCTCCGCCGGCTCGTCGCCGACGTCTCCGTCGTCGGCAAGCAGCATGCGCCTGCGCTGGGCCTGCGCATCTTCGAAGCGCCGACGGTCGCCAGCAAGCGTTTCTCCGCAGCGGTCAACCACCGCCCGGCCGCCCTGCAGCGGGTATGGCGCTCTGTGATTGCAGACCTGGCACCGCTGGCACCGCCGGGCGTGATGGACCAGGACATGCTGACCTACGCCCTGCAGGGCCTCGCGGTCAGCCCGGGCGTAAGCGCCGGCGATCCCCGGGGCGTGGACGAATCCTCCCGCCTGCTGTGCGATCTGCTGCTCCACGGCGTCGTGCTGGACGGCCCCGACAATGCCTCGCTCGATGCTTCCGCCCCGATGGCAGCCGTCAAGGATGTGATCGCCCACCAGGTCCAGCCCGACGCCGGAGACGAGACCCGCGCCCAGATTGTCACCGCCGCGCGGCGCGAGTTTGCCCGCCGGGGTTTCGATGCCACGACCATCCGCGACATTGCCGAGGCTGCCGAAGTCCGGATGGGCACGCTCTACCGGCGGATCGAGTCCAAGCAGGCGCTTTTTGCTGAGATTGTCGACAACTACGACGAGCAGCTCGACGCACTGCTCCGGGTTGCCCTGACCACGGAAGCCGAATCGGAGGCCGAATCCCTGGACGCACTGGCATTCGGCGTAGCTTACGCGGCGCGCCGGTTCACGGACGAGGCCCACATGATGTCGCTGATTTGGAACCGCCAGCAAGAATCCCAGGCCCCGGTGAACCGCTATGTCAGGCACACGAAAGAACGGCAGGAGCTGCTCGCCGGTCTGCTCGGGCAGGGCCAGGATGAAGGGCGGATCCAGAGGTATGCGGCGCCGGACATCCTGGCCAGCTATGTGCGCAGCGTGCTGTGGAGCGCTTCGGGGCGCCATGAGCGAACCAGCCAGCGGCGGATTCAGGCATTCCTGCGCGAACACCTGCTCAGAGGCGCCCTTACCCCGCGGTAAGGACTCCCCCGGTGCCGGGGCCGCTCCAGCCTCGGTCTTCAGGTACCTCGGTGAGGCATTCAGCCCCCGCGGTGTGGTCCTCAGGCGCCGGCGGCGTGGTCGTCAGGCGCCGTAGGCCGCCAAGTCGGCAGTGAAGTCAGCGGCCTCCAGGCGCCTGCGGATCGCGGCGAGGAAGCGCCCGGCGTCAGCGCCGTCAATCAGCCGGTGGTCGTAGGTCAGCGGCAGTGAGCAGACGGAACGGATGAGGATGGACTCGGTGCCGTCGCCGGCTGCGACGACCCGCGGCCGGCGGACCACCGCACCGGTGCCCAGGATGGCCACCTCCGGATAGTTGATGATCGGCGTGTCAGTCAGCGTCCCCGCACCGCCGATGTTCGACAGCGTGATGGTGCTTCCGGTGAGTTCGTCCGGGCCGGCCAGGCCTTCCCGGACCCTGCCCGCGAGCGCCGCTACTCCGCGGGCGATCTCGGGGATCGACATTGCCTGTGCATCCCGGAGCACCGGGACCACCAGCCCGCGGGGCGTGTCGACGGCAATCCCGACGTGGACACCGGCGTGGTAGGTGATCTGGGTTCCGGTCTCATCGATGGAGGCGTTGAACCGGGGGAAATCCTGGCCGGCCTCGACCAGGGCGCGGATGAAGAAGGGAAGGTAGGACAGCGGCACCCCTTCGACCTCCAGGAAGCTCCCCTTGACCCGGCTCCGCAGTTCCGCAACGGCGGTGACGTCAACCTCCTGGACGGCCGTCAGCTGAGCTGCAACACGCAACGACTCGGTCATCCGCGAGGCAATGATCCTGCGCATCCGTGGAAGCCGGGCGGTAGTCCCGGCTTCCGGCCCTTCCGGCCCTTCCGACCCTTGCGAGGCCCGGGGCCGGGAGCCGGCAGCGTCGGTCTCTGCCGTCATCGGTTACTCGATTTCCGCTACGACCGTGCCCACCGGATAGGTTGCCCCTTCAGGCACCTTGATCCGCAGGATCCCGTCGATCGGGGATTCGACGTCGGTCGAGGATTTGTCGCTTTCGAGCAGGTAGATCGGATCCCCGGCCTTCACCTCGGCACCTTCCGCCACAAACCACTCGGCGATCTCGCCCTCCTGCATGGTGACCCCCAGCTGCGGAATCTTAACCTCGGTTGCCATCTGTCTCCTTCGTGCGTCATATGGAGGGGGTTGCTTCGTTGGACGGGCGGCGGCTCCCGGGAGCCGCCGCCCGGGGGGGGTGGAGCAGTCAGTCAATAAGCGGGGCGACCGGCAACGGGTAGCGGCTGGTGACCGCCAGGAGCAGCGCCTTGTTCCCGGTGGCTGGATAGGCCATCAGCTGTTCCTCGGAGCGCCGAACGCCCAGCAGCCGGAAGAGCTCCCAGTCACTCGGCAGCTCCACCTCGCAGCCGATGTCCGGGCCGCCGAAGAGCGCCTGCGAGGTCGGGGTCTTCAACAGCAGCCCCGACTCCCCCACGAGTCCGAGGTAGCGCACCCAGCCGACCATGGCCGAGAGAGCCTCCTCAAGTCCGGCGCTGTGGTCCTGGTACTCGGGGCCCAGCGCCGCCCGCACATCGTGTTCGTGCGTAACGACGTCGACGACGAGCGGACCCGAGGGATGCCCGGCGAACATGGCGGCGAGCGGGCCGAGCAGTGCTTCCCACTCCTTGGTGATCGAATCCACGGTATGGTTTGCGCGTGCCTCGACCTCCCGCTCAATGGTGGCCTGCACATCGTCTCCCCAGCCCAGCTGGTTCACGGAGATGGAGGCGACGCTGGTGAGATGGGCCACCACATTGCGCACGGTCCACGCCGGGCTAGCCGGAACAACGGTGTCGGCGCGTTCCTCCCCTGCCCGTCGAGCCACGGCGATCAGCCGGGCGGCCCCGTCCAGATAGGCCTGAAGCATGTCCTCGTTGCTCGGCGCTTTGTCGAGCACCGGGTCTGGAAGTTGAACAGTCATTTGCTGCCTTTCGGTGTGAAAGCGAAGCTGCGGTCAAAACTGCTGAGCTGCGGTATCCATAGCAACTCAGAACTGGGCGGGCTAGAACAGGGACCGAACCGCCTGCTCGATCCGACCGGCGTGCGGCAGGTACTCCGCCTCGAGGTTCCGGGCATACGGGACCGGGGTTTCCGCACCGCCGACGCGGCGCACGGGACCGGCCAGCTCGCCGAAAAGCTCTTCGGAGATGGTGGCTGCAAGTTCGGCACCGTAACCGCCGCGGCGCACTGCTTCGTGCACGATGACGGCCCGCTTGGTTCCGGCCACTGCGTTGAGCAGCCCTTCCCTGTCAAGCGGGACCAGGGTGCGCAGGTCGATGACCTCGGCATTGATGCCGTCGCCTGCCAGCTTTTCCGCGACACCGATGCAGTCGTGCACCTGGCGGCCCCAGCTGACCAGCGTCACGTCGGAGCCCTCACGGGCGGTCCGCAGCTTGCCCAGCGGCACCCGGTAGTCACCCGGCGGAACGTGGCCCTTCTGCGTGAAGTAGAGCATGAACATTTCCACGAAAACGACCGGGTCGTCGTCGAAGATGGAAGACAGCAGCAGCCCCTTGGCATCCGCCGGCGTCGAGGGCACAACCACCTTCAGCCCGGGGGTGTGCGTCAGCTGCGCCTCCAGCATGTCGGAGTGCTGGGCCCCGAACCCGCCGCCTGCGCCGGTCGTGGTCCGCACCACCAGCGGAACCTTGGTCTGGCCGCCGGACATGTAGCGAAGTTTCGCCGCGTGGTTGATGAGCTGGTCCGAGGCTACGGCCAGGAAGTTCATCAGCATGATCTCGGCCACCGGGCGCATCCCGGCGATTGCGGCGCCGACGGCGGCGCCCATGATGGCCTGCTCTGAAATCGGCGTGGGACGGACCCGTTCCAGTCCAAACTTGGTGGAGAGACCCTTGTGGATCTTGAATCCGCCGCCGGCGGGGTCCTGGATGTCCTCACCGAGTTCGAAGACGGTCTCGTCGATCGTCATTCCCACATCGAGGGCTTCGTTGATCGCCTGGACCATGCTCAGGATTCGTTCCTGCGGCGTGTCGTCGGTGCTTTCGGGGGCCTGTGCTTGCGTAGTCATTTCCGCTCTTTCAGACGAGGTCGGTGTGGAGCTCGGACAGGTCGGGCTGTGGGCTCGCTTCGGCGAAGGCGAAGGCGTCGTCGATTTCGGCGCGGTGCGCATCCTCGATGTCCTTGAGCTGCTCCTCGGTGGCAATGCCCTCCTCGAGGAGGCGCCGGCGCAGGGCCGGCACCGGGTCCGCAGCCTCAGCGGCGGCGCGTTCCTCCTTGGGCATGTACTCCATCGGATCCTGCGGGGTGTGGCCGCGGAACCGGTAGGTGTCGGCTTCGATCAGGGTGGGTCCGCCACCCGTACGGGCCGCATCAACGGCCTGGCGGGCTGCCTCGTACATTTCCACGGGGTTGTTGCCGTTCACATGGAAGGCGCGCATCGAGTAGCCGATGGCCCGATCCGTGATCTGCGCCGCCGAGGTGCCCTGCGCAAAGGCGGTGTATTCGGCGTACTGGTTGTTCTGGCAGACAAAGACCACCGGCAGGTTCCACACCGAAGCCAGGTTCATCGCTTCGTGGAAGGCACCGATGTTAGTGGCGCCGTCGCCGAAGTTCACGACAGTCACCTGGTCAGTGCCGCGCATCTGGGCCGAGAGGGCGACGCCGTTGGCGATCGGCAGGCCGGAGCCCACGACGCCGGTGGTGACGATCAGGCCGGACTCCGGGTGGGTGACGTGCATCGGACCGCCCTTGCCCTTGCAGGTGCCGCCGACCCGGCCAAAGAACTCAGCTGTCAGTTCCCGCAGGGGAACACCCTTGGCGATCTGGTCGTGGATGCCGCGGTAGATGGTGAGGACGTAGTCCTCCTTGGTGAGCACCTGCGCGATCGCGGAGGGGATGATCTCCTGGCCGCGGGGCGAGTAGTACATGCCCGTTGCCTTACCGGTCTGGAGCATGGAGATGTAAGTGTCGTCGTACATCTTGATCTTGGCGGCGATCGTGTAGATCCCCAGGAGAATCTGGGGATCGATGTCGGTGGTCGGATCCACCTCGAGCGTTGCGGTCATGGTGTGCGTACTCCTGTCGAAATTAAGCTGCGGCGCCGGGGCGCCTGTGGACCTGGAGAGCTATCCGCCTGCCGGACGGCCGGACGCGACACCGGCGTCGATGCCGGCCGCCCCCTGCCTCCTGCGGAACAATTATTTGGTTATTGGAACCTAGTCGAGAGCCTTGGGTGTGTCAAGCATCACACTTGGCCGTGCGATGGGAGGGGCGCCGTGACCGGCGCTGTGCCGGGCGTGCGGAAGGGCGCCGGAAGGGCGCCGGAAGGGCTCACACGGCGATCCCGACGAGCTTGGTGTCGAGATACTCGTCGATCCCCTCATATCCGCCCTCACGGCCCAGTCCGCTGGCCTTGACGCCGCCGAACGGTGCCGAGGCCGAGGTCGGGTTGATGTCGTTCACGCCCACCATCCCGTACCGGAGCTTCTCAGTGACCCGGATGGCCGTGGACAGATCATTGGTGTAGACGTAGGCCGCCAGTCCGTATTCGCTGTCGTTGGCCTTGGCGATCACCTCCTCTTCGTCGTCGTACGGCATCACCGCCGCGATCGGTCCGAACGTCTCCTCGTAGTAGATCTGCATTTCCGGCGTCACATCGGCCAGGACCGTGGGCGCGAAGAAGGTCTTCCCCTCCAACCCCTCGACCTCGACCCGTTCGCCGCCCACCGTCACGCGGGCACCCTTCTCCAGCGCATCCAGGACCTGCGACTCCATCTTGGTGACCGCGCGCTCGTCGATAAGCGGGCCGATCGAGACGCCCGGAGTTTCACCCGCGCCCACCTTGAGTGCCTTGACCCGCTCGGTGAGCGTGGTGACGAACGTGTCGTAGTGCGAGCGGTGCACGTAGATCCGGTTGGGACTGATGCAGGCCTGGCCGGTGTTGAGGAACTTCACCAGCGCAGCCCCCTTGGCGGCCCGCACTGGATCGGCATCCGGGAACACGATGAACGGCGCATGGCCGCCCAGCTCCACGGAGACGCGCTTGAGACTCTCGGTTGCCTTGGCGGCAAGTTTCTTGCCAACGGCGGTGGAGCCGGTGAACGTCAGTTTCCGCACCACCGGCGATTCAACCAGGGTGTCCCCCACGGCAGCCGCGCGGCTGGTGGTGACCATGTTCAGCACACCTGCCGGCACTCCGGCTTCCAGGAGGACCTCCAGGGTGGCCACCGCGCACAGCGGCGTGAGTGCCGCGGGCTTGAGCACCGAGGTGCAGCCTGCCGCCAGCGCCGGAGCGAGCTTGCGGGTGAGCATCGAAATGGGATAGTTCCACGGCGTAATGGCAGCAACCACGCCCACTGGCTGGCGCATCGTAATGAAGCGCTGGTCGGCGCGGGCTGAGGGAATCGTGACGCCGCCGATCCGCTTGGCCTCCTCAGCGAACCAGGCCAGGAAGTCCGCGGCGTAGCCGACCTCGTTCAGGGAAGCCTTGAGCGGTTTGCCCTGCTCGCTGGTCATCAGGGCGGCCAGTTCCTTTTGCCTGCCGCGCATGATCAGGTTCGCCTGAGCCAGGATCCCCGAGCGCTGGTGTGCCGTGGTTCCGGCCCAGGCGTCAAAGGCGGCATCGGCGGCAGCGATGGCGGCCGCGGTGTCGTCGGCTCCGCCGTCGGACGCCCACCCGATCACCGCTGCGGTGGCCGGGTTGGTTACCGGAAAGGTGGAGCGGCTGAGCGCTTCGCGCCACTCGCCGCCGATCAGGATTGTGGTGGCAGTGTTCGCTGTCATCAGATGAAGGTCCTTTCAGGGACAGAGCTTTCAGAAACGGGGGAAGGTTCCGGTGCCGGTGCCGGCGGTGCCTGGAGCAGGCAGAGCGCGTCGACGGCGGCGAACCCGTCGTCGGTGACCACCAGGGGGTTGATGTCGAGGGACCCGAGCCATTCGGAGCTGCCGGCCGCGAAGTCGCCGACGCGCACCAGGAGGTCTGCGAGCGCATTAAGGTCCCAGGCCGGCTGGCCGCGGAACCCGTGCATCAGCCGGGCATCTTCGAACTCGGCAATCAAGTCCTCGGCCTCGGAGCGGGGGAAGGGCGCCATTCGGCCGCCGATGCGGTTGATGACCTCGACCATCACGCCGCCGAGCCCGAAGACCACCATGGGGCCGAGCTCGGTGGACTGGATGCCGATGAACGCCTCGGCGCGCACCGCCAGCATCGGCTGGACGACGACGAGCGCGGGCAGCGCGTCGCGCCGCGCTATGCTCCGCATCCGGGTTACAGCGGCACGGAGTTCATCCGCGGGGACTCCGACTTCAACCGGCCCCGTGTTCGGTCCGATGACCGACGTCGGCGAGCTTGACGACGTACGGACCGGCAAAATCCGGGGGGCCGGCTTCGGCGTCCGGCGCCACCAGGTGGTAAGGAGCGACCGGGATTCCCTGCGACCGCAGCAGCTCCATGGCCGCAGCGAACGGGAGCATCGATCCTTCCGGGGTGGCGACCGTTGGCTGTTCCGGTCGGGCAACCGGTGCTGCCTCCGCCCGGGGGCCGGCCATCATCGGGCGCCGGCGCGAGAAGTCTCCCAGTGTCTGCAGTCCGCGCAATGTGGCCCGTATTCCGTGACCGCCGGCCGCGGCGGGGGATGCGTCCACGATCTTCCGTGCCCAGTCCCCCAGCGCTCCTCCGCAGTTCGAGACCAGGAAGGGCTTGCCGGTCTTCTCCGCCGCGGCCACAAAGGCCTGGAGGAACGCCCCGGAGTACGGACTCTCGTCCTCATCCGTGAGCGGATGGACGTTCAGCACGGCGTCGACGTCGGGGGCGGCCGTGTAGCGGTCCAGGATCTGTTCCAGGTGCGGCATGCCCATCGGCGTGGTGTCCAAGGGGTTGGGCACATGGACGCCCGGGATGAGGTCCTCGATCCAGCCGCGCAGGTGCTCCAGGGCCGGGACCGCGATCTGCTCGTCGAGCGCGAGATCCATGGCCATCGAGGCGTAACCCCCGGTGGAGGTGATGACCGCGAGCCCGTTGCCGCTGGTGCGGTATTCCTCGCCGAGCTGGTCGATGACCGCCAGCCGGTCGATGAGTTCCTCCGGGTCCCGGGCGACGCCGATCCCCAACTGGCGGAACGCGACGTCGTACACCCACGCATCGCCGGTGAGCGCGCCGGTGTGGGAGGCCGCCATCTCCTGTGTCCGCGAGTTGCGGGCCAGCTTGAGGGCGACTATCGGCTTTCCGGCCCGGATCGCACCCCGGGCCGCCTCGAAAAAGGCCTCGGGCCGGCGAATCTTCTCGATCACCAGGCCAATCGCAGTGGTGGCGGGGTCGTGGGCCAGATACTCCAGGTAATCGGCCAGATCGGTGACGGCTTCGTTACCGGCGGAGATGACAACGTTGAGGCCGACCTGGGGCCGGTCCCAGGCCGCCATCACTACCCCGCTGAGCAGGGCGCCGCTCTGGGACACGATGGAGAGACCGCCTGCACGGCGCTTGTGGTCTGCCGCAATGGTGAGGCCGATGTTCCGCGGCACGTTCGAGTAACCCAGCCCGTTCGGCCCGACGACGGCCATGCCTGACGCCAGTGCTGCCGCCGCGATCCTCTCCTGCAACGCGGCCCCGGCCACATCCCCCATCTCGGCATAGCCGCTGGACACCAGAACGACGCCCCCGACGTCCAGCGCGGCAGCCTCCTCAACGACGGTGACTGCCGTCGCGGCGCTGGTGACGCAATAAACGGCGTCGATCGGTCCCTGAATGTCCGAGAGGGTCGGGACCGTCGTCTGGCCCATGACGGCGGAATGCTTCGGGTTGACGTAGTAGATGGTGGCGTCGCTTTTCAGCGTGGGCGAGAAGGACTTCACGAACGGTGCGCCGTCCCGCAGCCCCACCACGGCCACGGTGCGCGGGTTGAGCAGCCGCCGCAGCGCCTCGGACTGACCGCCGCTCACGCCGTTCCTCCGCGCGCTGCGTCGCGCGGTCCGCCGGGGACGTCCCAGGTGGTCCAGCGGAACAGGGCGCCGTGAGTGGTGGCCGGATCGGTGATCAGGGTGTGCTCGTCCCGGCCCAGGGTGGTGATGCCTTTGGTCTCGAAGTAGGCCTGCACCGCGTCGAGGTCCTGCACCCGGAAGGCTGCTGCGTGGTGAATTTCGCCGTTGGCGTCCAGGTCGGCTGCCGCCAGGGTGTTCCCGGTGTTCGGCGTCGAAAGCTGGACGACGGTGTCGCCGATCTGCACGTAGGCGTCGTCGGTGCCGGTCAGCGCGGAGGATCCCTTGTGCAGGAGCTCCCCGCCCAGGACGCCGGCGAAAATGCCCGTGGCCCGGTTCAGGTCCTTGGTGAGGATGGTCGTGTAGGCCAGCCCCGGGGTCTTCACCGGGTGGTTGGAAATCCACCACTCCGGGTCGAAACCGCTGTCGTTGGACCGGGGATCCATCGTCCCGACCTGGCTGCCCTCGGGATTGAAGAACTCGAGCTGCGTGATCGTGTCCTTGGGGTGGGTCATGATGGCCGAGTTGGGTCCGGGGCGCTCAGTGGTCATCCGGCCGCCTTCGACGAAGACTCGGATTCCTGCGTCGGTGCAGCGCTGCCACATTTCTCCGGCGTCATCGGTGTACCAGGCAATCGAATGCCAGTGCCGCCCGAAGCGGTTGAAAAAGCGGCCCAGGGGCATCGCGTCCCAGCCCTCAACCCGAAAGGCCGGTGCCAGCGGCTCGATCACGGTGTCCCCCAGCAGCACCAGGGAGGCGTCACGCTTCTCCCCGGGCATGTAGTTGTGGTCCAGGAACCCCCTGCGCACGCTGAAGACGTCGTCGTACCAGGCCTCCAGTGCGGGGAGGTCGTCGGTCATGTGAATGATGTGGAAGATCTGGCCGATGGCCATGGAGCCATCCCCTCTCTGACGGACACGAAGTAACGGTGCTGAGCTTTCGATATGAATGCCGGCCGGCCGGAAAGCCAACTAAACCGGGAAAGCCCGCGAAACAAATATTCGTTCCGCTATTGATGAAACCTGCCTTGATCGGAGACAGTTGTCAAGCACCTCCCACCGCTTCAGCACTTCGCCCCACCAGTCAAGGAATCAAACTTATGAGCTCACTCATTACCGCCCAGATGCAGGCGGCGCTCGGGACCCGGTTGGGTCATCAGCTCTCGTACCCCGTCTCTGCCTCGGACATTCGGCGATGGGCGACGGCGATCTACTGGCCCGAACCCCCGCCCGAAAAATACCTCAGCGCAGAGGAAGCCTGGCTCACGGCACCGGAGGACATGAACCCCTTCGCCTGGGCCGTGCTGTCCTCCGACACTCCCCCTCATCCCAGTGACGTTCCAGGCCACGATCCGGACCGCACGGAGAAGAGCATCGGCATCGAGGGTCCAGGGCTCACCAAGCAGCTCAACGGCGGCCTGAAGATCGAATACGGCGTCCCCATGAGGGTTGGCGACACCATTTCGTCCGAGCGCATCCTCGCCGGCTACACGGAGCGAGAGGGCCGACTGGGCCGGATGCTCTTCACGACCATGACCGACACCTGGACCAACCAGGAAAACCAAACGGTCAAGCGCACCGAACTCACCCTGATCCGTTACTGACCTCCTCTGTTACCGCCGGCCAGACCACAGGCCCACCCCAGATCCGACCCAGACCCGAGCGAGGAATCATGACCACCGCACCCCTTCGAACACCCGCCAATACGCCCGAGCTTGTCCCCGGCGCCTCCATTGGCGACTGGACCCGCGAGACAGGCCTGGACACCTGGAACCGCTTTGCTGCCGTCAACGACGAGTTCGTCCCGATTCACATGGATGCCGACGCCGGTCGGGCTGCGGGCATGCCCGGCGCCTTCGGCCAGGGCAATCTCCTCGTTTCCTATCTTCATGCCGCAGTGCGGAACTGGATGGGAGAAAGCGGCCGGATCCTGGAAGTCTCCGCCCAGTTCCGCAAACCGAACACCAAGGGGAGCATCACCGCCGGCGGCACCATCATCGAGGTCACCGGGACCGACGCCGGCACTGAGGTCCTGCTCGAACTCTGGCTTCGGGATGCCGCCGGCGCTGACCTGGCGCCCGGAACGGCAAGGGTCCTTTTCGCCTGAAGGACAGCAGGACGGCCGGCTGGTATCCCTGCCGGCCGTCCCGTTATGTTGACCTTTGGCGGTCCCGCCCAGGTCCTTGTGTGTCCGGGATCAGCTGTCCGGAATCAACGCCAGGTGCGTCCACCGACGCTGTGCCCAATGGGCGGCACCGTCAACGTAGACCTTCTTGACCTGACCTGGACCGAAGCCGTTGAAACCGGGTTCGGCGGAAAGCCACCCTCCGGTTACGATCGGCTCGACCTCCAGCTGGAAGCCCTCGCTGTCCTCATCGGTTGTCACTGTCACCACTGCCATGTCCGCATACCTCCTTCTTCTTGGCCGCCGGCCCTCTGCCGCCCGACCGGTTTTGTCCTGCCACCCGACCTGCCCAACCCACGTTTCGGATGCCGCCATCTGTTTCCTCGATCGTCGATTAGGGCGCCGACAGGGCCGCCCGGCTAAGTGCCGGGCAGCCGTTCCCCGCGGAAAACCAGCTGCTCCACGGTCACGTCGGCCGCGAACTCGATCTGGCAGGCCAGGCGGATTCCTTCGGTTTTGTTCTCGTAGTTGCGCTGCGCCACCCTTTTGATCACGCGCTGTTCGGGCTCTGAGGGGGCGACTGGCGCCACCTGGTCAGCACCCTGCAGGATCCTCACGTGACACCGGGAGCAGGTGCCCTGTCCGGCGCAGACAGTCGGCCAGTCATACCCTTCCCGATAGGCCGCGTCGAAGAGGGTTTCCCCGTCCATTACCTCGATCACCACCCCGGCAGGCTCAACGCGCACCTTCGGGAACGGGATGGATACCGGCTCCGCAGACATTTCCGGCTACAGGTACTTGGCGAGTTCTCGGTCCAGTGCCTGATGCCAGTTGACGATCAGGCGCTCGACGTCGACACCGAGACGGACATGCTCCAGGTCCGACGAGCGGATACCCGTTTGCATTCGCTCAATGTTGCTCGCGTCCTGCTGGACGAACCACAGTTCATCCCATGTGGGCGCGTCGTCTGCTCCGATCTTGGGCTTCTTGACCGGGGTGCCCGTGGGAGGGATTTCCAGGGCGAAGAAGTCGTAGATGCATTTGTTGGGGTCCGTGGGGTGGGGACGCGCACGGTAGACCAGGCCGCAGCCCAGCATCGCCACACCGGTGAAGTTCGGAAACATTGTCCAGTGCCCGGTGGTGTCCGGATGCATGGGTGTCAGCTCGACTCCGCGCATCGCGGCATCGATGTAGGCCCGCTTGAAGAACTCACCGAAGAATTCGTTGGCATCGGTTATCTCCAACAAATCTTCCAGAATCGCGATGTAGTGAGCATTCGTCTGCGACTGCGATCCTTCCCACATGACCTTCGCACTCATATAGAACTTCACCGCAGGTGTCATCTTCTCCGGGTCTGCAAAAAGCCGGTCTTCCTGACCCGGCAGCTGCAGGATTCTCGGCGCTCTGGAATCGGTCCACCCGTGCCCCTGCGGATCCGTGCTGTAGTGCGCGAAGGCGAGGGCGTTAAAGTCTTCATCGCGCAGGAATCCGGCCATCTCGGGGTGTGCCTGCATCACATGATAGGCCTCAAAGAAGGCCTCCTGAGCGATCTTCCAGTTCGCCTCGAATTCGATCTGGTGCCACCACGTAATGTGTGCCTTTTCGAATCCGTTGCCGTCGAGCGGACCCTTGATCCCTCCAAGCCATTCCTCGAAGGAGACGGCTTTGGGATCCATGTTGATCCAAACGAATCCCCAGCGCTCCGACACCTGCACTTCGGCGAGGTCGACATCCGCCTGCTGAACGGTTTCCTCGCGGAAGGCATCCTTGGCGTAGATGTAGGTGTTCTTGCCCTCAAGATTCCAGCGCCAACCGTGGAAGGGGCAAACGACCTGGTCGGCCCGGAAAGTGCCGGAGCCGCAGGCAATCGCCGTGCCGCGGTGCCGGCAGGCATTGTGGAACGCCTTGACGCTGCCGTCCTTCTGGCGGATGAGCATGATGGACTGGTCAAGGATGGTGTATTCCGTGAAGTCTCCGGGCTTGGGGATTTCCGTGCCGTGGCAGGCCAGCTGCCACGCGTGCTTCCAAAGGTTCTTCTCCACCTCGAAGAACTCCTTGTCGTGGTACCGGGCCGTCGGAACCAAGAGCTCATTTTCCACCCGGTACGGCACCTTCGACGTGTCGATCGCTTCAACGACAGTCGGGTCGTTTTGAACACTGGTCATAGCTGCATCTCCCTGCTTCCATCCCGGCACAACCCTGTGCCGGTTCTTGTCCTGGTCTGCTGCTGACTTCGCCGCTCCCGCCTTGGCGCGTGGCCTCGAAGGGGCTGATCGGCTCGAATCGGAGCCGTTCCCCCGAACCATACTTGTGATTTGCATCACAGGGAATAGGTGCGGGCCAAATATTTGTTCCGTTTCCTGGTCAAATAAAAAGCTTGCCGGCCAAATAAAGACCGGCACCACATGGTCAGTCAGGGATCACGGGCTCATCGCCCCACATGCGTGCCGGCGGTACCTCTTCAACGTCCGCAACGCTTACGGGACGCGTGTAGTGACGGTCCGGGCCATCGATGTCGTAGCTGCGGAACACCAGCCGATCCCCCACCAGCGTGCCAACGTAGGCGAGATCCTCTCCTGCAAACACCCGGTCACCGCTGATTTTTCCCACCACCGCACCCGAAGGCACCAGCACCGTATTGCCGTCATTGAGCAGGGGGCGACCGTTTTTGGTCCAGAGCTTCCGCATCATGCACTCCTCATCGTTTGCTTACCTGTGTTGTCTGTTTGTTTCCATGTGTCATTGGTTACACGTGAGTCTGCATTCTGCCGCGCCCCCTAGACCCGGTCAACCACCCCATGCGACCATCGCCTGCATGGACGCATGGCCTGACCGAGCGGACCGAACGCCTCCCGATGCCAGCTCCGGCAGTCCGTTCGCCATGCCCCGGGAGCCTCTCTGGGAGGACCCGCTGGCCGTTCCTCCGGTGCTGGGGCTGGCTGTCCCGAAGCTCCCCGGGCGCGTTCGTCAGGTGCTCGGGAACGTCCATTCCCACTATGTTGTGCTCGATTTTGGCGACCCGCGCAACCCTGCCGGTCCGTTCCTTTCGGTGACGTCGCGCCCGGCTGACCGCCGTCGGACACCTGTCCGGGGAGTCCTGCTGGAGGCAGCCCTGCTGTCTTTTGCCGCCCGTCTCAGTGAGTCGTCAACCCCTGGTGCCGATCCCCACGAAGCCGGCCTTTCACCTCTGGAACATGCAACGATCCTCGTAGAGGAGACCCGTGCGGCCTGTGTGGTCCGCCGTCAGGGTGATGCTTTCGCCGCCCACGTATATCTATCCGCCGAAGTCCTGCCGCCCGGACCGGGGTTCCCCGGCACTTTTGCCACGATCGTTGCCCGCGGAGTCGAGTTGTCCGAGATTCGCCTTACCGTCGTTTCCGACCTGAGCTCATTCGCCGCATTGACGCTCGAGCACGCGGAACAAGAGGACGCTCCGCCCGGATTTGCGCAGGCTTGCGCAAGCATCCGATTCGGTGCCATCGAGCGACTTATCCTCACGAGCCTGGAGAATCCCGATCCTGCCGGGTATGCCGAGGTGCGCCGGTGGATGATGGAGCTGCGCACCCGGTGGACGGAAGCCCACCGGAGCCAGATGCACTTCACCGGGCAGGATGCTCCGGCAGCTGCCCAGGCGTTGATGGCTCTGCTGGATCAAATGAAAGCTCTGTCGTCTGCCGTGCCGTGGTGGCAAGAGGCTGGCACCGAGGCGGTGGCCGAGAGCATCCGCCATGCCGTCTTCGCGAGTGACGTACCCAGTCGGGCTGCCCAGGATCTATGGTGCTGCGGGATCGCCGACCCAGCAGCCGAGGCCCGCTGGCTGCAGGCCTGGCAGCGTTGGTATTCGCATCGGAACAACGCGCAAAACTAGCGCAGGGGTTTCTGCCCTGAGATACGAAAAGAGGCCCCCTGGGGGACCTCTTAGCGACAATTCTTCAACAGCTTTTGGTGGGCGATACTGGGTTCGAACCAGTGACCTCTTCGGTGTGAACGAAGCGCGCTACCACTGCGCCAATCGCCCCCTTGCTGCAAATTGTTTTCACAACCGCAACGTCTAAAGATGCTAGCCCAGATTGGAGCTGGCTCCAAACCGATGCACGATCCGCGTCGGGGCAAGCCGTCGGAGAAGACGCCAGTCGCAGCAGAACACAGCGGGCGGGGCCGGAGCGCCTGCTGATCTCCGCGACGGGTTGCGCGGCACGGAGCACCCGGTCCGCCGTCGTGCGCGGCTCAGCCTGCCGCCGTCGTCGTCCGCAGGGCACCCGTCGTGCGCGGCCCAGCCCGCCGTCGTCGTGCGCGGCTCAGCCCGGCGTCATCGCGCACAGGCGGCTACCCCCTTCCGTTGCCCATTTCCGCACCGTTACTCCCGCACGGCCGGCCACACCTTGTCCGCTTGCTCTGTTTGCTACTCCCCAGGAGCCCGCCTCAAGCCGCTTCACCACCCCCACCTGCGAAGACATACAGGTGAGGACGACTGCTTCCGGCGTGGCGCAAATTAGTCCCGATTGGACGAACTTCGAATCGTCCAGTAGAGTTTTTCTTCGTTGGAAAGCGGGAGTTCGCCGCGAAACGCGAAAGCGATTCGAGGACGATTACACTAACTTCTTCAGCATGCGGACGTAGCTCAGCTGGCTAGAGCACCACCTTGCCAAGGTGGATGTCGCGGGTTCGAATCCCGTCGTCCGCTCGCAAGTCACTGTAAAACCGGTTGATGTTGACCGGTCGGCCTATGCTTATGCAGTGGTCACGGTGGGGTGGCCGAGAGGCGAGGCAGCGGCCTGCAAAGCCGTATACGCGGGTTCGAATCCCGTCCCCACCTCCACGGTGGACTTGCAAGCCCTTATGGGCGCGATTGGCGCAGCGGTAGCGCGCTTCCCTGACACGGAAGAGGTCACTGGTTCGATCCCAGTATCGCGCACTACAGTTAGGCGTTTTGACGCACAACTGTGTTTTTGCGGACGTAGCTCAGCTGGCTAGAGCACCACCTTGCCAAGGTGGATGTCGCGGGTTCGAATCCCGTCGTCCGCTCTCTTGACTGCATCGGGGCCTCCTTTGGGAGACTTGATGCATCAAGCGCGATTGGCGCAGCGGTAGCGCGCTTCCCTGACACGGAAGAGGTCACTGGTTCGATCCCAGTATCGCGCACGGACAACCCAGGTTGTCTTTTTTGCGGACGTAGCTCAGCTGGCTAGAGCACCACCTTGCCAAGGTGGATGTCGCGGGTTCGAATCCCGTCGTCCGCTCACATAGTTGCTTTCCGGGGATGTTTCGGGGCGACACACAGAAGGAGCAGGCCAAACGGCCTGCTCCTTCTGTGTTTAACGCGGCTTTGTCCAACGTGGCTTCAGGGATTCGTCTCGTGCGCTAACCTTCCGGCGTTTCTCCGTGGAAGTGCTGGCCTCCCGACTTCTCCTCCACAAATGCGGAATTTTGCGGACTGACGCAGCCTTTTCCCCAACTTCGAACATGTGTTCGACGCCGGGCCTTCATCTTGAGAGGCTGGATGCCATGGACGAAGAGATCGCTGCCCCGAGGACAACGTGGATGACCGGAACTGCCGGCCCCACCGGTAACCCGCCGCGGACCATACAGACCGGACAGCCCGAAACTCTGACTGGTGAGACTGAGCACATAAGTCCTACAGGGCTACTCCATGCCCTTTACTCCGTCCGTAACGCCGCCTCTGATGTTAACGAATGGCTCCCCCGCCTCAACTGTGCCGAACTTGCATCTCTTGCATCCACTGTCGAGGAACTTTCCCGGTTTGTGGACTATCTGCAGGTCGGCACCGCAGCCGCGATGGACCGAGGACGGGTTTGTGCTGAGATGTCAGGATCGTGGACTACCGCGGCCGGGAAAGCCCAGCAGGAGTTTAAGAGCACAGCGGACTACATGCGGCAGCGGCTTCGGATTAGCCGTCGCGAGGCGTGGAGGCGAATCTGCCTTGGATCGGCTCTTATGCCGGCAACTAGCCTGACTGGTCAGAGAATCGAACCTGAGCTCGCAGCACTGTCCGCTCGGGTGGCTCAGGGGCTGGTGTCCGGGCAAGCCGCCCAGACGGTCAGTGTGGCCATGAAACACGTGCAAGGCTGCGGCAGCCCGGAGGACAGGGCCTCCATGGAGGAGGCACTGACGGAAGTGGCTGTCAGCCAGGACCTGGATGCCCTCACTGTGGTGGCCAGCGCCTGGGTGAACCAGTTGGACCCTGATGGAACTGAACCGTCTGAGCAGCAAAAGGCCGAACTGCAGGGCCTGTTTATCCGCCGGAAGTACCGCGGGATGCACCGCCTGGATATTTTCGCGACGGAGGATCAATTCGAAACCCTCATGACGGCGTTGTCTCCGGAAACCAGCCCCCGGAACGACGCGGGGCAACCTGCGGATGGAGCCTGCGTGGATCTGGAAGGAAACGAACGTGCAGTCCCCGCCGACCGGCGGAGCTATCCGCAAAAGTGCCTGGACGGCCTCGTGTCATCCTGCAGGATCGCCCTGTCGTCTGGGCAGCTCCCCGCCAACGGAGGGTCCAAGCCGCAGGTCCTGGCTATCGTTCCTTATGAGCAGCTCCAGGAACGAGTAGGGAGAAAAACGGAAAGCGGCATGCTGGCCTTTGCTGGCCCCGTCCCACCCCACCAAATCCGCCGCATCGCCTGCGAGGCGGACATCATTCCGGTTGTCCTGAGCGGTGAGGGCCGCATATTGGATGTGGGAAGTGCTTCCCGCTACTTCCCGCCGCATCTTAGAAAAGCACTAACCGCCAGAGACGGCGGATGTGCTTTCCCCGGTTGCACCTCACCGGCGCCGTGGTGCGAGGCCCACCACATTGAGTATTACTCCCGTGGCGGCGCTACCAGTACCGACAACGGTGTCCTGCTCTGCGGGTTCCACCATCATTTGATACACCGGGAGAAATGGCGCATCCGCGTCAGGAACGGTGTCCCGTGGTTCATCCCGCCCACCTACGTGGATCCCTTCCAAGCACCGCTGCGCAACACGTATTTCCATCCACTGCGCCGAGACCGACAAACGGTGTGAGGTGCGGGCGCCATATCCCGGTTCGGGACTGCCCACAAGCTCATCCGAGGACTGCGGGCAGATCGGGACCCGCGCTCCGGCAATTAGGGTGGCCGGACAGGAGAGGCGCCACTTCTTCAAGCTTGGCAGCGGTCCTTCCCGCGCGTTCAGCCCGTCATCGCGCCAGCACCCTGCCCAAAGGCCCAGTTGCAGCTGTTGGTCCATCAACTCAGTTGCCTTACGATTGAAATGAACGGGAAACGTTTGGTTTCCCCTGCGAAAGGAGGTGTCCGTGTCTGTATTTGACGGGCTCAAGGGCAAGGCCGGAGAGCTGAAGGACAAGGCAACCGAGTTTGTGGGCGGAAACGCTGACAAGATCAAGGGCGGCATCGATCACGCAGGAAACTTCGTCGATCAGAAGACTGGCGGAAAGTACTCCGACAAGATCGATGGCTTCCAGAGCAAGGCCTCAGAGGCGGTAGACAAGGTCGACCGCAAGCAGGGTCCCGACTCCGGAACTGATTCCGGACCGACTCCTCCGGCCGTATAAGCTTCAGAGCACGACAAGGGTCCTGGTTCCGCCGAGTGGCGGCACCAGGACCTTCGTCATTTAAGTCGTCTATCCCTGCGAAGACCCCCGGTTAGCAGGACCACCCCAGCGCACCACAAACGATTAGCGTTTGGAAGGCGGAATCTCGCAGTGTCGCGGATAATCGCCTCCAAAAATCCAATGGGTTTCGGTTGCTAGCGGTGCTTCTGGCTGGTGTGCCGCAGGATGGCCGGCAAAACCAGCGTCAGTATTCGACAGAGTGCTACCGACGTTCCGACATAAATCGATCTTCCGCAGCGTAGTCAACGTATCGGTTGAAGAATTCCAGACGCCCGGCTGCAGAGGCAGGATCGTCGACACTCCTGGAAAGCCAGTCCAGCTCAGTTTGGACCGTGGCTGCGTAATCACCCACAGGAACGTAACCGAGCTCCAGAGAGGCACGGGTGTCCAGAATAATGGGCGCAGCACTCTCCCAGGGATGCGTACCCAGCTGGGCACTGCCACGCTCACCCGGCGCTGCTCCCCCTGAACCACGACCGCCACCACTCCCCGCACTGGCACCACTGCCAGCGCTGCCAGCACGGCCGCCAGACCCACTTCCACCGGCAAGCAGTATCTCCTCCCACCGGTGTCCGAAATAGGCCGCGACAACACGTGAAATCTCGAGAGCACTCGGAGCATCAGGATTTGCGCTGTTGAGGATCCGGCTACCGGGGTTCGCCGCAATACGCTCCACCAGCGCAGCGACGTTCACAGCTGCAGTCGTATGGTCTACACCGGAACCGGAGGAAGTCAGAAACACGGCTTTTCGGGCATCCAGGACACGACGGACAAAGACCCATTCACGGGCAGGAGAGGCACCCTCCCCATGTACCTTTGACGCACGGAGGACAGTGACCGGATGCCCACTGTCCAGCAGCACGTGTTCAGCAGCTACCTTGTTGCGTCCATACCCTTCGGGCGAGTCGAAATAGCCGTTGCCCGGAGCGACAGTGGGCTGGTCTTCAGAAACTGGGCCGGAAAAGACAGGACGGTCGGGCGAATTCACGTGCCGCCCAAACGAATCGACATAAACGGCTTTGCTGGAGAGCATCACAGACGATCCCACATCACCCACAAACGGAAGAAGATGCAGGGCATCAGCTGCAGTGAAGCACAGGCAATCCACCAGCAAATCCGCACCAGAGCCCACAAGATGCCGCAGAGCCCCGGTATCGCTGCGGTCGGCCGCATGAAATGCCGCACCCGAGGCGGTGAGATCGGCAGGAACGTTGGATGGGTTCCTGCCCGTGATATCGACATTCCAGCCGGACGACAAAAGCCGCCGGGCAACGGCACGGCCAATCAGTCCGCTGCCACCCAAGATAACTGCTCTGCGCACAAGACCCCCATCTTTGCCATCAGTTATTCAAAGCAGCCCCGGCACCGCCAACCGAGACTAGGCCGCTTCCCCGGTCTGACCCTCGCGAGCCAGGGCGGTAAGCCTGGACACAGCACGGAAGTACTTCTTCATGTACCCACCGTTCATCATTTCCTCAGTGAAGAGCTGATCGAACGGAACACCACTGGCGAGAATCGGAACATCCTTGTCGTACAGCCGGTCCGCGAGGACCACAAAGCGCAGGGCAACCGACTGCTCGGTGATGGTGCCGACGTTGTGCCACGCGACGGCGTCGATACCGCTAATGAGCTGACGGTAGCGGCTGGGGTGCACGGTGGAGAGATGGTTGATCAGGGCAGTGAAATCGTCCTCGGCCACCACCTTTCCGCTGAACTCCGCGGTAACCCGGCTTTCGAGCTCGTCTTCGGCAACGGGATCGGGAGACTGCGGCAGACCGCGGTGCCGGTAGTCCTCACCGTCAATGCGCACGACGTCGAACTGGTCGGCCAGAACCTGGATTTCCCGCTGGAAGTCGACGGCGGCAAAACGCCCCTCGCCCAGGGAACCGGGCAGGGTATTGGACGTGGCAGCAAGCTTGACGCCGGCATCAGCGAGCTCCCGCATCAAACGGGACATCAGAACGGTGTCGCCCGGATCATCGAGCTCGAATTCATCGATGCACACCAATTTGTAGGTGCTCAGGGCATCCACGGTCTTGCGGAAGGACAGTGCACCAACCAGGTTCGTGTACTCGACAAACGTTCCGAAGGCCTTGGGGCCCTCAACCGAGTGCCACAGCGAGGCAAGCAGGTGCGTCTTGCCGACGCCGAACCCACCGTCCAAATAGAACCCGGCCTTGGAATCGGGCTTTTTGGCGCCGAAGAGCCTGCGCAAACCGGTCGGCTCGGGAATGTCGACGGCGGCAGCAAAGTTCCGCATCGAGCTCACCGCATGCGCCTGGGAGGGCTGCGATGGATCCGGACGGTAGCTGTCGAAGGAAACTGAGCCGAACCGCGGAGAAGGGAAGAACCCCTTCAACAGGTCATCTGTCGAGACCTGGGGAGTCCGCTCTGCAAGGTGCTCCACTTGTGCCACTGTGCGCAATCCGTCCATCCGATGTTGATAGGTGTCAAAGGTTCCCACGGTAGTGCTGCCAGTGGTACCAGATCTGCCGCCGGCAAAATTGCCGCCGTTGCAACGATACGCCAAGAGGGCCCAGCCACCGGATTTCCGGGACGTCCCCGTTGAGATTGAATTCCGGACAAGCGCTCAGCTGCGAGCGCGGGCCCGTCCGGCCATCGGCGCAAATGGCCCGGCACAAATAGCCCGGCACAAAGTCAGGGCACAAAAGTTCGGGCACAAAGTTCGGAGACATCAGCAGACCATCGGAAGTTTTCGTCCGCACGCGTCGTTAGGCTAGAGGTAAGCCCGTGCCAGCCGCCTTCGCGGCGGCCGATCCGAAACCGAAAGAGGCCACATACATGTCGATTGCCCCGGACACCGCATCCAAGTTTGCCGACTATGCCCATCCCGAGCGGCTCGTCTCCACACAGTGGCTCGCCGACAACTTGGAAACTGACGGGCTGGTGGTCCTGGAATCAAACGAAGACATCCTGCTCTACGAGACGGGCCACATTCCAGGTGCACGGAAAATCGACTGGCATACGGATCTCAATGACACCGATACCCGAGATTTCGTGGACGGAGAGTCTTTCGCGTCGCTTATGTCCCGCAAGGGCATTACCCGCGATTCGACAGTCGTCATTTACGGCGACAAGAGCAACTGGTGGGCAGCCTACGCACTGTGGGTCTTCACCCTCTTCGGCCACGAGGACGTTCGCCTGCTCGACGGCGGACGGGACAAGTGGATTGCGGAAGGCCGGGAGCTGACCACGGACAAGCCGCAGGTCGCGGCCACTGATTATCCCGTCGTCGAACGCAACGATGCGCCGATCCGCGCCTACCTGCCCGACGTCCTTGCGCACCTGGGCAAGGGCCCGCTGATCGATGTCCGCTCTCCCGCCGAATACACCGGCGACCGCACCCACATGCCGGACTACATGGATGAGGGCGCCATGAAGGGCGGCCACATCCCGACCGCCGCATCGGTGCCGTGGAGCAAGGCTGCCGCTGACGACGGAACCTTCCGCACACGGCCCGAGCTGGAGGCGCTGTACAAGGACCAGGCCGGACTCCGGGAGGGCGACGACGTCGTCGCCTACTGTCGGATCGGCGAACGTTCCAGCCATACTTGGTTTGTACTGAAGCACCTGCTGGGTTTCGACTCGGTCCGCAACTACGACGGGTCCTGGACCGAATGGGGCAACGCCGTGCGGGTTCCGATCGCTAAGGGCGAGGCACCCGGAGAAGCTCCGGCAGCACGCTAGGCCGCGGCAGCACAGCACCTCAGCACCGGCACAACACACCAAGCACCAGCACCACAGCGGAGAGACGAAGCATATGACCACGTCAGCACTACCGACCGTACCGGCACAGCTTGCCGAAATCATCGAGGACTTCCAGGCCCTCGAAGAAGTGGAGCGGCTGGAACTGCTCCTGGAGTTTTCGCGGACCCTTCCTCCCCTGCCGGATCGGCTGGCCGAGCACCCGGAACTGCTCGAACAGGTCGTTGAGTGCCAGTCGCCGCTGTTCCTGACCATCGAGGTGGATGACTCCCCCGAGCGCCGGGTCCAGCTGTTCTTTTCGGCACCGCGGGAGGCTCCCACCACCCGCGGTTTCGCCAGCGTCCTCCACGAGGGGCTGAACGGACTGCCGGCCGCTGAGATTCTCGCGGTGCCGGCGGATGTTCCGGACCGGCTCGGGCTCACCCGGGCCATCACTCCCCTGCGGATGCGCGGAATGTCAGCAATGCTCGGACGCATCAAGCGCCGGCTCGAGCAGGATGCAGCATCCAGGGACGCTGCGGACAGCGGAAAGCAGGCATAACCATGGCGGGTCGAGGAAAGACATCAGGAAGTGCGACGCCGGCAACCCGGGTCCTCGACGCCGCAAAAGTTCCGTACGAGACACTGAGCTACACGCACGACCACGATGCGCCGTCGTACGGTCTGGAGGCCGCGGACAAACTTGGGCTGCCGCCGGAATCCGTGTACAAGACACTCATGGTGGACCTCGGCGGACGGCTGGCGGTGGCCATGGTTCCGGTGGCGTACAACCTGGACCTGAAGAAGTTCGCCGCACTGATGGGCGCCCGGAAGGCCAGCATGGCGCACCGGGCAGAGGCCGAACGGCGCACCGGCTACGTTGTGGGCGGCATTTCACCGCTGGGGCAGCGCCATCCCAGCGCCGCCGGAATCGATTCCTCCGCCGAGCTGCTGGACACCATCTACGTCTCCGGCGGCCGGCGGGGCTTCCAAATCGGACTGTCACCGTTTGACCTGATCCGGCTGACCTCCGCACTCTCGGCCCCTATCGCGGGACCCAAGAGCTGAGCAGCTCTTAGCCCTTCGGCGTGTCCGCCCGGCGCTCTGCGGGATGCCGGGTGCGGCCCAGAACGTTGTTCAGCCAGACCAGGACCGTGGTCTCCCACCGCTCCGGGTCAACGTTGTATTCCTTGGTGTGACCGGCCTTGGAGAACCGCTCGAACGTCACCACGCCCGGGTTTTTCTCCGCCAGCTCAGCCGAGGGGCCAAACGGCACGAATTCGTCGTCCTCGCTGTGCAGAATCAGGGTGGGGATCCGGATTTCCTCGGCTCGAGACACCCAGTCCATGCTCTTGAGGTCCAGCGGCGCAGCCAGACCGGTCAGCGCGCGGCCTGCCGGATTGGAGATCAGCCACTGTCCCAGACGGCCGGACTGCACCGGAATCCGGTTCAGCCGGGCGTGGTGGCTGAGCACATCGAGCCAGTTGATCACCGGTCCGTCGAGCACCAGCGCGCGGATGTGACGGCGCAGCGGTGACCGGTCGGCCGCCTGCAGGCTGACGGCACCGCCCATGGACCAGCCGAAAAGCACAACGTCCTTGGCCCCGTGCGCCAGCGCGTAGCGGATGGCGCATTCGACGTCGTGCCACTCCGTGAGGCCCAGCCCGTACCGGCCGTCGGAGGCATAGGGGGCGTCGCCGTCGTTCCGGTAGGAAATGAGCAGGCTCGTCATTCCCGCCTCACGCGCGGTGCGGACGGCACGCAGGCCCTCCGTGCGCTGGGCCCCCCGGCCGTGGACCATGATCGCCCAGGTGGCGGCGTCGGCGTCGGCCCGCACCAGCCAGGCCGGCGCCAGCCCGCCGTCCACGGCAATGTTCACTTCCTCTTCGGCCAGCCCGACGGAGGTGGGCGATTCGTAGATGGCGCCGCTCCACCAGCCGCGCACGGCTTTGAGCAGGTCGCCGCTGTAGATTTCTTCGACATCCCGCTGCACCGTGCCTTCCCGCGGCTCGTAGGAGCGGATGGCGCCGATCCGGGCGTGGCCGGCACCGCCGTCGAAAAACAGGCTGTAGGTGCCGTCAACGGTGGTGTCTTCGTTGGCGGGCAGAATGACCTGCTTGCCGTGTTCGGAATCGATGACGGCCAGGATTTGCAGGTTCGCATCCCGGGTCCGGCGCGGGGTGACTACTTGGCGGGCGAAATACACTCCCAGACCGGACGTTGCAGCGAACAGCGCAGCGGTTGCCGCCGCCCCCATTCCGGCCCCGAATGCCGTCCATTTGATCCACGGGGCCGAGAGGCCGGTTGGCGGTGCGGGTTCGGCGGGAAGGGCCTGGAACGGAAGCGCGGGAATGGAGATAGCCATGAGTCCATTCTGACTGATAGTTCATCGTGCCGCAGCGCGCCCATGCCGCCGGTGGGCCAAGTGTCACTGGCAATACACCCGCCCTTCCCCGCCGGCAGTGCGAGGAAACCGTTTCCACTGCTGTCTAACCGGGCCCGCAAGTGCCCCGGGCGGCTTGCGGGTACGGGCTCAGCTGCCTGGAAGAATCAGGCGCCCAGCGGGCGTTTTCATGCCTTGGAGTCTGGATAGGTTCCGTAAGTTCCCAGTAACAATTCCGCATCAATGCTTCATTGAGGAATGAAATCCGACGCCGCAGGCACTGCCGAAGGCGCCGAAATCAGCTGAGGGTGAGCTTGTGAGTTATCAAAATGTTTTCTCGACATCTACATCATTTGTCAGAATGCTGGCTTTTCTACCGCAAATTGGCGGTTCTGCTTAACTGGACGCGTTCTATTGACTTCACCACCCCCTCCTATATTCTCCAGAGACGGGACCAGCGCACGGCGTAGGGCGCCAGACAAAAACGAAGGAATACGATACATATGGGATCTTCCGCAAAAAGCCGACCCAAATGGGTTCGTTCATTCCAAATGGCCACGGCGTCACTGGCTCTGGTGGCGGGAAGCATGGGCGGCGCTGCCACACCGGCGCTGGCAGCTGAAACGGCACCCGCTGCCGAGGGTAACGAAACCTTCCGGATTGCCACCGCGGGGTTCGTGGACTCGTTCAACCCATTTACGTCGATCTACTTATTGCCGACTAATTCCATCCGTTACATGTACGAAAGCCTCGTCCAGAATGATGCCAAGGACGGCTCTCCAACGGCTGGCCTCGCACAGGACTGGGAATCCACCCCGGACGGAATGCAATGGACCTTCACGCTGAATGACGGGCTGAAGTGGTCCGACGGGGAACCAATCACCTCCGAGGACGTTAAATGGACATACGAGCAGATGATGACCATTCCTGCCATGGGCACTGCTAACGGCAACCTGGTTTCGAACTTTGAATCCATTGACACGCCCGATGACAAGACCGTCGTGATCAACCTCAAGACCCCCCAGGCCCCGAACCCGGGAACCGAGATCCCCGTTGTCCCGGAACATGTCTGGTCGGAAATCTCCGATCCCACCACCTATCCGAACGACAAGGACGTAGTCGGCTCCGGACCCTACTTGCTGGAAAGCTACCAGGCGAACCAGTCGATCGATCTGAAGGCGAACCCCAATTTCTGGCGGGGGGCGCCGAATATTGGTGCAATCCAGTACGTCTACTACACGAACTCGGACGCCCAGCTGCAGGCCCTGCGCGCAGGAGAGGTCGATTTCGTCACAGGCCTAACGCCCACGCAGTTCAAGGCCTTGGAAAATGAAGCAAACATCACCACCCAGGCCGGGGAAGGCCGCCGCTTCACCGGCATCGGGATCAATTCCGGCTCCGAAACCCCGGAAGGTGTCGCCTACGGAACCGGCCACACCGGCCTGCAGGACAAGGCGGTGCGCGAGGCCATGCGTTTGGGCATCGACACCGAATCCCTGCTGACACAGGTGCTCGGCGACTACGGCACCCCTGCAACCAGCTTCATCCCCTCCGCCTTCGCCCAGTGGCACCTGCCGAACGATGACAGCGCCATTGTGGGGTTCGATCCAGAGGTTGCCAAGAAAACTCTCGACGATGCCGGTTGGGTTGCGGACAGCAACGGAATACGTTCCAAGAACGGCGAAACGCTCGAACTGCGGCTGCTCGTGGACGCGGCCAGCTCCAACGAGCAGTCAATGTCCGAATACCTCGTTCCCTGGATGAAAGACATCGGCATCGCGCTTGTTGTGGAGTCGACCGACTCCGATACCATCTCGGACAAGACCGCCAAGGGTGACTACGATCTGTACTTCACGGGGTGGAGTGTGAATCCGGATCCCGACTACCAGTTGGGTATAAACACCTGCGCTTCGCGTCCGGACGCCGAAGGCAACGGGGCAACCAGCCAGGATGGCTACTGCAACCCGGAATTTGACCGGATGTTCGCGGAACAGCACTCAGAACTCGATGCCGAAAAACGTGCCTCCATTGTTCATGACATGCTCCGGATGCATTACACGGACGCGGCTCAGATCACCCTTTGGTATCCGCGCTCCCTCGAGGCTTACCGTTCCGACCGTTTCACCGGCTTCACGCTTCAGCCGGAACAGAACGGCATCATCGCCAATCAGGCCGGTTACTGGGGCTTCCTGACCGTCGACAGTGTCCAGTCCGCCCAGGTTGAAAGCTCCGACGGAAACACCGGCCTCTGGGTCGGGCTCGGAGCCCTGGCTGTCGTCGTTATCGGCGGCGTCGCCTTCGCCCTGAACCGCCGCAAATCCGCGGGTGACCGCGAGTAGCTCTCCCGTTCGATGGCAGGGTCGGCGTAGTGCAACAAAGTGCGCCGGCCCTGCCGTCAGTTCGGACCAGTCTGACTCCTGAAAGAAGAAGAGAGCGCTGATATGTCCGCTGCAACAGCACCCATTGGGGCGGTGAAGGCAGAACAGGAATCACCTGACCAGGTCGATTCCTCCTTTATCCGCTACGCGGCGTCCAAGGCGGGCGGTGCACTGATTAGCTTCGCCATGGTCATTCTGCTCGGGTTCTTCGCCTTCCGTATCCTGCCCGGCGACCCGGTCCGCCGAATCGCCCAGGAACGACCGATGAGTCCTGAACAAATTGCCGAGTTGCGCAGCCAGTATGGGCTGGATAAACCGCTCCCTGCCCAGTTCTGGGATTACATAGTCAATATCTTCAGCGGCAACCTGGGTGAGAGTTATGTTTACCGCAAGGCGGTCAGTTCGCTCATCGCTGAGTACATCGGCCCCACTCTGGTGCTGACGGCCACCGCTGCCCTAGTGGCCATCGTCCTCGGGCTGTGGCTGGGCCAGCACGCCGCTTGGAAACGCGGCTCCTGGTTTGACCGGGCGGCCACGGGGATTTCCCTGGTGTTCTGGTCCGTACCCACCTTCTGGCTGGGACTCATCCTGTTGATGATCTTCGGCGGAACCCTTCGCTGGTTTCCAACCGGGGGGATGGTGACGCCCGGGCTGGAGGCCAGCGGCATCGAATACGTGATCGACGTTGCCCGGCACATGGCCCTGCCGGTGGCGAGCATGGTGGCGGTCGTATATGCGCAATACCTGCTGGTGATGCGGGCATCGCTCATTGAAGAAATGTCCTCCGACTACCTGACCACGGCCCGGGCAAAGGGCCTCCGGGACGATCTGGTCCGCCGACGGCATGCCGTGCCAAATGCAATGCTCCCAACCGTCACCCTCGTTTTCATGCACATCGGTGGACTCATTGCGGGTGCTGTCACCGTCGAAACAGTTTTCTCCTGGCCGGGTCTCGGCAAGCTGACCTACGAGGCCATCAGCGGACCGGACATGCCGCTGCTGCAAGGTACCTTCGTGGTCTTTTCGACCATCATCATCATCATGAACCTGGTTGCCGACCTGGTCTACCGCCAGCTTGACCCGAGAGTGAGGCGGTCATGAGCACCGAAACCGCACGGAACCGCAAGCCGCAGGCCCAACTTTCACGCCGCCAAATTGTCCGCCGGCGCCGCCTGGCAGCGGCCGCCAACGTCCGGAAGCAGTTCTGCCGGAGCAAGACCGGCCTGCTGGGGGCAGTATTCCTGTCAGTGGTAATCCTGGCTGCCATTTTCGCCCCTGTGCTCGCCCCCCGATCCATGCTGGACGTCACCCTGTTGATGGACCAGCCGCGCTTCGCTCCCCCCTCCTGGGAGCACCCGCTGGGGACCGACCACCAGGGCCGGGAACTTTGGGTCCGGATGCTCTGGGGAGCCCGCGTGTCGCTGATCGTCGGCATCGCCGCCACCGCCATGTCGATGTTCATCGGCACACTGGTTGGCATGGCAGCCGGGCACTTCACCGGGCTGACCGCAGGGGTCATCATGCGTTTCGTTG
This sequence comes from Arthrobacter sp. zg.Y820, assembly GCF_030125555.1. Lineage (NCBI taxonomy): Bacteria > Bacillati > Actinomycetota > Actinomycetes > Micrococcales > Micrococcaceae > Arthrobacter > Arthrobacter sp. zg.Y820. The sequence continues at coordinate 169,411 of NZ_JASKLX010000010.1, forward strand.
ACTTCTTCCTGGTGCTGCCTTCCCTCATCCTGGCGATTGTCCTGTCCTCGGTGCTCTCCCGCGGCGTCCTGACAATCGTCATCGCCATCGGGGTGACGTCATGGGCGGGCACAGCACGTGTGGTCCGCGCACAAACACTCTCTGTCGAGTCCCGGCCCTACATTGAACGGTCGAGGGCGCTCGGAGCCGGGCACCTGCACATCATTATGAAACACCTCTTCCCGGCGGTGCTTCCCCTGGTCATGGCCAACACGACGCTGACTGTGGGCTCGGCAATCATCGCCGAATCGACTCTGGCGTTCCTCGGGCTGGGCGACACGACCCAGCAATCCTGGGGAACCATCCTAAAGAACGCCATGGACGTCTCGGCGGCAACCAGCGGCTACTGGTGGTATGTCATCATCCCGGGCCTGGCCATCCTGCTGGTGGTGCTGGCATTCACCCTGGTGGGCCGTGCCTTTGAATCAATCACCAACCCCACCATGAGGAGCCGGTAGACATGCCAGATCTCGTCTTCGACAACGTCTCCATCAGCTACTCCACCACCGGCAGCGGCCGCGGGGTGATCCAAGCCGTCAAGAACGTAAGCCTGGCCCTTCCGGCAGGCGAAACACTGGGCGTAGCCGGCGAATCGGGATCCGGGAAGTCGACGCTCGCCATGAGCGTCCTCCGGCTGCTTCCCTCCAATGCCCGCGTCGACGGCAACGTGCTGGTCGGCGACAAGAACATCGCCGACCTGACCTTCGGGCAACTGCGCGCCGTCCGATGGTCCGAGGCCTCCATCGTGTTCCAGGGCGCTATGCACTCGCTAAACCCGGTGCAGATGGTCGGAGTACAGATCATTGAGGCCCTGGAACTGCATGTGAAAGGCAGCTGGACTACCGAGGCTTCCCGCCGGCAGCGCCTGGGCGATTTGCTGCGGCAGGTCGACGTCGACCCGGCGAAAGCCAAGTCCTACCCGCACCAGCTCTCGGGCGGACAGAAGCAGCGCGTCATGATCGCCATGGCACTGGCCTGCGAGCCGGACATTATCATCGCCGATGAACCGACCACTGCCCTGGACGTCATCGTTCAGGCCCAGGTACTGCAGGTACTGAAGGAACTGGTCACCGGCCGCGGCATCTCGCTGCTGATGATCAGCCACGACCTTTCCGTCCTGGCGGCCGCCTGCGAGCGGATAGCCGTAATGCGGGGAGGGGAAGTGATTGAGGTCGGCGACTCCCGGCAGATCTGCACGAACCCCCAGGCCGCATACACCAAACAGCTGGCCGATGCGTTCCCTGAGATAGGCGACCCCGAATCCCGGCTCAACCCAGTGACCCGCCGGGACTACGCCAAACCCGCAGCAACACCGTCGGCAGTAAGCGGCGAGGTTCTCCTCGAAGCCAAGAACCTGAACGTCACCTTCCACACCGGTGGAAGAACGGTTCGGGCAGTACGGAACGTGGACCTGCAAATCCACCGCGGTGAGATCCTGGCCCTGGTGGGCCAGTCCGGTTCCGGCAAGTCGACCCTTGCCCGCACCCTGCTCGGTCTGGAGCTGCCGGATTCAGGAGGTGAAATCCTGTACGGCGGCAAACAGCTGGGCCGCACCACCCGGCAGCTGCGCGCATTCCGCAAGGAGGTCCAGCTGATCCTCCAGGACCCCAGCGCGTCGCTGAACCCAAAGCTTTCGGTCTACGAATCAGTGGCCGAGGGCCTGCGGATCCAGAAGTACCCGGGCGATGAACGCGAACAGGTGATCCGCAGCCTGGAGAACGCGGAGCTGATCCCCGGCGAGGACTACTTCGGTGCCATTCCGCAGGAGCTCTCCGGCGGACAGCGCCAGCGCGTAGTGATTGCCGGTGCCTTGGCCATGGACCCGCAGATGCTCATCGCGGATGAGCCCGTCGCTTCCCTCGATGCCTCAGCACGCGGCGAGGTCCTGGCCCTGCTGCTGAACCTCAAGCGCAGCCTGGGCCTCTCGGCTCTGGTCATCACCCACGACCTGGGCCTGGCCTGGAATATTGCCGATACCGTGGCCGTCATGGTGGACGGCGAAATTGTCGAGAGAGGACCTGCCGAACAGGTGCTCCTGGATCCGAAACACGAGTACACGAAGCGGCTGCTCGCCGCCGCCCCGATGATCCACCGGGACCTCGAATCCGGTGCCCCCGTCCGAACCGCGGAAGGCGGCAGCACCTCATGACCTTTACGCTGCCCGAACTCGATGACCGGGTCACCTGGTCCATACATATTCTGGACGCCGATACCCGACAGGTGGCGGCGACCCACCACTCCGACACCGTGTGCCGGACCGCCAGCATTGGGAAGGTGTTCCTGCTCATCGACGTCGCCCGCCGCATAGTCGACGGGCGGCTGGACCCGCACCGGTTGATCGAGATCCCCGAAGAGCACGTCGTCGAGGATTCCGGCTTGCTCTACCGCATGTTCGAACAGCGCATCACGGCCTACGACGCTGCTCTGCTGGTCGGCGCTGTCAGCGACAATCTGGCTACCAACGCCCTCATCCACCTCTGCGGGCTCGACTCCGTCCACGCCGTGGCTGCGGAACTCGGATACAAGGACACCGCGCTCCTGGACTACATCCGCAACGAACGTGGTCCCGGCCTGCCCTGGACCCCGTCCTACGGGACAGCGGCTGAGCTCAGCGACCTGATGATTCGGCTCAATCGGGATGAAATCCTGAACAAATCAGTCTGCGGGCTGGTGAGCCGATGGTTGGCCGCGGACACTGACACCTCGATGGTCGCTGCCGGGTTCCTTCTCGATCCGCTAGCCCATGATGAGCCCGAGTACCAGGGCATGGAGCTGCGGCATAAGACCGGCAGTACGAGCTTCGCGCGCGCTGACATCGGAATTCTCAACGGTCCGGCGCGCAGTGTGGCCTATGCGGTTGCTGCGAATTGGAGCGATGAATCCGGAGACTTGCGGGCACTGGTGCTCGGGGCCATGCACCGGATCGGTGATTCCATCCGGGTGCTCGTCACCGGTCTGCCATGACCCGGCGACACCTGCCGATGGAGGCATAAGAGCATGGAGCGCCAACAGATTCTCGACCGCTTGGATAGCCCCGGCATCGCGTGGTCCGTGAGCGCCTTCGACATTGATTCCGGTGCCGAGGTCCTCTCATATGAGCCGGACCGGGCGCTGGATACCGCCAGCGTCGGCAAGGTCTTCCTGCTGCATTCGGTCCTCAGGCTCGAAGCAGAGGGCCGCCTCAACCTCGATGAGCAGGTCACCCGCCGACCGAACGAGTGGATGGACAACTCCGGGCTGTGGCACCAGCTGCAGGCCGGGACCCTGAGCATCTATGACATCTGCACACTGATTGGTGCGGTCAGCGACAATGCAGCCACCAACACCATGTGCCGGAGGGTCGGCCTGGACGTCATCCACGCACACACCAGGGAGCTGGGAATACGTTCCTCGTCCCTGAATGACATCGTGCGGTGGCCGGTTCCGGCCGGGTTTCCGACTAGCCTTTCCACCGGCTGCGCCACGGAGCTCAGCGGTTTCGTCTCCCGTCTGGCCCGCAACGAACTGCTCGACGCAGCCGGATGCGACACACTGCGGCGGTGGCTGGGTGCCGGCGTGGATTGCTCCATGGTGGCTTCCACCTTCAACTTCGATCCGCTGGCCCATGACTACTATGACCGCGGACTGTGGCTGTGGAACAAGACGGGAACGACCAGCAGCGTGCGCGCCGACATTGGCGTGCTGTCGACGTCCGAAAGCCGGGTGGCCTATGCGGTGCTAGCGAACTGGGAACGGGGCAGCGACCACCGTGATGCGGCCATGGACGCAATGCGCGACGTCGGTGTGCTGCTTCGCGGGCATGTTCAGGGCAGCGCATGACCGGCCCGGCTCCCCGGATACGCTTTCATGATCTGGGCAGGGACCCCGGTTTCGCTGCCGGAACTCTTGCGGGTCTCGTGTCCGGGGACAACGGAGCGCTGCGCATCGACGACACAACGGCGGGCGCGACCGGCCCGGCGAGTCCCCGGCCCATCCCCCCGGAGAGCGGCGACCAGCGCGGTGTGTCGACCTCTCCTGTTATTGAAACCGGCTTCCCGGCCGGCGAGGCTGTTCTCTCGTGGCATGCCGTTACACCCACCGCAACCTGGCTGGAAGCCGCCTTACGGGTCCGGGGGGCGGACGGGTGCTGGAGCAGATGGTTCGTTCTGGGCCACTGGGCGGGCGGCGACGACTTCGCATCGGGCGATATCCGGCGAACCACCATCGACGGACAGTCTGACGCTGCCGGCCGGGTGCTGAACGACACGTTCCGTGCTGCGCAGGACCGCCCCTTCCATGCTTTCCAGGTCCGGGCAACGCTGGTGCGGCCCGCCGGCTCGACTGCCCCGGTGCAGCTGGCGGCCCTGTATGCCATGGTCAGCGCACCGCCGTCGGACGATCTGAAACCGACCAGTGCCTTCACACTGGACAAGGGACTCGCACTAGATGTCCCGCGCTTCCCGCAGATGATCCATGCCGGCTGCTACCCGGCGTTCGCCGGCGGGGGTGCTGCCTGGTGCTCCCCCACCGCCACCAGCATGGTGCTGTATTACTGGGGCCGGGAGGTCGGGGCCGAGTTGCTCGAATCCATCGAGGCGCCCCAGGGCGACCCGCACATCATTTGGGCGGCGCAGGGCGTCTATGACCATGGCTACGAGGGGACCGGGAACTGGGCGTTCAATGCTGCTTATGCCGCCGGGTTCGGGCTTCGGGCCTTTGTCACGCGTTTGCGTTCCCTCGCCGAAGCCGAAGCTTTCATTGCCCTCGGAATTCCGCTGGTCGTTTCGGTTTCATTCACCAGGGAGGAACTCCCGCAGGCCGGTTATGACACGGACGGGCACCTGTTGGTGATCTCGGGGTTCACCGGGGAGGGAAACGTCATCGTCAATGATCCCGGCGCCGCCTCGAGCGGCGAGGTGCGGCGCGAGCTGGACCGGGCACCCTTCGAGAGCGCCTGGTTGAAGGGAAGCGGAGGCATCACCTATGTCTTTCACCCTCCCGGCGTGCCGTTGCCCCCGTCACCCGGGGAGCCCAATTGGTAACCCCCGTACTGCCCCCGGTAGCGCTCCGGCGCCTAACGCTGCAGAAGCGCGGCCAGCAGCGCGGTGCGGCGGTAAAGGTCCGGGAGCAAAAAGTGTTCATCCGCTGCGTGAGACCCTGCACCGGCCGGCCCGAAGCCGTCGATCGTGGGAACCCCCAGGGCTCCCACGAGGTTGGTGTCCCCGGCTCCGGCTGCCGGTCGTCCGGTGGCGTCCCAGCCAAAACCTTCGGCCAGGAGCGACACTTCCCGGAGCAGCGCCGCGTCGGCGCTGGTGGCTTTCCAAGCGGGGCGGCTGCTGAGCACCTTGGTAGTCACCACGGCACCCCTCCGTACGGGCGCCAAATCCGCAAACCGCTCCAGGACCGCACGCTCCGTCACGGCATCCAGGAATCGGAGCCCAATTTCAGCACTGGCCTGGCCGGGCACCACATTGGCCCGGGTCCCTCCGGAAACAGTCCCGACATTGAACAGGACCGGAGCCGAGAGCGAGGCTTCCTCGACAATTCCGCGGAGAACGAGGAGCTGGTCGACGAGTTCGTCGATCGCCGAGACACCCTTGTCGGGGTCAAGCGCGGCATGCGCTTCATGGCCAGTGACTTCCACGTGGATCCGGGTGGATCCGCGGCGGCCGACTTTGAAGGCACCATCCGGATGCGGGGATTCGAAGCCGATGGCCCCGGCCGCTCCTGCCACGGCCCGGCGCACAAGGTCCTGGGAGGTCGGGGAACCGATTTCCTCGTCCGCGTTAATCAGGATGCGCACACTGCGGCGGGGACGGCCTTTCAGGAGTTCCAGTGCCGAGAGGATCATGACCAGCCCGCTTTTCATGTCGAACGCTCCCGGCCCTCGGACCACCCCGTCCTGCACCGACCAGGGCAGGCTCGTGTCCAGGGTTCCGCTGGGCCATACGGTGTCGGAATGTCCGATGAGCAGCAGCGGGGCTTCCTCCGTGGTTCCCGGGGCTTCGATCAGCAAGTGGGTTCCTGCCTCGGCGCGGACGGTTTCGATCTGCACGTCGAGGGCGCCGAACCATTCGATCAGCACGTCCGTGATCCGGGTGCTCGCCTCCCGGTCCCCCGAGGGCGACTCGATCTCCACCAAGTGCCTGACCCGCTCCAGAATCAGGTTTTCACGACGGGCAACAGCAGCTCGCATTTCATCTGGCGTCAAAATGACCCCTCAGGATAAGAAACGTATATTGCAGAAAGTAACTGACAAACATGCTGAAACATAGCATGCAGCTAACCCGCCCTCGGAGTTTACGGATCACATTATGACCAGAATGAATGAACTGCGGAGCTGGTCCTTACCAACGGGCCAGAAGTGCTTCAGCGGACTGCTCACGAGCCACGACGCGTTCCAAGAAGCCAACGACCTCTACAGCAGAGTCTTTGGCTACGAAGCAAAGGGGTATGGCCTAAACGTGAACTTGTTGAGCGCCCTGGTGCGCAACGGCGGCTCAGCGGTCGGCATCTGCAACGAGGAGTCGAGTTTGATCGGTTTCGCCTACGGGTTCACCGGCTTCGACGGCGGTATGCCCTACCACTACTCGCAGGCCACCGTGATTGACCCGCGTTACCAGGGCCAGGGGTGCGGCCGGATCCTGAAAAACTGCCAGCGCGATCTCACGCTGCGCCAGGGAGTCCGGGCCATGCGGTGGACCTTCGATCCGATGCTCGCTCGAAACGCGCACTTCAACCTGAACTCGCTGGGCGCCCGTGGAATCGACTTCATCGAGAACTATTACGGGCGGGAGTACACAGACCGGATCCTCGTCGAATGGAAGTTTGGGCCCGGTTCCGAACATTCCGAACCCAAACAGATGCCCGTTCCTCCCGAAGGCCTGCAGAACGAGGAATTCGGTGCGCTGATCCCCGACGGGGAGGCCTACTGGATACCGGTGCCGGCCGGGCTCCCGGCAGACGGCGACCCCTACGGCAGCCAGGCCCGGACCCGCGGACGGTTGGCATCGAGCCTGAAGGACATCTTCGACGCCGGCTTTACTCTCGTCAGTTGCCTGCCTGCAGGGCAGCTGACTTCCGCTTACCTGGCCAGCAGGGACCGTCCGGAAGGAAAATGATGCAGGAGCAACCAGGCACCGCGGATCCAGGGAAACCTCTTGACCAGGATTATGAGCTGAATCGTTCGCTTGAGTCGCCGGAGGACCGTTTCGGCGTGCGGCTGAGGAAGAATTTTTCAGCGGAGGGACTCCAAGAAAGGCTCATGGAAACCGAGACTGCATCCCTGGCCAATTCCTTCACCCATTTGCGCTACAGCGGGGCCGTGCCGCAATCCGCGGCCATCATTCTTGGCGCCCGGCGGAAATACATTGCCGGAGAGGGCAAGTCCTCTGCCTACGCCGCCCTCTTGAATGCCGATTTGGCCTCAACGCTGTCCAACGTGTTCCTGATCGACGGACACTCCCTGAACCCGCTGGATGTCCTCAGCGATGTGCGCAGCTCGGATGTCCTGATCTTGTTTTCGTTGCGCCGGTACCGGAAGGAAACAGTGATGCTGGGCAGGCTCTTCCAACAGGCCGGCGGACGCCTGGTGGTGATCACCGACAGCGAGGACTCACCCCTGGCCCGGGACGCCGCCGCGCTGATCGCGCTCAATACCGGTTCTGCCTCCTACGCCGATTCGCCCACCTCCATAGCGGCGGTGTGTCATTTGTTGAGCACGCTGACGGCGGCCAGCGCAAAAGGTGCCCGTCGCCGGCTCGGCACCCGCGGCGCCATAGGAAAATCCATGGGCCTCTACTTCGATCCGACCGATGAAAATGAAAAGGGTTTTTCATGAAGATCACCCGTGTCCGCCTGTTCGAGGTGGAGTTGCCGCTCGTCCACAGCTTCCAAACCAGCTCGCATAAGAAGTCCAGCCTCACGCACATCCTGGTGGAGCTGACCGACGAGCATGATTCCACCGGCTGGGGCGAAGTCGCTTCCTCCACCCATCCATATTTCACTTCTGAAACCACTGACACCGCTTGGCTGATGGCTACCGGATACCTGGTTCAGTCCGTGCTCGGAGTCGAGTGGGAGCACCCCGGCGACGTTGACGGCTGCTGGGCCAAAATCCGCGGCCACGAATTCGCCAAGGCGGGGTTCGCCGGTGCCGCCTGGGACCTGTGGGCCAAGGCGAACAGCCAGTCGCTGGCCGCAGGGCTGGGCGGCACCCGTTCGGTGGTCCGGTCAGGAGTCTCGCTGGGCATAGAGCCGACCATCGATATCCTTCTGGACCAAGTCGACAAGCAGGTTTCAGCCGGTTACGGACGGGTCAAGCTGAAGATTGCACCGGGCTGGGACGTCCTGCCGGTTCAGGCCGTGCGCCAGGCTTACCCCGCACTCGACCTGCATGTGGACGCCAACGGTGCTTACGGCTCAGACACCTCCTCCATGGACCGGCTCGCCCAACTGGATGCGTACCGCCTGACCATGATCGAACAGCCGTTTGCCCCCCGCGACTTTCCCGCCCACGCCCGGCTGCAGGAACGCATCGCCACCGCAGTGTGCCTCGACGAGGCCGTGGTTCAACTCGACGATCTGCGGACCATGATCGCGATGAAGGCCGGCCGGGTCCTGAACATTAAGGTGTCCCGCATGGCCGGGCTGACCGTGGCCAAAGCCGCCCATGACCTGGCGTGGAACGAGGGGATCCCTGTTTGGTGCGGCGGCATGCATGAATTTGGAATAGGCCGGGCGGGTAACGTGGCGCTTTCCTCCCTCCCCAATTTCACCTTGCCCTCGGATGTTTCAGGTTCGGACAAGTACTACGCCCGGGATGTCATCACCCCGGCTATTACTGCCCGCGACGGCGCTGTCGATGTTCCCACCGGTCCGGGCATCGGGTTCGCAATCGACCATGCCTGGATAGCGCACAACCAACTGCGGTATTTCGATTCCGAAGTGCCTGCAGACCAGTCCGGCCGGCAGCAGGGAACCGCAGATGAGTACTAGCCACTTGCCACAAATCCCCGTCATTGACGGGCACAATGATTTCCCCTGGACGGCACGCACCACGCGCGGATACTCCGTCGAGGGAATGGAGGACGACAAGCTCAGTCTGCACACCGATATTCCGGCGCTCCGGAAAGGCGGTGTTGCAGGACAGTTCTGGTCGGTGTGGGTCCACAGCGACATCGGCGGCGCAGACGCGGTCCAAGCAACGCTGGAACAGATCGACTTCGTGCACCGGATGGCTGCCCGGTACCCCGACACGTTCCGGCTAGCGTCCACCGCAGACGATGTCCGCCGGAGCATGCAGGATGGCCGCGTTGCCTCGCTGATCGGAGTCGAAGGGGGCAGCCAGATCAACGGTTCGCTGGCCGTGCTGCGCAGTTATGCACGTTTGGGTGCCCGCTACCTGACCCTGACGTGGACCTCCAGCAGCAGCTGGGCCGATTCCGCCACCGACGCCGCGGTCAATAACGGCCTCACCGCATTCGGCCGGGAAGTCATCGCCGAAATGAACCGCATCGGAATGCTGGTGGATTTGGCCCACGCCTCCATCAAAACCATGCACGATGCCTTGGATGCATCCACCATGCCCGTGATCAACAGCCATTCCGGCGCCTATGCGGTCAACCCCCATCCGCGCAATGTCCCCGATGACGTGATCCGACGTGTGGCCGCGGCCGGAGGTGTCCACATGGTGACTTTCGTACCCTCATTCATGTGTCCGGAGCGCCGCGCATGGGTGGTAGCCGGTCAAAAGGGCCCGATGCCGCCGGTGGATGTCCGCACCGTAGCAGACCATATTGACCATGTGCGGTCCGTCGCCGGCATCAACGGAGTTGGCCTGGGCGGTGACTTCGACGGTACTGACGCGATGCCGGAGGGGCTGGACACGGTTGCCGGCTATCCGAACCTCTTCGCTGAACTGTCGCACCGCGGGTGGGACAACGATGACCTTCGCAAACTTGCTTCCGGAAACGTCCTACGGGTGCTCGCGGGTGCAGATGACGACTACCGCTCTTTCGTGCGGGCCGGAACCAACTGAGTGGGAGCAATCATGGAAAATGAAAATCCGTCCGACCCGCCGAAAGTGCTCGTGGTGGCTAACTCCCGCCAGAGCGGGTTGCGCCGCCTGGAACCTTGGTTCCGCGATGCCGGACTTGACCTGGACATCAGGTTCGGCGGCGACGGGCTGCCCGAAACCCTGGCGGCTTTCGACGGCCTGGTAATGCTCGGCGGCGGGCTGATGCCCGATGACTACGAACAAGCTCCCTGGCTCCCTCGGGAACGCAGGTTGGCGCAGCAGGCCATTGCCGGGGACATTCCGACGCTGGGGATCTGCTTGGGCGGGCAGTTACTGGCCGACGTTGCCCGAGGAGAGGTGAAACGGAATGACGGAACGCCGGAACGGGGCGCCGTACGTATTCGGGTGACGGACGAGGGAGCCTTGGATACGGTCATATCCGCCTTTGCCCCGGAGGCTTTCCTCATTGAAAACCACCAGGACCGGATCACTGCTCTGCCGGCAGGCGCCGTCCTCCTCGCGTCCAGCTCGGACTGCACCAATCAGGCATTCCGGTTGGGCGAACGCGTTTGGGGGTTGCAGTTTCACCCGGAGGTACAGGCGGAAGAACTCAGGAACTGGGACGACGCTGCTCTGGCCGAGCAGGGGCTGAGCCTCGGTCAACTCGTCGAGGCAGCTCTTACCCACGACACCGACAGCGCCGGCCGCTGCGCCGCCATGGCCTCCGCGTTTGCCGTCCATGTCTGGGAAAACCAGGCTCATCGAGTGGGCTGAGGACTTTCAACGGGCCGGGCTCAGGCAAGTGCACCCATCGGATCCCATGCCGGAAGGACCAGCGGCTCCCTGGACAGGGCATCTTTTAAAGGCCCGGTAAGACGTGACTTATTCACCACGACTTCAAAAACGTACTCGTCGAACCATGAGTCGTCCATGGTGCAGAATCCCTTGTCGAACTTTTCGCTGCCCCAGCTGTTTTCGACGCGCCAGCGCCGAGGCCGCCCATTAACGAGGTCGACACCAGTGAAGAGCATGGCATGGGTCATTTCAGAATCCCGGTAACGCACCCGGTCTTCCTTCGTGGACACCAAGTCGACCCCGTAGACGCCCGAATAGTCGAACAGGTCACCGGCCCATACTCCGTCCTTCTCAGACATCTGCGGGGAAACATCGCATCCGAACCACACCGGTTCACCATCCACAATTGCTGCTGCCGCAAGCTCCCGCATGACTTCAATATCGGCATTGAGGTAAAGCACCGGATTTCCGCCAACGACATTTCCCAGATGATCCACCGTCAGCGGTGTGTTTTTAGGGTGCTCCAGACGCGGATCGTCAACGAGGCATACGTAGTCATCCAAATTCATGTCGGTGAATTTCCGCAGAAACTCCTGCGGGGTGAAGGTGCCGGCGTTGCAGTATTTCTTGTTGTCATCATTCCAGGCCCATTCGAAATCCTTCGGCGGTGTTCCCAGATGGATGGTCAGGATCGCGTGGAAATCCCTGAGTATCCGTTCCTTATGTGCTGCCACCTGCTCCGGCAGCGCACCGGCAGTGATTGCCTCCCGCAGGACCCCGGCTTCCTTGCGCAGGTGGCTGCTCAGGGACTTGTTCATTGCGGAGGTATTCGAGGATGACTCCGTTTCGGGCATGACCTCCTTCGGCACCGCACCGTGCTTGGTGAAGATGCTAACGGCCATATTCCACTGACCGCCGTCATTCATGACGTTGCCCAGCAGAAAGGAAAGAAGCCGGTCATCGACGCTTCGGCCGGAAAGCGTGATCATATCTTCCAGGAAGGCGTTGGCCCGTTCCAGCTTGTCCCAGTACATGGCGTGGTTCTGGCTGAATTCGAAGTTTTTGAGCGACAGTTTCTTCCGGGCGTCTGCCCGAAGCAGGTTCAGCGCAGCAAAGAGCCAGCACCGGCCGCTTTTTTTCTGATCAACAGCTTCCCAGTCATCGAGTCTGTGTGAAATGCTTCCGGGCACGGAGAGCAAACGGGAACGGTTCAGGGCAATGTCGTTGATCGCGACCGATGTCACTGCATTCTGTGCACGCAGACGCCGGGGATCGGAGGCAAACCCCTCGTCGAAAGCCTGCACCGTAGCCGGGCTCAGTTCACCTTGGCGTGCAGATGGCCCGCTCATGGCCACCGTGCCTTTTTCTGCTGCATTGATCGACAAGATGCCTGCTCTCTTTCACTTCGGGAGGGCCATTCCGACGGCGTCAAAAAACTGAGTATACGTTTCGTCCATTTGCCACAACAAGGCTTTTCCGGACTGGCTTCTTTACGCTCCTCTTCAATTCCGGCACTCATCCGGTCATTCGCGCCGTAACGTAAGCTGGCCGCATGACTGCAACAATCGTGGTGCTGACCGAAGAGTCCCTGAACGACGTCGACATTTCCAACCTGCAGTATCTGGTGCAGGACAATCCCGCCCGGTTTGATGTGCTGGTCCCGTCGGATACCGGCCGAAATCTGCTGGTGGATGTGCTGGACAACCTGAGCCTGCTGGAATTCGCCGCTGCCTTCCGCGAGCTGACCGGAGGCAAGCAGACCAAGGAGCAGGAAACGAAGGAAGCCGAGGTGGAGCTCGCCGAATCGCTGCAGCTGCTGAAGGCGTCGGGCTTGGAGGCCACCGGTTCGGTTACCGGTGAGGATCCCGTGCAGGCGGTGGTGGCCGCGGCGAAGGCCTCGGATGCGCAGCAGGTTGTGGTCATCACCACTCCGCATGCCGTGGAGGACACGTTCCGCACTGACTGGGCGAATGAGGCGCAGGACCGGCTGGGAGTCCCGGTGCTGCACCTGTATTCCGGTTCGGGATTTATTGGCGACTCTTAAGCGTTGACGCGACTATGACTGAAGACACCGCCGGAACCGTACCGGTACAAAAGACAGATGACCAGTGGCGCGAGGAACTGAGCCCGGAGGAATTCCAGGTTCTGCGCAAGGCCGGAACCGAACGCCCCTACACCGGTGAATACTGGGATACCAAGACCGCAGGCGTGTACCAGTGCCGGGCCTGCGGCAGCGAGCTGTTCACCTCGAGTGAGAAGTTTGATTCGCACTGCGGCTGGCCCTCCTTCTTCGCACCGCTGGCCGAGGGCAAGGTCCGCTACATCCACGACCGCAGCATGGGCATGGACCGCGTCGAGGTCCGTTGCGCCAACTGCGACTCGCACATGGGCCATCTGTTCGAGGGCGAGGGTTTTGACACCCCCACTGACCAGCGATTCTGCATCAACTCCGTCTCCGTGAAGCTGGTTCCCGCAGCCGCAGGCTCCGACACGGGTTCCGCCGACGGCACGCAGCACGACGCCGCCAAGTAGGAGTTCATGGAACACGGCGTTTTCCCCGGCGAGCTGGTTCCCTCGCCGGAGGTGACCGACGAGGCGATCAACAGCTACCGCCTGCTGAGCGCCGACATTGCCTCCGGTGTGGCCGTGGTGTCCACACGGCTGCGCGGCCGGGACTACGCGGCCACGGTCAGCGGCTTCCTCTCCGTGTCCTACGATCCGCCAACGCTGCTGGTGAGCCTCTTCGCCGAAGCACGGATCGCCGAGGCCGTGGTGGAGAGCGGCACCTGGGCGCTGAGCCTGCTCTCCGCCCGCCAGCGCGGCACGGCAAACTGGCTGGCAAGCCCCGGTTCGCCGCTGGAAGGCCTGCTCAGCCAGGTGGACTACGGCCGCGGGCCGGTCACCGATGCTGCCATCATCGACGGGTGCATCGCCTGGTTCGAGGTGCGCACCACTCAGGTTACGACGGCGGCCACCCACCAACTGGTTGTCGGCGAAGTGGTGGCGATGGGCCGGCGGGCCACGCCCGACGACGAGGCGGACCCGCTGGTGCACTTCGCCTCCGCCTATGCCCGGCTGGGGTAAGCGGGTAGCGTTCTGTCCCTGCCCGGCGGGACCGGCGTTTTTGCCGGTCCCCGCCGGGGCCTGGGCCTCGACCATTGTTTCCGTCCGGGGCCAACCGTAACCTCGAATGACAGGGGACGTAACGCAGGAGCCGCAGAATTCCACTGGCTCCTCGACAGCCCGGACATCGGCCTGAACCACCGGCCGCACCAGGAGACACCATGGGCACTGAGCAGTATCACGAGCCGCCATCCGAACTTCCCGCAGAGACCCGAACCTTCGCCAGGATGTGCGCCAGCCTGAGCGAAGAAGCAGAAGCCATTGGCTGGTATGTCCAGCGGATCGCTGTGGAACCCGATGCCCAGTCCCGCGCGATCATGCACGATTCCCTGGGCGAAGAGTTCAAGCACTTCAGCATGGAACTGGAGTTTTTGCTCCGCCGGACTCCGCTGTGGCGGGAGATCGCCCACGGCATCCTCTTCACCGACGGCGACATTGTGCAGCACGGTGAGGCGTCCGAGGCCGAAGCCACCGAAGGCGAGCCCGATGCCTCCGGCAGCTAGGCCGGGTTCCCGGCACGCACGTCCGGCGGCTATGCCGGCTCCCCTGCACTCAGCCCTACTGCTTAACCAGGAGGTGTTTCGATGGCACGCAACAGTTTGCTGGACAGGTTCCGGCCCGTTGGATCACCGGGACCGGCAGGCCCTGCCGGAGTTCCCGCCACCGACGACGAGGGGCCGGAAGCGGAACTCGTCCCGGTGTTCGAAGCCCTGGATCCGACCATCCGCGAGGCGCAAGACCTGACCAACGACGCCTCAGTGCGGGCAGCAGACACGGTGGCCCGGGCACGGGCTCAGGCAGCCGCCCTGGTGGAACAAGCGCGCATGGACAGCGGTGCCGTACGTGCCGCCGCAGCGGAAAAGGTGTCCAGCGAGGCCGAAGCCGCCGACACGGAGATGCTCCGGCAGGCAACTGAGGAAGCGGCAGAACTGAAGGAGCGCGGTGAAGCCCGGATGCCCGAACTCGCTTCGGTGATAGTAGCGGATCTGGTGCAGGATCTCCTCGGCTCCGGGAACACCTTCCCATGAGATCCGATTGGGTAGCTGCATCGGTGCGGGCGCGCTCCATGGCACAGCGCCGGGTCGGGGCCGGAACCTGCCGCAGCATCGCCGCGGCTCCCGGACTGCAGGCCGGCCTCGACCGGCTGGCCGACACGGTGTACGGAGAAGAGCTGAACGGGGCCCGCACGCTCACCGAGGCACACCGCGCCACCCGCAGAACTGTCCTCTGGCAACTGCGGGTACTGGCCGGATGGCTTCCCGCCGGAGGAACCCGCCTGATCCGCGCCGCGGCAGCAGCCTTTGAAGCCGACAACATCCTCGCCCTGGACCTTGTCCTCCGCCGCCAGGAGGCCGGAGCCAACGACGGCGACGCCGCAGCGGACTTTGACCTCGGAGGGCTCGCAACAGCCTGGCCGCGCCTTCGGACCGCGTCAACATCCGAAGAGCTGCAGGCGGCGCTGGCCTCGTCGCCCTGGGGCGATCCGGGACCGGACTCCGCGCTGCCCGATGTGCTGACCGCCGTCTGGCTGCGTCGGCTCACCGCGGAAGCGGCGGCAGTGCGGCCCTGGGCGGCAGCTGCGGCTGCACTGATCTGCGCCCGGCTGCTCCTGGTGGACGGGACCGCGCCGGCTGACCGGCTGGTCGCTCTGCTTCGCCCACTCCTGGGCACCGCTTGGAGCAGCACCGGCGTCCGGGAAACGCGTCCCTCCCAACCCCACACGTCTGAACCTGGCAACTCTGAAACGCGCAATTCTGAAACCCTGACTCCGGAAACCCTGCGCAGCACGCTTCCCCCGTCTGCAGCGCAGGCTCTGGCGGGCATCGACCGAAGCGCCGATCTGTGGCGGGCCGAGGCCGCGCTGGCTGTGCGCATTGAAACCGACGGATTTTCCCTGCTTCGGGCCGGGTTGCCCGGGCCGGACGTGGTCCTCGGTGCCATGACAGTACTTGCGGCCGATGCCTGGCGGGTCCGGGCGGCGTTGGCCGCTGCAGCGGTGAACGCCGGAGCCAGCGAGGTGCTGGATGCCGTGGCGTGAAGCGCTGAGCCCGGTGCGGATGGAGCGCATAGCACTGGTCGCCCCACTGGCGGCCCGGCACGAGATGCTGGCCGAGGTGGCCCGCAGCTCCGCCGTCGAACTCGACCTGCCGTACGAGCCCGGCACCGGACCCGAAGAGATCGACCGGGCGGCAGACGCCACCGTCGTGCACGGTTCGGTGGCAGCGCTGGTGGGATGGTCACCGACGCAGCGCTTGACCGAGCTGCAGGCGGCGCTGGAACCGCACGGGGCCTCCGCCGTCCCGCTCCGGCGTCCGCGCGGAGTGCAGCCGCCCACGCTTCTGACCGGTGACGAACCGCGCCGGAAGCAGGTGCCGGTCCTCTCCCGCCTGCTCGTGGACACCTACACCACGGTTCCGTACGCCGATCTCGACCCCGCGCGGATTGCAGGTGTGGCGTATGTGGTGATGTTCGGCATGATGTTCGGCGACGCCGGGCAGGGCGCACTGCTTGTAATTGCCGGCCTGCTGCTGCGGTTCCTGCCCCGGCTGCAGCGCTTCCGCCGCACCTGGCTGTTCATCACCGGCGCCGGACTTGCCGCAGTGTTTTTCGGGATCCTCTACGGTGAGTTCTTCGGTCCCACGGGCGTGCTGCCGGTGCTGTGGCTGGAACCGTTGGAGGAGCCCATTCCGCTGCTGGTCGCGGCGCTGGTGCTGGGTGCTGTGCTGCTGGCCGGCTCCTACGTTCTGGGCACCATTAACCGGGTCCGCGAGGGAGGATGGGGCTACGCCCTGTACGCCAGATCCGGGTTGGCCGGCGCCCTGCTGTTTACGGCCATCGGACTGGTTGCCTGGGGGCTGCTGGCCTCGGCTCCGGTGATCCTGGTGGTCGCCGGCGTGGTGGCCCTGCTGGCGCTGGTGCTGATGTTCATCGGGCTGTTTGCCGAGTCCGGCGGCGGGCCGACCGGAGGCCTGCAGGCCTCCGTGGAGCTGGTGGACAGCGTGGTGCAGCTGGGCTCGAACCTAGTGTCCTTCACCCGGCTCGCCGCCTTCGGCCTCACGCACGCCGCGCTGATGATGGTCGTCTGGCAGGCCACCACCGCGTTGTGGGCGCCGGACTGGCGGGCGGCGGCCGCCGTCGTCGTCTTCATCATCGGCAACGCCCTGACCTTCGCCCTGGAGGGCCTGGTCGCCGGAATCCAGGCCCTGCGGCTCGAGTACTACGAGCTGTTCTCCCGCGTCTTCCAAGACGAAGGCAGACGGTTCCGGCCCTGGAATCCGGATCCGGACGCCGACCCGGATCCGGACGCCGGGCAGAGCTCCGGGCAAGTATCCGTTCCCCCAGCTGAAAGGCACCTCCCATGAATCCCTGGCTTGCCGGCCTTCCGCTGGTCCTCCTTCTCGCTGTCCTGCTCACGCTCGGCGCCGTTGTGCTGCTGCGGCGCAACAGACGCGCCGGCGTCAAGGCGCTGCTCGGCCTCAACGCCGTGCTGATGGCCGGGGCGCTGGCCCTCTTTGCCGCTGCGTTGAATGCCGCGCCCGCCAGTGCGGGCGCGGGCGACGGCGGTGCCGCAGCCACCGCTGTTGCCGCGGCAACCGAGGGAAGCGACAGCAGCGGCGCGGCCCTGATCGGTGCCGCGATTGCGGTGGCGGGGTCCTCCATTGGCGCAGCCATCGCCGTGGCCTACACCGGGTCCGCGGCGCTGGCGGCGATGAGCGAAAGACCTGAAATTTTCGGCCGCGCCATGGTGGTGGTGGGGCTGGCCGAGGGCATCGCCATTTACGGGCTGATTATTTCGATCATCCTGATCGGACAGGCATGAGCAGCCCGGAGGCTGCCGGCTCGGTGGCGGGCCGAGCGGGCGCCGGCACGGTGGCGGCATTGGGCGAACCGGCCCTGCTGCAGGGGTTCCGGCTCGCCGGCGCGGTCCTGTATCCGGCCGCCGGACCGGAGCAGGTGCGCTCCGCGTGGGCGAGCCTGCCGGATTCGGTGCTGGCTGTCGTCCTGACGCCGGCTGCCGCGGCTATCCTCGCCGCGGAACTGGCCGATTCGGCCTCTCCCTTGACCGCCGTGCTGCCTGATTCCGCCCCTCCCCTGACCGCGGTGCTGCCCTGATGAGGTGGCCCTGATGAGTCGCCTGCCCTCCGGCTTTGATGCCGCCCTCGAGCCGGTGCGTTATGCGCTGCGCCGGCAAGCCGAGGCCGAGGCTGCCCGCCGGGCCGGCGACGCCCGACGGCAGGCCGACGAAATCCTGTCCGCGGCCCGGTCCGAGGCGGAGCAGATCCGCGCCACGGCAGCCCAGCAAGGCAGCGAAGCAGCCCATGCGGAAGCTGTCGGCCGGTCGGCGCGGATCCGCAGGGAGGCCCGCCGCACCGTGCTGGCGCAGCAGGAGGCCCTGCGCTCCGACCTGGTTCAGCAGGTGCAGCACCAGGCCCGGGAACTGCGCAGCGATCCGCGCTATCCGCAGATGCTCCGGCGGCTGACCGAGCGGGCGGATGCACTGCTGGGTCCGATGGCCTCCGTGACCGAAAGCTACAAGGGCGGCGTCACAGGGTCTGCCGGATCCCGGCATCTGGACCTCTCCCTGCCCGCCCTGGCCGAACAGGCCCTGGAACGCCACTCCGGGGAGGTGCACCGGTTATGGGACGCAGAGTAGATCCGGGAGGCCGCCCTGGTGCTGGAAAGCGGTCCGATACAGCCGGGGGCAGCTCCGCTCGGGACAGCGGCACCATTACCCGGGTGAGCGGCCCGCTGGTGGAGGTCACCGGCCTGTCCGGACTCTCCATGCTGGAGGTCGTCGCCGTGGGACCGGAGCGGATCTCCGCGCAGGCCGTCTCCATCAACGGCACCGACGCCACACTGCAGGCCTACGAGTACACCGGCGGGCTGAAGACCGGCGACGCCGTGGAGCGCACCGGGCGCCAGCTCTCCGGACTGCTGGGACCAGGGCTGCTGGGCACGGTGTTCGACGGGCTGCTCCGGCCGCTGTCCTCGGCTCCCCTCTGGCTGACCCAGGACCGGATGTCCTCCGCCGAGGATCCTTCGGTGCTGAGCACGTCCTGGGGGTTCACGCCCTCGGTGTCGGTCGGTGACACGGTACGTCCGGGACAGGTCCTCGGCACAGTTCCGGAAGCCGGCACGGTGGAATTCCGGGTCCTGGCGCCGCCGCACATCGGCGGTGAGGTCCAGTGGCTGGCGACCGGCCCGGTCCATCCCCTGGATCCGGTGGCGCGGGTGGGCGGCCTCGAGATTCCGCTGGCACAGCAGTGGCCGGTGCACCGGCCACGCCCCTTCGGCGAGCGCCTGACCGACACCGTTCCGCTGCAGACCGGCCAGCGGGTCCTGGATCTGCTCTTCCCCCTCCCCCGCGGCTCGGCAGCGGCAGTGCCCGGCGGGTTTGGCACCGGCAAGACCCTGACGCTGCAGCAGATCGCCAAGTGGTCCGACGCCGACGTCATTGTCTATGTGGGCTGCGGCGAGCGCGGCAACGAGATGGCCGATGTCCTGGACGGGCTGTCCGGACTGGATGATCCGCGCACCGGAGGCAAGCTGATTGACCGCACCGTGATCATCGCCAACACCTCCAACATGCCGATGATGGCCCGCGAGGCATCCATTGCCACCGGGGTGACAGTGGCCGAGTTCTTCCGCGACATGGGGTATGACGCCGTCGTCATCGCCGACTCGACCTCCCGGTGGGCCGAAGCCCTGCGTGAATTCGCGAACCGCAACGGCGACCTGCCCGCCGAGGAGGGCTACCCCGCCTCCCTGGCCAGTGAGCTGGCCGCCTTCTACGAACGCGCGGCGCGGGTGTGCACCCTGGGCGGGGCAACGGCGTCGGTCACCGTGATCGGCGCGGTCTCCCCTCCCGGCGGCGACATGAGCGAACCGGTCACCACCGACACCCAGCGCTTTGTGCGCTCGCTCTGGGTGCTGGACCGGGATCTGGCCTATTCCCGGCATTATCCGGCCGTCAGCTGGCGCGGCTCCTTCTCCCGCGATGCAGAATCGCTGGGCCGCTGGTTCTCGGCGCACGGCGATCCGTTGTGGGCGCAGCGCCGGGCGTCGGCGTCCCTGCTGCTGTCCGAGGCGGACCGGCTCACTGCCCTGGCGGAGATCATCGGAGCCGCTTCCCTGCCCGGCCATGAACGGATGGTGCTGCTGGGCGGACGGCTGGTGCGCGACGGCGTCCTGCTGCAGAACGCGCTCAGCCCCAATGACGGCTACAGCTCCGCGGAGAAGGGATCAGCGCTGCTGCAGACCGTCCTGGACGTGGTGGACGTCTGCCAGTCACTGGTGGCGCGCGGAGTGCCGCCGGCCGACGTCGAACGCTTCGATTTCACGCCGGTCCTGCGGCTGCGCGAGGACACCGGTCCCACCGACGCCGACGGCGTCCTGGAGCGGGGACGCGAATTCCTGCGTCAGCTGCAGCAGGTGGCCGGCGGCGGGCTTACGGAAGGCAACGACGGTGACCAGTAGCGACAGCACCCCCGGCACGAACCCCCAGGACTCCCCGCCCGGTCCCGGGCCCGCGGGGGGCGTGCCCGGTCCCGTGCCCGCGGGGGGCGTGCCCGCGGTCGGCGTGCCGAAGGTGGGCCACAGTGCGGTCCGCGAGCTGCGCGGGCCCCTGCTCGTCCTCGGCGACGCCGACGGCGTGGGCTGGGACGAGTTTGCCACCGTGGGCGTGGCCGGCCAGCCGGACCGGCACGGACTGGTGCTGGAGGTCGACGGCGATGAAGTCACGCTGCAGGTCCTCGAGGGCACCGACGGAATGTCGCTCGGCGGGATCGAGGTCCGGTTCCAGGGCCGGCCGCTGGCTGTTCCCACCGGCCCGGACTGGCTCGGGCGGGTTTGCAACGGGCGCGGCGAACCGCTCGACGGCGGCCCTCCCATCACTGCCGGAACGACGGCGCCGGTGGGCGGCTGGCCGCTTAACCCCGTCTACCGGGAACCGCCGCAGGATCCGGTCATCACCGGCATCTCAGCCATCGATGCGCTGACCACTCTGGTGCGGGGGCAGAAACTGCCGATCTTCTCGGTTGCCGGCCTGCCGCACCTCACCCTGGCCACGCAGATCGCCGCGCAGGCCACCACGTCCGCGGGCCGGGCGTTCCGGGTGGTGTTTGCGGCGATGGGCATGACCCACGCGGACATCGCCTACATCCGCGACCGGTTGGAGGAACGCTCAGCCGCCGGAGAACTGGTGCTGCTGCTCAACGCCGCCGATGATCCGGTGATCGAACGCATCCTCACCCCGCGCATAGCCCTGACCGTGGCCGAGTCACTGGCCTACGACGAGGGCTCCGATGTTCTGGTGGTGATGTCGGACATGACCAGCTACGCCGAGGCCGTGCGGGAGGTTTCTGCGGCCCGCCGGGAGATTCCCGCCCGCCGCGGATACCCCGGCTACCTCTACAGCGACCTCGCCGGCCTCTATGAACGGTGCGGCCGGGTTCGGGATCGGGAGGGATCGGTGACCATCGTGCCGGTGCTGACCATGCCGGCCGGAGACATTACCCATCCGGTTCCTGATCTGACCGGTTACATCACCGAAGGCCAGGTGGTCCTGGATCCGGACGTCGACGCGCGGAACATCTATCCGCCGGTGGACGTGCTCTCCTCACTGTCACGCCTGATGCGCAGCGGCGCCGGCAAGGGACGCACCCGCGAGGACCACCTGGATGTCGCGGCGCAGATCCTCTCGGCGATGGCCCGCGCCCGCACCGCCGCTGAACTGGCCGAACTGGTCGGCGCGGCAGCACTGAGCGAGACCGACAATGCCTACATCGAGTTCCGCAGCGTCGTGGAGCGGAACCTGCTCAACCAGGGACGTGATGAGCTGCGGACCTTCGACGACACCATGGATCTGGCCTGGCAGGCCCTGTCGCTCCTGCCCCGCCGGGAACTGACCATGCTCTCCGGCGAGTTCCTGGACAGGTATTTGCCCGGGCCCGTCGGTGGAGCGCGGCTGTGAGCGGGTTCCGGTCATGAACAGGTTCCCGAGATGAGCAGGTTCCGGGCATGAGCGCGTTCCGGAGCGGCGGAAGCCGTGCGGACAAAGCCGACGTGGAGCGCCGGCTGGCTACTGCCACGCGCGGAGCGGAACTGCTGGACCGCAAGCAGCGCATCCTGCAGCGTGCGATCGAGGGGCTGCGGGAGAAGGCAGACGCCGCCCGGCGGGCCTGGGATGAGCAGGCAGCGGAGGCCGCGCTGTGGCTGCGGCGGTCCGCCGGCCTGGATGGGGAAGACCGGATCGGGCAGGCCGTGCCGGCCGGTCCGGCCACTGTGCGGGTGCGGTGGGGCGGTGCCATGGGCATCTCCTATCCCGAGGCGGCGGAGTGCGTGCTTCCCGATCCGTCGTCGGTGGGCGGAAGCTCCGCGCTGGCCTACACGGCGGTTTCGCACCGTGCCGCGCTGGAGGCGGCTGTCGCTGCGGCGAGCGCTGAACGGGCTCTGCTGCTGGTTTCCGATGAGCTGGCTGCCACCCGTACCCGGCAGCGCGCCGTGGAGAACCGGTGGATTCCCCTGCTGCAGGAACAGCTGGCGGAGATTGAACGCAGGGTCGCCGAACAGGAACTGGAAGAGAGTCTGCGGCTGCGCTGGGCAGCCGGGCTGATCTAGCCCCACCTCGCGGTGAGCCGGACCCGGGATAGCCGAGCCGTCAGAGCTGAAACGCGGCAGCGCGGATCGGGGAACCGTCCACGCCGGCCAGGCGCAGCGGCAAGGCGGAGAACAGCGGATCGGACCAGGTCACAGCCGCCAGGTTGGTCAGGTTCTCGATGATCCCGCCGCCGGCGCCCAGAAACACGTCATGGAACGGAAGGCTGGGAACGCCGCCGGACCCGGGTGCCGGCGTCGGATCCGGGTTGAGCGTGTCCATCCCGACCAACCGGATGCCGGCGTCGACCAGGCGTTCGGCGATCTCTGCGTCGAAGGAGGGATGCCGGAGGTAGCGGTGCGTGTTGAAGTGCTCGGACCAGCCGGTGGAAAAAAGCACGATGGTCCCGGGCAGCAGCCCCTCGAGTCCGGCCGCCACGTCCTGCCACCGGATCCTGCCCAGCTCGGCGGCGCCGGGGACGGAGACAATCCGGGCCGAGCCCAGCAGATTCTCCAGGGGAAGCTCGTCCACGGCTGCTCCGCCCGGAACCGTGTGCAGCGGGGCATCCAGATGGGTTCCGGTGTGGCTGCCCAGGTGCAGTTCAGCTACTTGGAAGCCGTCCGCCTCAACGGATGCCGCGTTCCGGATGTGCACGGCAGGATCCCCGGGGAACACCTGCATCCCGGAGACAACCGGATGGCTGAGGTCAACCGCCTGCATGTTCGGCCGTCCCGGAAGCGTCCACTGCCTCGCTCAGATGCCGGGACACCGGCGAACCGGCAACCACCCGCCCCGCCGCCGCGGACCAGCCCCAGTAGACGGCGAAACTGATCACGAAGGTCGGAATGGTGGCTCCGACCGGGCTGGTGACGGCATAGGTCAGCAGCAGCGAGATTGCTGCGCCCAGCAGCCAGGTCGTCAGGGCCGGAAGATTGAAGCCGCTGCGGAACCAGTAACGGCCGCCCCGGGCCCGGAGGATATCGGTGCCGTAGGAGCGCTTGTTGACCAGGTAGTAGTCGGCGATCATCACGGCGAAGACGGGGATGAACAGGGAGCCGATCACGGTCAGGAACGAGGTAAAGCTGTCCAGCAGCCCCAGCCAGGTGGATCCGAGGACCGAGACGGCGCCCAGCACCAGGGCCGTGGGCAGGAACCGGATTTTCCGCGACGGAACCATGTTCACCACGGACGAGACCATGCCGTAGACGACCATCGTGTTGGTGGCCATGACGGAGAGGAAAATGACGATGGCCAGCGGAACACCAAAGATGCCGACAATCAGGGTCGGCTCGAAGCCCACGGCCTCCCCGCCGTCGAGCACCACGTAGCCGATGGCGGTGGCGCCCAGGACCATTGCCAGGACGGTGGAAAGCACGTACCCGGTCGCCGAGCCCACCACGCCGGCGGTCTGCGTTCTGGCCAGCCGGTTGAATTCGGCCGAGAGCACCGTCCAGGAAATGGCGGTGGAAATGACGACGTCGAGCACCGTGATTGCCGACCAGCCGGCGGCGGTATCCACCGGGATGGCGGCGAAGTCAGCCACCGGGAAGGTCGTGAAGGAAACGGTGAAGATGTATCCCATGATCGCCAGGATCACCAGTGCCAGCCGGGGCTCCACCCGGGCAATGCCCTTGTGGCCGAAGATGGCCAGGGCTACGACCAGCAGCTGGCAGAGAACGGAAAACAGCACGGGGTTGGAGAATCCGGTGGCGCGCTCCACCAGGAAGTTCACGGTGACGCCGGCAAGCATCGCCTGCACCCAGCTCCAGCCCATCAGGATCACAACGTTTGCGGCCACGGCCACAAAGGACCCGCGCAGCCCGAACGCACCCTTGGTCAGGGACATGGTGGGCAGGCCGGTCCGGGTGCCCATGTTGCCGATCAGGACCAGGACGGCACCGCCGATCACGGTTCCCAGCACGATCATGCCCACTGCGGTGGTCCAGGTGACGCCCGGAACGAACAGGGTGCCGGTCAGCAGGGTGGTGACCACCAGGTTGGCGGCCAGCCAGATCATGCCGATCCGGCCCGTGCCCAGGGTTCCGCGGATGGGGCCGTAGCCCTCAGCGTTTCCATCGAGCCGGCGGGACAGCCGGGACCACGCCGATGAGCCCGTACCGGTGGCAGCCGTGGTGGTCCGGCCGGTGCCGGGTGCAGTTGAGGTCATGGTGTTTCCCCGGACTCTAGGCGGTGCCGGCGGCAGCCGGGCTGGACGAAAGGTGCTCATGAACTGCCAGGATCCGGCCGTCAATGCGGGCGAAGACGATGGTCTCCCGCTCGTTGGTGACCTCCTCGACGCCTCCGGTGCTCGTGGTGGTGCGCACGGTGTGGCTGAAGACCGCACTGCTGCCGAACAGCTGGACGCGCGCGTCGGTGCTTTCGCAGCCGGTCACGGACCAGTCCCCCGCCAGCCAGCTCTTCCAGAGAGCCTCGTACTCGGCCCGGGATTCCAGGCGCCGGTCTTCGGTGTGGAAGACGAAGGACGCCTCCGGCGCGAAGGCTGCGAAGTAGGCGTCGGTGTCCGTGCGGGCGAAGGCGCCGACGAGGTTCTGCACGGCGGCGGTTACCTCGTGCTCGGCCAGCGGGGCGGCCTGGTGCTGGGGGTTCATGGGAGTCTCTCTGTATCTCTGTTCTCAAGATCTCTGTTCTCAACGCGCGACAGCCTTTCGGCACACCTTGGAGAAACAAATGATGCTTATTGGAAAACAAGTAACGGCAGACACCAGTGTTGAGTGACTGCCGTCACTTGTCAACCGGGACAGGTCCGCAGGGCGTTGCGGCCGGCCGCGCCGCGTCACGGCGGGCGGCCGCCGCCACACACACGCCGCCACACGCACCGCCAGACGGTCTGGCGGCCGGACCGCCGGCCGCCAGATCCCCGGACCGCTACAGCCGGAACCCCTCGTCGAGCCGCTCGATGATGGTCACGTTGGCCTGGCCGCCGCCCTCGCACATGGTCTGCAGGCCGTAGCGGCCGCCCGTGCGCTCGAGCTCGTGCAGCAGCGTGGTCATGATCCTGGCGCCGGTGGCGCCAATGGGATGCCCGAGCGAAATGCCGCCGCCGTTGACGTTCACCTTGTCCATGTCGACATCGAGCTCCCGCTGCCACGCCAGCACCACGGAGGCGAAGGCTTCGTTGATTTCCAGCAGGTCGATCTGGTCCAGGCTCATGCCGGCGCGGCCCAGGGCGTGACGTGTCGCTTCGATGGGAGCGCTGAGCATCATGATCGGATCGTCGCCGCGGGCGGAGATGGAATGGATCCGCGCCCGGGGCTTGAGCCCGTAGCGGCGCACCGCGTCCTCGGAGGCGAGCAGCAGCACGGCGGCAGCGTCCGAAATCTGCGAGGACGTGGCAGCAGTGAGCCGTCCGCCTTCGGAGAGCGGCGCCAGGGACTCGATCTTGGCGCGGTTCGGTTCCCGGGGGCCTTCGTCGGCGCTAATGCCGTTCAGCGGAAGAATTTCGCGGTCAAAGCGGCCGTCGGCCTGGGCGGCGAGCGCCCGGACGTGGGATTCGACGGCGAAGTCCTCCATTTCGCCGCGGGTCAGCCCCCACTTGTCCACCATCATTTCGGCGCCGATGAACTGGGAGACTTTCTGGTCTCCGTAGCGTTCCGCCCACCCGGTGGATCCGGTGAAGGGATCGGGAAAGCCCAGTTCCCGGGCAGCGGAGTTCGCAAAACTGATCGGAATGGAGGACATGCTCTGCACCCCGCCGGCCAGGACCAGGTCGCTGGTGCCGCTCATGACGGCCTGCGCCGCATAGGACACGGCCTGCTGGCCGGATCCGCACTGGCGTTCCACGGTGGTCCCGGGCACGCGCTCGGAGAGTCCGGCGGCCAGCCAGGCGGTGCGGGCAATGTCCATGGCCTGCGGTCCCACCTGGTCGATGGCGCCGAGAATGACCTCGTCGAATTCCGCGGAATCGATCCCGGTGCGCCGGACCGTCTCCGCAATCACGTGCGCGGCCATGTCGGCCGGATGGATCTTGCTCAGTCCGCCGTTGCGCCGCCCGACGGGCGTGCGCACTGCGTCAATGATGAATGCTTCAGCCATGGGAACAGGCCTTTCGTCGATGGAAGGCGTAGCAGGGCGCCCGGGGCCACCGTGCCGCTGGGAACTCCTGCTCTGATTGTGTCGAAAACCACACTAAACGATGACGACGACGCCGGCACCAGACCGCCGGTATGCGTCGCTGGACGCCTGGAGTCGGCGTCAGGGATCCGGTTTCCGGGCCGCGGGTCTGCCGTGGTGGATCCTTCCGTCCTAGGCTGAGCTCATGACAACGAACTTTGGTGATTCCTTGCCCATGAAGCCGGGAGACTTGTGGGCCGCTACGGGGAAGCCCGTGACAGGCTTTGGTGGGGGCCGATATCGGCTGACGGAGGATTACCTGTACTGCGAGGCTGGTGGCTTGAAAACCGAAGCCCAGCAGGTGCCTACCCGAGAAATTGTCGATGTTGATTTGCGTCAGTCGCTGACTCAGAAGGCACGTGGCGTGGGGTCGCTGCTAGTACATGTGGTGCGTCAGGATGGGACGCGGGAGACAGTCCAAATCGTTGATATTCCGAACTTTCGGGACGGTGTAGAAACCATCAACCGTGTTGCCGAGCAGGCGCGGCTGCGGTTCTCTCAAGAGCAGCGGACTCAGCACGTAAATTATGCGGGACAGATGCCGCTGACATCTGTCCCTGCCGCGACGGCCGGAGGCCCTTTAGCGGAGTTGCGCCAGGTAGCAGGGCTTCATGATCGCGGAGTGCTGGATGATGTGACCTTCATCGCCGAGGTAAAGCGCCTGTTGAGCTAATCGCACACAGGAGCGCTAATAACTCAACGCATTTCGCCGTCGTGGGTCACCCTCATGCAGGACAACTGGCGGGGCAGGCCTTCCCTGACTGAAAGCCGCAGAGGTGCCGGCGCAGCCGCCGGTTGTGCGAGGCCCGGGAACGTGATTGCACCGTCCGAAGAGCATGCGCCGACCGGCTAGAATGGAAAGGCTGTCATTGCTGACAGCACAGCCGCGAGTGCCCAGCCCGGCGGCCGCATCCCACCACATGTGAAAGCAGCGGAGTGTCCTTACAGGTTTCCCCCACCGTCAGCGCCACCAACAGTCCGGCCGGCAAGGCGACTGCGGCAATTGCCCGCGAGTCCTCCCGCCGCCGCACCTTTGCGGTGATTTCACACCCCGACGCCGGTAAGTCCACGCTCACCGAAGCCCTGGCCCTGCATGCCCGCGTCATCGGCACGGCCGGTGCCACGAACGGCAAGGAAAACCGCCGCGAGACGGTCTCCGACTGGATGCAGATGGAAAAGGACCGCGGCATCTCGATCAGCTCCACAGCCCTGCAGTTCGCCTACCGGGACACTGTCATCAACCTGCTGGACACTCCGGGCCACGCCGACTTCTCCGAGGACACCTACCGGGTTCTCGCCGCCGTCGACTGCGCCGTGATGCTCGTGGACGCCGCCAAGGGCCTGGAAACCCAGACCATGAAGCTCTTCGAGGTCTGCCGCGCCCGGAACCTGCCCATCATCACCGTGATCAACAAGTGGGACCGCCCGGGCCTGGACCCGCTGGCCCTGATGGATGAGATCACCGAACGCACCGGTCTGACCCCCATGCCGCTGACCTGGGCCGTGGGCATCGCCGGAGACTTCCGCGGCGTCTGGGACCTGAAGAAGGACGAGTACGTCCGCTTCGAACGGCAGAACTCCGGCGCCTCGCTGGCCAAGGAAGACCATTTCACGCCCGAGGAGGCCCTCGCCGCCGAAGGTGAAGTCTGGGAAGACTCCCTCGGCGAGGCCGAGCTGGTCATCGACGGCCGCGAGTTTGACCGCGACGCGTTCCTCAACGCCAAGGCCACCCCGATCCTGTTCTCCTCCGCAGCCCTGAACTTCGGCGTGAAGCAGATCCTGGACGCCCTGGTGGATCTGGCCCCGGCGGCCGGACCGCGCGAAGACAAGGACGGCGAGCTGCGTCCCGTGGACGCACCGTTCTCCGGATTCGTGTTCAAGGTCCAGGCCGGCATGAACAAGGCGCACCGCGACCACGTGGCCTTCATCCGCGTCTGCTCCGGCATCTTCGAGCGCGGCATGGTCGTTACCCACTCGAACACCGGCAAGACCTTTGCCACCAAATACGCCCAGCACCTGTTTGGCCGCGAACGCGAGGTCATCGACCAGGCCTGGCCCGGCGACGTCGTCGGACTGGTAAACGCCTCGGCCCTGCGCGTGGGCGACAGCCTCTTCGTGGAGCAGCCGGTGGAGTTTCCGCCGATTCCGTTCTTCAGCCCGGAGCACTTCCGCGTCGCCCGGTCCAAGGATCCCAGCCGTTACAAGCAGTTCCGCCGCGGCATCGACCAGCTCGAGCACGAGGGCATCATCCAGGTGCTGCGCTCGGACCGGCGCGGAGACCAGGCGCCGGTGCTCGCCGCCGTCGGCCCCATGCAGTTCGAGGTGGTTGAGGACCGCATGACGCAGGACTTCAACGCCCCCATGCGCTATGAGCAGCTCTCCTACTCGCTGGCCCGGCTGACGACGCCGGACGCGGCTGAGATCCTGGCCAACGTGCACGGCGCCGAGGTCCTGCAGCGCACCGACGGCGCGTATTTGGCACTGTTCAACGACATCTGGGCGCTCAAGCGGGTGCAGAAAAACCACCCCGAGGTGTCGCTGACCGTGATTGGCACCGAGTCCCCCAACAGCCGCGGGTACTAGGCTCCCTGTCCACCCCGCAGCCAGGGAAATTCCAGTACGGCTGTAGATTTGGCACCATGACTAAGCCCGTTGGACAACTCGCGTCCATTTCCCTCGATTGCCCGGACACCGACCTCCTGGCGGTTTTCTACTCCGGCCTTCTGGGACTCAAAGAGGCCTTCGCAACCCCGGACCGCGGCGTCGTCGCCTTGGCAGGCGCCGGTCCGATGCTCACTCTGATGCGCGTCAATCAGTACGTTGCACCAGCGTGGCCGGAGGGCCCTCAGCAGCAGCAGCTTCACCTGGATATTGCTGTGGAGGAACTGGACTTAGCAGCTGATGCCGCAATCGCCCTCGGCGCGAAACCTGCCGGACACCAGCCGGCGCCCGAACGATGGCGCGTCATGCTCGACCCCGCGGGGCACCCGTTCTGCCTAACCGCCGTCCGTCCGGACTGACCCGGACCCAAGGTCCATCGAGTGTCGAATCCACTGGCAACGGCGGCCGAATCTATTCTCAGCATCAAAGCCGAACTCGACTTTCGCACCGCCGCACGGGAGTTTCCGGATGCCGCGTTCCGCCGGTTCGGGCAGGTGTCCGCCACTCGGCTTCCGGTCCTGCCGGACGCCGCGCCGTACAACAAAGCACGCGGCCTGAGCCTTGATGATCGGTGCCGGCTTGATGACATCACCGCCTTCTACGCGGAGACCGGCCAGCGCCCCCGCCTGGAAGTGTGGGCCGGGGATGATTGTGCTGAGCTGCAGGCCTGCCTCAGCGGAAACGGGCTGGCACCCGCCGCCGTCGCCGTCACCCTGCATGCCCGCCCGTGCAGGACGGCGCCCGGCCTGCCGCCAGGAGTACGGGTCGCCGAGGTCGACCGGGACGACCAAAATTACCTCGACGTCCTCAGCCGTGGATATTCGATGGAATCGGCCAGCGCCGAGGCCCGCCGGGTCTTCGGAATCGAGCACAGCACCCCGGGGCTGCGGCGCTACCTTGCCACCGTCGACGGCGAACCCGCAGCTGCCGCCGCATTGTTCAGTCACGGCAACCTCAGCCTGTTCGTCGGCGCCGCCACGCTGCCGGCCTTTCGACGCCGCGGCTGCCAGTCCGCGCTCATCCACCGCCGTTTGGCCGATGCGTCGGAGACCAGCGACCTCACCGTCGCCACTGCCACTGTGGGATCAGCCAGCAGCGGCAATCTTGAGCGTCATGGCTTCGCCGTGACACATCTGCGCACCCTCTGGTTCTAAGCCAGCGGCCACGGGCACCGCTACGCTGAGACGCATGGGGATTATGGGTGTCTTACTAATAGCGTCGGGGATGGCAGTTTCGTGGGCGGCCGAAGCGACAGCCCGGGGCAAGCTCGGCATGAACTCCTTTGTGGGAATCCGGGTGGGGTACGTGACGCATTCACCCGAAGCTTGGCTTGCCGGGCACCGGGCCGCCAGGTGGCCCACTCATACGGCGGCGGGAATCTTCGCCGCATGCGGCATCCTGCTTCTGGTCATGGATGCCTCCGACGCAATGGGTGCGTGGATCACCATCGGCGCATCGCTGGGCGTTCTGGGCACGGTGATCGCTGCTGCAGTCCGCGCGAGCCGTGCCGCTGAACTGGTTGTCGTTCAAAACGCAGACCGTCAGGGGTAGTCGCCCAGAATCCAGGCGCCGATCCGTTTGTGCAGGTCAGCGATCTGCTGGGCGGACCTAGCAGGCGTTACGGTCGGCACCGCGACCGGTTCATTGAGCATAAGACTTGCTAATGACTTGTGTGATTCACAGTAAGCGTTAGTTTTTCGTTAGTAGGCTCGATCGCATCACAACACAGCCGCTCCCTGACCTTCGCGGAGCGGCCTCCCTGGAAGGTCGCAGTCATGTCTCCCCACACGCTCCCCTCGATGTCCCGCACCGGCTTTGCGCCGGTTGCCGCGGGCACCAACCCTGTGGATTCTGAAGCCTGGCAGGCACTGAAACAGGCCGCCACCGACCTGCAGGCGCTGCAGAACCAGAACGGTTCAGTCGACGCGGAAAACCGCAGCGCCGCTGAGGAGCTGATCGGCACCCTGACCGCCGCCGTCGATGCCCTGGCCCCCTCCTTCGAGCACGACGCCGAATACCTCCGCCTCGTGGTCCGGGACTTTGACCGCTGGGCAGCCGACGGCCTGGGCGAACCCGATTTCCTGGACTCCCTGCTGGCGTTTTCCCCGCAGCTGGACCGCACAGACGGGCTGCGGCACCTGGTGCTCTTCCCCATGTACACGCAGAACGGCTCCACGAACCGCTATGTGGAAGCCGTGCTGATCGAAGTTGTCTGGCCGGAATTCATCGGCGAGCTGGAAGCCGGCGAGTACTCCAACAAGCTCTTCGTGCCGATCCGGTTCCTGGACTTCACCCCCGGCTATGACACCAACTCGGCGGTGCTCTTCCCCGAATCGGTTGCCGTCCGCGAAACACCCACCTTCACCTGGGGCGCCATCTTCGCCGACCGCGAGGCCGCCCGTTTCCGCCGGGTCCTGCGCGCCGCCGCCGAGATCACCTCGCTGCAGCTGCCCGAGGACGCCGCGGCACTGCTGGACGACCAGAAGCTGACCCAGGACACCTTTGTCATGTGGGACCTGATCCACGACCGCACCCACATGCGCGGAGACCTTCCCTTCGATCCGTTCATGATCAAGCAGCGCATGCCGTACTTCCTCTACTCCCTGGAGGAACTGCGCTGCGACCTCACCGCCTTCCGGGAAGCCGTGAAGATCGAAAAAGACGAGGATGCTTCCCCCGAAGCCCGCAAACATGCCACGCTGGTGCAGTACGCGGTGATCTTTGACCGGATCTTCCGGTTCGCCATTACCGGCAGCCGGGTGCGCAACTACGACGGCCTCGGCGGACAGCTCCTGTTCGCCTGGATGCATCAGAACCACGTCCTGCACTGGACCGACGGCAAGCTGAGCATCGACTGGGAAGACGCGGCCGACGTCGTCGTTCGCCTGGGTGCCAACATCGAGGACCTGTACTGGCGTTCCATTGACCGGCCGAAGACTGCCCACTGGTTTGCCGCCTATGAGCTGGTGGCCGCCACGCTGACCCCGAACCCGGCGTCCGTCTGGGCCAAGGGGCCGGAGGCGCTGCCGCTGGACGGACCGCCGCGCGGGCTGACGGACCAGGTGCTGGACGACGAATTTCCGCTGTCCATGTTCTATGAGGCACTGTCCAAGAAGATGGGCCCGGTCATCGAGTCCACGTCGGGAATCACAGGGAGTTCGAAGTAGATGAGCACTGAGCCGGCCGCGCGGTCCTCGGAAGCACCCCTGTCCGTCCGCGGACGCACCGTCCTGGTGGCCGGGGCCGGCTCCGCGTCCGGCGCCGCCGTCTGCAGGGCGCTGGAGGCGGCCGGGGCGAAGGTCGTGGCGGTGGGACGCGACGCGGCCCGGCTGGAAACCACTCTCGCGAACCTGCTCGACGCCGATCTGCGCACCTGCGACCTCTCAAACCCCGGCGACGTCGATGCGCTCTCGCAGGACATGCGGGAGACCTACGGCGGAATCGACGGGCTGATCCATCTGGTGGGGGGCTGGCGCGGCGGCGGCGGCATCACCGGTCAGAATGACGACGACTGGGATTTCCTGGAAACCAACATTCTGCGCACCCTGCGCAACGCCAGCCGCAGCTTTTATGACCAGCTCGCAGCGTCCGACGACGGCCGGCTGGCCATCGTCTCCTCCACCGCGGTGGACTCCCCCACCGCCGGCGGTGCAGGCTATGCCGCAGCCAAGGCCGGGGCGGAGGCCTGGGTGCAGGCCATCGCGCAGGGCTTCCGCCGCGCGCAGTCCGGCGCCAAGGCGGACCCGCAGCCCCAGCGCTCGGCCGCCGTCGTCCTCGTGGTCAAGGCGCTGGTGGACGATTCCATGCGCGCCGCCGAACCGGACCGGAATTTCAGCACCTACACCGACGTGCAGGTGCTGGCGGACGCCGTCGTCGGGCTGTTCAGCCAGGACGCCGCGCAGCTGAACGGACAGCGCATTTCCTTGATGCCCAACGCCTGAGCCGCGCGCCCTGCGCGTGCCCTTGGGCGCACCCACCCGCCGCCTGAGCCCCCTCCGGCCGGGCCGGCGAAAACCGATCGAACCGTAAGAGATACTGGACACTGTGACCAACATTTCCCCCCTGCATGACATATCCATCCGCGCGTTTGCCTCGGACAACTATTCCGGCGTGCATCCCGAAATCCTGGACGCCCTGACCGCCGCCAACCAGGGCCACCAGGTGGCCTACGGCGAGGACGTGTACACCGCCAAGCTGCGCGAGGTCCTGACCGCGCACTTCGGGTCGCAGATGCGCGCCTTCCCGGTGTTCAACGGCACCGGCGCCAATGTGACCGCGCTGCAGTCGCTGCTGCCGCGCTGGGGTGCGGTCATCTGCGCCTCCACCGCGCACATCAATGTGGACGAAAACGGTGCGCCGGAGCGGATCGGCGGCATGAAGCTGCTGCAGATCCCCACCCCGGACGGCAAACTGACGCCCAAGCTGATCGACCAGGAGGCATGGGGCTGGGGCGACGAGCACCGTGCGCAGCCGCTGGCCGTGTCCATCACGCAGTCCACCGAGCTGGGCACCCTCTACACGGTGGAGGAAATCACCGCCATTGCCGAGCACTGCCACAAGCACGGGATGACGCTGCACATGGACGGCGCCCGGCTGGGCAATGCCGCCGCGGCGCTGGGCGTGACCCTTGGCGCGATGACGTCCGAGGCCGGCGTCGACATCCTCTCCCTGGGCGGCACCAAGAACGGCATGATGTACGGCGAATGCATTGTCTCGCTGAACCCGGCGGCCTCCCCCGGCCTGGACTTCCTGCGCAAGATGAACATGCAGCTGGCCTCGAAGATGCGGTTTATTTCCGCCCAGTTCATCACCCTGTACGAGGGCGACCTGTGGCTGCGCTCGGCCTCGCACGCCAACGCCATGGCGCAGCGGCTGCGTGCCGCGGTGGAGAAGATCGACGGCGTCGAGCTGACCCAGGCGACCGAGTCCAATGCCGTGTTCGCCAAGCTGCCCGCCGGTGTTGCCGACCGGCTGCGGTCCGCGATCCGGTTCTACGACTGGGACCAGGCCACCGGCGAGGTGCGCTGGATGTGCACGTTCGACACGTCTGAGGCCGATGTCGATGCGTTTGCCGAGGCCATTGCGCGCGAGGTGGCCGCGGGCCCTCAGGCTCCACAGGGTCCACAGGATCCGGATGCCCTGCCGATCAGCTAGGCGCCAGGTTCCACGGTGGTCCCGGGTGTCCGTTTTCGGGCCCCTGGACCACCGCGTGGTTCGTGGCGGAAAGTGTGTCCCCTTACCAGCTAATCGAAGCAGGACGATATGGGTCTTTTGCGCTGTGGAATGTACTCGTCATTCTGATGATTAGTGCCTGCATCGCCGAGCTCATATGCATCGCCGGAACGGGAATGCCCCAGAGCAGTCGTGCGGTTCTCCGGTGGACAGACGTCCACGGAGAAGATTGGAACGATCAGCTTGTCTCTCGTTCGGCGCTACGCGCTGTTATGACCAGGCCGACCGAAGTTACTTGTGATCAGAATGCCCATTCCCAGCCGCCACTGCCAGAGACTAGGTAACTCTTGAAAACCAAAGTACCCGTCTTTTCGGGCAAGTCCAGTGCGATTTTCCCAGTTACCTTCTCACCGGGCCCCACCCCGCCGCCATTGGCGCCAACCTGCTGTTCATCAGGCAGACACGAATAGGCCCCCTGAGTACCAAGGTCACCGTTGAACGTAGTGCCATTGGCACCTACGAACTTGAACATGCTTGGGTTCATGTCAAATACGTCATAGCCAGCTTCATCGCTAGCCAACTCCGGCGAGGTTTCTATCGTCACATCCAAGACAACGATGTTTCCGTTTTCAACCGCTGAGGGATACGGACCAGTACAAGGAACATCTGCCGTTATCGAATTGACTGTGAAAGTAACGATTGGCTTGTCCGAGCTGAGATCCGTGATTACTGCAGGCTCAGCAAATGCCTTCACAATATTGCCGCGCGACGACTTCTTCCCCTCGGGTGAAGCCGAGGGAGTAGGGGTAGACGGTGCCAGAGACTCAACATTGGGTGAGGGAACAGCGGCCGAAGGCGATCCCCCACACGCTGAGAGACTGAGACCGAGTGCCACTACCAGGGCAAGGGATGGTACGGACTTGTTGTAGTTCATTTATGGAACCCCCATATTGTGCATGATGCAAATAGTGCTACTTAGTGAAAAAATTCTCTCACGTTATTCCATCTGCATAGCCCGACTGGTGGATGCTAGGACGGCAGCATGAAGGGCACGTCCCAAAAGTACTTGTGTTCCTGTGCTTGAGATGATTACTGCCCCGTCGGCCAATGAGTCCGACCCTCGCCTGCCACCGGGCCAGCCAGCAGTCCCTGTAGAACATTCCGCACCGGTTCTTCCCACCGCATCCAACCTCTCCTACGCTGGACAGGTAACGAATGGGACACGTCGGCGAGCCTCAACGTCCGCCCGGAGCCGGCCCCGTAGTCTGCGAGGGTGAGTGCAATTGGTGACTTATCACAAGTACCCCCGGATTTCCTGAATGCCCTTGGTTCGCTGCGCAGGGCACGGTGCCGACCTGAGCTGCACCTGAACGAAATTCCGGCCCCCACCCGGCTGGCACCCTTCGCGGTGTCACTAGGCGCAGAAGTCCTGGCCTCCGGACCGCTGGCCCGCGACGAAGGGCTCGGCCACGGACCGTCCGGACTCGTCATCCCGGAACAAACCGAACTGGCCACCGGCCGCTTCATCCTCCTGCACGACCCCGAGGGCTCAGCCGTGTGGAACGGAACCTTCCGGATCGTCACCTATATCCGCGCCGAACTGGAACCGGACATGGGCAATGACGAACTGGTGGGTTCCGTGGCCTGGACCTGGCTGGTGGAAGCCCTACAGGAACACAACGCCGGATACACCTCGGCCGGCGGCACGGCCACCCGGATCCTCTCCGAAAGCTACGGCACCCTCGCCGACCGCGGCGGCGCCATTGACATTGAACTGCGCGCCTCCTGGACTCCGGACTCCGCAGACGTCCAGGCCCATCTGGAAGCCTGGTCGGACATGGTCTGCACCTTCGCCGGGCTGCCGCCCCTGCCCGACGGCGTCACTCCCCTGCCGCGGGTGCGCCGCAGCTGACACGGGCCAGGGATGCTCCGTTATTTCGAAGACGAGCCAGACCCCCATGGAGCTGAATGCTGCTGCACACAGTAACTGAGCGCCCCACATTAGGCACCCTCGATCCGGGTCAGTTCCGGAACCCCTTGAGCGGCGGAGGCCTTGTCCGGCAGCCGTCCCGACGAGACCGCAGCCTTGAGGCTGCTCGCCGTGGGCCATCCGGCGGGCCTGGTGAGATTCCCTCCGCTTTGTGGCAATCCCTCCGCGGCGCAGCGGAGGGATTGCCACAAAGCGGAGGGATGCTCGGCAAGCATTCGATCATCGGACGAACCCGGAGCGACGGGTGCCATTCGATCATCGGACGAACCCGGAGCGACGGGAGCCGCGCGCCGGCGGAGGCCGCACGGATTGCCACATCCTCGCATAGCGGGGACGAATGCCGGCCGCTACTGAGCCGTGCGCCCAACCCCGGGCACCTCCGCAGCCTCGCGTCCGCCTGTGTCACTGCAGCACCGGCAGACTCGATAGACTGAAGTTCTTATGACCGCGCAAATACCCGGCACCGCCACGCAGACCACATCCGCTGACCCGAACGCCGAGCCCCCGCAGCTCCCGTTGCTGGAGGCACCGAAAGACGGGGTGCCGCTGATCATCGACACCCAACGGGGCCTGGAACGCGCGGCCAAGGCTCTCGCTGCCGGCACGGGTCCGGCCGGCGTCGACGCCGAACGCGCCTCCGGCTTCCGCTACGGACAGCGGGCCTTCCTGGTCCAGATCCGCCGTGAGGGTTCCGGAACCTGGCTGATCGACCCGGAACCGTTCGACAATCTGGACATCATCAACGACGCGCTGCAGGGCGTGGAATGGATCCTGCACGCGGCCAGCCAGGACCTCCCCTGCCTGTCCGAACTGGGCATGTGGCCGGACAAACTCTTTGACACGGAACTGGCCGCCCGGTTGGCCGGACTCCCCCGCGTCGGCCTGGCCGCCGTCATCGAGAACCTCCTCGGTTTCACGCTGGCCAAGGAACACTCGGCGGCCGACTGGTCCACCCGCCCGCTGCCCGAACCCTGGCTGCGCTACGCAGCACTGGACGTTGAGGTTCTGGCCGAACTGCGGATCGAACTGATCAAGGTGCTCGACGACGCCGGCAAGCTCGCCTTCGCCGAGCAGGAGTTCGAAGCCATCCGCACGGCACCGCCGTCGCCCCCTCGGGTTGACCCCTGGCGCCGCACCAACGGCATGCACCAGCTGCGCGACCGCCGCCAGCTCGCCGTCGTCCGTGAGCTGTGGACCGAACGCGAACACCTGGCGGAAAACCGCGACACGGCACCGGGGCGGCTGATTCCGGACTCGGCCATCGTGGCTGCCGCCCGCGCCATGCCCACCACCGTGCCCCAGCTGCTCTCCACCCCGGGCTTCCACGGCCGTGCCGCCCAGAAGGAAGCTCCGCGCTGGATGCGCTGTGTCTCCGCGGCACGCTCGCTGTCCAACAGTGAGCTGCCGCCGCTGCACATCCCCACGCATGCACCGCCGGCCCCGCGCGTGTGGGCCAAGAATGACCCGGCAGCCGCCGCCCGGCTGCAGACGGCAAAACCGCGGGTGGCCGCCGTCGCCGAGAAGCTGAACCTGCCGATCGAGAACCTGCTGACACCGGATCACCTGCGCCGAGTTGCCTGGCGGCCGCCGGCCGACATCAACCTGGACAGCATCAGTGCCGCACTACGGGACCTCGGCGCGCGGGAATGGCAGATCGAGCAGACCGCCGCCGTGCTCACCGTGGCGTTCCTGGATCCGGATCCGCTGGTGGAGAAGGAAAAGGACAAGGACGCCGCAACCACCCGCTAGCCGACTTGGCGGGCAGCCTTTGCTGAGTGTGCAGCTCCGGTGACTTGGCATGCGGTTACTGCATCGAAGTCGCAGATATGGTGGCTTTCCCCGTCTCAAACCCGCCGCATATGCGCTCTCAGCGGGCGTAATCGCCGCGGAGTCACCATATGTGCTCCCTCGGCGGGGTCGTGGCCGGGAATCCGCCGGAGAATATCCCCGTAGCCGGTGAAGATGCGGCCGCGGTTCGGTGCCCCGCGCCGGCAGGTAGGCTGTCGCCATGCCCACCCTCGCGTATGCCGCCGGAACCGATCTGCCCGTTGCCGACGTCGTCCGGCTCTACGACACCGTGGGCTGGAGCGTGTACACCGAAACCCCGGACACGCTGGCCGCCGCACTTGCCGGATCCACGCGGATCGCCGTGGCCTGGGACCGCGGGGAGCTAGTGGGCCTTGCCCGCGTGATCTCCGACGGACACACGATCTGTTACCTGCAGGATGTCCTGGTGGATCCGCGCCATCAGCGCACGGGGCTGGGCCGGAACCTGGTCGAACTCATCCTCGCCCCGTTTGCCCACGTGCGGCAGAAGGTGCTGCTGACGGACACCGAGCCGGGCCAGAAGGCTTTCTACGAGTCGCTGGGTTACCGGCAAGCGGGCGGAGACCTCCCGGCGGACGACGACGCCGGCCTGCCGCTGCGCGCATTTGTCCGCTTCGACGGGTGACGATGTCGGGTATTTCCGGGCCCCGGTAACGATCCACGCAATATGCACTGGTGCACTGCAGCCAGCTAGATTATTCTCGGCCTCCGGTCCGGTCTCATGTCCATCCCTCCGGCCCGCGCATATTATCGCCGCGCTGTACGGAAAGGTTTCCATCATGCCCAGCTCTGCCTCCACCGACATCATCTATTCCGCCGCCCTGACCTGTCCGCCCGACGATGTGTGGCGGGCGCTGACCGCCACCAATCTGCCGCGGAGCTGGATGTGGAACTCAACCCTGCGGGGAATGATAGAGCCCGACGGCGACTACGCCCTGTCAGCCGACGGAGAGAACGTGATCGTGGGAACCGTGCAGGATGCCGAGGCACCGTACCGGTTGGTGATGAGCTTCGATGCCCGGTGGGATCAACGGGTGGCAGAGGAACCCGCAGGCGAGCTGGAGTATCTGATCACCCCCACCAGCGAATCCGAATCCGAGTTCAGCGTCCGGTTGTCAGGCCTCACGGGCTCCTCGGCGAACGCTGCTGAGCGGGATATTCCGGAAATCTACTCCCGGTTCAAGGTTTGGCTGGAAGAAGTCGACGGCATCTGAGCGTTATGGGGCAGCGCCGCCACGGAAACGACCCGGAACCCGCCTTTCCGCACCAAGTCCTTCCCTGCACCGGGTCCTCAACCCGATGGTCATCGAGGCGCACGAAATCATTGAAGACGAGAAACTCACTCAAGCCTCCTAGTCCGGGCCTCGGCAGGACCTTGGCGGCCAGTGTGCGGGAGCGCGGATGAACCTTGGGTCGGAGTATCGCCGGATCTGGATCGGCAACGCCTCCTCAAACCTGGCTGACGGGGTAACTTTCGTCGCGCTTCCGCTGCTGGCCGTGGAGATCACCAAGGACCCGCTGGTGATTGCCGCGCTGTCGATTTTCTATACCGCACCACGGCTGTTGTCGGTCCTGGGCATCGGTGTCCTGGTGCACCGCTTTGACCGGCGCCGGCTGCTCTATCTGGCCAACTTTTCCCGAGCGGTCATCTTCGCCGCTCTGACGGCCTTGGTTCTCGCCGACGCAACACCCATGGCGGCCCTGTACGCGGTGTACGCCTTCATGGGCGTCGTGGAGACCATCTCCGACAGCGCAGCAGTTGCAGTCCTTCCCCAGGCCGTGCCACCTGAAGATTTGGACCGCGCCAACGCCCGGATCGCCGGAACCCAGACGATCGTTGACGAGTTCATCGGTCCTCCGCTCGGCGGCTTCCTGTTCGGCGCGGCAGCTTTCGCTCCGTCCCTGCTGACCGTCGGTGCCTTCCTTGCGGCGGGACTTGCCTATTGGGGGCTGCGGCGGAATTACTCGCCCGCGTCCGGGTGCGGAAGCGGTGCCGGCACTCCCGACGGCAGCGGTCCGGCGGATCAGCAGGCAGCAGGGGTGGGCGGGCAGATCCGGGAGGGCGCGGCCTGGGCGATGCACCATCCGATGGTGCGGACGCTGGTCGTTATCGGCGGGCTGGCCAGTGTTGGCTACATGATCCCGTTTTCGTATCTGGTGATCTACGCGCGGGACGTGCTGCATCTCGATGCGACCGGCTACGGGCTGCTGCTTTCCGGCTCCGCACTGGGCGGGCTGCTCGGCAGCCTGGCAGCCGGCCGGCTCCGCCGCGCCATTGGGTACGGTTGGACGATAACGGCGGCGCTGATCACCGGGATGACGGCGCTTGCCGTCATTGCCGGCACCACCAATGTGTGGGTGGTCGCTGTTGCCCTGGCGGTGTACATGGGCCACGCCGTGGTTTGGAACATCACAGCCACGACAATCCGACAGAGAGTCATACCGGCGCGCATGATGGGCCGTGTCGGCTCCGTCGGCCGGCTGGTGGGCTTGACCGGCCTGGCCCTGGGTGCTGCACTGGGTGGCCTCCTGGCGGCAAGTCTCGGCCTGCGCATCCCCTTCGGCGTCGCCGCAGCGTTCTTTGCCGCTGGCGGCCTGCTGGCCCTGTCCGCCCTGCGCCACTTCCGCGCATGGGAGGCAGCGGCGCGCCGTGCGGGAAACGACGC
Organism: Arthrobacter sp. zg.Y820; assembly: GCF_030125555.1. Taxonomy (NCBI): domain Bacteria; kingdom Bacillati; phylum Actinomycetota; class Actinomycetes; order Micrococcales; family Micrococcaceae; genus Arthrobacter; species Arthrobacter sp. zg.Y820. Next base: position 210,408 of record NZ_JASKLX010000010.1, read on the forward strand.
CGGAGCGGACAGTACGCCGGGCAGGTCGCCGGACGGCGCACCGGACACTGCCGGCGACGAACTTGCCGGCGGGGAGCCTGGCGGCGGATCCGCGCTGCCCCGCAGCTGACGGCAACGGCCCGGCAGATCCGCAGGTGGCCGCCGCTACTGCCCCGACTACTCCCCCGTCGTTCCGTCCAGCAGTTCCCGCACGATGTCCAGGTGCCCGCAGTGCCGTCCGGTTTCCTCAATCATGTGGGTCACTACCCAGCGCACGTTGTGCCCGGAAGAACCGGCGCTGCAGGGATCATCCAGGTTGTAGCGCGACAGCACCTCGCGGGATTCGGCGCACGCCTCTTCGTAGTCCTTCATGATGTCAGCCAAGCTGTCCTCGGGACTGACCAGGAATTCGCCGTCCGGCTCTTCGTCGGACCACCGCGTGGAAACGCCGGCTTGGCCGTCAATCTGTCCGCGGAACCAGGTTCGCTCGACGTCGGCCAGGTGCCGCAGCAGCCCCGAGACCGTGGTCAGCGAGGGCAGCAGACGGCGGGCGGCGTCGGTGTCGCTCAGCCCCCGCGCCTTGAACACCGCGGAGGCACGCAGGTAATCGAGGAACCCGCAGAGGATTTCCCGTTCGGTGCCGGTGTCCGGCGGTTCGGGACGGTCATCAACGGACAGGTCGGTGGTCAGGTCGTCAGCAGTCATGGCGGGCTCTTTCCGGTGCGGCGGCTTCGTGGACGCCGGCACGCGGCGCCAGGAACCAACCTACCGGTCCGGCTCCGCTATTTGCCCAGCTATTTACCCGCTATTTCCCCAGCGCCGCCGCCAAATACGACGACGTGCGGCTGGCTGAACAGTCCGCCACCTCGGCGGGCGTGCCGGCGCAGATGATCCGGCCACCGGCGTCGCCGCCGGACGGGCCCATGTCGATCACCCAGTCCGCCGCGGCCACCACGTTCATCGAGTGCTCGACCACCACCACTGTGTTGCCGGCGTCCACGAGCCGGTTCAGCTGAGCCAGCAGCAGGCGCACGTCCTGGGGATGCAGCCCGGTGGTGGGTTCGTCGAGCAGGTACAGGGTGTGGCCGCGCCGGGCGCGCTGCAGTTCGGTGGCCAGCTTGATCCGCTGCGCCTCGCCGCCGGAGAGTTCGGTGGCGGGCTGGCCCAGGCGCAGGTAGCCGAGGCCGACGTCGAGCAGGGTGCGCAGGCTGCGCGCCGGTCCCGGCACATCGGCGAGGAACTCCGCGGCGGTTTCCACGCGCATGGCGAGGACATCGGCGATGGTCTTGCCGCGGTAGGTGACCTCGAGGGTTTCCTCGTTGTAGCGGGCGCCGTGGCACTGCGGGCAGGGCCCGTAGGTGCCGGGCAGGAAGAGCAGCTCGACGGCGAGGAAGCCCTCGCCCTGGCAGGTTTCGCAGCGGCCGCCGGCCATGTTGAAGGAGAAGCGGCCGGCGGTGTAGCCGCGGGCCCGGGACTCGTCGGTGCCGGCGTAGAGCTTGCGCACGGCGTCGAACAGGCCGGTGTAGGTGGCCAGGTTCGAGCGCGGCGTGCGGCCGATGGGACGCTGGTCCACCTTAACCAGACGGTCCAGGTGTTCCAGGCCGGCGATGTCGCGCACCGAGGCGCCGGGGTCGACGTCGTCCGCTGCCTCCGTGTCCGGCTCCTCGACGGCGGGCGCGGCGCCGTTGACGTGCTCCCCGACGGTTTCGGCCAGCACCTGGCTCACCAGCGTGGACTTGCCGGAGCCGGAGACGCCGGTGACGGCGGTGAGCACGCCCAGCGGAATCTCGGCGTCGAGCTCCTTCAGGTTGTGCCGGGTGATGCCCTTGAGGTTCAGCCACCGCTCGGGCGTCCGCCGGGTGGGGGTGATGTCCTTCGCTTCGCCGAACAGGAACGGGCGGGTGGCGCTCTCGGCGACCTCCGCCAGCCCGGCGACAGGTCCGCTGTAGAGCACGGTGCCGCCGCCGTCGCCGGCCTGCGGACCGACGTCAACGATCCATTCCGCGCTGCGGACCACGTCCATGTTGTGCTCGACGACGAACACCGAGTTTCCGGCGTCCTTCAGCTCCTGCAGCACGGCCAGCAGCGGTTCGGCGTCGGCCGGATGCAGGCCCGCTGAGGGCTCGTCCAGCACGTAGATGACGCCGAACAGGCCGGAGCGCAGCTGGGTGGCGATCCGCAGCCGCTGCATCTCTCCCGGTGAGAGCGTGGGCGTGGACCGGGACAGGCTCAGGTAGCCCAGCCCCAGGTCGATGAGCACCTGCAGCCGGGACAGCAGGTCGCGGGTGACGGTGACGGCCACTTCGGTGTCTTCGTTGGAGGCCGCGGCCCGGGAGGCGGTGCCCGCGGACTTGAGCTCCGCCGTCGGCCGGATGATCTCGGCCAGTTCACCCAGGGTGGCGCCGTTGAGTTCGGCAATGTTCCGGCCGGCGAAGGTCACGGCGAGCGCCTCGGGGCGCAGTCCGGCACCGCCGCAGACCGGGCAGGGGCCGGAGACCATGTACTCGAGCACGCGCTTGCGCATCTGCTCGCTGCCGGAATCGGCCAGGGTGTGCAGCACGTAGGACTTCGCGCTCCAGAACTTGCCCTTGTACGGTTTGGCCACGCGGTCACGCTGCGGGGTGATCATCACCACGGGCTGTTCCTCGGTGAACAGGATCCAGTCGCGGTCCTTCTTGGGCATCTTCTTCCACGGGACGTCCACGTCGTAACCGAGCTGGATGAGGATGTCACGCAGGTTCTTGCCCTGCCAGGCGCCGGGCCAGGCGGCGATGGCGCCGTCGCGGATGGACAGGCTTGGATCCGGCACCAGGGAATCCTCGGTGACCGTGTGCGCGATGCCCAGGCCGGAGCATTCCCGGCAGGCGCCGGCGGCGGTGTTGGGCGAGAAGGCGTCCGAATCCAGGCTGCCCGGCTCGGCATCCGCCGGGTAGGTGCCGCCGCGGGAGAACAGCATGCGCATGGAGTTCGAGAGCGTCGTCAGCGTCCCCACGGTCGAGCGGGAGCTGGGGGTGCCGCGGCGCTGCTGGAGTGCGACGGCGGGAGGCAGCCCGGTGATTTCCTCCACCTTGGGCGTGTGTCCCTGGGCGAGCAGGCGCCGCGCGTAGGGCGCCACCGACTCGAAGTAGCGGCGCTGGGCCTCCGCGTAGATGGTGCCGAAGGCCAGCGAGGACTTCCCCGAGCCGGAGACACCGGTGAAGGCAACGATCGCGTCGCGCGGGATGTCGACGTCGACGTTGCGCAGGTTGTTCTCCTGCGCTCCGCGCACGCGGACCATGCCGTTGGTGCTTCGATCGGTGCTCTCGTTGCGGGCGGTTTCCGGGGACAGCTCAGGGATACTCATCCCTTTAAGCCTAGCGAAATCGTCTGGAAGCACCTAAATGGTAAGCATGCTTACGCCGAGGGCGTGATGTGCGCGTCCGGGCGGCGGCCGCCTCCGGCGTCGTGGATGGACGGGTGGCGGTGGGTGGACGGGTCTTAGCCGGGCGAATCGTTCGGTTCTTCTTGGGTGAGCCGGGAGACTTGCCATCTGTGCACCTCGGGCAGCCAGTCCAACGGAGCCGATGGACCGACCCTCGGGTCATCGGTGGCACCGGTGTCCCGCAGATCCTGCACGTAGGCGCGGTCCTGGTCGATTCGTGCCCGCAGCTGCCCGGCGCCCCCGACGGAGCCGTGACCCGGAATGACGATAACGCCGTCGGGCAGGCTCTCGAACAGCCGCAAGGCGGCAAGGTAGTCCTCCATCGGATCCGCTGCCTCCAAATCCAGGAACGGCATCAGGATGTCAGAGAGCATGTCGCCGGCGACGAGCACACCGCGCTCCTCGATCAGCAGCGCCGCATGACCCGGGGCATGCGCCTGATGCTCGATGATCCGGATGTCGGGCCCGTCCCAGGGAAGCTGCGCAGCACCGGGGGGCAGACCGGTAATGAGACCGAGCAGCTCCATCGGAATGTCCCCGGCGTACTCCGGCGGAAGCCCCTCGGCGACGCGGTCCTGCCAATCCTCGTTGGAGAGCAGGTTGTGGATGGAAGCCGCGCACCGGGCGGTACCGTAACGGGGCACGTCCCCGAAGTTCGCGTGCCAGAGCACATGGTCCCAGTCAGGATGCGTCGAGAAGCCCGCCACAACGGGCTGGCCCAACGTCCGAAGGTCGTTGGCGAGGGCCGACATTTCGTCGCCCGTGATGCCGGGGTCGATGAGCAACACTCCGTCGCGGCCCTGCACGGCAACGGAGTTGCTCGAGATGAACTCGCTTTCGGAAACCAGAACGCCTTCAGCGACTTCCGTCAGCATGAGATGTCTCCCGCCTGTGAATTATCACCGCTGTCGAGACGGTATTAGCCGGCGGCAGCACTGTGCAAGCACTGGCGGCGAAGCGGGTGGGCTGCGGCCGGATTTAGCCGGCTGCGGCGGGCACAGCCTGGAGCGTGACGCCGTCGGGCAGTTCCGGAGCGTCGAACTTCTGCCGCTCACACTCCGCGCGCAGCTGCGGATAGGTGTCGGCGATGAGGTCGAGGATCCGGTTGCGCACCACCAGGTAGGCTTCACCCACTCCCACCACACCCTTGAATTCCTTCAGTTCCTCCTCGTAGGAGGTCTGCTTGTGCCGCAGGTAGTTCACCGTCAGCCGGTCCAGCCGGGCGGTGGACGTTTTTCGGCTTGCCGGAGACTGGCTGCGCCGGAGCCTGCTGTTGAAGTGTTCGATCGCCTTGTCCTGCATGTCCTGCCACGGCTCCGGCTCGATGCGCAGCTCGAGGGCCTCCGCAGCGGCGACCGCTTCCTTCTTTTTGGCCAGGGCCCTTCCCCGGGCGGCCAGCTGGCGGGTGCGGGATGCTTCCCGCGCCTTCCGGTACTCGGGGGTGGCTTCGATGGCCTCCACCCGTTCCAGCGCGTACAGCTTCATCGGAGCGGCCTTGCGGGAGAACGGATTGCGCGCCGTCTGGTCCGGTTCGGGCAGGAAGGTCTTGATCTGCGTTTCCGTCCACCCGCGCTCCTTCTTCAGGTCGTTGGCGATCAGCATGCCTTCGCTGTTGGCCGGTTTCGGCCGCGGCGGATGGTGTTTTCATAGGGACATGCTGACTCCGCGGTTCTGGCAGGCGGTGGGGGAACCTCTCCAGTCTAGGGACCGGCGCCGCGGGACCGAAAACGGTTCTCCTGCCGCAAAGGTCTCCCGCGCGCGGCACCGGTCGGCTAGCCTGTCGGCAGTGATCATTCATTTTTCTCTGTGACTCAGCGCTTTAACGGCGATTCCGGCACGCTCCTCGGTGGAGCGCTGATTTTGTGCGCCTGCGAGGGGAACTCCGGTTGGGGTTCCCCGCCCCCGCTCCCGCCCGAAAGAAAACTCACACCTGGAAGATCACATGCACTCGACGTCAGCCCGTTTCCCCGAACCTGCCTCGCCTGCCCGCACCCGGTCATCGCTGCGCCCCGACTGCGCCAACTGTTTTGCGCTGTGCTGCACGGCCTTCGGTTTCACCCGGTCAGCGGATTTTGCCCTCGACAAACCCGCAGGCGCACCGTGCCGCAACCTGGCTTCCGACTTCACCTGCACGATCCACGACAGCCTGCTGCCCCGGGGGTTTCGCGGCTGCACGGTTTTCGACTGTTTTGGCGCCGGCCAGAACGTCTCGCACGGACTGTTCAGCGGAAAGAGCTGGCTCGAGAATCCCGGCACCAAGGATGACATGTTCGCCGCGTTCAAGGCCTCGCGGCAGCTGCACGAAATGCTCTGGTATCTGGTCGAAGCCCAGGCCCGGACCTTCGATCCCGACGCGTCACTGCGAGCGGCACGCCTGCGTGCCACGATCGAACACACAGCCGGCCGGCTTCCGGAGCTGCTCTCCCGGGACATACAGGAGCTGCACTCCCGGGTCGGGACACTGCTGATGGAGGTCAGCGAGGAAGTGCGGGCCTCCTACTGCGCTGCCGGTGATGACCATCTGGCGTCCGAGCTGGCACCGGGAGCAGACCTGATGGGCAGCAATTTCAGATCCCGGCGGTTGTGCGGGGCGGACCTCCGCGGCGCCTGGCTCATAGCCGCCGATCTGCGCGGCAGTGACTTATCCGGTGTGGACCTGCTCGGCGCCGATCTCCGGGATGCCCGGCTTGACGGCGCTGACCTGTCCCAAGCCCTGTACGTGACCCAGCCCCAGCTCAATTCCGCGAAAGGCAGCGCCTCAACGCTGCTGCCCCCGGACCTGACGATGCCGCCGTCCTGGCGCAACGGGTAGCGCGGTACGCCGCGGTCCTCGCCGGAAAGTGGATGGTCAGCCCGGCGGGTGGTCAGCCGGCGGGCGAAAGGAACTCGAGCCGGTTGCCGTTGTTGTCCCGCAGGTAGAACCGGCGCATGCCGGGGAAGGCATCGTCCCATTCGGGTTCCAGCCCCTGTTCTTCGACGTGCCGGGCCAGGGCATCCAGATCACCGACCAGGATCCCCGGATGGGACTTTTTCGCCGGCCGGAAATCCTCTTCGACGCCGAGGTGAATCTCAAGGCTGTCCGCCCGCACCCAGAGGCCGCCGCGCGCCGCAAGCACCGGCGGCTTCTGCACCTCGGTGAAGCCGAGGAGACCCACGTAGAAGCGCCGGCAGTCGTCCTCCGTACCGGCCGGCATGGACAGCTGGACGTGGTGCAGGCCCAATCCAAAGGGCGTGGGTGCCTTGGTGTCGTAGTCGGCCGCCTGATGCATCTGGTTTTCCATGGTTCCTCCCCCGGCCACAGATTTCCTGCGGCTTCCCGACTGCGTGCCTTCAACCTACCTGCCGGGCAGCCGCCAACCGCGCCTACACGCGCACAGGTTCCCATCCTGTGTGGCGGATGTGGCCTGCCGTGACCCCACTAGCCACAGACGTGAACAAAGAGTGGGAACCGGTGCGGCGCGGGACGCCCGAACCGGAGACTCGGGGTCCCGAACCGCCGACACCCGGCCCCAAACCAGCCGACACGCGTTAACGGCCGACGCCGGCCCGCCCAGTGGGCGGCCGGCGTCGGCAGTGAAGGACACGGAGCAGCTGAAACCGCCCGCCGAAACGACTACACGGTGGTGGCGTCCTGCACTTCGCCGACGAGTTCCTCGATGATGTCCTCCAGGAACAGCACCCCGGTGGTGTTGCCGGCGGCGTCGAACACTCGTGCCACATGGGCGCCGGTGCGGCGCATGGTGGCCAGGGCGTCCTCGAGCTCACTGCCGCGGAAGGCCGAGGCCAGGCGGCGGATGCGCTTGGCCGGAACGGGAGCGCCGAACTTCTCCGGCGCGGTCAGGTCCATGACGTCCTTGAGGTGCAGGTAGCCGCTGGGCACGGCGTCGTCGTCAGTGAGGATGTAGCGGGAGTAGCCGTGGCGGCCCACCGCTTCCTGGATGTCCGCAGGCGTGGCCGATTCCGGCAGCAGCACCATCCGCTCGATCGGCACCTCGACATCGGCCACGGTCTTGGACGTGAACTCGAACGCCGCACTCAGGGTTCCGCTGGCATCGGCCAGCACGCCCTCGCGGGTGGACTGCTCCACGATGTTGGCGACCTCATCCATTGTGTAGGCACTGGTGGCTTCGTCCTTGGGCTCCACCTTGAACAGGCGCAGCACGGCATTGGCAATGCCGTTCAGCGACCAGATCACCGGCTTGAAGATCCGGGCCACCATCACCAGCGGAGGAGCCAGCAGCAGGGCGGCACGGGTGGGAACGGAGAAGGAGATGTTCTTGGGCACCATCTCGCCGATCACCACGTGCAGGAAGGTCACCAGCAGCAGCGCAACAACAAAGGCGACGACGCCGATGGCCTCGGCGGAGAGCGACGTCAGGCCCAGCGGAATTTCCAGCAGATGGTGGATCGCCGGCTCGGAGACGTTCAGGATGACCAGTGAGCAGACGGTGATGCCCAGCTGGCTGGTGGCCAGCATCAGCGTGGCGTGCTCCATGGCCCAGAGGGTGGTCTTGGCGGCCTTGGAACCGGCTTCGGCCTTGGGTTCAATCTGGGAGCGGCGGGCCGAAATCACTGCAAACTCGGCACCCACGAAGAAGGCGTTGACGACCAGCAGGACGACGAGCCAGACGATTCCGGGAAGATATTCACTCATGCCAGGTCCTTCGTGAGCTCGTCAATAATTCGATCGTGGTCGCTCTGCGGCGCATCCACCGCGGGGGTGTAGCGCAGCCGTTCGACATGCGTGCCGACGACGCGTTCCACGCGCAGGACACCGTTATTGACGGGCACTTCATCGCCCAGTTCCGGAATGCGGTCCAGCAGGTCGGTGACGAATCCGGCCAGGGTGTCGTACTCTTCGCCGTCGGGAACCACAACGCCGGTGCGTTCGCGCAGTTCGTCGGGGCGCAGCGAGGCGTCAAAGGTGAGCGAACGGCCGCTGCGGACCACACCCACCCGGGCGCGGTCGTGCTCGTCTTCCAATTCGCCGACGATTTCCTCCACCAGGTCCTCCAGGGTCACGATGCCGGCGGTGCCGCCGTGCTCGTCGGAGACGACGGCCACCTGCAGGCCCTGCTGGCGCAGCAGGCCCAGGAGAGAGTCAACGCCCATGGATTCGGGGACGCGGAGGGCTTCGACCATGAGTTCTGCAGCGGTCACGTTGCCGCGTTCGGCGAGGGCAACGGCGAAGGCCTGCTTGACGTGGAGCACGCCCAGCACGTCATCGGAGTCCCGGCCGATTACCGGGAAACGGGAGTATCCGGTGTTCACGGCCAGTTCGATGACCTGCTCGGCAGTGTCAGCGGCCGCAACGGAGCGCATCCGGACGCGAGGCGTCATGACGTCGTCGGCGGTGTGGTCGGAGAAGCGCAGGGTGCGGCTGAGCAGCTGCGCGTGGTCAAGGTCCAGCACGCCTTCCAGCGCGGAGCGGCGGACCAGCGAACTGAGTTCCTCGGCGCTGCGCGCGCCGGAAAGCTCCTCCTTCGGCTCGATGCCGAAGGAACGGATGATCGCATTTGCCGTGTTGTTGAACAGCAGGATGACGGGCTTGAACACCGTCGTGAACAGGGTCTGGAACGGAATGACCAGCTTGGCGGTCGCCAGCGGCAGGGCCAGGGCGAAGTTCTTCGGCACCAGTTCACCGATGATCATCGAGAACACGGTGGCCAGGAAAATACCGATGACGGCGCCGGCGCCGCCGACGAAGGCCTCGGGAACACCGAGGGCGAGCATGGGTTGGCGCAGCAGTGAGCTGATCGCCGGTTCAAAGGTGTAACCCGTCAGCAGCGTGGTGAGCGTAATGCCCAGCTGGGCGCTGGAGAGGTGCGTCGAGGTGATCTTGAGGGCGTTGATGGTGGGGCCGAGGCGCTTCTCGCCGGCGGCCTGGCGGGCTTCGAGGTCATTGCGGTCCAGATTGACCAGCGAAAACTCGGAAGCAACAAAAAGCCCGGTGCCGACCGTGAGCAAAAGGCCAACAGCGAGCATGATCAATTCATACATTCGGGCGCCCCTCTCTGGTTGTGGCCGGGAGTCCGGTCAGAGCGTGGAGGGGCAAGGGTTTATGTGAAGGGGGGTCATCCATAGTTAGACGATAATACGTGAAAAGATTCCTAAATCGCTGGAAGCGTTTGCTTTCGCTCTCAGATGAGCACTCCGTCTGCGCCGCGCTCCGCAGCGCGGGGCCGGTTCGGTAGGGTCAACGAAAGATGCGACGCTTGCAGGCTATGTTACCGACGAGTAACATCTGGTCCGGACAGTGTTCCGTTTCATATCTCAAAGAGGAGTTGTACGCGTGAGCCCACAAAGCCGAGCACGGCAGATCAGGGACGTTGTTTTCGTTGACGGAGTCCGCACTCCCTTCGGCAAGGCCGGCGAGAAGGGCATGTATGCCGGCATGCGCGCCGACGACCTGGTGGTCAAGTGCATCCGCGAACTGATGCGGCGCAACCCCTCCCTCCCCCCGGAACGCATTGACGAAGTGGCCATTGCCGCCACCACCCAGACCGGTGACCAGGGCCTGACCATCGGCCGCACCGCCGCCCTGCTGGCCGGACTGCCGCAGTCAGTGCCCGGCTTCGCGATTGACCGCATGTGTGCCGGAGCCCTGACGGCCGTCACCACCACCGCCTCGGGCATCGGCTTCGGCGCGTACGACGTCGTCATCGCCGGCGGCGTGGAGCACATGGGCAACCACCCGATGGGCAAGGACGCCGATCCGAACCCGCGCTTCGTCACCGAACGCATTGTGGACCCGGCCGCGCTGAATATGGGCAACACCGCCGAGAACCTGCACGACCGCTTCCCGGACATCACCAAGGAGCGCACCGACGCGTACGCCGCGGCCAGCCAGGAGAAGCTCGCCAAGGCTTACGCCAACAATCTGATCCAGCCGGATCTGGTCCCGGTTGCCTCCAAAAAGCCCGGCAAGGGCTGGACCCTGAATTCCGTGGATGAAGGACCCCGTCCCGGCACCTCGGTGGAGGACCTCGCCGAGCTGCGCACCCCGTTCCGCGCCCACGGCCGCGTCACCGCCGGCAACGCCTCGGGCCTGAACGACGGCGCCACCACCGCGCTGCTCGCATCCGCCGACGCCGCCGCGGAACTCGGCCTGCCGGTGAAGATGCGTCTGGTCGGCTACGCCTTCGCCGGTGTCGAACCGGAGGTCATGGGCTACGGCCCGGTTCCGGCCACCGAGAAGGCCCTGAAGCAGACCGGCCTGTCCATCGAGGACATCGGGCTGTTTGAAATCAACGAGGCCTTCGCCGTCCAGGTGCTCTCCTTCCTGGACTTCTACGGCATCGCCGACGACGACCCCCGGGTCAACCGCTACGGCGGCGCGATCGCCGTCGGGCACCCGCTGGCCTCCTCGGGCGTGCGCCTGATGAACCAGCTTGCCCGCCAGTTCGAAGAAGACCCGACGGTGCGCTACGGCATGACCACCATGTGCATTGGCCTGGGCATGGGCGGCACCATCATCTGGGAAAACCCGAACCACCCCGACTACACCACCGACACCGAGTCCACGGAGGCCACAAAGTAATGACTGCAAGCGATTACCAGCGGCTGGCCAGCCTGTTTCCCACCGAGGTCGTCACGCACTCCTACGTCTCGGACATCACGCTGCCCGGCGGCGCCGGCACCTTTGCGCTGATCACCCTGGACAACGACGTCGACCACTCCCGCCCGACCACGCTGGGTCCGAACACACTGCTGGAGCTGGGCGAAGTGCTTGACGCCCTGGCGGCGCGGGCCGCGGCCGGGGAGATTGTCGGCGTCGGCGTCACCGGCAAGCCGCACTATCTGGTGGCCGGCGCCGACCTGTCCGCCACCCAGAAGCTGGCCTCCTATGAGGACGGGCTGGCCATGGCCCGCCTGGGCCACGAGGTGTACGGCAAGCTGAACACCCTGGGCGTGCCCAGTTTCGCGTTCATCAACGGCGTGGCGCTGGGCGGCGGACTGGAAATTGCCCTGCAGTCCCAGTACCGCACCGTCTCGACCGGCGCCGGCGCACTGGCGCTGCCGGAGGCCTTCATCGGCCTGGTTCCGGGCTGGGGCGGCGTCTACCTGCTGCCGCGCCTGATCGGCCCCGAAAACGCGGTGAAGGTCATGATCGAGAACCCGCTGAGCAACAACCGGACACTTTCGGGTCCGGCTGCCTTCAAGCTGGGCATTGCCGACGCAATGTTCGAACCGGCCGACTTTGTGGAGCAGTCCCTGGCCTGGGCCGCCCGCGTGATCACCGGCGAGGAAACCGTTACCCGGCCCAATGCCGCCGATCCCGCGGTTAGCCCCGAAGCCTGGGACGCCTCCGTCGCCCGCGGCCGTGCCGTGGTGGAGGCCCGCACGTCCAACGCCGCCCCCGCGCCCGCGAAGGTGCTGGACCTGCTGGAGGCCGGCAAGAACTGGACCGCCGAGCAGTCCCGTGACGCCGAGTGCGAGGCGCTGGCCGAACTGATGCAGACCCCGCAGTTCCACGCCACCGTGTACGCGTTCCTCGACCTGGTGCAGAAGCGCGGCAAGCGTCCGGCCGGCGCACCGGACCGGAAACTGGCACGGCCCGTCTCCAAGGTGGGCGTGGTGGGCGCCGGCCTGATGGCCAGCCAGCTCGCCCTGCTCTTCGCCCGCCAGCTCAAGGTGCCCGTGGTGATGACGGACATCGACCAGGCCCGCGTGGACAAGGGCGTGGGCTACGTGCACGCCGAGGTGGACAAGCTGCTGGCCAAGGGACGCATCTCCCCCGACGCCGCCAACCGCACCAAGGCGCTGGTCTCGGGATCGGTGTCCAAGGAGGCGTTCTCCGACGCTGACTTCGTCATTGAGGCAGTCTTCGAGGAACTCTCCGTCAAGAAGCAGGTCTTCGCCGAGGTGGAGGCAGTGGTTTCCCCCGAGTGCATCCTGGCGACCAACACGTCCTCACTGTCAGTGACCGAGATGGCCGCTGACCTGCAGCACCCCGAGCGGGTGGTGGGCTTCCACTTCTTCAACCCGGTGGCCGTGATGCCGCTGCTGGAGATCGTGCGTGCACCCAAGACCGACGACGCCGTGCTGGCCACCGCGTTTGTGCTGGCCAAGGCGCTGAAGAAGACCGCTGTTCTGGTCAAGGACGACGCCGCGTTTGTGGTCAACCGGATCCTGGGCCGCATGTTCGGTGAAATCACCGCCGTGTTCGACGAGGGCACCGACGCCGCCACCGCCGACAACGCGCTGCGCCCCATGGGCCTGCCGATGTCGCCGTTCACGCTGCTGGCGCTGGTGGGCCTGCCGGTGGGCCAGCATGTGCAGGAATCCCTGCATGCTGCCTTCGGCGACAGGTTCTGGCTCTCGGAGAACTCGCAGAAGATCATCGACGCCGGCATCAAGTCGCTGTGGCAGAAGGACGAGAGCGGAAAGCCGTACGTTCCGGAGGAAACCCTGGCGCTGCTGTCGTTCGGGAACACGCCGTCGACCTCGGAGCAGGTCCTGCGGCGCACGCAGGATGCCCTCGCCGACGAAATTGGCCGGATGCTGGACGAAGGCGTTGTGGCCGGGCCCGAGGACATCGACCTCTGCGTCATCCTCGGTGCCGGCTGGCCGATGCACCTGGGCGGGATCACGCCGTACCTGGACCGCGTCGGCGCGTCCGAGCGGGTGAACGGCAAGAAGTTCCACGCCGAGAAGGAGCCGGTGCCGGCTGCTTCGTAGGCTGTTGGAAGGAGGGCTCCCGCCGGTTTCGGTGGGAGCCCTCCTTTTGTCCGCGCCGGGCGGACCGGAACGGCGGCAACGAAAATCCCTCGCTCGCAGAGCTCGCGGGGATTATTAAAGCCGCCTAACCCGGTCCGTCCGGCGCTTTTGCGTGTCCGTCCCCGCATGCGCCGGTTGGCTCATCCCCGGGCCTTGCCACACCCCAGACAAGCCTTGACCCCCTCGGTATGCCTCACTAGCGTCAGGCTGAAACCCTCCGGAACGTTTCCTGCCAGGAGAACCAGAAACGAAGGACACGCCATGTCATTCCAGGCCTACCTCGACGCCATTGAAGACAAAACCGGCCTTACGCCTCGTCAGCTTCTTCAGATCGCAAAAGACAAAGGTTTTGACGCCCCGGAAGTGAAAGCCGGCGAAATTCTCGAATGGCTCAAAACGGATTACGGTCTCGGCCGCGGTCACGGCATGGCTCTGGTGCACGTTATCCAAAAGGGTCCCGACATTGATGCGAAACACGTGGGGACGGCAGGCTCCCACCGGGATGAAGCCGATGTCCTGTGGCTTGACGGAAAAGACAACAAGCCCTCCTGACCGAAAGCCGCCTAACCCGGTCCGTCCGGCGCTTTCGCGTTAAGCCACCAGATGCGATCTGTCCGCTCGGACACGTCGCCAACGCGCGACCGCGCGCGCACAGGTTCCCACTCTTTGTTACCCGGTGGGGCTGGTGGGGCCTCAGGAGGGGTCATACGTCACAGAGACTGGGAACCGGTGTTGCAGTCCCGGTGAGGACCTTTACGACCAGCCCCACTCGGCTGCCGGCCGGCCGCGGCCGGACGGGGCAGCAGCCGGCGTCGTCTTGATGAACCAGGAGCTCTTGGCCAGGTCCCGGCCAAGGTTGTTGGTCACCGGTTCGGGCCGCTTGGCCGCAGCTGCGAGCTCGCGGACCAGACGCGCTGCCGACGCAGTGGTGAAGCGGTCCCCCAGCAGTGCCCTGGTCAAAGCCCTGTCGATCCACAGGGCATCCAGGACTGCCCCGGCGGTCCGGGCGATGATGGCGACGTGGTCGAACGGCAGATCCTTGACCTCGGCTGCACGCACCGGGACCGCTCCCCCGCCGGTTGCCGGTGCTTCCGGATCCAGGATGACGGCGTGCACGATGGAGAGGGTGGGCCCGCGGGGGTCGCGGTCGGGGTTGTCGAAGACTCCTGCGCCGGTGATGCTCCGGATCGATTCCTGGCCGATGCCGGCCTTGGTTTCCAGCGCGCGGACGGCGGCCTCGGCCAGTCGTTCGTTCGGGGAGAGCAGCACACCGGGCAAAGCCGCCTTGCCCAGGAACGGTTCAAAGATGCGTTTGGCAAGGACCACCTCCAGGACACCGTTCCGGAACACGAAGGGAACGGTGTCGATGGAAACGAGCGGTTGCTGCGGAAGGGTCATGAGGCGATGTTACCGAGCACGCGGCGGACGTCGGCGAAGGACTGCCGGCGGATGAAGGCACCGTCGGCCCACACCGGCCGCAGCAGTGAGGCTTCCTCCTGCTCGGGAGTGGCCTTTTCGATGAGCATCAGCTCGCCGGCCTCGTTCCGCGTCACTGCCAGCCGTCCGGTGGCTGAACGCTTGGACCCCTTGGCGGTGATCGGGTCCTTGAAGACGTTGCGGGCTTCGCCGTCGACCTCGATGTAGGTGACCTTGATGGCGGACGAGAAGGTGTCGCGGGTGACGTACTGGTAGGTGTAGGAGCCGGCACCCAGGACGATGTTCTCGGAGGCGTAGCCCATCTTCTCCAGGCGGGAGGTGATGTCCGCTGCGCGCTCGGTGGTGATGGAGTCCCCGTACATGACGCGGACCTTGTTCAGGATCTTGTAGCCGGCATCGTTGAGCGTGGAGCCGAACTCGGCGTCCAGCAGGGCCACCACGCCGAAGAACGCGGGATCCTCCGTCATGGAGGGTGCCTGGGAGGGATCGACGGCGCCGGGCCGGGACGAGGTGCCGCACACAATGTCGGCGGGATCCCCGGAATCCGGGCGGATGATGACATTGCCGTCCCGGCCCATGATCTCGGCTTTCAGCGCCGGCAGGATCTTCTGCAGCACATTCCACAGATCGTAGCCGTCCGAGACCAGCGAAACGTTGCCGGTCGGGTTGACCTTGAGGACGTGGCGGAACGTGCCCTCTTCGCCGTCGCGCCCGCCGGCACACATCACGGCGTGCTCGGTGGCGGGGATGGAGCCGAGGACCTGGCCGTTCTCCGTGCCGAAGGCGGAGTTGTAGTAGCGGCGGACGAAGTCCATGGCGCCCAGGGAATCCGAGCCCTTGAAGGAGAGCAGGTGGCCTGCACCGGAGGTGGCGGCGGCGTCGACGCCGGACATCCCGCGGAAGGAGAAGTCGTGCAGCTGCCAGTCCACGAATCCGCGGTCGGTACCGGTCGTTTCAGCGGCGGCATCCAGGATGCCGCGGTACTTGTCGGCGATGGTTGCCGCGGTGGAGGGCTGCCAGATGGAGGCGCTCAGGGCGGTCTCGATGTAGTTCACGAGCCAAAAGAACTCCGGCTCCGTCGACTCGACGGTCACGGACGGAACCAGCAGGGGCACCCGGGTGCCTTCGGGCACGGAGCGGAAGATCAGGGGCAGGTAGCCGCGGCGGTGCAGCGACCGGATGTGGTCGGTGCCGATGGTGTTCGGGCCCAGGATGTCGTTGAGGCCGGCCTGGTATTCGGCGCAGGCTTCGTCTTCGTCGGCGGCGAAGAACGGGGTGAAGGCTTCGATGCAGAACTTTTGAAGGAACGCCTGGAGGCCGAAGTGCACCACGTGGTCCACGCCGTCGAGACGGGATCCCCGGCTGGTGAAGTTGCTCAGGACTTTGGTGGTGCCTTCGGGGTACATGTGGATGTGGCCCAGCTTGTACGCATCCGTCTGAAAGAGGGCGGCGGTGACACTGGCGGTGGTGGTCGCGGAAGCGATGGCGGTGGTCATGGCGGGGTCCTTAGATGAGGTGGGAAATCAGGGGCGTGATGGTGGCGCCGACGGCAGGATTGGCTGCGCCGGGGTGGGAGTCGGTGGTGTAAACGGTGCCGTAGGCCTGCGTGAGCTGGGCGGCGTTGCCCGAGAAGACTCCGTGGCTGACCCACAGGTCCAGGCGGTCCGGGCCGAGGCCGGTGGCTGCGGCCAGGCCCATGAAGGTGCCGCCGCCGTCGCAGATGTCATCCACGACCAGAAAGCGTCCCTCGGAAGGCAGCTCGTCGCAGGTGAACCCGGAGAGTTTGCCGGTGGCGAAGTCGCGGTGCTTGGCGGCATGGAAGAGGGGCAGGCCCAGCGCCTCGGCGGTGATGGCGGTGCGGGACTTGGCTCCCTCATCCGGGCACATCACGCCTGCGTATCCGGACAGGGCCTTCTTGACCGCCCGGCCGATGACGGCTTCGGGGCTGACGATGCGCAGATTGTGAACCAGGGCCGGCATGACCGGTGAGTGCGGGTCGAAGCAGACAACTTCGTCAGCCTTCAAGGCGTTGATCAGGTTGGCGTAGACCTGTGCGCCGAACGGGTTGCCGCGGTCCTGGCGGGCACCGGGCAGATACGGAATGAGGGCGGAGACCTTGTGGCCGCCCTGGTGGGCGTAATCAATCCACATCGCTGCGCTCATGTACTCGTTGGCGTCGGCGCCGGTGAGGTAGAGGTACAGGGGCGTTTCCGCGGCTGCGGCATCCGCCTTGATGTGCGCCTCCCCCGCGGGGAAGGTCATGGCGACGGCGGACGAGCGGACGGTGAATCCCTGAGGGACCTGAGCGAATGTCGTAAGCATGAGATCAGGCTAACACAAATAAACATCATGTGAAGTTTATTTGGCGGGCCGGTGTGGTTCGGCTGCGGGCAGTCAGTCAGCTGGCCTGCTTTCGGCGCACGATCTCGGTGATCCAGATGGGGGCGAACGGCGAGGTGCAGCCCGGCGGCGTCGGGTAGTCCTTGAGCACTTCCAGCCGCTCACCAATGCTGATGGCCCGGGTTCGAAACTCCGGATGCTCGATTCCAATCTGGGCCAGGCAGGTGTTCATTGCCCATTGCAGGCGATCCGGAGCGTCCCGCATCTCTTCCTCAATGATGTCGAGCAAGCGACGCAGGTCCAGGTCCTCGGGATTCTTCGCCACGCGTTCGCTGGTGAGCGCCCACCCGGCGCTGGCAACCACCGGGTCCGGATCCGCGAACCAGGCCAGGCGCAGGTCTTCCGCATGCGGGCTCTTTTTCACCACGTAGTTCACCAGCCAGGCATGCACCTTGGGGATGCGCGCCTCGCGCAACATGGAGTCCAAGACGTCCCGCTCAAAAGCCTTCGGACGGCATATGAGCAACGACAGCAGCCGTGCCGCAGTGTCACCCGTTGCCCAGAGCTCGCGGGCAAGCTCCTGCTGCGTCTTCAACCGCTTCGCGACCGCGCGCAGCCTGCCCAGATTCACGCCGTGATCGTCGCCGTGCTTCTCATTGACGGCGCGTGCCTTGGGATCTTCCAACGCGGCCAGCTCGGCCATCACCTCAGCCAGCGTGGCACTCTTCATCGTCGTCTCGGCCATTTCGGGCTCCTGTCCATCCGCTGGCCCCAGCCTACTCAAAAAGCACTCTGCATCAGAGGCCCCCGCCGGTTCCGCGCGCTGGTTCCCACTCTTTGTTGCCTGGTGGGGCAGGTGTGACGCCATCAGGCAACATGCGCCCCGCAGACTGGGAACGGGTGCGGAATTCCCGACGTGAACGGTGTCGCCAGGGTTGCCGGAGGGTGCCGGAACCTAGCGCGGCACCCAGCCCGGGTCACGAACGGGCCGGAGGGTCCGGGTTAGGCGGCTTTAATAATCCTGCGAGCTCTGCGAGCAAGGATTTTCGTTGCCGCCGTTCCGGCCCCTCCGCCCCGCCCAGGAGACGGGTAAGCGAAACCTAGAACAAAGCAACCTTCGGAACCCGCGGGAAGATCCGGTCCAGTTCCTCGAGATCCTTCTCCGACGGCTCCCACGACGCAGCCTCGGCGTTCTGCTGCACCTGCTCCACGGTGGTGGCGCCGGCAATGACGGAGGAGACGGCAGGCTGGGCGGCAAGCCAGGAGAAGGCCACCTGCACTTCGGTCAGTCCGCGGTCCTTGGCGAAGGCACCGAATTCGGCCAGCTGATCGAAATCGGCCTTTTCCAGCAGGTTCTGCCGGGAGTGGGTCAGGCGGCTGCCTTCCGGGGCGGAACCGGAACTGTACTTTCCGGTCAGCAGGCCGTTGGCCAGCGGGAAGTACGGCAGCAGACCCAGACCGTAGGCCTCCGCGGCAGGAACCACTTCCAGTTCGGCGCGGCGGTCCAGCAGGTTGTAGTGGTTCTGGGCCGAAATGAACGGCGTGTAGCCGCCGAGCCGGGCAGTGAATTCGGCCTCGGCGATTTGCCAGCCCGCCCGGTTGGAGTGCCCGATGTACCGCACCTTGCCGCTGGTGACCAGATCGTCCAGCGCCGCCAGTGTCTCCTCTATCGGGGTCAGCGGGTCCGGGGTGTGGAACTGGTACAGGTCGATCCAGTCGGTGCCCAGCCGGCGCAGCGACGCCTCGGCGGCGCGAACGATATAGCGCCGCGAGCCGCGCGCATCAAAGTCGCGCCCGTTGACGCCCTTCATGTCCATGCCGAATTTGGTGGCCAGCACGACGTCGTCGCGCCGGGCACCCAGGGCCTTGCCCAGCCGTTGTTCGCTCAGCCCTGGAACGGCGCCGTAGGTGTCTGCCACGTCGAAGAGGGTGATGCCGGCATCGATCGCGGCATTGACGACGGCGTCGGTTCCGGCCTGCTCTTCAGTGCGTGTGCCGGGGCGTCCGAGGTTGTTGCAGCCCAGCCCCACTGCGGAAACGGTCAGGCCTGATGTGCCGAGTCTGTTGTATGAAGTCATGGTGCCTACGCTACCGAATCGGCGCTTCCGATGTGGCCGGCCCCACTCGCCCTCTCGGAAGATTACGGGGCGCTGCGGAAGGGAAACGGATTGCTGGTGGGCCCGGGCGCCTTGTCCGTCTCCAAAATGTACTGGATCGGGATGGGCCCTGTGGGCTGGACCCCCTCATACACGCGTTCCGAGTGCCGCCGCGCCTCCGGCACCCCGGCACCGCGGACAGCGCCATAAAAATGCTGAACGGAGGCAGGATCCCTGCCGGCGTTCTCGCACCAGATCATGTACATGCCGTACAGGTCAGCAGCCGGCACAGCCTCGGTGTCGTCGAGGCCGCGCAGGGTGCATTCAGCAAGGAACAAGCCGACGTGGTCAAGGTTGGACTCAGACATACTTACAGCCTAGGCAGGCTTGGCCCGCATCGGGGCGAAGAAGACTGCATTTGTTTCCAAACGAGGGCTCTGACTTGGGGCTCAGCGCTGCATCAGGTAGTCTTCCAACCCCTGCGGCGGGGCTCCGGTCAGCCGCTCGACGTCGGGGCTGACCTCAGCCATCCGGCCGGCGGCGACGGCGGTGTATGTGCTGACCCAGGCCTCGATCTGCCACTGCGCGACCCCGCTCAAGCTCCGCGATTCCAGGGCCTCGTTGACGGTTTCGTCGTAGTACGTCACTTGGGACCCGGTCACCCGGGTCAGAATCGCGCTGATCTCTTCGAAGGTCAGCGCCTGCGGCCCGGTCAGGGTATACACCTTGCCCAGATGCCCGTCCGGCTCCGTCAAAATCCGAGCCGCAGCCCTGGCCACGTCCGCCCGGGCCACCGCCGCCAGCCTGCCGGTGCCGGCCGGGCCGCGGAGCACGCCGTCGCGCCCCACGAAGGAGGGCAGGACGTCCTGATAAAGGCAATCCCGGAGGAAGGTGTAATCCAGGTCCTTGGACTTGATGTACTCCTCGGTGTCCCAGTGATCCCGGGCCAGCGTGAAAACCGCGTCCGGCGCAGCTCCCATAAAGGAGGTGTAGACAATGTGCCGCACCCCGGCTTCGACGGCGGCGTCCACGAACGTGCGGTGATCCCGGCGCCGGTAGAGGCTCTCATGGGCAGAGACCATGAACAGGGTCCGGACACCGTTCAGGGCACGCGCCGCGTGTTCCCGGTCGGAGTAGGAGGCAGCGTACACCGGCGTTCCAGGCAGGTGCGGAAGCTTGGCCGTGTGACGGGCCAGGAGCCGCTGCGGGATGCCGGCTTCGGCCAGGAGCCTGGCCACGGTCCCGCCCAGCGCACCGGTGGCGCCGGTGACCGCCACCTCTGGTTGGTCCTCTGCCATGGTGCTGCCTCCCTGCTGCTTCGCACCGCCGGCGGAACCTGTGCCGGCGCGGTGCTTACTGGATTTTCGGGATCTGGCCGGTGGGCATGTCCTGGCCGGGCAGCGGCCGGGCGAACGGAACCTTGGTGCCCAGGACCTGGGCGACGACGTCGTTGGCGACCTGGCGTGCCGTCAGACCCACGCGGTCGAGGACTTCGGCGCGGGTGCCGTGGTCCAGGAACTCGACGGGCAGGCCGACTTCGTTGAGCGCGGTATCCACTCCGGCCGCACGCATCTCCTGACGGATCCGGGAGCCCACTCCACCGGCACGCACACCATCTTCGATGACAATCACGATCCGGTGTTCAGCGGCCATGCTGATGATCGACCGCGGCACGGGCAGGACCCAGCGAGGATCCACCACGGTGGAGCTGATGCCCTGGGCGCCCAGGCGGTTGGCGACCTGCAGTGCCATTTCGGCCATGGCTCCGACGCTGACAATCAGGACGTCGTTGGACTTCTCATCCGTGGGCCGCCTGGCCAGGACGTCCACGCCGTCGGAAGTGCGTTCCAGCGCCTCGACGTCGGGACCGACGGTTCCCTTGGAGAACCGGACCACGCTGGGCGCGTCGCTGATGGCCACGGCCTCGCGCAGTTCTTCCTTGAGCCGGGTGGCGTCGCGCGGTGCGGACAGGTGCAGTCCCGGAACGATCTGCAGCATCGACATGTCCCACATGCCGTGGTGGCTGGCGCCGTCGGGCCCGGTCACGCCGGCGCGGTCCAGCACGATCGTCACGCCGGCCTTGTGCAGTGCCACGTCCATCAGCAGCTGGTCGAAGGCGCGGTTCAGGAAGGTGGCATAGAGCGCGACGACGGGGTGCAGCCCGCCGAATGCCATTCCGGCCGCGGAGGTGA
Source organism: Arthrobacter sp. zg.Y820 (assembly GCF_030125555.1). Classification (NCBI taxonomy): domain Bacteria; kingdom Bacillati; phylum Actinomycetota; class Actinomycetes; order Micrococcales; family Micrococcaceae; genus Arthrobacter; species Arthrobacter sp. zg.Y820. Next base: position 231,593 of record NZ_JASKLX010000010.1, read on the forward strand.
GGGCATGCTGTTCGGCGATGCCGACGTCGAACACCCGCTCCGGATGCTTTTCCGCGAACCGGTGCAGTCCCACCGGAATGAGCATGGCGCCGGTGATGCCGACGATGTCCTCGCGCTCGTCGGCGATGTCAGCGATCTCCGTGGCGAAGACGGACGTCCAGGACTGTTTGCCGCCCGGCTCCACCGGTTTGCCGGTCTCCGGATCGATGATGCCGACGGCGTGGAACTGGTCCGCCTCATGGGCCCGGGCGGGAGCGTAGCCGCGGCCCTTTTCGGTCATGGCATGCACGAGCACGGGGCCGCTGTAGTTCTTGGCCTTGGTCAGCGCGCGTTCCACGGCCGCCATGTCATGGCCGTCGATGGGTCCGATGTACTTCATTCCGAGGTCCTCGAAGAGGCCCTGCGGGGCCCACCAGTCCTTGATGCCGCGCTTGGCGGCGTGCAGGCTGTGGTACGTGAACCGACCTACGGGTCCGCCCTGCTGGAGGCGCTGCTTCGACCAGCCGAGCGTTTTTTCGTAGACGCGGTGGGTGCGCACGGCGTCCAGGGTGGGGCGCAGGGATGCGAGGTAGTCGGCGAGGCCGCCGATGGTCGGCGCATAGGAGCGGCCGTTGTCGTTGACGACGATGACGACGCGGCGGCGCTGGTCTGCCGCAATGTTGTTGAGGGCTTCCCAGGCCATGCCCCCGGTGAGGGCGCCGTCGCCGACCATGACCACTGTGTAGCGGTCGCCTTCGCCGGTGAGCTGGCGGGCGCGGGAGATGCCGTCGGCCCAGGACAGGGAGGACGAGGCATGGGAGGATTCCACGATGTCGTGCACCGATTCGGCGCGTGAGGGATAGCCGGACATGCCGCCCTGCTGGCGCAGAGTGGAGAAGTCCTGCCGGCCGGTGAGGATCTTGTGGACGTAGGACTGGTGGCCGGTGTCAAAGACGATGCTGTCCCGGGGCGAATCGAAGACCCGATGGATTCCCACGGTCAGCTCCACGACGCCCAGGTTTGGCCCGAGATGGCCGCCGGTTTGGGCGACATTGCTGATGAGGAACGACCGGATTTCTCCGGACAAGCGTTCCAGCTGCTCCGTGGAGAGTCGGCTCAGGTCCCGTGGATCACGGATGGTTTCCAGAAGTCCCAACGGGCGCCTCCCTGCTTCAGGCAACGGCACTGCACACCGTCACAACGGTTTAACTCTAACGCTTGCGGGGCGGCACCCGGTTCCACAACAGGCAAAGAGCCCCGGCCGCTGAGTCGAAACTCGGCGGCCGGGGCTCTCTTCTCCGGAGGCCGCGGCAGCGGCACTCCGGCGGTGCTGCTTACTACTTAGCGGTGATCTGGCGCAGTACGTACTGCAGGATGCCGCCGTTGCGGTAGTAGTCGGCTTCACCCGGGGTGTCGATGCGCAGGACGGCCTCGAACGTGATGGCTTCACCGTTTTCCGGTGTCGCCGTGACCGTGACGGTCTTGGGCGTGGTGCCGTTGTTCAGTTCGGTCACACCGGAAACCGCGAAGGTTTCGGTGCCGGTCAGGCCCAGGGACTCGGCGTTGACGCCGGCCGGGTACTGCAGCGGAAGAACGCCCATGCCGATGAGGTTGGAGCGGTGGATCCGCTCGTAGCTCTCGGCAACGACGGCCTTGACGCCCAGCAGTGCGGTGCCCTTGGCAGCCCAGTCACGCGAGGAACCGGAGCCGTATTCCTTGCCCGCCAGGACAACCAGCGGAATGCCGGCGGCCTGGTAGTTGACCGATGCATCGTAAACAGCAGCCTGGGGTGCCTCGGCCTGGCTGAAGTCGCGGGTAAAGCCGCCTTCAACGCCGTCGAGCAGCTGGTTCTTGATGCGGATGTTCGCGAACGTGCCGCGGATCATGACTTCGTGGTTGCCTCGGCGCGAGCCGTAGGAGTTGAAGTCCTTGCGCTCGACGCCGTGCTCCAGCAGGTAGCGGCCTGCCGGGGTGTCGGACTTGAAGGAACCGGCCGGGGAGATGTGGTCGGTGGTGACCGAATCGCCGAGCTTCAGCAGGACGCGGGCGCCCTCGATGTCCGTGACGGGCTCCGGCTGTGCCTTCATGCCGTCGAAGTACGGGGGCTTCCGCACGTAGGTGGACTCCAGGTCCCACTCGAAGGTTGCGCCTTCGGGGGTGGGCAGGGACTTCCAGCGGTCGTCGCCTTCGAAGATGGTGTCGTAGCTGTTGCTGAACATCTCCTTGTTGATGGAGGCGTCGATGATTTCCTGGACCTCGACCGGGTTCGGCCAGATGTCCTTGAGGAAAATGTCGTTGCCGGCTTCGTCCTGGCCCAGCGGGTCAGCATCGAAGTCGAAGTCCATGGTGCCGGCCAGGGCGTAGGCGACTACCAGCGGCGGGGAGGCCAGGTAGTTCATCTTCACGTCCGGGTTGATCCGGCCTTCGAAGTTGCGGTTACCGGAGAGCACAGCGGTCACTGCGAGGTCGGCTTCCTGGATCGCCGTGGAGATTTCCTCTTCCAGGGGACCGGAGTTGCCAATGCAGGTGGCGCAGCCGTAGCCGACGACGAAGAAGCCGAGCTTCTCCAGGTACGGGATCAGGCCGGACTTCTCGTAGTAGTCGGTGACTACCTTGGAACCCGGAGCGATCGAGGTCTTGACCCACGGCTGGGTTGCAAGGCCCTTGTCGACGGCGTTGCGTGCCAGCACTGCTGCTGCCATCATCACCGACGGGTTGGACGTGTTGGTGCAGGACGTGATCGAAGCGATCGACACGGCGCCGTGGTCCAGCTCGAAGCTGCGGCCATCGGCCATGGTGACCGGAACCGAGTTTGTGGAGCGTTCGGCCGGAGCGTCGGCCTTCTCCACCAGATCGTGTTCCTTGTCCTCGATCTGCGTGGCATTGGCGTTGAAGGAAGGGGCGTCGGAGGCGGGGAAGGTCTCTTCCAGTGCCTCGTCGACGGTGCCGCTCTCGGCTTCGACCGTTTCGTTGACGTAGTTCTTCAGGTCCTTGCGGAACTGTTCCTTGGCGTTGGTCAGCTCCACGCGGTCCTGCGGGCGCTTCGGTCCGGCGATGGAGGAAACCACCGTGGACAGGTCCAGCTCGAGGTACTCGGAGTACTGGATCTCGATGGACGGGTCGTGCCAGAGGCCCTGTTCCTTGGCGTACGCCTCGACGAGGGCAACGCTCTCGTCGGAGCGGCCGGTCAGGCGCAGGTAATCCAGCGTCACGCCGTCGATCGGGAACATGGCGGCGGTGGAACCGAATTCCGGGCTCATGTTGCCGATGGTGGCGCGGTTGGCCAGGGGAACGGCTCCGACGCCTTCGCCGTAGAACTCGACGAACTTGCCGACAACACCGTGCTTGCGCAGCATTTCGGTGATGGTCAGCACGACGTCGGTAGCGGTGGCGCCGGCCGGGATCTCGCCGGTCAGCTTGAAGCCGACGACGCGCGGGATCAGCATGGAGACGGGCTGGCCCAGCATGGCGGCTTCGGCTTCGATGCCGCCGACGCCCCAGCCGAGTACGCCCAGGCCGTTGACCATGGTGGTGTGGGAATCGGTGCCGACGCAGGTGTCGGGGTAGGCGCGCAGGACGCCGTCCACCTCGCGGGTCATAACGGTGCGCGCCAGGTACTCGATGTTGACCTGGTGGACAATGCCCATGCCCGGGGGAACAACCTTGAAGTCGTCAAAGGCCGTCTGGCCCCAGCGAAGGAACTGGTACCGCTCGCCGTTGCGCTGGTATTCGATTTCCATATTGCGCTCAAGGGCGCCGGAGTTACCGAAGGCATCGATCTGGACGGAGTGGTCAATGACCATTTCGGCCGGCGCGAGGGGGTTGACCCGCTTGGGGTCTCCGCCCAGTTCCGCCACTGCTTCACGCATGGTTGCCAGGTCCACAATGCAGGGAACGCCGGTGAAGTCCTGCATGATCACCCGAGCGGGGGTGAACTGGATCTCGGTGCTCGGCTCTGCGTTGGCATCCCACTGCGCCAGGGCGCGTACGTGGTCTGCGGTGATGTTGGCACCATCTTCGGTGCGCAGCAGGTTCTCCAGCAGGACCTTGAGGCTGAACGGAAGGCTCTTTGCGCCTTCGACGGAATTCAGCCGGAAAATTTCATATTCGTTTCCGCCGACGTTTAGTACGCCTTTGGATCCGAAGCTGTCCACATTAGTCATAATAGGACTCCTCTCGCCACCGTATTATCTTTGTCCAGCGGTCCGCGGCGTGCCAGTTAGGACTCCCTAACCGGAACACCACGAGGGACGGCTGAGAAAATGGTGGACTATTTTCGCTGCCGGAAAACCCCCTGCCGTTTGAAAACTTTTCCCGCAAAAAAGCAGGCGAAGTCTCCCCAACACGGCGCGGATCTGCACAACTGCTCTTATAGTATCCGTTACACGCCCCTGTGACCTTCGAACATGCCCGAGAGGCGCCGGGCACATGGTGCCGGGCGCCTCCCAAATATGCCTTCCGGGCAGAAGACCCTGCCCTTGCGCGCCTTACGCGCGGGTCAGTACCGCGAAGGATTCCATGTGGTGGGTGTGCGGGTACAGGTCGAAGACCCGCAGCGAGTCGAGCTGCCAGCCCAGGTCCTGGAAGTAGCCCAGGTCGCGGGCGAAGGACGCCGGGTCGCAGGAGACGTAGCCGACGGCGCGGGGAGCGGCGGCATCGATCTGGCCGACCACGTCCTTGCCGGCTCCGACGCGCGGCGGGTCAAGCAGGACGACGTCGAGCCGGCCCTCGTAGGCGGCCAGGGACTTGTCCACGCGCCCCTGCAGGATTTCCACCTGCGGTGCGGAGAACAGGTTCTTGCGGGCATCCCGGCTCGCGGCCGGGGAACCCTCGACGGACAGCACGCGCCCGGTTTCTCCGGCGGCGTCGGCCAGCGGTGCGGTGAAGAGGCCCGCTCCGGCGTAGAGGTCGGCGACCTGCTCCCCCGGCTGGATCTGCAGGCCGTCCAGGACGGCGCCGACCAGCGTTTGCGGTGCGCTGCGGTGGATCTGCCAGAACCCGGCACCGGTGACCCGGTAGTCGTGGCCGCCGACGCTCTCCTGCACCCAGGTGCGTCCGCGCAGGCGGTTCAGGGTGGAGGTTTCGGGGTCCCAGGAGGCGATGGAAGTGCCTTCGGGCAGGGCGGAGGCGATGCGGCCCAGCGCCTTGGGGTGGGCGCCGGCGGCCGGAATCAGCAGCACCAGCGGCGCGCCGGTGGTCGGGATGGCCACTTCGACCCGGGACACCCCGCTGAAGTCGATGTCCCAGAGCTGCAGGTTGTTGACGGCTTCCACGGCCAGCGGCATGCGCTGTACCGGAATGAGTTCCTCGGAACGGTGGGCGTGCATGGCCAGCCGTCCGCCGGGAGCCACCGAGAAGCTTGCCCGGGTGCGCCAGTGCAGTCCGTCGGCGCGTTCCTCGAGCGCCGGCTCCACGGTGACCTCGCGGTCGTCCTTGGCCAGCCGGCGAAGCTGCTCGGTGAAGATCTGCGCCTTGAGTTCGCGCTGGGTCGGCAGATCGATGTGGCCGAATTCGGCGCCGCCCACCGGCAGCCGTCCGCGGGAGGCGGCGCGGAGCGCATCGGCCTCGGGCCAGAAGTGCTCCACCCGGCCGGGCGCTGCTTCGAGCACCTCGACGACGTCGGCACGCCAGAAGCTGGCGCCGTCGGCCGCGTCGGTCAGACGGACCCGGACGCGCTCCCCGGGGAGGGCATGGCGGACAAAGACCACGCGTCCTTCGTGGCGGGCCACGAAATGGCCGCCGTGGGCGGGGGCGCCGATGGTGAGTTCAATCTCGGATGGAGTGGTGTCGGTCGTCATAGTGCCGGATACTTCCTGATGGAGCCTAAAAGACCATCACATCATGCCCCGGCGCCGGTGCATATTCGCGGGGCCTGCGGGTCTATGCTGGCGCTTTGGCTTTTTTCGTTATCGATCATCAGGAACCGAGGTAGCAGGTGGCCCACTACGTCATCATGGGGTGTGGACGCGTTGGCGTGTCACTGGCCCACACGCTGGACAATGCCGGGCACACGGTGGCCGTCATTGACCAGGATGAAAGGGCCTTCCGGCGTCTGCGCAGCACCTTCACGGGCCGGAGGGTCACCGGCGTCGGCTTTGACCGCACCACCCTGACTGAGGCGGGGATCAAGGAGGCGTACGCCTTTGCGGCCGTTTCCTCGGGTGATAATTCCAACATTCTTGCCACCCGCGTCGCCCGCGAGACCTTCCATGTGCCGCACGTGGTGGCCCGGATCTACGACCCCGGCCGCGCCGAGATCTACCAGCGGCTTGGCATCCCCACCGTCGCCGCCGTCCGGTGGAGCGCGGACCAGGTGCTGCGGCGCATCCTGCCGGAGCAGAGCATCAACGGTGATTTCCGGGAGTCCTCCGGCCGCCTGATCCTGGGCGAGTTGTCACTGCACGAGGGCTGGCTCGGCACCACGCTGAGCGGAATCGAACAGGCAGCCGGGGTCCGCATTGCCTATGTCACCCGCTTCGGCGAGGGAACGCTCCCCCGTCCCGACACCAGCTACCAGCAGGGCGACGTGCTGCACGCGATGATGAACGTGGAGCGCACCAGCGAAATCAGCCGCATCCTCTCCGTACCGCCTTATAAGGAGAACCAGTGAAAGTCGTCATTGCCGGAGCCGGCAGCGTCGGGTCCTCGATTGCCAAGGAACTCCTCTCGCACCGCCACCAGGTCCTTCTCATCGATGAGAAGCCCGAGGTGATGGCGCGAAGCGGGCTGGTGGATGCCCAGTGGCTCATCGGTGACGCGTGCGAGCTGACCACTCTGAAGGACGCCAATCTGGACGAGGCCGACGTCATGGTCTCCGCCACCGGTGACGACAAGGTCAATCTGGTGGTGTCGCTGCTGGCGAAGAGCGAATTCGGCGTGGCCCGCACGGTGGGCCGGGTGAACAACCCCAAGAACGACTGGATGTTCGATGATTCCTGGGGCGTCGACGTCGCCGTGAACACTCCGCGCCTGATGACCGCACTGGTGGAGGAGGCAGTGGAAGTGGGCGACCTGGTGCGGCTGCTGACACTGCAGAGCGGAGTGGCTTCCATGGTGGAGTTCACGGTTCCGGCGGATTCACCGCTTACCGGCAAGACGCTCGGTTCGATCGACTGGCCGATGGACACCACGGTCACGGCGATTCTGCGCGACGATGCCCCGATCACTCCGAGCAACGATGACGTGATCGAAGCCGGGGATGAGCTGTTCTTCATCTGCACGATTGCGGCCGAGGACCAGCTGCGTGCGGTGCTGCTCCCCGACGGGCCCGGCTAGCCGGACCTGAGTTGGCCGGCCTGAGTTGGCCGCACTGAGTTAGCCGGGCTGGCGCTCCGAAACGTCCCGGGGCGTCAGCGGGCGCGAAACCATCCACGCCAGCCACAGGCCCAGCGCATACAGCGGCACGCCCATGGCCAGGCGCATCGTGCCCAGCGCGGCCACGTTGTCGGCCAGGTAGAGCGGCAGCTGCACGGCCAGCCGAAGCGCGAACACGGCAATGATGATCCACGTCGCCAGTGCATAGGCGCGGATCCGCTTGCGGTCGGCGTGCCATTCCAGGTTCTCGCCCCGGATGAAGCCGAACAGGAGTCCGGCCACGGGCCAGCGGACGGCGATGGACACGATGAACGCCAGGATGTAGCCGGCGTTGAGGAAGAAGCCGGGAAGGAAGAACTCGGTCCCGCTTCCGCTGCGCAGCGCCACAACGGCACAGATCACGACGCCGATCACTCCGGTGAGGGACTGCATCAACGGGCGCTTCTGGACCAGGTTGGCCACTGAGAACACGGCAGCCGAGGCCACGGCCGCCCCCAATGAGACATACAGCCCGGATGTGAGCGTAAAGATCAGCGTGAACAGGAGCCCGGGGACGATGGCCTCGGCCAGGCCGCGGACTCCGCCGACCGACTTGAGGACATCGATTTGCCCGTCATCGCCGCGTTCCACCCCGGCCTTGGCCGCGTAGGCGCCGGCAACGTCGCCGAAGGACGGCTCCTGCGGGCTGTCGGGCAGTTCGCTGCCGGTTCGATCAGTCATGTCTCGTTCTCCGGACGTCCGATAATTTCGTAGCGTGGATTAAAGATGGTGGGGTAGCTGTCCACCGTGCTGACCATGCCCTCGAAGGCGAGCCGGGTGCCGGCAACAACTCCGGGAACGCGGCGCTGGCCAACCCACACCAGCCGGACCTTCGGCTGTACCTTGCGGGACATCGGGTCGCGGTATACCGCGTCCACGTCCTCCACCATGGCGGTGAAACGCGGCGGATCCGTTGCCGGAACCACGGTAATGGACTGCACATAGCCGCCGCTGTAGACACGGCCGCGCTGCGGAACAGCGCTGACGGGGACCGGCTCATCCCGGCTTCCCGGCGAGGCCGGGCGGTTCGAGGGCACCAGGTCAGCCGATGGTCGTAATCTCGGGTCCGCGCTTCGGCGGACCGGGACGGGCGCTGCCGTCGGCGGCCCGCGGCAGCGGCGAAGCATCGCGCGGCAGTCGCAGCTGCAGCAGGTCCCGCGGCGGCAGCGGCTGCTCGCCTCGGACGACGACGACGTTCCGGAAGACCTCTTCCAGCGGACCGGCAGCCTGCGGGTCGAGGGCCGCGGGGCCGCCGAACACGCCGCGGAGGAACCAGCGCGGACCGTCAACGCCCACAAAGCGGGCCACTCGGTATCCCTTGGACCCGTCCTGGGCCTGAGCCGGAACCTTGGCCAGCAGCTCGGTGCCGAAAACGCCGTCGAGCTCATCTACGGTGCCTCCCTGCGACCCCACCGATGTGCCGATCTGGCCGCGGATGTCATCCCACAGGGTCTCGGAACGCGGAGCAGCGAAGGCCTGCAGCTGCAGGCTCGATCCGTCCAGGTCCAGCGTCACTGCCACCACCCGCTGGGTTTTCTCCTCCACCTCAAGACGCAGCTGAAGGCCATCGGCCGAGGCAATGCGCAGGGCACCCAGGTCAACATAGCCCTCGTCGGACGGCTTGTCCGCGGCATCCCAGGGGCCGGTCGCGGGCGTTCCGCCGTCGGCTTCAGCCGCGCCGGAGGCGGCGGCGGACGGCGACTTGGCGCCGTCGTTCCCCTGCCTGTTCTGTTCCGGACCTTCCTGGTCCTGCGTGTCTTGTTCCTGCTTGTCCTGCTTGTTCTTCTTCAGTCGCCCAAATGCCATGACCGGGTTCCTCTCTCTCATAGGGAGGGCCGCACACTGCTGACCCCCCGGACAGCCGCTCTAGGCAGGCAGTGCTGTAAAACCGCCGGTGGAACCGAATCCGCCGGTGCCGCGAACGGAGTCGGACAGCTCGTCCACCAGCTCAAACGAAGCCGTCTCCACCCGCTGGATCACCATCTGGGCAATCCTGTCCCCCCGGTTCAGACTGATCGGCCGGGACTTGTCGGTATTCAGCAGCGTAACGCTGATCTCGCCGCGGTAACCGGCGTCGACAGTTCCGGGAGCGTTGACCACCGTCAGGCCGTGCTTTGTGGCCAGGCCGGAGCGCGGATGAATGAACGCCGCGTAACCGAAGGGAAGCGCCAGTGCCACCCCGGTGGGAACGAGCAGCCGCTCACCCGGCTCCAGCACAAAATCAATGCGCGTGCGAAGGTCGGCGCCGGCGTCGCCGGGATGCGCGTACGACGGCGGTTCCAGCCCGTCGTCGAGCATTTTCAGCTGCACGGTCATAGTGGGGGCTGTTTCAAGCACCGGTGTCTCCGACTTCCCTCGTGTGATCCTCGTGTGGTCCTGCGGGTTGCTTCCTGCGGGTTGCTTCCCGCGGGGAGCCGCGCACGCACCCCGGAAGTAGCCCGGGAATACCGCACCTCACTTTAGCGCGTTTTCCTGCCGCTTCTCCGTACGCCGTGCGGCCCGTTTCTCCCGGCCGGGCCCCAAGATGAAATGCCGGGCCAAAGGTGCCAAGCTGGAGTCATGTCATCCCCCTCTGCCCAGACGTCCCCCGACACCGTGCTGTACTCCGAGCGGCTCCTGCCCTCGTTCGGCGTCTGGCTGCTCGTCCTCTTTGCCTCGTGCGCAAGCATCCTCGTCCTCCTGCCGGTGAGCTTGGAGGCCGGGATCATCGCTGCCGTTGTCGTGTTGATCATCATTACCACCATGCTGCTGGTCAGCACGCCCGTCATTCGGGTTACCGCCGACACCCTCCAGGTGGGCCGGGCGGAAATCGAACGGCGCTACATCGGAACGGTGGAGGGCTTCCGCGGGGACGAGGCGACGTTCCAGCGCGGCCGCGGGCTCAACGGCACTGCCTTCATGTGTTTCCGCGGCTGGATTTCGCCGGTGGTCCGAATCGAAATCACTGATCCCGCTGACCGCACCCCGTACTGGCTGACGTCCACCCGCCACCCCGAAGACCTGGTTCAGGCGCTCAGCAGCTAGCCTTCGCATCCCGAACCGGCAAGGGGGAAGGCAGCCCCGGACCCGTCCGGGTGCTGCCTGAACCGTGCGGGCATCACCCCTCGCAGTCGATGCAGTAGTACAGCCCGTCCTTCTCCGCCGCGATCTGGGACCGGTGCCGCACCAGGAAGCAGGAGGCACAGGTAAATTCGTCAGCCTGCGCGGGCAGCACCCGCACCAGCAGTTCCTCCCCGGAAAGGTCCGCTCCGGGGAGCTCAAAGCTGTCAGCGACCTCGGCCTCGTCTTCATCCACGACCGCCGACTGCGTGCCGGCGGTCCGGCGGGTCTTTAGTTCCTCCAGGGATTCTTCGCTGATGTCCTCGTCTGTCTTGCGCGGCGCATCGTAGTCAGTCGCCATAATCCGTACTCTCACCATCCGGTCGAGTCTTGTGGGTTGAATGAGCTGCAGCCGGTAGCTAGACCAGCTTGCTTCTTTGGCTCGGAGGTATCAACGCCATGGCGTTCCCTTTTGTGCCCGTAAACCAGAGATTTTTGCTGAGGGTGGAGAAAATAGCCACAGTTGAGCCCTGCCCCGGCGCTGAACCCGGCAAACGTGAAAACCCGGGACGCAGCCCAGGCTTCAGAACAGGCCGCCGTGAGCAGCCGAACCGCGCCACACCCTTGCAAACAGTAGGCGTTCGGCCTTCCGGATGGCATTGTTTCAAGAAGGTATTGCTAACGGGTGGAGGATTGGTTCATGCAGGATCTACGTCTCGTGGGTGTCCATGAGGGTGGCGAGCATTTGCTGCTCAGCGGTAAAGGTGGGGAAACATTCCGGCTTCGGATGGACGAAGCGCTCAGGGTGGCAGTATCCCGACCGGTGCACCGCTCCACGTCAGCGGCAGAACGGCCCGAGGGCCCGGCCATGACTCCGCGTGACATCCAGGCGCGCATCCGGTCCGGCGCCAGCGCAGAAGAGGTCGCGGAGATCTCGGGCCTGGACCTTGCCCACATCCGACGCTACGAGGGTCCCGTTCGCGCGGAACGCGATTATGTGGCCCGCCAGGCCCAGGGCGTCGAAGTTGCCGCCCCCCTCTCAGCGACCCATGACGGCTACCGCAGCACCTTCGGTGACAGCCCTGTCAATCTGGGCGACATGGTCAACCACCGGCTCAAGGCCTTCGGCGTGGACCCTGACAGCGTGGAATGGGATGCCTGGCGGCGTCCGGATTCCACCTGGGACGTCGTGGCGCGCTTCGACTTGGGGAACGACTCCCAGGTGTCGGTGGGCGAGGAACCCCCGGCCCGCTGGACATTCAGCCCGCTGCGCAAGAGCGTCTCCAACTCCAACCGTTGGGCCCAGCTGCTCAGCGAGCTGGAACCGCTGGACTCCCCCGTGCCGTCCCGCCGGCTCACCGCCGTCGCCGACCGGGTTTTTGATTTCGAGGCCGTGCCACCGGCGGAGACCGACGGCGCGTCCGAGGACGGCGACGAGGACACCGACAATCTGCTCGAGGTCCTGCGGTCCCGCCGCGGCCAGCGCCTCGGCGCTGATGAAGACGGCGACGATGCCCTGGCGACCCTGCTGGCCAAGGGCGTCATCCCGGCCGCCCATCCCCGTGACGGACGCGCCGAGCTCGACGACGCCGGCTCCAGCCGCCCGCGCACCGGACGCCTTTCGCTGGCTCCGGCCGCCGCTGAGGCAATCGAGGCCCCCGATGCGCCGGACTCGCTCCGTTTGTCGGACGGCGTCAACCCGGGAACCCGGGAAATCAGTGTCCTCGCCCGCCCGTTCCGCCGCCGCGGCGAAACAGCAGCTGCTTCCGGAAAGGATTCAGCCAAGGGTTCCGGCAACGGCATGGATCCGGCCTCTTCGTCCGCCGACATCGCCAAAGCCAACGACGGCACCGGCACTGAGGCGACCGCCGGTGCTGAGGCGCCCGAGGCCCCCGCGGTCAAAAAGGCCGCGGCGCCTGCCGCGGCTGAGTCCATTAAGGCAACCCCCGACAGCGGGGCCGCTCCGGCCGGCCGGGGCAAGGCCAAGCCCGCCGGACGGAAGAGCGGCCGGACCGACTTCCCCTGGGACCGGATGAGTTCGGGCGCTCCGAAGAACGATGTCACGGGCTCCGACGACGCAACGAAGGGCGAAGACTCCGCCGACCGGCGGGGCATCAAGCCCAAGCGCTCCTCAGTTCCCAGCTGGGACGACATCGTCTTCGGCACCAAGGGCGACTAGCCAGCTCTTCCAACGTCTGGCCAAGTCTTCCACCCGGTCCCCACCAGCCGAACACCGGCCGTCCTGCCGCGGAGTGGCTCCCGGCAGGACCGGAACCGGGGTTCAGGCTTCGCGCGGGGGCACGGCGCAGACGTCGAGATCCGTGGCGGAGCCGGGTGCCAGCTCAGCAATCGATTCAGCTTTGTGTGCAGTGACCCGCCGCATGTAGTGCCGGCGGCACAGGGTTTCATAACCGATCACCGGCGCACTCCGTACGGCCTCCGCGGCAAACAACGGCTCCTCCGCAACGGGGGCGGACTCCGCGGGCACCGCCGCCGGAGCATGCTTTCCGACGTCTCCGACCACCACCTGGTCCCCCTCCACCACCATGATGCCGTTCACGGTTCGGGCGTTGTGGGTGGCTCTGCGGCCGCACCAGCACAGGGCGCGCACCTGGAGCACTTCCATCCGGTCGGCCAGCTCAATCAGCCGTTGGGATCCGGGGAAGAGCCGGGTCCGGAAGTCCGATGTGATGCCGAAGGCAAAAACATCCGCGCACAGTTCGTCCACCACTCGGGCCAGCTGCTCCACCTGTTCGGCGGAGTAGAACTGTGCCTCGTCGCAGATGAGGTAGTCCACGGCGAATCCGGCGCCGCGGCGGTTCGTTACTTCGTTCCAGAAGTCAGTGCTGTCAGTGACCTCCACCGCGGGAGTGCGCAGTCCGAGCCGGGAGGAAATCACCGAGTCCCCGGCGCGGTCGTTGCGGCTGAACAGGATGCCGCCGCGGCCGCGGGCGCTGTGGTTGTAATCCATCTGCAGCGCCAGCGTTGACTTGCCGCAGTCCATGGTTCCGGAAAAGAAGACGAGCTCAGCCACGGTTACTTCTTTCCCCGGCCCTGGGCTCCGGCACTGCGCCGGGCAGCAGGCACCGCCAGCTGCAGCAACGGCACTTCCCGCTCCGCCCGGGTGAGGGAGCCGTGCTGGCCCACCACTTCCAGGGAGGAGGCCTTCATGCGCCGAAGGTCGTACAGGGCGATCGGTTCGCGCGCCAGGACAAGGACGTCGCCAATGCGCGGCAGCACCGACTCGTTCACGACCGGCCCGAACCAGCCGGCGGCGACGGCTTCCTCCCGGGTGGCGATCCAGATTTTGCTGCCGTAGGCGGCGCGCCAGGCGGCCATCAGGGTTTCCCGCTCCCGGGCGCCGGCGTCGGGTTCCAGGTACAGGTGCACCATCCGCGGCTCCCCCGCGGTGTGCCGCACGCCGGCGATCAGCGCCGGGTCTTCCGAAAAGTCGTACCGGTGCTCCGGAGCAATGTCGACCATGCCGTGGTCCGCCGTCAGCAGCAGCAGCGTGTCGGCCGGCAGCCGGGCGGCCAGCAGCTTCAGGGCGCTGTCCAGCTCCTCGAGCTGGAAGCCCCACTGCGCGGACTGGGCACCGTGCTTGTGGCCGGCCTTGTCCAATTCGTTCCAGTACAGGTACATCAGCATGCGCGGGGATGCGGCCAGGGCTTCGGCAGCGGCTGCCACCCGGGCATGGACACCGGTGGCGCCGATGAAGGTGCCGCCGCGCAGGGCGGCCCGGGTCATCGCCGAATCGGCGAACCGCGGCAGGCTGACCGAGGCCACCGGAAGGTGTTCCGCCACCCGTTCCAGAACGGTGGGATGCGGCTGCCAGCGCTGGGGATCAACGCCGGAGTCCCAGTTCCCGAGCATATTGACAACCTTGTCCTGCTCCGGATCCAGCACGTCATAGCCCACCATGCCGTGTTCTCCGGGCGGCAGCCCGGTGCCCAGCGAGGCGAGCGAGGCCGCCGTGGTGGTGGGGAAAGCCGCAGTAAGGACGCGGCCGGCGGGCAGGAAGCTGCGCAGGAACGGCGCGTGGCCGCCGCGCTGCTTCAGCAGGGACCAGCCCAAACCGTCCACCATGACCACGCAGACCCGCTTGGCGGCCGGCAGGTTCAGGGTATTGGCAAAGCCGGGGACGCCGAGGACGGCGGCCGAGCTGGTGAGAACCTCGGCAACACTGCTGCGGCCGTAGCCCGGGGCGGGAGGCAGCGGTTCGCCGGGGGCCGTGCCGGACGGGGCAACGGCGCCGGGACCTGTTCCGGAGGGCAAGTTCATGGGCCCTTACCGCTGGTGGTGGGTGCGGTTGAACCGGCTGCCGATGCCGGGTACGCGCCGGGAGTCCCCGGGCTCCGCCGGCCGCAGATTGACGGTGTCAGTGTTGACCTTGCGCAGGGCGCGGGCGAAATCCTTGGCGTTCTGCACTGCCTGCGCGCCGTCGGCCTCGGCACTGACCCGGAGCACAATGTCCTCCTGGGCGATGGTGCCGGTGTAGCCGTGGTCGGCGTCGCACTGCGGATCGGCGCAGCCGGCCGGTCCCATGTCCAGGCGCTGGCCGCCGGACCAGGCAATGGCCAGGGTGAGCTCGCGGGCCTGGTCCGAGGGCTTGTAGTCCTGCGGCTGGGCATACATGTAGCCCAGGACCACTGAGCGGATCTGGGTGACCGGCACCGATTCGGTGGAGACCTGCGCCATCATCTGCTCACCGGCGTCGTCCAGCTGCTGGTCGTCAACATGGGTGATCACCAGCATGTCCTCGGTCAGCACCAGCACCGTGATGTGGCGGTGCACCTCGGTGCGCTCGAAGTGGGTTTCCAGATGGATGATGTGGGAGAGCGGTTCACGGCCGTCCAGGGCATCGTGGACCACGTCGGCCAAAAGGGTGGGGTAAAAGCCTGCCCGCTCCATGGAAGCGTCAAGGCTGCGGCGTTCAGCGGAAAGTAACGGCGACATGCTTCCAGTTTCCCCCAGAGAGCGCCCCAGTACCTAAATGGCGCGCGGGAGCAATCCGAGTTAGTCCGGCATCTCCCGGTTCCTCCTGGTGCCGCCCGTGTGGCTAGTCCCTCATCGCCCGTCGTGCGCTGTCCGTCCGCTGCTGCGGATTGCCGAGCCGGACGTCGGCGCTGAGGACCGTCACACCCGTGGTGGACACCAGCACGGGGTTGATTTCCAGCAGCGCAATCTCGGGGTGCTCGTCCTTGAGCAGCGCCAGCCGCGAGATCAGGTCTTCCAGCGCAGCCACATGGGCCTTGGGCAACCCCTGATAGCCGAACAGCTTTCCGGAGGCCCGGGGTGCGCGCACCAGGTCCGCGACGTCGGTGTCCGTCAGCGGCGGAATGCCGTGCGCCCAGTCGTCCAGCAGGTTCACCGCATCCCCGGCCAGGCCGAAGGACAGCACCGGCCCCAGCAGCGGATCCTCAATCGCGCGGACCATGCAGCCCTGCCCGGACGGCGCCATGGACTGCACCTCGAGTTCAAAGCTGCCGTAGGGTTCCAGCGCCTGCTTCATCTGCGCGATGTTGGTGAGCAGGTCCTCCGGCGTGGAAATGTTCAGCCGCACGCCGCCCAGGTCCAGCCGGTGCCGCAGGTGCTCGTCCATCGTTTTGATGACCACCGGCCAGCCGAGCGTGTCGGCGGCCGCCACCGCCTCCTCCCCGCTGGTGAAGGGCAGTGACGGCAGCAGTTCCACCCCGTAGAAGCGCAGCAGCCGGGTGGTTTCGTCGGCGGTCAGCCGGGTCAGCCCGTCCCCCGCCACCCGGGTCAGGAGCGTGTCGATGAAGGCGCGGGCGCCGTCGGGATCGGCGCCGGCCGGCTCGATGAAGTGACCGTGGTCGCGGGCGGACCATTCGGTGTACCGGACCAGGGAGGCGAGCGCAGCGACGGCGGCACCGGGGCTGGAGAAACAGGGCAGGCCGGGCTGGCGCCCGTCCTCCCCGGTGCTCCCGGAGCTGCCGGAGCTGCCGGAAGTCAGGATGCCCTCCACGTGGGCGCCCGGGTCCATGATCCCAGTGAACGCGGCAACAACCGGCTTGCCGGTTTCAGCGGCACACTCCTGCAGGCACTGCGCGATCTTCTCCGTCGTCAGCCCCGGCGAGGGCAGCAGGGTTACGACGGCGGCATGCACGGCGTCGTCCGCGAGGGTCTTGGTGACGGTGGCACGCAGCAGCGGCAGGGCCACGCTCATGCCGGCGTCCAGGACGAGGTCGGTCTGCAGGCTGCCCAGCTCCAGGTCCAGGCCGAGAGCCGCGTCCGCGACCACCCGGCCCAGGGCTGCCGAGTTGCTGAACACCGCCAGGGAGCGGCCCGCCGGCAGCGGCTGGCTGACGGCGATCTGCACGACATCCATCAGCTGTTCGTTGGTGTTCACGCGGATGACTCCGGACTGCCGCAGCATGGCGTCCAGCGCCCCGGCCGGCGCCTGCGTGGTCCGCACGGCGTGCCCGGGCGGCAGCTGCAGCCCGGTGACGTCGGATTTGGCGACGATCACGGGTTTGGAGGTGGCCAGCCGCCGGGCGATGCGGGAAAACTTGCGCGGGTTGCCCACGGACTCCAGGTACATGCCCACCACCCGGGTGTCGGTGTCGTCCTCCCAGTACTGCATGGCATCGTTGCCGGAGACGTCGGCGCGGTTGCCGGCGGAGATGGTCGAGGACAGGCCCAGCCCGCGCCGCTGTGCCGCGGCGTAGAGCAGGACCCCGATGCCCGCGGACTGGCTGAAGAGGCCCAGCCCTCCCCTGGCCGGCATCGCCGGAGCCATGGAGGCGTTCAGGGAGACGTCGGGGCGGGTGTTGATCAGGCCCAGCGACGCCGGACCGACCACGCGCATGCCGTTGGCCCGGGCGTGCCGCACCAGGCGGCGCTGCCGGGCCAGGCCGCGTTCGCCGTCGTTCGCGAAGCCTGCAGTGGCAACCAGCAGTTCCTTGACCCCGGCGCGGGCGCATTCCTCGGCGACGCCGAGCACCTGGTCGTAGGGCACCGCAATGATGGCCAGCTGCACCGGTTCCGGCACGTCGGCGATCCGGGCGTGGCAGACCATGCCCGCCAGTTCGAAGGCTTCCGGGTTGACGGCGTAGACGGAGCCGGTGAATCCGCCTTCAATGATGTGTTCCAGCAGCTGGTAGCCCACGGTGCCCCATTCGCGGCTGGCACCGATGACGGCCACTGAGGACGGGGAGAGCAGATCGGCGACGCTGCGGGCCTCGGCGCGGTGTTCGCGCGCTTCCATGACGGCCCGGGACTTGTCAGTGGGGTCGATGTTGAAGTCCAGCGCGATCACGCCGTCGTCGAAGTGCCGGCGGACCTCGTAGCCGGCGTCGGCGAAGACGCCGATCATCTTGCGGTTCTCGGGGAGCACCTCGGCGGAGAACCGGCGGATGCCGTTTTCCCGCGCCGCGGCCGCCAGGTGTTCCAGCAGGATCGAGCCCAGGCCGCGGCCCTGGTGCCCGTCCGAGATGTTGAACGCCACTTCGGCTTCGGTGGGGTCGTCGAGCCGGTCGTAGCGGCCGATCCCGATGATTTCGGCTCCGATGGTGATGACGAACGCCACGCGGTCCCGGTAGTCCACGTTGGTGAACCGGGCCAGCTCCTTGTTGCTGAGCTTGGCCTTGTAGGTGAAGAACCGCAGATAGATCGAGCTCTGCGACTGCTTCATGTGGAACTCCTGCAGGGCCGGCGCATCGGCCGGTGTCACCGGTCTCAAATGCCCGGTGCCGCCGTCCCGCAACACCACGTCAGCTTCCCAATATTCGGGGTAATGTCCCTGCTCCGCCATAGACTCAGAGTAGTGGGAAAATTTCTCCGCTGTCTGCAGGGCGCATCGGCCGCCGCGCCGCCGCATCCTGCACACCCGTTATCCCCTACCAATGCAAGGACCCGACAACAGCATGGCCCGGCGCCAAACCGTCTCCAAAACCGCACCCGGCGAGATCATCGCCGAGAACATCATCGACATTGATGTCACCACCGAGATGGAAGGTTCCTTCCTCGAGTACGCGTACTCGGTGATTTATTCGCGCGCCCTTCCCGATGCCCGGGACGGCCTCAAGCCCGTCCAGCGGCGCATCCTGTACATGATGGCGGACATGGGCCTGCGCCCGGACCGCGGCCATGTGAAGTCCGCCCGGGTGGTGGGCGAGGTGATGGGCAAGCTCCATCCCCACGGCGACTCCGCCATCTACGACGCCATGGTCCGCATGGCCCAGAGCTGGGCGCTGCGCCTGCCGCTGATCGACGGGCACGGCAACTTCGGCTCGCTCGACGACGGCCCCGCCGCAGCGCGGTACACGGAGGCGCGCCTCGCCGCGCCGGCACTGACGCTGACGGATCATCTGGACGAAGACGTGGTGGACTTCGTTCCCAACTACGACAACCAGCTGATGCAGCCCGAAGTGCTGCCCGCCGCGTTCCCCAACCTGCTGGTCAACGGCGCCGCGGGCATCGCCGTGGGCATGGCCACCAACATGGCCCCGCACAACCTCGGCGAGGTCATTGCCGCCACGCAGCATCTGATCGCGAACCCCGACGCCACGCTCGACGAGCTGATGCGCTTCATCCCCGGCCCCGACCTGCCCAGCGGCGGGCGGATCGTGGGCCTGGACGGCATCCGCGACGCCTATGCCTCCGGCCGCGGTTCCTTCAAGACCCGGGCCAAGGTGGAGGTGGAACAGCTGACCGCCCGCCGCACCGGCCTGGTGGTCACCGAGCTGCCGTACATGGTGGGCCCGGAAAAGGTCATCGAGAAAATCAAGGACGCGGTGACGTCCAAGAAGCTGCAGGGCGTCTCGGACATCGTGGACCTCACGGACCGCAGCCACGGCCTGCGCCTGGTCATTGAGCTGAAGAACGGCTTCAATCCCAACGCGGTGCTGGCCCAGCTGTACAAGTACACCCCCATGGAAGATTCCTTCGGGATCAACAACGTCACCCTGGTGGACGGCCAGCCCCGGACCCTGGGCCTGGTGGAACTGCTGCAGGTCTATGTGGCGCACCGGCTCGGTGTCGTCCGCCGGCGCACGGCGTACCGGCTGCGCAAGAAGCAGGACCGGCTGCACCTGGTCGAGGGCCTGCTCATTGCGATCGTGGACATTGACGAGGTCATCCAGATCATCCGTTCCTCGGACGAGACGGCCCAGGCGCGCGAACGCCTCATGGCCATCTATGACCTGACCGAGATCCAGGCCAACCACATCCTGGAGCTGCGGCTGCGCCAGCTCACCAAGTACTCGCGCCTGGAACTGGAGAAGGAAAAGGACGAGCTGCTGCTGGCCATTAAGGAGCTGCAGGCGATCCTCGACTCCGAGCCGCGGCTGCGCTCCCTGGTCTCCGATGAGCTCGGCGAGGTTGCCGCGAAGTACGCCACTCCGCGCCGGACGGTGCTGCTGGAGTCGGAGGCCTCCTCTCCCCTGAAGGGCGCCGCTGCTGCTCCCGCCGTTACCGGCAAGGGGGCCAAGGCCGCACTGCCGCTGGAGATTGCCGATGATCCGTGCTGGGTCATCCTCACCACCTCGGGGCAGCTCGCCCGGACCGCCAATCAGGAGCCGCTCACCGAAGCGGGACAGCGGGTGCGGCACGATGTGTTCCGCTCGGTCGTGAAGACCACCGCGCGCGGCGAGATCGGGGCGCTCACGTCGTCGGGCCGGATGATCCGCGTTCAGGTGCTGGACATGCCTGCCCTCCCGCCGACGTCGGGCCTGCCGAACATGGCCGGCGGGGTGCCGGTCAAGGACTTCATGACCCTGACCAAGGGCGAAAAGCTGATCGGGCTGGTGCCGCTGAACGAGATCGTGGCCCTGGGCACGCGCAACGGCATCGTGAAGCGGGTCAACCCCGACTATCCGCTGAACCGCGACGATTGGGAAGCCATCACGCTCAAGCCCAAGGACGAGGTGGTGGGTGTGGGCGTGGCGCCGCAGGACACCGATGAACTGGTGTTTGTCACCGAGCAGGCCCAGCTGCTGCGCTTCAGCGCCGCGCAGGTCCGGCCGCAGGGCCGCACCGCCGGCGGGGTGGCCGGCATTAAGCTCGGCGCCGATGACCGGGTGCTGTTCTTCGGTGTGGTGGCGCAGAACGATCCGGCCGCCGTCGTCGTCACCGTCTCCACCGGCAGCGAGACCATCCCGGGCACGCCCGGCGGGTCGGTGAAGGTGACCGAATTTGCCGAGTATCCGGTGAAGGGGCGCGCCACCGGCGGCGTGCGTGCGCACCGGTTCCTGAAGGGCGAGGACGCGCTCGTGGTGGCCTGGGCCGGGCACGGTCCGGCGAAGGCCGCGGCCGCCAACGGCGTGGCCCGGGCGCTGCCCACCGAGCACGGGCGGCGGGACGGCTCCGGCATTCCGCTGACCAACCCGGTGGACCAGGTGGGGCCGAGCAACACACCCGTCGAGCCGGGCGAGGATCCGGCGGCCGGCTGACGTTCCGGCGGCTGCCGGAGCGGCGGCTGGCCGGGGCTGCGGCTGGGCAAGGCCGTCCGGACGCTCCCGGATTCAAGTCACCAGCTATGGCGGGTTTGAGCACGCCGGGGGCACCGAAAGTGCAGCTATGGCGGGTTTGAGCAGGCCGGGGGCACCGAGAGCGCAGCTGTGGCGGCCAAAACGCCGATCAAGTCGCCAGACGTGCACTCTCGACGGCCGGCGCTGCCCGTATCTCACCAGACGTGTACTTTCGACGCTGCCGAGGCGCCGAGAGTGCAGCTATGGCGACTTCAGCGCGACTTTTGCCCGCCAGATCTGCACACTGGATGAACGCAAACCCACCGGATCTGCCCACTCGGTGTGTCCGGGCAATCTCTCGTGCAGATAATGCGGTCTGCAGAAATCTCTCGTGCAGATCAGGGCGTCAAAATGCCCGAAATGCGGCCCTTGAATGCATTATCTGCACGAAGGACTCTCGGGGAGGGCATTATCTGCACGAAGGATTCCCAGAGAGTGCATCACGAGAGAGGCCGGGCAGCCCGCAACGGACTGCCCGGCCCCTGCCGTTCCCGCAGCTACCGGTGCTGGTTCGCGGGAAGGTGCTGCCGGCCGAAGCTGCGCAGCCGCAGCGAGTTCCCGACCACGAGCACGGAGCTGGCGGCCATCGCGGCGCCGGCGATCATCGGATTGAGCAGGCCCAGCGCCGCCACGGGAATGCCGACCGCGTTGTAGAAGAAGGCCCAGAACAGGTTGGTCTTGATCGTGCGCAGCGTGCGCCGGGACAGTTCGATGGCGGTGGCCACCTGGCCCAGGTCGTTGCCCATCACGGTCAGGTCCGCGGCGTCGATGGCGACGTCGGTGCCCGAGCCCATCGCAATGCCCAGGTCCGCCTGCGCCAGGGCCGGGGCGTCGTTCACGCCGTCGCCGGCCATCGCCACGGTGGCCCCCTGCGCCTGGAACCGCTTGATGGCCTCCACCTTGCCCGCCGGACGGACGTCGGCGAGGACGTCTTCGGGAGCAATGCCGACGGCGTCGGCCACGCGGGCGGCCACCACGGCGTTGTCGCCGGTCAGCAGCACCGGCCGCAGGCCCAGGGCCCGCAGCCGCGCGATGGCGGCCGCCGATCCGGGCTTGAGGTTGTCCCGCAGGCTGATGATTCCGGCGGCGCGGCCGTCCACCGCCACCAGGATCGCCGTGGAGCCGGCGTCCTGCTCCGCGCGGAGCAGAGTCGCAGCGTCCGCGGGCAGGGAAATGCCGTTCTCCTCCAGCCAGCCGGGGCGGCCGGCCACGACGGCGTGCCCCTCCACGGTGCCCCGCACACCGCCGCCCGGTGCGGAATCAAACCCGGTCACCGCAGGCAGCCGGCCGGTCAGAGCGGAAGACTGGCCGACGGAGGCGGCCGCCTTTTGCGCCGCACCGGCGATGGCGACGGCGATGGGGTGCTCCCCCGCCGCCTCCACGGCTCCGGCGAGCCGCAGCAGCTCGGCGGCGGCGGCATCCGGGCCCGCCGGCACCGAGATCCCGGCACCGGCTGTTGCGAAGGCCAGGGTCCGCACCACTGAGAGCCGGCCGTCGGTGACCGTTCCGGTCTTGTCCAGCACGATGGTGTCCACGGTCCGCGTGTCCTCAAGCACCTGCGGGCCCTTGATCAGGATGCCCAGCTGGGCGCCGCGTCCGGTACCGGTCAGCAGGCCCACCGGAGTCGCCAGGCCCAGGGCACACGGGCAGGCGATCACCAGCACCGCGACGGCGGCGGTGAACGCCGCCTGCACATCGCCGGTAAAGAGCAGCCACAGGACGAAGGCCAGCACGGCGACGCCCAGCACGATGGGGACAAAAACGGCGCTGATCCGGTCGGCCAGCCGGGCAATCGGAGCCTTCCCGGACTGCGCTTCGCTGACCATCCGTCCCATCTGGGCCAGGGTGGTTTCGCTGCCGACCCGGGTGGCCCGCACCAGCAGCCGGCCGGAGGTGTTCACGGTGGCACCGGTAACGGAATCCCCCGGGCCCACGTCCACCGGCACTGACTCGCCGGTGATCAGGGAGGCATCGACGGCGGAGCGGCCGTCCGCGACCACGCCGTCGGCAGCGATCTTCTCACCCGGGCGGACCACGATGATGTCTCCGACCTGCAAACGGTCCGCGGGAACCCGGACTTCGGCACCGTTGCGCAGCACCGTGGCATCCTTGGCGCCCAGGCTGAGCAGCGCCTTCAGGGCGTCACCGGCACGGGCCTTTGCATTGGCTTCCAGGTAGCGGCCCAGCAGCAGGAACGTGACCACCACGGCGGCCACTTCAAAGTAGAGGTTGGCATGCGCGGGCTCAGGCAGACCGTCCATGCCTGTCATGCCTGCCATGCCGGCGTGCGCGGTGAGGGCCGGGTCCGCGAGGAGGGTCGCCAGGGAGAACAGGTAGGAGGCTATGACGCCCAGGGACACCAGGGTGTCCATTGTCGAGGCGAAGTGCCGGGCGTTGATGGCCGCGGCCCGGTGGAATGGCCAGGCGGACCAGGTGACCACCGGCAGCGACAGGACCGCGGCAACCCAGCCCCAATTGCTGAACTGCAGGGCGGGGACCATCGATACGAGGAAGACCGGAAGGGTGAGCGCGGCGGCCAGGATCAGCCGCGGACGCAGGCTGGCGGCGGTTCCGCCGTGGGCCATATGGTCCACGGCCCCGCCGTCGTGCATGCCGGCGGGGGCGCCTTCGTGCGCTTCGTGCGCATCCGCACCGGGCCCGGAGTGCGGATCTGCCGCATGGTTCGCCGGGCCGGCGGCCACCCGTGTTGCGCCCGCCGGGCGGACCAGGCGCGCCCTGTAGCCGGCCGAGTCGACGGTCTGCACGATCTGCTCATCGGTCACGCCCTCCGGCACCGTCACTCGCGCGGATTCCAGCGGAAGGTTGACAGTGGCCTCAACGCCGTCGAGCTTGCCGAGTTTGCGTTCCACCCGGGCAACACAGGAAGCGCAGGTCATGCCCTCGATCTTGAGGTCGATGACCCGCGGCTGCGGCTGCTGAAGCAGTTCTTCGGTACTCATGACAACTGTCCTTCCAGGGGAATTGCGGTGAGGGGCCGGACGGCGGGCCCTGCGGTTAGGCGGAAGCTTCCACCACGAGGTAGCCGGCCTCCGCGACGGCCTCACCCAGCTCCTCGGGTGCAAGGGCGCGGTGCGAGGTGACGACGACGGTCGAGATGCCTCCGGCATTCAGGTCAACGCTGACGCTGTCGACGCCGTCAAGGGCAGTAAGTTCCTCGGTGACGGATGAGGCGCAGTGCCCGCAGGTCATGCCGGAGACGTTCAGTGTGGTTTCCATGGTGTTCCTCTGTTCGCTGGTTGCTGGTGGTTCGACGTGCCGTTGATCTTTCATGTGCGGCCGATGTTTCGTGTGCGGCTGAGCGGCTTTTGCTTGGCGTCCTAGCGCAGCAGCCGGCCGATGGCGTCTGTGGCCTCCTGGACCTTTTCCTGCACCAGTCCCGGATTGCCGGTGGCGTCGGCCTCGCGGGCCGCGTCGACCACGCAGTGCGAGATGTGGTCCTGGACGAGCCCCAGGCTGACGGCGTGCAGCGCCTTATTGATCGCTGCGACCTGGGTCAGGACGTCGATGCAGTATTTGTCTTCCTCGACCATCCGGGCAATGCCGCGGACCTGCCCCTCGATGCGGCGGAGCCGCTTGAGGTACGCCTCTTTGTCGCTGGCGTACCCGTGCGTGCCCGCGTGCGGGTCCGCAGGTGAGGGTGCCTGAACCGCGGAGACCGTTTCGGAGCCGTCATCCTGATGGCCACGCGCCGGCTGGGCATGTTCGGTTGTTGCGCTCATGGCTGCTCCCTTGCTGTTCGATCTCCAGCAAAATATACCCCCAAGGGGTATGTCGTCAAGTACCCCCTGGGGGTATTGACGTTGTGGTGTGCGCCGGGATCGGTTCCCGCTGGGGGTTCACGTAGGGTGGAGGGGTGGGTACCAATCAGCTTTCAGCCGCATCCGAGGACTATCTCAAGGTCATTTGGACCGCCCAGGAATGGACCGACGAGCCGGTCACCGTGTCGGCGCTGTCCGCGCATGTGGGCAATTCGCCGTCGTCGGTCTCCGAGGCCGTGAAGAAACTGACGGCTCAGGGCCTGCTGACCCACGCGCGCTACGGTTCCATCACGCTGACCGACGCCGGAACCCGCGAGGCGGTGGCCATGGTGCGCCGGCACCGGCTGATCGAGACGTTTTTGGTGGAGTATCTGGACTACGGCTGGGACGAGGTGCACGACGAAGCCGAACACCTGGAGCACGCGGTCTCCGACAAGATGGTGAACGCCCTGGACCGGCGGCTGGGCCATCCCGTCCGGGATCCGCACGGTGATCCCATTCCGTCCCGGGACGGCAGTTTTCCGCCGCTGGCCGCGGTCCGGCTGAGCGCGTGCGACGCCGGCACGGAGGCCACGATTGCCCGGGTGTCGGACATCGACCCGGAGCTGCTGCGTTA
The DNA here is from genome assembly GCF_030125555.1 of Arthrobacter sp. zg.Y820. Lineage (NCBI taxonomy): Bacteria > Bacillati > Actinomycetota > Actinomycetes > Micrococcales > Micrococcaceae > Arthrobacter > Arthrobacter sp. zg.Y820. The sequence goes on from NZ_JASKLX010000010.1 coordinate 256,849, forward strand.
TCTGGCCGGGCTCGGACTGCATCTGGACGTGCGGGTGCGGGTGCTGCAGCGCCAGGCCTACGCCGGCACCCTGACGCTGGCAGCCAACGGAGAGCAGTTCGAACTGGGGCTCCCCGCCGCCCAATCCATCTGGGTGCTGCCCTCCCCCGCCGAGGCATAGCAGCCGCGATGGATTCCGCCCGGTTGCAGCTGTGGTGGCTTCCGGTCGGGGCGGGCGGCCACGTCGTGGTCCACACCAGCAGATGCTGGGAACTTTTCCATGCCCTGGTGAACCGCCGCCCGCCGCAGCCGCTGTTTCACAGCGCCCTTATCGTGGTGCTGGATGAGGTGGAGTTCGTCATCGAAATGTCTCCGGTCTGGGGCCGGCACGACCCCTCGCGGGGCGTGGTGGTCACCGGACCCGTGGGCCTGCCGTTCCTGGGCCGCTCCCGGCTTTTCCGCTACGAGGTCCGCTGCTGGCCGCACGGAATCCTTCCCGACCGCCGGCATGCAGCCGGCAAGCCGGTCGAGTTCACCCTGACGGCCGACGCCGCGTCCGCCTTGCTGGACCGCGTGGCGGCGGTGCCGCCGCACACGTGGGGACGCGAGGTGTCCGGCTCCACTGACATGTGGAATTCCAACTCGCTGTGTTCCTGGCTGCTGACGGGCGCCGGGATCGACGCCGGCGCCCTCCATCCTCCCAACGGCGGCAGGGCGCCGGGGTGGGCCGCCGGCATTGCCGCTTTCCGGACCGGCCAAGCACCCGGACCGCGCTAACCTACGGCAGCAACTGCAGGTCGAAAAAGACCTCGCGGTAGGTCGGCACGTAGCCGAGACGCTCGTAGAGGCCCAGGGCACCGGAGGGGTTTTCAGTATCGACGCCCAGCCCGGCGCGCTCCATGCCCGAGGCCTTGTACCGGCGCATGGCCTCGCCGAGCATGGCCGGAGCGAGGCCCAGTCCCCGCCAGTTCCTGCGCACGCCCAGCAGTTCGGTGTAGCCCTCGGTGTAGCCGTGCCGGTTTTTGCCCTCGGGATCGTAGGAGGCGATGTTGTAGCCGGCGATTTCCCCCGCCGCGGTGTCCATCACCACGAAGGTCCAGTCCGGCCGGAAATGCGGATGTTCGACGTTGTGCTGCCAGCGTTCGACGTCGCGCTCCTCGCTGCCCCAATGGTCCCGGAACACTTCGTTGTGCGCCTGGCGCAGGGCCTCGGAAATGCCGGCGTTGAAGGTGACGTACTCCAGCCCCTGCGGCAGCGGAACGTCGGGAATCCCGTCCTCCAGCGGCCGGGTCATCTCGGTGAAGTAGCGCACCACCCGTGCTCCGGCAGCATGGAAGAGCGCCACGTGCGAGGCGTTGTCCTCTTCCGCCATGAACCGCAGCAGGCCGGCCTCGTGCCCGGTTTCCAGCAGCCGCTCGCGGGCCCGCTGCTGCTGCCAGCGCAGCAGGGCGGTGCCGATCCCGCGCCTGCGCCACTGCGGGTCCACTCCCCCGGCACCGTGGATCTTGTCCGACCCCTCGGTCCGGACCAGGTACCCGTAGGCACGCGGGACCCCGTCCCGGTCCAGTCCCAGCAGGGTGTCCCGCGCCGGGTTGTCGGCGCTCGAGGCCAGCGTGTGTTCCAGGTCGGCGCGCTGGTCCACGTAGCCCGGCTTGTCCACCGCGGCAATGCGCCGAATCAGCTCCAGCCAGCCGTCGAGGTCGTCTGCGGTGATCGCCCGCCAGCGCAGGCCGGTGGTGGGAGCTGGAATTTCAGGAGGCGCGGTAGTCATTTTTCCAGCTTAAGACACCGGACCCGGGCGCTTCCTACGCCTGTGATCCGGCGCACACGGGTTCGCCCAGGGCCAGGCTCCGGTCACACCACGCGGCGTCGGCCGGATTGTGGGTCACGACAACCACTGATTTGCCGCGCAGCCCGACGGTGAGGTCGGCCATCAACTGCTCCCCCGCCTCCGCATCCAGGTGAGCGGTGGGTTCATCCAGCAGGACGACGTCGGCCTCCGTGAGGAGGGCGCGCGCGACGGCGAGCCGCTGGCGCTGGCCGCCGGAGAGGAAGTGCCCGCCGCCGCCCACACGGGTGTCCAGTCCGTCCGGAAGCCCGGACAGGAAGGGCCCCAGTCCGACGGCGTCCAGCACCGCAGTCATTTCCGCGTCGCCGGGAGCCTGCCGGCGGTCGCGGGCCAGCAGCAGATTGCCGCGCAGAGTGGAGTCGAACAGGTGCGCCTCCTGCGGGCACCAGGCCATCCGCCGCGCGGCCGGAGGCAGATCGGCGGCAGGGATGCCGTTGATTCGGAAGGATCCTTCCTGCGGAACCAGGAACCCGAGCAGGACTCCAAGCAGAGTGGACTTTCCGCTGCCGGACGGCCCCGTGACTGCCAACCAGCTGCCGCGGTACAGATCCAGGTCCAGATCCTCGAAGACGGGACGGGTTTGGCCCGGATAGCTGTAGCTGATGCCGCGCAGCTCGACGGCATCCACGTTCCGGAGGTTCGCCTCCCGGTGTTCAGCGCCGGCGGAGGTGTCCGGTTCGGCGTCGAGTCCGTCCAGGGGCTCGACCTCGTCGGTGCCCAGGTCCGGCAGCACCTTGTCGCCCAGCGTCCGCCAGGCAGAGAACTGCTGGATGGATCCGTTGACGGCGATAAAGGCTTCGATCAGGGCCAGCTGCATGAGCACGACGACGGCGGCCACGGTCGCGGGCGCCGACTCGGCCAGCGTGAGCATGTACAGCGCGCCGAGGGAGCAGGCCAGGGCCGTGAGGGCATTGGCAAGGCCCTGCGCCCAGGCACTGCGCCGGACCGCGGCCGAGGCCCGGGCATCAAGCTCCTGCTGCCGGGCAAAGACCGCTGCGGCGCTGCTGTTGGCCTGCAGATCCGGAGCCGCGGAGAGCAGGCGGGCCATGGCCGCCATGGACCGGGACTGCAGCCGGACGGTGGCGGCGCGGGCGGCGGCGTCGGCGGCGTGGGCCAGCAGCGGGGCGGCAATCAGGCCCACCACGCAGACGCCGATCTGGGCGGGCAGTGCTTCGGGCAGCAGCAGGCCGGTGGCGATGCAGGCGGCCACGGCAGTGAGGAATCCGGTCAGCGGTGCGAAAACGACGCGCGGTGCGATGTCGCGCAGTTCGTCAACGTCCCCGACCAGCCGCTCCAGGGCGCCGCCCCCGCGGGCCAGCCGGCGCCACCCCTCGGGTCGCTGCAGCAGCCCGTTCCACAGCCGGATGCGAATCGAGTTGGTGGCGCGGAAGACGGCGTCGTGCAGGCGCAGCCGCTCTAGGTACCGCAGGACGGACCGCCCGATGCCGAAGAACCGCACCCCGACAATCGCCGTGAGCAGCAGCAGGATCGGCGGCTGTTCGTGGGCGCGGACAATCAGCCAGCCGGACAGGGAGGTCAGGGCAACGGCAAAGAGCGTGGCGCCGGTGCCCAGGAACAGGGCCAGCAGGAACTGCCGGCTCCAGGGACGCAGGACCAGGAGGTTCTTCCACAGCGACTGGTGCACCGGATGGGTCCCGGTATCGGCCAGCTCGTCCCGCCAGCGGGCAGGCGCGGGCACGGCGTCGTGCGCGGAGCCGGCGGACCCGGCGAAACCGGCGGAACTGTCGCCGTCGGCGGTGGCGGTGGAGGTGGCGGTGGCGGACCGGGCTCCAGTGCCGGCACCGGAGCCACCCGCGAGGGGGGAAGCTGCCGGCCCGTCCGGAAGGTCCGCCGCGCCCACCGGAATTCGGCGGTCGGCGATGGAGGCGGCGGCGGAGTCGTGGGCCACCAGCAGCACGGTCACGGAGCCGCGCAGGCGCTCGAGGGCACGGATCACGGCGGCTGCGCTGCGGGCGTCCAGGTGCGCGGTGGGCTCGTCGGCGAGCAGCAGGCGCACCTGAGGCTGGCAGGCGATCCGGGCCAGGGCACGGGCGACGGCGACGCGGCGCTGCTCGCCCGGGCTGAGGTCGGCGGTGGGGGTGTCCAGCAGGTGCAGGGAGTCGATCGCGGCCAGGGCCTCAACGGCTGCCCGCCGTCCCTCGTCCGCAGTTCCGAGCCCCGAGTAGAGGGCGATCTCGGCTGCCGCGGTGTCCTCCACCAGCACGGGGTGCTGGGGAATCCAGGCGATGCCGGCGCGGTCCACGCCGCTGACGGTGCCCTCGAGCGTGGTGTCGCCGCCGCTGCGGCGCAGCCCGGCAAGTGCCTCCAGCACCGAGGTTTTGCCGGTGCCGCTGGGCCCGGTCAGGGCAGCGATGCTGCCGGCGGGCACGGTGAAGCTGAGGTTCGATACGGCCGGCCGGGGCCGGCCGGCGTACCGGATGGTCAGCCCGGCAACGGTCAGGCCGGTTCCGGGAGCGGCAGCCGCGGCGGCGTGCTCGGGCACCAGCGGCACGGCGGCGGGAGCCTCCAGGACGGAGTTGGTGCGGTTGAGCGCTTCGAGGCCGTCCTCGCTGGCATGGTGGGCGGTGCCGAGGTCGCGCAGCGGCTGATAGCACTCCGGTGCCAGGATCAGCGCCAGCAGGCCCAGTTCCAGCGACATGGATCCGTTGACCAGGCGCACGCCGATCACCACGGCCACGAGTGCCACGGAAATGGTGGCAATCAGTTCCAGCGCCAGGGAGGACAGGAACGCCACCCGCAGGGTTTCCAGCGTGCGGACGCGGTAGCGGTCGGCGACGTCGCGCAGCGCGCGGGCCTGGGCCCGGGCGCGGCCCAGGCCCACCAGAACCGGCAGGCCCTTGGCCAGCTCCAGCATGTTGTCGGAGAGCCGGTTGAGCGCGTCGACGGCGGCGGCGGTCTTGTCGCCGGTGTGCAGGCCGATCAGGATCATGAAGACCGGAATCAGCGGCACGGTCAGGACCACCACGAGCGCGCTGAGCCAGTCGGCGGACAGAATGCGCAGCCCCACCAGCAGCGGTACGACGGCGCACGTCACCAGGGCGGGCAGGTACTTGGCGTAGTAGTTGTCCAGGCCGTCCAGGCCGCGGGTGATCAGGACGCTCAGCGCGCCGCTGCCCATCCCCGGTACGTTCCCGCCGTCGTCGAGCGCGCGGGAGGTGAGGGAAGCGCGCAGCTCCTCCTTGACCCCTGCCGCGGCCCGCTGGGACACGGTCTCGGTGCCCCAGACCGCGAGGGAGCGCAGCACCGCGCCGGCGACGCCGTTGGCCAGCACCCAGCGCCAGTCCGGCCCGCCGGCGGCCAGCCCGGCCACGCCCGCGGCAATGCCGGTGGCGAGCAGCACCAGGCCGGCCGCCTTGACGGCGGCCAGCAGCCCCAGGAGATACAGCGCCCGCCGGCTGGCGGCGCTGACCGGAAGCACCGGCTTCACTGGGCATTCACCGTGTGGGCAGCCGGGATCGCCTCAGCCGTGATGCGCTTGCGGAACACCCAGTAGGTCCAGCCCTGGTAGAGCACCACCAGGGGCAGTCCGAAGAGCGACACCCAGGAGATCACGGTCAGCGTGTAATCAGAGGACGAGGCGTTGTCGACGGTCAGGTTCCAGGCCGGATCCAGCGTCGAGGGCAGGACATTCGGGTAGAGCGAGGCGAAGATCGTGAACACGCCCGCCACCAGGAACAGGCCCATGTAGATGAAGCTCCAGCCGTCCCGGGCGCGGCGGGCCATTGTCCAGGACAGCACCACGGCGACCACGGCAATGACCAGCGGAATCAGGGTCAGGGCCTTGCCGTTCTGCACCTGCACCACAATCGCCCAGACCGCCATGGGCAGCACGCCCAGCGGCAGCCAGCGCACGACGGCGCGGCGGGCCCGCACCTCGATGTCGCCGCGGGTCTTCAGGGCCAGGAACACGCAGGCGTGGACCAGGCAGAACGCCACGACGGCCAGGCCGCCCAGCACCGCGTAGCCGTTGAACCAGGCAAACGCTCCGCCGAGCCGGTCGCCGTTCGCGTTCAGCGGCAGGCCGGTGGTGGTCAGCGCCAGGGCGGCGCCGACGCCGAAGGCGGAGACGAAGGAGCCCAGGGCCATGCCCCAGTCCCAGCGGCTGCGCCACCGGTCATCGTTGTGCTTGCCGCGGTATTCGATGGACACGGCCCGGAAAATCAGGCCGAGCAGGACAAAGACCAGCGGAATGTAGAGCGCCGAAAACAGCGCGGCGTACCAGAGCGGGAAGGTGGCAAAGGTCATGGCTCCGGCGGTGATGAGCCACACTTCGTTGCCGTCCCAGACCGGGCCGATGGTGTTGAGCATGACCCGGCGGTCCTTCTCGCTGCGGCCCATGAGCTTCATGAGCATGCCGACACCGAGGTCGAATCCCTCCAGGAAGAGGTATCCGGTCCACAGGAAGGCCAGGACGATGAACCATAGGGTGGGTAGCGAGATCACTTCTGTGCTCCAGACTGCTGAGTGGGCAAAGCCGGGTTAGTACGCAAAGCCGAGGACGTCGTCGGGCTGCTTGGTCCTGCCGCCGGAGGATCCGCCGGGGCCGTCACTGCCGGTTCCGTCGTCGCTGCCGGCCGAGTCCAGGCCGCCGGAAGAGCCGCCGTCGTTTCCGTGCAGGAGTTCGGGCATGGCCGAGGGCACGCCGCCGCGGGTGTACTTGAACAGCAGCCTCACTTCCACGATGAGCAGCGCCAGGTAGACGACCACGAACGCGCAGAGCGAGAAGATCAGCTCCGCCCGGGACACCCCGGGTGACACGGCGGCTGCGGTGAACATGAACACCTGGTCGATGCCGGTGAAGCTCGGGTTGGGCGCCACGACAAAGGGCTGGCGGCCCATCTCCGTGAAGATCCAGCCGGCGCTGTTGGCGCCGAAGGGGGCCAGGATGCCGAAGACCGCCAGGCGCATGAGCCACCTGGGCTGCGGCACGGTCCCCTTGCGGGTCATCCAGAGGGCAGCCGCTGCCGCTGCCGCTGCGATGCCGCCGAAGCCGATCATGAGCCGGAAGCCCCAGTAGGTCACTGACATGACCGGCAGGTAATCGACCTCGGTGCCGGCCTGTTCCCCGTACTTGGGGTCATCCGGGATGTGCGTGCCGTACGCCTCCTGGTACTCCGGGATCAGGGTGTTGACCCCCTTGACGTTCGTGGTGAAGTCCCCGTTCGCCAGGAAGGAGAGCACACCCGGAACCTCGATCACGGCGGTGACGTCATCGCAGTTTTCCGCTCCGACGTCGCCGATGGAGAGGATCGAGAACGATGTACCGTCGTGGCAGGCCGCTTCCGCGGCTGCCATCTTCATGGGCTGCTGGTCAAACATCAGCTTGCCCTGCAGGTCACCGGTGACGGCGGTGCCGGCGAAGGACACCATGGCAATCACGGCGCCGATGCGCAGGGACTTGATCCAGACGCTGTGGTCGGTTGTGTCGCGGCCGGTTTCCGGGCGCGAACCAATGGTCACGCTGCCGTCCTCGTTGACGGTGTCGATGCCGTCCCTGCGCCGCTTCCAGAGGTGGAACCAGGCGATGCCCAGCAGGAAGCCGCCGGCCACGGACAGGGCGGCGGTGATCTGGTGCGGGAAGGCCACAAGCAGGGTGTTGTTGGTCAGCACCGCCCAGATGTCGTTCAGGACCGGCCGGCCGTCCACCATTTCCACGCCGACGGGGTGCTGCATCCAGGAGTTGGCGGCCAGGATGAAGTAGGCCGAGAGCACCGAGGCCAGCGTCGCGATCCAGATGGAGGCGAGGTGGATTTTCTTCGGCAACCGGTTCCAGCCAAAGATCCACAGGCCGAGGAAAACTGATTCGGTGAAGAACGCCAGGAGTGCTTCCAGGGCCAGCGGGGCGCCGAAGACGTCTCCGACGAAGCGGCTGTATTCGCTCCAGGCCATGCCGAACTGGAACTCCTGCACCAGCCCGGTGGCCACGCCCATGATGAAGTTGATCAGGAAGAGCTTGCCCCAAAACTTGGTCATCCGCAGGTATTCGTCTTTCCCCGTGCGGACCCACATGGTCTGCAGAGTGGCGACCACCAGCCCCAGGCCGATGGTCAGCGGCACCATGAGGAAGTGGTAGACGGTGGTGATGCCGAACTGCCAGCGGGCAATGTCGAGTGCTTCCAAGGGAGGTTTCCTTTAGTCGAACCAGGAGTTCTACAGAGCGTAGAAGATCATTCCGCTGTCGATCCTAGAACACTTCCGAAATGTTTTCTACGTGACGTAGAACCATGGCCGAAAACCCTGTACATTTAGAGGCACCACACCTCCTCGGCGCCGGGTCCGCAGTGCTGCAGCTGATACCTGAGCCCAGCGGCCCCGCGGCGAACAGTGGAGGGTTTTTTGATTTAAAGGACGGGATGTAAATGGCTACCCTGGGCGAGCTGGAACGGGCAACGATGGACCTCCTGTGGGAGTCTCCGGAGGCAGCCAGCGCAAACGAACTGCGCGAAAAACTGGCCGAGGTCAATCCCGAGGCAGGCACGGGCACCGGCAAGGGGCTGGCGGTAACGACCATCCTGACGGTGCTCTCACGGCTGGAAAAGAAGGGCCTGGTGGTACGGGAGCGGAACATCCGTCCGCACCGCTACCGCGCCATCACGTCAAAGGCCGAGCACACGGCCGAACTGATGCACGAAGTCCTCGGCTCGGTGAGTGACCGGGAAGCCGTCCTGGCCCGGTTCATCGGCTCCGTCTCGGTCACTGAGGCCGAGACGCTGCGCCGGCTTCTCGGCGGCAACTGATCCGGTAGCGGCAGCCACTTCGCACCGCGGTGTTTTGGGCCTCGTATTGCCTCGCTGCGCTGGCCCTCGTGCTGGCGTGGCCGGTTCCCATTGCCCTGTCCCGGGCCAAATGGCCCGCCCGCGCCCCTTTCACGGCCATGGTGCTTTGGCAGGCGATTGCGCTGGCCGGCGGTCTGTCGATGATCGGAGCGATGCTCACCTGGGGCCTTGAGCCCATTGGGGATAATCTCATCTCCGCCCTGGGCGGGCTGTGGAACATCCTGCTGGCCCGCGCGCCGGCCACCACACTCGGCCTGGTGCACGTCTTCGCCCTGAGCGCCGCCCTGCTGCTGAGCGCCCATCTGATTTTTACCCTGCTGCTGACCTATTACCGGATCCGGCGCGGCCGCAACCGGCACCGCGACATGCTTACGCTGCTGAGTTCGCCGTCCGCCACCCGGCCCGCGACCGTGGTCATCAACCATCCCACCCCGGTGGCCTATTGCCTTCCGGGCGGGGCGCGTTCCGTCACCGTTCTCTCGGACGGACTGTTGGAGATGCTCTCGGACGAGGAACTCTCGGCGGTCCTCATTCACGAGAAAGCCCACCTGTCCCAGCACCACCACCTGCTGCTCTGGGCTTTCGCAGCGTGGCGCGCCGCGCTGCCGTGGCTGCCGACCTCCCAGCTGGCCCAGCAGTCGGTCAACGAGCTGATCGAAATGCTGGCCGACGACGAGGCCCTGCGTGCCGTTCCGCCCGAGACACTGGTCCGGGCCGTGGCGATCGTGGGAACCGGCGCGCAGCCCGAAGGAAGACTGCACGCTGAACCCCGGGGCGCTCCCCTGCTGGCCAGCCCGGACGAGCAGGAACAGCTGGGCACCGTCCGGCGGCTCAGCCGGCTGCTGACACCCCTGCCGCCGCTGCCGGCCTGGCAGCGCACTGCCGTGCTTGTCCTTTCCGGACTGCTGCTGGCCGTTCCCACGGCACTGCTGGTGGCCCCGGGAATGCTCTAGGCGTCGGGAATGCCCTAGGCGTCGATGCGGTCGCGGTCCAGCATGGCCGCACCGGCCACGATGAAGTCCTTGCGCGGAGCCACGTCACTGCCCATCAGCAGCTCGAAGGCGCGTTCGGCGTCGGCCGCCTGGTCAATGCGCACCCGGCGCAGCGTGCGGTGCCGCGGATCCATGGTGGTCTCGGCCAGCTGGTCAGCATCCATTTCACCCAGGCCCTTGTACCGCTGGATCGGCTCCTTGTAGTTCTTGCCGTCCTTCCGCAGCTTGGCCAGCAGCGTGTGCAGTTCCTTCTCGCTGTAGGTGTAGATCATTTCATTGGCCTTTGAGCCGTGGTGGATGACCTCCACCCGATGCAGCGGAGGAACGGCGGCGTAGACCCGTCCGGCCTCGACCAGCGGCCGCATGTAGCGGAAGAACAGCGTGAGCAGCAGGGTTCGGATGTGGGCGCCGTCGACGTCGGCGTCGGTCATGAAAATGACCTTGCCGTACCGCGCCGCGTCGAGCTGGAAGCTGCGGCCGGACCCGGCACCGACCACCTGGATCAGGGCCGCGCACTCGGCGTTGGAGAGCATGTCCGCAACCGAGGCCTTCTGCACGTTCAGGATCTTGCCGCGGATCGGCAGCAGCGCCTGGTAATCGGAGGAGCGTGCCAGCTTGGCCGTGCCGAGCGCACTGTCCCCCTCGACGATGAACAGTTCAGAGCGTTCGTTGTCGTCGATCCGGCAGTCCGCCAGCTTGGCGGGCATGGATGACGTTTCCAGCGCGTTTTTCCGGCGCTGGGTCTCCTTGTGCACGCGGGCTGAGATGCGTGACTTCATCTCCGAAACGACCTTTTCCAGCAGCAGCGCCGACTGGGTCTTGTCGCTGCGGGCGCTGGAGTTCAGCCGGGCGGTGATCTCCTTGTCGACAACCTTTGCGACGATGGCCCGCACAGCCGAGGTGCCAAGGATTTCCTTGGTCTGGCCTTCGAACTGCGGCTCGGCCAGCCGGACGGTCAGGACGGCGGTCAGCCCGGCGAAGACATCGTCCTTTTCGATCTTGTCGGAGCCGGCCTTGAGCTTGCGTGCGTTAGCCTCGATCACCTTGCGGAACGTCTTGAGCAGGGCCTGTTCGAAGCCTGCCTGATGCGTGCCGCCCTTGGGTGTGGCGATGATGTTAACAAAGCTGCGGATGTTCGTTTCGTAGCCGATGCCCCAGCGCAGCGCAATGTCGACTTCGCACTCACGCTCGACCTCGGCGATTTTGCTGTGGCCGGAATCATCCAGCACCGGAACGGATTCCTTGAACTTGCCGCTGCCCTGCAGCCGCCAGATGTCCGTGACAGCGGCGTCAGCGGACAGGAAGTCGACAAATTCGGTGATGCCGCCGTCGTGCTGGAACACCTCCTCGATGGGTCCGGCTTCGCCCGGGGTGCCCGGCAGCCGGCGCTCGTCACGCAGGGTAATGCGCAGCCCGGGAACCAAGAAGGAGGTCTGGCGGGCGCGGGCCTGCAGCTCCGTGTAGGAGAACTTGGCGTCGGGCGTGAAGATCTGCCGGTCCGCCCAGTAGCGGATCCGGGTGCCGGTCACCCCGCGCTTGGCCTTTCCGACAACCTCCAGCCGGGAGCTTTCCAGGAAGGGGGAGAACTTGGCGTCGGGGCTCGGCGTCTTGCCCGTATCGGCGAAATGGCCGGGCTCGCCCCGCCGGAAGTTCATCTGGTACGTCTTGCCGGCCCGGTCCACCTGGACGTCAAGGCGCGAGGACAGCGCGTTGACCACGGAGGCGCCGACACCGTGCAGGCCGCCGGATGCCGCGTAGGAGCCGCCGCCGAACTTCCCTCCGGCATGCAGCTTTGTAAAGACCACCTCGACGCCCGTGAGCCCGGTCTTGGGCTCGATGTCCACGGGAATGCCGCGGCCGTCGTCGTGGATCTCCACGGAGCCGTCCGGATGCAGGATGACTTTGATGCTCTGCCCGTACCCGGCCAGAGCCTCGTCGACTGAGTTGTCGATGATCTCCCACAGGCAGTGCATGAGCCCGCGGGAGTCCGTGGAGCCGATATACATGCCCGGACGCTTGCGGACGGCTTCGAGCCCTTCCAGGACGGAAAGGTGGCGGGCGTTGTACTCAGTGTTCGGGGGCGCCACGTGTTTGAAACTCCTCAGCGTTGGGACCGTTGGCCGGCGGATCGCCGACTAGCTGTGCCCGGCCGAAACCGGACTACTTCCAAGGTTAAGGCCCACCGGTGACACTGCCTGCCAGCGACTCAGCAGCGGTGAATTACCTCACAACAGAACACCCGATTGGTACGCGCAGAGCGAAAGGCGCTCCCGGGTGCGAAGACTGGGTGCGCAAAGATGGTTATATGAAGTATCAACACCCTTAGGAGGCTTTCATGACAGCAGCAGTAGCTACTCGTGAATTGAACACGCTGGACCGCTGCGACCGCTGCGGCGCGCAGGCGTACGTACGTGCGGTACTGGAATCCTCGGGTGGGGAGTTGCTCTTCTGCGGCCACCATGCACGGGCAGTGGAGGCAAACCTCCGCCCCCTGACGTCGGAATGGCAGGACGAAACATCCCGCCTGACGGCGAAGACGGAAGCCGTCTCCGCAGACTAGCGCCGCACCTGCGGTCCGCCCGGACAACCGGGCGCCGCTTACAGCTTGAAAAGGTTCCTTCCGCTGAGCGGAAGGAACCTTTTTCTTGTCCCGGGGCGGTCCGGTCCCGGGTGGCCGGCACCGTGCCGCCGGACCAGGGGCCGGCTTAACCCAGAACGCCTCCGACCCGCAGCAGCGGATCGGAGGCGTTCAGCGGACTTCGCAGCGGTGCGGGCACCGCCCGGGTTTAGTCCAGGTAGTCGCGCAGAACCTGCGAGCGTGACGGATGGCGCAGTTTGGACATGGTCTTGGACTCGATCTGGCGGATCCGCTCACGGGTAACCCCGTAAACCTTTCCGATCTCGTCCAGTGTCTTGGGCTGGCCGTCGGTCAGGCCGAAGCGCATCGCCACCACGCCGGCTTCACGCTCGGAGAGAGTGTCCAGCACCGAGTGCAGCTGCTCCTGCAGCAGGGTGAAGCTCACGGCATCAGCCGGAACCACGGCCTCGGAGTCCTCAATGAGGTCACCGAATTCGGAGTCGCCGTCTTCACCGAGCGGCGTGTGCAAGGAGATCGGCTCGCGGCCGTACTTCTGCACTTCCACAACCTTTTCAGGGGTCATGTCCAGCTCGAGGGCCAGTTCTTCCGGCGCGGGCTCGCGGCCCAGGTCCTGAAGCATCTGGCGCTGCACGCGGGCCAGCTTGTTGATGACCTCGACCATGTGCACCGGGATGCGAATGGTGCGGGCCTGGTCGGCCATCGCGCGGGTAATGGCCTGGCGGATCCACCAGGTGGCGTACGTGGAGAACTTGAAGCCCTTGGTGTAGTCGAACTTCTCGACTGCGCGGATCAGGCCCAGGTTTCCTTCCTGGATGAGGTCCAGGAACAGCATGCCGCGGCCGGTGTAGCGCTTGGCCAGCGAGACCACGAGCCGGAGGTTGGCCTCCAGCAGGTGATTCTTGGCGCGCTTTCCGTCATGGACGATAAACTCCAGCTCGCGCTTGAGCTTGGGGTCCATAGTCGGATCGGCTGCCAGCTTCTCTTCGGCGAACAGGCCGGCTTCGATGCGCAGGGCAAGATCAACTTCCTGCTCTGCGTTCAGCAGGGCAACCTTGCCGATCTGCTTCAGGTAGTCCTTGACCGGGTCCGCGGTGGCACCGGCTGAGACGACCTGCTGGGCAGGGGCGTCATCGTCGTCGGCATCGGAGTAGACAAACCCGGAACCGGTCGGCGCTGCCTCCGGTGCGTCTGCCGGGTCAAGCTCCGGCTCGGCGGGATCGGAGTCGCTTGTCTGCTGCTCATCCTCTTCCGCAGCTGCTGCGGCCTTGGCCGACTTGGCTGATTTGGCGGCGGTCTTGCGGCCGGCTGCAGTGGTACCTGACTTGGCAGCTGCAGGCTTGCGCACTGCGGCCTTGCGGACGGTCTTCACCGCGGTCTTTTCGCCGGCAGCGGGTTCGATCGGAGCCGAAGCTTCGTCTGCGGCAGTGCGCTTGCTTGCAGTGTCAGTCTCTTCGACTGCAGTTGTCTTTCTCGGCGACACAGAAAACCTTTCATACGGCGGGCTGTGGAATCGCCATTGGGGGCAACACCACTATGACCCTGTCAAGTCCGTGCTTGAATTCAAGCGATCCCGTCTGCAGCGGTGTCCTTGGTAGAACACTCACGCAACGGTTTCTGTTCCCCCTGCACAAACGGCAAAAGGCCCAAAAGCGATACTTGATACACGAACCCGACCGGGTCTCGGTTCCCATTGTCTCACGATTTCCTGCCGCTGCCAGCACTGCGGCGGCGATCATCGTCGCCGAGACCGGTGTTGCCGCCGCTATCAGAGCCGCCGGTGAAGCGTCGCCCGCAGACCCTGATCGACTCAGCTGCGGGCGGTTCCGGGATGCGGCGCCGGCGGCGACCGCCAAGCGGTACCTGCCTGTCGGGCCCACAGCGGGAACATGCCGGTGGTCAGGAGGTCTTCCAGCAGTTCCGCCAGGCGGTACCCCGGATACGATGCCAGGCAGCGGGTCAGATGCACCTGGGCCCGGGAGCCCCTCCCCCTGGCCCATTCGATCCAGGCCAGCAGGCTGAGCAGGGCGGCGGCAGCTTCGCCGTCGGCGTCGACCGCTTCCCCAGGGTCTCCTGCCGTGGCCGCGAGCAGTTCGGCGAAGACCGCAAAGGCCGCATCCATGCCGGTCCAATCCGGAAGCCCGGAATACTGGCCAATAAGCACCTCGCGGAAGTCCCGTTCCGGGTCGGAAACCGCTCCCGGCCGGGGCCGGAGGGGAGATCTCCGATTGGCTGCGCGGACGGTGCCGGAGCCGGTCCGCGGAACTCTTTCGGGAGCCGGCCAGGCGGTCTCGCCGGTGCCCGGCGGCAGCACAGGCCGGTTGTCATCCGTCGACAACAGATTGCACGCCTCGGCGCCTTCCAGCGCCCGGCCGTACCCCAGGGCTGCCATTACCAGGAGCGTGTCCCGCACCGGCCGGGCGCGCAGGCTGGCCAGCAGGAAGCCGGCTGCCTCGGGGTCGGCGCGCAACTGGGGACAGCCCCGCTCCGGGACGGCCTGCTCCGTGCCCGTGCCGGCCGCAGCGGCGAAAAACGCATTCCACACGGCCAGGGTGCCGGCGAACTGCGCACGCCGGCACCAGCGGGTCCGCAGCCGGCGCACATAGGCGGACCGGTGCAGCGCCGCATCAGCGCTGTTCTCCCAGGCCGGCGGCAGGTCCAGGCTGACCGCTTCATCCAGCGAACGGGCGTAGGCACTGCCCCGGTACACCATTTCGGCGCTGAGGGTGCTGTCGGCGATCAGGCCGAGGGAGTGGCCGGGCCAGGGACAGCAGCTGCTGTCGGTGCAGAAATACTCGCGCCAGGCATGCGCAGAGACCAGCCAGCCATCCCGGATGGGCAGGCCCGCCTCTGCGAGGTGTTCGCCAAGCTCGGTGACGAGCGGGCAGTACGGCGGAACCTCCGGCTGCTGCCAGGCCAGATTCGTGTACAGGGCCATCAGCACGCCGTTGGCAGCTCGGTCGGAGCGCAGAAGCTCCGTTACCCGGGCCGCGAAATCGGTGTGGTTCAGGCCGGCAGGAGGCAGGTCCAGCCGCAGAGTCGCGCCGAGCCGGGCGGAGTCCATGGTCATGAGGACCATCGACTCCTGCGGGACGAAGCCGAGGCTGTGGGGTATGAAGGCCAGGATGTCCATGGGTCCGCTGACCGGAAACGGTTCCTGGGGGCGCCGGCCGGTGGGAATTTTCGTCATGGCTCGAGCTTCGCGGCCGGGACGGCGTCCGGCGAGTGGATCGGAGGCTGCTGTGGACAGAAACCGGCCGTCCAGTCGGCCGGCCCCGCCCGTGGAGGAACAGTCGCGTCGTTATTCGCGGCCGGGATCCGGTTCCCGGCGTTCCTGCCGGGACTTCCTCGCTGCCTGTTTGGCCTGCCGCTCCCGGGCGATTGCCGCCCGCAGCGGCGGAAGCCGGACGCCGTCGTCGGCCATGCGTGCCCGGACCCGCCCCCTGGTGCGGAGAATCCCGGCGACCCCCACGGCCATCACGGCAAACTGGACGGCAAGCGCAATCCGGAAGGAGTCCAGCGCGTACAGGTCTCCCCCGGAGAAACCGGTGGCGTCCAGGACGTCCAGCACCACGCCGATCAGGTACATGGACACCAGTGAGGCGATGAAGCCGCCGATGTTCACGATCCCGGTGGCGGTGCCCAGCCGGTGGCCTGGATTGTAGGTGCGGGCGAAATCGAAGCCGATCATCGATCCCGGGCCGCCCACCGCCAGCACTGCCACGAGCACGGCGAGCAGCCACAGCGGCGCGGGCCCCGGATACAGCAGCACGGCCAGCCAGGCGCAGGCCATCGCCGCGGCGATCAGCAGCACCATGGTGGACCGGCGCAGCGGATGGCGCCCCACCCAGGAACCGAGCCACGGCCCGCAGATGACGGCCACCACGACAAAGAGCGTCATCAGCGCCGAAGCCCAGGAGGATTCCACGCCCTCCGCGCTGACCAGATACGGGAAGCCCCACATCATGACAAAAACGGTGCCGGGGAATTGGATGGTGAAGTGCGTCCACATGCCCAGCCGCGTTCCGGGCTGGCGCCAGGCCTCGGCCAGCGAGGTGGCGGTTTGGCGCAGCGGCAGCACCGGGGGCGCCTCCGAGCCGGCCGGGCGGTTGCGGACAAAGACCAGGGTGAGCACCAGGATCAGGACGGAGAGGGACGCGGCGGAGACAAAGGCCGTGTTCCAGCCGAAGCGGCGCAGGACAAAGGCAAAGGGCACGGCGCTGACGATCTGGCCGAGCTGGCCGATGATTCCGGTCCATTGGGTCAGGACGGGAATGTGCCGGCCGCTGAACCAGACCGGGAGCAGGCGCAGGACACTGATGAAGGTGAGGGCGTCGCCGGCACCGACCAGGGAACGGCCCAGGATGCCGCCGCCCACCGAGTCGGCAGTGGCCAGCTGCAGCTGGCCGGCCACCATCAGGGCGGCGCCGCCGGCAATCAGCAGGCGCGGACCGAACCGGTCCACGAGCACCCCCACCGGAATCTGCAGGCCGGCATAAACCAGCAGCTGCACCACGGTGAAAACGGAAAGGATGGAAGCTGTGGCGTCAAAGCGTGCCGTGGCCTCCAGCCCGGCCACGCCGAAGGTGGTGCGCTGTGTCACCGCAGCCAGGTAGGCGAGGACGCTGATGCCCCAGACCAGCCAGGCGCGGGAACTGTTCACAGCCGCACCTCCGGACGGCTACTCCCGAGGATGATCCTGCGGTGCCGGCCCGGACCCGCGGTCCGGTTGTCCCGAAGTGTTCTTCTTTCCACCGGTTTCTGCGTCCTCCGTTGAGTTTTCGTGATTCTCCGGCCACAGCGCCTCGGATTCCTCCTCCGCCTGCGGACTGGCCAAGTACGCTTCGACGGCGGCGCCGAGTTCCTCGGCGTTCGCGAGCTCGTCATTGTCCTTCACGAGCAGGGAACGGCGCACGCTGCTGTCCGTGTACTCGTCGTAGCGCTTTTCCAAGGTGGCCACGACTCCCTTGACTTCGGCCGAGGCCTCCACCTGTTCGGCGATCTGGCGTTCCACGTCGCGGCCGGCTTCACGCAGGCGGTCGGTGGGCAGCACCAGCGAAGCCGCAGCACCCAGGTATTCCAGCCCGGCCACGGCGGCCGGCGGGAACTCGGCTTCGGCGAGATAGTGCGGCACGTGCATGGCATGGCCGACGACGTCGATCCCGGCCTGCGTCAGCCGAAGTTCCAGGATGTGCCCCACGGCTGCCTGGATCTGCGCGTTGGGCCGCCAGGAGCTGATGCCCGCCATGAGGTCCGGGCGGTTGCCGTGGACGGTCACGCCCACGGGCCTGGTGTGCGGCACCGGCATCGGAATCGAGTGGATCCAGCTCACCTGCTGCACACCGAAGGTCTTCGCCAGATGCACGACGGCTGCGGTGAACCGTTCCCACTGCACGTCAGGTTCGAAACCGGTCAGGAAGAGAAACGGCTCACCCAAACCGTCATAGAGCCGGTACAGGTTCAGCAGCGGCGGTTCGTAGTCCGCGAGGTGGTCCTCCACGAAGGAGATCTGCGGGCGGCGGGCGCGGTAGTCGATGAGCTGGTCGGTGTCGAAGGACGCCACCAGGTCGTGATCGAGCGATTCCAGCAGCTCGTCGCGGATCTGGGAGACCACGTGGCCGGCCTCGGCAAAGCCGGTAAAGCCCACCAGAAGCTGCAACCCGTGCAGGCCGGCGTCGTCGGCCACTTCCGGATTGAGATTAAACAGGGTCAGCGGATCAAGCATGTCTTCCCCTTCTGTGCTTCCATGTGCTTCGGTCTCCCGAGGTTTGCGAATGTCCGCGGCGGTGCTGCAAGGAAACTTCTCCAAGAGGAAAACTTCCGATCCCAGCAGAGCGCAGGTACAGCGCGGGCTGCGCTGATTACTCAAGGGTAAACGCCGCCGCCCCCGCGTTTCATTCCCGTCCGCCAAGGGCACACTGCCGCTTAGCAAACCCCCGGGGCGCGGGCAAGAGACTACGATCTGTACAGAGGAGCCGTGCCGGCACTATGCGGGACGCGGGAGAACGCGGCACCAGTCAACAATTCGTGCATAACGTAAGGATGAAACTTCGTGGTCAAAACGAACGAGCCAAATCTGTCGGTGATCTCCCGGGACGTTTCCAAAGTCCCGGCCCAGGCATTGGTGGTAGGGATTGGCCAGACCTCCGGCGGCCCCGTTCTGATCGACAGCCCGCTGAGCCCCAAGGCGGCATCCGCCCTGGCCGCGTCGCTGCCCCTTCTCGGCGTCACCGGTGCCGCCGACGAGGTCCACCGTCTGCCCGGGCTGCCCGAGCTGGAGGCCCAGATGCTGGTCCTGGCCGGGGTCGGCAAGGTCACCGCCGGAGTTCCGCTCAGCGAAGAGGCGCTGCGCCGGGCGGCCGGATCCGCCGTCCGCCAGCTCGCCGGCACCGAATCCGTGGCCCTGGCCCTGCCGGCCGCCACCGTGGCCGACGCCGCCGCCGTCGCCGAGGGCGCGCTCTTCGGCGCCTACAGCTACAGCGAGCACCGCACGGACAAGGGCGCCGCCGTCAAGGAGCCGGTGCGCAGCATCATCGTCCTCACTCCGGCCGCCGACGAGAAGGCACTCAAGCCGGCGCTGGAACGCGCCCGCATCCTGGGCCGCGCCGTCAACGCCACCCGGACTCTGGTCAACCAGCCCCCGAGCCACCTGTACCCCGAGACGTTCGCCGCCGCCGCCAAGGACCTGGCCAAGCCGCTCTCGGCCAAGGTCAAGGTCACGGTGATGGATGAGAAGAAGCTCGAGCGCGACGGCTTCGGCGGGCTGATGGGCGTCGGCAAGGGCTCCTCCCGGCCGCCGCGCATGGTCAAGCTCGAATACGCACCGCAGCGCGCCAAGGCCAAGCTGGCCCTGGTGGGCAAGGGCATCACCTTCGATTCCGGCGGACTCTCCCTGAAGCCGGCCGCCGGCATGCAGACCATGAAGTGCGACATGGGCGGCGCCGCCGTCGTCCTGAACGCCCTGCTGGCCATCGCCGAACTGGGACTGCCGGTCAAGGTCACCGCCTGGCTGTGCCTGGCCGAGAACATGCCCTCGGGCACCGCCCAGCGCCCCGGCGATGTCATGACGACGTACGGCGGACGCACCGTGGAGGTGCTGAACACCGATGCCGAAGGCCGCCTGGTCATGGCCGACGGCCTGGTCGCCGCCTCCGAGGAGGCGCCGGACGTCCTGATCGACGTCGCCACCCTCACCGGTGCGCAGATGATCGCCCTGGGCAACCGGGTCTCGGCCGTCATGGGCGAGGAAGGAGTGCGCGACGCCGTGAAGGCCGCAGCGGACCGCGCCGGAGAACTGTTCTGGCCGATGCCCATCCCCGAAGAACTGCGCGCGAGCCTGGATTCCTCGGTAGCGGACATCGCCAACCACGGTGAGCGGTTCGGCGGCATGATGACCGCCGCCAGCTTCCTGCGCGAATTTGTCGGCGAGGTCGACGGCGTGAAGATTCCCTGGGCCCACTTGGACATCGCGGGCCCGGCCTTCAACGAAGGATCCCCCTACGGCTACACGCCCAAGGAGGGCACCGGCGTCGCGGTCCGCACACTCGTGGCCTACGCGGAAGACGTAGTCGCCCGCTCCGCCTAAGCCGCACCCATATAGCACCGGCCCCGCTCAGGGGCCGCCAGGAATGACTGTTGTGACTGGTGTTTCTCATTACACTTCCCGCCGGCGGGCCTGCATCGAGTGGATGGAGCCCTGCCGGCGGGATAGTGTGAGAGACAATCACGACCGCCCAAATCACTAAAACGACGCGCCCATGTGCGTCACCGATTACGCGAGGGAGCGTTCAAGTGGCCGAAAAGGCAACTGCGCAAGAATTCGACATCCTGATCCTCGGAGGAGGAAGCGGCGGCTACGCCGCCGCCCTTCGCTCCGTGGAGCTGGGTTTCTCAGTAGGACTCATCGAAAAGGGAAAGCTGGGCGGCACCTGCCTGCACAACGGCTGCATCCCCACCAAGGCGCTGCTGCATTCGGCTGAAGTCGCCGAAAACGCCAAGACCGCTTCGAAGTACGGCGTCAAGGCCACCTTCGATTCCGTGGACATGGTGGCGGTGAACTCCTACAAGGACAACATCATTGCGGGCAAGTTCCGCGGCCTGCAGGGCCTGATCAAGTCCAAGGGCATCACTGTCATCGAGGGTGAAGGCAAGCTCACCAGCGAAAAGACCATCGAGATGAACGGTGAGACCTACACGGGCGCCAACATCATCCTGGCCACCGGCTCCTACTCCCGGTCACTGCCGGGCCTGGAAATCGGCGGCAAGGTCATCACCTCGGACCAGGCCCTGAAGATGGACACCATCCCCAAGAGCGCCATCATCCTGGGCGGCGGCGTCATCGGCGTCGAATTCGCTTCGGTCTGGAACTCCTTCGGCGTGGACGTCACCATCATCGAGGGACTGCCGTCCCTGGTGCCGAACGAAGACGCAGCAATCATCAAACAGCTGGAACGCGCCTACAAGAAGCGCGGCATCAAGTTCAGCACCGGCATCTTCTTCGACAACGTGAAGCAGAACGACGACGGCGTCGTCGTCACGCTTGCCGACGGCAAGACCTACGAAGCTGACCTGATGCTCGTGGCCGTGGGCCGCGGACCGGTCACCGCCAACCTGGGCTACGAAGAAGCCGGCCTGACCATGGACCGCGGCTTCGTCATCACCAACGAACGCCTGCACACCGGCGTCGGCAACGTTTACGCCGTCGGCGACATCGTGCCGGGCCTGCAGCTGGCCCACCGCGGCTTCCAGCAGGGCATCTTCGTCGCCGAGGAGATCGCCGGCCTCAAACCGGTTATCGTCGAAGACGTCAACATCCCGAAGGTCACCTACTGCGAGCCGGAAATCGCTTCCGTGGGCCTGACCGAAAAGGCCGCCAAGGCCAAGCTGGGCGACGAGAACGTTCAGGTCCAGGAATACAACCTGGCCGGCAACGGCAAAACCTCCATCCTGGGCTCCTCCGGCCTGATCAAGATGGTCCGCGAAAAGGACGGCCCCATCGTGGGTGTCCACATGATCGGCGGCCGCATCGGCGAGCAGATCGGCGAAGCACAGCTGATCGTGAACTGGGAAGCCTACCCGGAGGACTTGGCGAGCCTGCTGCACGCCCACCCGACGCAGAACGAAGCCCTCGGTGAGGCCGCCATGGCCCTCGCCGGCAAGCCCCTGCACGGCTAGAACAAGAACCACCTGCTTAGTGCACCCGGCAGCCCAACCACCGGGTGCACTAGGCTTTCACCACCAGCACCAGCGGTACGGCTGGTCAACAAAGATCTAATAAGGAGAAACGGGGACAATATGTCTGAAACCGTGAACTTACCCGCCCTCGGTGAAAGCGTCACCGAAGGCACCGTCACCCGCTGGCTCAAGGCCGTCGGCGACAGCGTCGCAGTAGACGAGCCGCTGCTCGAGGTATCCACCGACAAGGTTGATACCGAGATCCCCTCCCCCGTCGCCGGCGTCATCGAGGAAATCCTCGTAGCCGAAGACGAAACAGCAGAGGTCGGCCAGGCGCTGGTGCGCATCGGCGACGGCTCCGGCTCCGCAGATTCCGCTCCCGCGGAGGAAGCTCCGGCGCAGGAAGCTCCGGCCGAAGAGGCCCCCGCAGCGGAGGAAGCTCCGGCGCAGGAAGCCCCCGCCGCCGAATCCTCGGATTCCGCTGATTCGGGTTCCGCCGAGGGCACCGACGTGACCCTGCCCGCACTGGGCGAGTCCGTCACCGAAGGCACCGTCACCCGCTGGCTGAAGGCCGTGGGCGACGACGTCGAGGTTGACGAGCCGCTGCTCGAGGTCTCCACCGACAAGGTCGACACCGAGATCCCCTCCCCCGTTGCCGGCAAGCTGCTGGAAATCCGCGTGAACGAGGACGAGACCGCCGAGGTCGGCGCCGTTCTGGCCGTCATCGGTTCCGGTGCCGGCGCTCCCGCGACGGCCGAGCCGAAGGAAGCCGAGCCCGTAGCGGCAGCCTCCAAGGACGAGCGCGAAGCTCCGGCCGTCGAGCCGAAGAAGGAAGAGACGCCTGCCCCGAAGCAGGAGGAGAAGAAGCCCGAGCCGAAGGCCGAG
Organism: Arthrobacter sp. zg.Y820; assembly: GCF_030125555.1. NCBI lineage: Bacteria > Bacillati > Actinomycetota > Actinomycetes > Micrococcales > Micrococcaceae > Arthrobacter > Arthrobacter sp. zg.Y820. The sequence continues at coordinate 279,121 of NZ_JASKLX010000010.1, forward strand.
CCCAAGCAGGAGGCTCCTGCGCAGGAAGCTCCCGCTGCGGCCGAGTCCGAAGGCACCTACGTCACCCCGCTGGTGCGCAAGCTCGCCAACCAGCACGGCGTGGACCTCTCCACCGTCAAGGGTTCCGGCGTGGCCGGCCGCATCCGCAAGCAGGATGTCCTCGAGGCTGCCGAAGCCAAGAAGGCCGCCGAAGCCCAGCCCGCCGCCGCTCCGGCAGCAGCCGCGTCCTCGGACAAGGCAGCACCGGCAAAGATCAGCGAAGCAAGCGCCAAGCTGCGCGGCACCACGGTCAAGGCGCCGCGGATCCGCCAGACGATCGCCCGCCGCATGGTCGAGTCCCTGCAGGTTTCGGCCCAGCTGACCCAGGTCCAGGAAGTGGACATGACGCGCATCGCCAAGCTGCGCGCCACGGCCAAGAACGACTTCGCCGCGCAGAACGGCGCGAAGCTCACGTTCCTGCCGTTCATTGCCAAGGCCGTCACCGAGGCGCTGAAGCAGCACCCGAAGCTGAACGCGTCCTACGACTGGGACTCGCAGCAGATCACCTACCACGACGCCGAGCACCTGGCGATCGCCGTGGACACCGAAAAGGGCCTGCTGGTTCCGGTCATCAGCGATGCCGGCGACCTGAACCTTGCCGGACTTGCCAAGCGCATCGGCGACGTCGGCTCCCGCACCAAGGAAGGCAAGATCGGACCGGACGAGCTGTCCGGCGGCACCTTCACGATCACCAACATCGGTTCGGTGGGCGCACTGTTCGATACCCCGATCATCAACCAGCCGCAGGTGGCCATCCTGGGCACCGGTGCGATCGTCAAGCGCCCCGTCGTCCTGACGGACGCCGAGGGCAACGACACCATCGCGATCCGCTCCATGATGTACCTGTCCCTGTCCTACGACCACCGCCTGGTGGACGGCGCGGATGCAGGACGTTTCCTGCAGACGCTCAAGGCACGGCTCGAAGAGGGCAACTTCTCGGCCGATCTGGGCCTGTAGTTCCGGACCGGAACCCGGCATAGCCGCAAAGGGCGCTTCCCCTCGGGGAGGCGCCCTTTGCGCTGTCCGCCGCCGGCTCCGGACGACCTCCTACTGACGACTGACTTCTACCTGTTGTAGAAAAGTTACCGTTTTACACCGCGGGCGGGCAGGAATGCTGACGGACCGTCGGTAAGCTGGACGCATGGACTTCCTACAGAACTTTCTCGTTTTCCTGCACATCCTTGGCGCCGCCATCATCGTCGGCATCTGGTTCGCCCGGATCAAGAACCCCACCGTGATGCCCGGCCAGTTCCACGGAGCCCTGCTGCAGCTGGTCACCGGCCTGCTGCTGGTCGGCCTGGCCGAGATGGACGATTACGACGTCAACCACGTCAAGATTGCCGTCAAGCTGGTGCTGGCCCTGGCCATTGCCGCAATGGCCTTTGTCGGCCAGCGAAAGTACAAGAAGGGCGAGCCCGTGGGCAAGGGCCTGGCCAATGGCGTGGGCATTCTGACGGTGGTCAACATCGCCGTCGCCACCATGTGGTAGGCCCTTCCAGATAGTCCGCGCGGGAGCACGTTCCGTCGCTGCAGTAGATCCTGCCGCGCGACTCTGAATAGGATGGGATGAAGTGCCGGAATCTTCCGGCCTTCATCCCATCCGTTTTTAAGGAGCCCCCATGGCTACAGTCCGCTCAGCCCATACCGTCTGGAACGGCGATCTCTTCAACGGCCAGGGCGAGGTCACCCTCGACAGCTCCGGCCTGGGAACCTACGACGTCACGTGGAAGGCACGCGCCGAGGAAGCCAACGGCAAGACCAGCCCCGAGGAGCTCATTGCCGCCGCCCACTCGGCCTGCTTCTCCATGGCCTTCAGCAACGGCCTCGCCGAGGCAGGCAAGACCGCTGAGCGCATTGAAACGTCAGCGGATGTCTCCTTCGTTCCCGGCACCGGCATCACCGAAAGCCGGCTCAAGGTCACGGCCGTCGTGCCCGGCCTGACCGCCGAAGAATTCCAGGACATCGCCGAGGCCGCCAAGAGCGGCTGCCCGGTTTCCCAGGCCCTCGCCGGAATCAAGATCTCCCTGGAGGCGACGCTGGAGTCCTAGGACCTCAGCCCTGACCTCCGCCGCGAAATGGCAGAAGGTGATGTTCCCAGCTCTGGGAACAGCACCTTCTGCCATTTCGGCGGGATGCGGGCGGCCGGCTCTCTGCCGTTAGTGCCGCCCGGCCTCCCGGTCACCGGCGGCGCCGGCAGCCGAAACCGGCGCCGGAGCCGCTGATGTGCCCGGCCGGGCCCCTGCTGCCGGCGTCGGCTGCGGGCGCGGCGGCAGCGGAGCGGGCTGCAGCGCCGGGTAGCCGGCCAGGGCCGGCGGCTGGTCGGTGGGCAGCTCGGAGAGCATTTCCTTCAGGATCCCCACGCCGTGCTCCAGCTGGGGATCCTCTCCGGCGGCATAGGCATGCGGCGGGAACGGAACCTCAATGTCCGGATCCACGCCGTAGTTCTCCACCGTCCAGTCAATGCCGCCGGTGACCCAGAAGCCGTAGCGCGGCTGGTTCACACCCGTGCCGTCGACCAGCTTGAACCGGCCGTCGATGCCGACGACGCCGCCCCAGGTCCGCATGCCGATCACGGGACCGATCCCGCGCAGCTTGGCCACCTGGGTGATGATGTCGCCGTCGGAACCTGCGAACTCGTCGGTCAGGATCACCACCGGTCCGCGGGGCGCATGCGCCGGGTAGGTGCTGGGCTGCTCGCCGCGGGCCAGCGTCCAGGCGGTGACCTTCCGGCCGATCAGTTCGGCGACCAGCTGCGAGGTGTGGCCGCCGCGGTTGCGCCGCACGTCCACGATCAGCGCATTGCGGGAGGACTCCTGGTCCAGGTCGCGGTGCAGCTGGGACCAGCCGTTGGCGACCATGTCGGGGATGTGCAGGTAGCCGAATCCTCCGTTGGAGGCTTCCCGGACAATCCTGCGGTTCGCGGCGACCCAGTTCTGGTAGCGCAGGCGTTCCTCGCTGCGCAGGGGCACGACGGCGATCCGGCGCTGGCTGGGTGCGCCGGCGCCGTCCTCCGCCGTCCGGACGATGGTCAGTTCCACGGTGCTGCCGGCAGCGCTGGAGAGCAGCGGCGCCGGGCCCTGGTCCGCCGGAACCGGCCGGCCGTCGACGGCGGCGATGATGTCGCCCGGGTGCACGTCGGCCCCGGGAGCCGCCAGCGGCGACACGGCCTGCGGGTCGGAGGATTCCGCGGACAGGATCCGCACCACTTCCCAGCCGCCCGGGCCGGGGCGCAGATCGGCGCCCAGGAAGCCCTGCGCGCCGGCACCGGGCTCGGCCGCCGGCCGGGGCGCAACATACGCGTGGGATGTGCCCAGCTCGCCCTGCATCTCCCACAGCACGTCCACCAGGTCATCGTGCGAGCCGAGCCGGTCAATCAGCGGCCGGTACCGGGCGTGGATGCCCTTCCAGTCCAGTCCGCCCATGTCCGGCGCCCAGAAGAAGTCTCGCTGCAGGCGCCACGCTTCATCGAATTCCTGGCCCCAGACCTTCAGCGGATCCAGCAGGACGCGGATGCGGGTGAGATCCACGGTGACGTTCTCCGGCGAGTCGTTGTCGGCGCGCGACGACGACGGGACGGCGTGCACCTGCTGCTCGTGGACAAACACGACCTTGCGGCCGTCGCCGCTGATCTCGTAATCCTCCAGGGCCGGCACCAGGACCGACACGTCCTTCTTCTCCAGGTCGAAGCGTTCCAGCCGGCCGGCGGGCTGCCGGTCGCGGGTCGAGGCCCGGCCGTCGCCGGTGACCCCGTAAGTGTCGGACGCCAGCCAGAGCAGGGCGCCGTCGGCCGCCGTGAGCTTTTCGTAGCGGCCCTGCGGCACCGGCACACTGATGATCCGGTCAGAGATGCCGACGGCGTCAATCACCGATCGCGGGCCCGAAGGGGCCGCTTCGGCCGGATCATCCGAGGACACCGGAGGCTGTTCGGCGCGTGGCACCGGAAGGCCGTGGACGGAGGGGCCGAAGGGCGACGGCGTATCCGCCGCGAGGGCGACGAGGAAGGGCTTGGTGGAGGACGGGAAACTCAGGTCGAAGCGGTGGGTGTCATAAACCGGGTCGAAGCTGCGCTCGGACAGGAACGCCAGGTAGCGTCCGTCCACGGTGAAGGCCGGGGCATGGTCGCGGAAACGGCCGTCGGTCACCTCGATGGTCCCGGCCGCGGGATCCGTTGCCGAGTGCACCCGGATTCGGGCCCGTGCGCCTTCCCCGGTCACCGGCTCGGACCAGGCCAGCCACTGTGAGTCGGGAGAGAACGCCAGCTGGTCCACGGCGCCGTGACCGGTGGCGGCAATGCGGGCCAGGGCGCCGCCGGCGGGATCCAGCAGGTAGACCTCGCCGTATTCGGTGGATACCGCAACAGCGGTTCCGTCCGGGCTGGCGGTGATCTGGGCGACGCGGGTGGGCTTGTCGAAGGGGATGCGCAGTGTGCGCGGGGATTTCTCCGCCGGTACCGCCGACGTTTCCGTGTCCTCCTCCGGCCGGACCGGTTCCGCTCCTGCCGGGGCCACCGGCGGCTTGTCTTCGCGCGCCGGTGCCGTGGCCGGGACCGGCACCGGGGTGCGGGTGGCGGCCGAGACCGGGCGGGGCAGGACAATTTCAGGCTCGGCGGCGGCCGGGGCTGCGGCCCCGGGCACGGGCGCTGCCGCGGAGGCGGCGGGCTGGCCGTCCCGGACGGCGGAGGCGGCGCCGTCGGGCAGGTCCAGCTCGGCAAAGACACTGCGGACGTAGAGGGATTCCTCGCCGTCGTGGTCCGCCACATAGACGGCCCGGCCGTCGGCCAGCGGCCGGCCCAGCCGGGCACGGACGGCGGAGTCCGCTTCGATGACGCGGGACGGTCCGTCGCGGTGCGTCAGCCAGTGCAGCGTGCCGTGGGACTCCACCACGGAGGCGGTGCCTTCGGTGTCCGGCATGACAGCCGCCAGGTGCGCGCCGACGTTCAGCGGCTGCGGCCGCCGGCCGGTGCCGGCCGAGCCCAGGGTGATGTCCAGCGGCCGGGCGTCGTCCTCAAGCGAGGGCAGCAGCCAGAGGGTGCCGGCGGATTCAAAGACGATCCGGTGCCCGTCCGTCGAGGCATGGCGGACATAGAACTCGCCGAAGTCGGTGTGCCGGCGCAGGTCCGTTCCCTGCGGCGTCACCGAGTAGAGGTTGCCGTACCCCTCGTGGTCGGAGAGGAAGACGATGCGGCCGTCGATCCACATGGGATCGGTCAGGTTGCCGTCCAGTTCCGGCACGAGCCGCTCAAACTCGCCGTTGCCGTCTGCATCGATCCAGAGCTTGCCGGCGGTGCCGCCGCGGTAGCGCTTCCACCAGGCCGGTTCGCGGGTCATCACGGAGCCGATGACGACGGGACGCTCATCGCCCACGGCCGGGCCCTGGGCCACGGCGTCCACCGGGCCGTACGGCAGGGCCAGCGGGGCGGAGCCGTCCAGGGGCACTTCGTAGGCCCAGCGCAGCCGGAAGTCCTCGTGTTCGAAGGGGCTGATCGCGATCACGTTGCCGGCTGCGCTGAAGCCCTTGACCCTGGTGCCCTGGTTGCCCCAGTAGGTCAGCCGGCGGAAGTCTCCGCCGGCCGTATCCGCCGCGACCACCTCGGGCGCGCTGCCCTGCACGACGCTCCACGCGATGGTGGCGCCGTCGGGGGAAAACCGGGGATTGCGTGCCGGGAGATGCATCGAGGAGATCCGCCACGCGCGGCCCCCGGTCAGCGAGGCGACCCAGACGTCGTCTTCCGCCACAAAGGTGACGAGGTCGTCGTGCAGATCGGGAAAGCGAAGATAGGGAGTTGAACTCATGTCCCCGATCCTATCTTTCAGGCCGGACAGGACACCCCAGGGACAGGCCCGGCGCCGCCATGTCGGCACGGCGCTCAGGCGGGCGAGGCCAGGATGTCCTCGATCCGCCATCCGTCCGGAGTGTTCACCATGACAAGGACAATGTCCTGACGAGACAGCGCTTCCGCACCGCGGACCATGCCGCCGTGCGCGTCACGCTCGGCGTAGGCCGACGTGGACACTGCTGCCGGCACGCTGAACCGCCCGCCCTCCCCCGGCAGCGCCGGACCCGCGGACAGGACCTCCACGGTGAGGCCGGAGAGGACGGTTCCGGCTGCCTCGAGCTTGGCGACCTCGGCCCGGTCGGCTTCCATGGCTGATGACCCCGGAAGATTGACCCCGTCCAGCAGCCCGGCGTCGGCCGTGCTGAAGGCCCGGGCACGCAGTTCCGCGAGGGCCGCCGCCGCCCGTACCGGATCATCTGCACGCAGCAGTGCCTGGAGTTCGGGCTCCGGAACCAGTGCCAGCGGACCCGGGCCAGGGGCGGCCTCCGGTCGCGGCGCCACAGCTTGTGCAGTGCCCGGCGGCTGTGCCGGAACCGCAGATGCATCTGCTTCCGGCGCATCGCCCTGCTCCGGGGCTGCAGCGCCGGGCCCGGCCGGGGCCGGGCCTTCCGGACTCTGGCCTTCCGGCCTCGAGCCTTCCGGAGTCTGGCCTTCCGGCGTCTGGCCTTCCGGGGCCGGGCTGCCCTGCGGCTGCAGCATTTCCGGAGCAGCCACCGCTACGGCTCCCAGCCCCATCGTGCCCGCCACCAGGACGGCCGCCGCGCTCAGCAGCAGCCGGTTGGGGCGTCTGCGCTCCGTTATCCGCTCATCCGGGCCCGCACGCCGTCCGGATGTTCGGCGCCGGCCCCGCGCCCGCAGCCCGGCGGAGGCCCGCAGCCCGGCGGAGGCCCGCCCCAGTTCGATTCGGGCGCGGCGGGATTCCGCCCCGGGTCCGCCGTCACCGTTAACGGGAAGCGCCAGGTCCAGCGGTTCCGCAGCGGCGGAGGCAAAGACCAGCCGGGTGAACTCCGCGGCGTCCGGGCGAGGGGCGTCTGCCCGCAACCCTGCTTCCACTGCAGCGGCGAGCGCCGGCGGAATCCCGGGAACCAGCGCCTCAAGCCGCGGACGGTGCTCTTGCGGGGGCAGGGCCTGTCCGGTCAGGATGAGCCAGCCCGACGCGGCAAGGGCAAATACGTCAGCATCGGGCTGCGGCAGCCATTCAGGAGCGACCGGTTCCGCGGCGGCGTCGACAGCAGGCGGTGCCGGCGGGACACCCGGCCCCGCCGTCCCGAGCAGGCGGGCGGTTCCCAGGTCGGCGAGCAGCGGCTTGCCCTGCGCAGAGAACAGAATGTTTCCGGGCGAAACATCGCCGTGAACAACTCCCTGTCCGTGCAGATAGGCGAGCGCGGAGCCGATGCCCACCAGGACCGTGACCGATTCCCCCGGCGTCAGGGTTCCGCGGACGGCCGCCAGGCGGGACAGTGACTCCCCCGGCGCGTGTTCCATGAGCAGCCCCGGCCCCTGGTCCGTCTCCAGCACCGTGTACAGGTGCAGCAGGTTCTCGTGTTCGAACCGCGAGAGGATGTTCAGCTCCCGCCGGGTTTCGAACGTACCGGCGGGGCCGCCGCCCGCCGCCGGTGTCTTCAAAGCGAAGCAGGCGCCGTCGTGCTCGCGGACCGCCAGCCAGACCCGGGCCGTGCTGCCCGAGCCCAGCAGCCGCGCGGCCCGGTACCCCTGCTCGATCACCGGCGGACGCGCTGTCCCGATAGCTCCGTTGAACTCCATGCCCTCTGTTCTAGACCGGATCCCGGGCGCGTGCAGAAGTTATCCACAACCGGCTGCGACTCCTGAGGCGGTGTGAGCCAAACCACAGTCGGAACTTGCGCTCCGGCAGTCTAGGCTGGCCCCATGACTTTGGAGTTCCTGCGCATCGGTCTCGCCCCGCACTATGTGGAATACCGCGACGGCTGGGACCGGCAGCGCGCACTGCACGAGCGGGTCCGGGCCGGCACAGCCCCCGACACCGTGCTGTTGCTGGAGCATTCCCCGGTCTACACCGCGGGCCGGCGCACGGAGGACCACGAGCGTCCGTTTGACGGAACTCCGGTGATACCGGTGGACCGCGGCGGAAAGCTGACCTGGCACGGCCCGGGCCAGCTGGTTGGCTATCCCATCCTTCGGCTGCCCGATCCCAGCAAGGTCGCCAACTATGTGGACACGCTCGAAGCCGCGCTGATCAGTGTGCTGGCGGACTACGGCGTTGCCGGCGAACGGGTGGCGGGCCGCTCCGGCGTGTGGGTGCGCGGCGGCGGCAGTGACCGCAAGATCGCTGCCATCGGCATCCGGGTGGACCACGGCGTCACCATGCACGGGTTCGCGCTCAACTGCAGCAACGATCTGGCTCCCTACGGCCAGATTGTCGCCTGCGGAATCGCCGACGCCGGCACCACCACGCTTTCGGCCGAGACCGGCCGCACGGTCACTCCGACCGACCTGGTGGCCCGTGTGGAAGAAGAACTTCTCCGCCGCCGGGACCACCTCGTCCGCGAACATCCCGTTGGGACCACGGACACCGCAACTCCGGAAACCGGCGCAACCGCAGCCGGCCGGCCGAAAGGAGCCATGCTATGACCCTTGCACCCGAAGGCCGCCGCCTGCTGCGCATTGAACAGCGGAATGTGGCCGTTCCCGTGGAACGCAAGCCTGACTGGATTCGGGCGAAGGTGTCCATCGGCCCCGAATACGTCCAGTTGAAGGACCAGGTGCAGAAGGAGGGGCTGCACACCGTCTGCGAGGAGGCCGGCTGTCCGAACATTTTCGAATGCTGGGAAGACAAGGAGGCCACCTTCCTGATTGGCGGCTCCGCCTGCACCCGCCGCTGCGACTTCTGCCAGATCGACACCGGCAAGCCCTCCGCCGTCGACATCTTCGAACCGACGAAGGTGGCCCGCTCGGTCCAGAAGATGAACCTGCGCTACGCCACGGTCACCGGCGTCGCCCGCGACGACCTGGAGGACGAAGGCGTCTGGCTCTACGCCGAGACCATCCGCAAGATCCACGAGCTGAACCCGGGCACCGGCGTCGAAATCCTGATCCCCGACTTCTCCGGCAACCCCGCGTACATCGAGGCGATCTGCGAGGCCCGGCCGGAAGTCTTTGCGCACAACGTCGAGACCGTTCCGCGGCTGTTCAAGCGGATCCGGCCGGCCTTCCGCTACGAACGGTCCCTGGACGTCATCACGCAGGGACAAAAACTGGGCATGGTCACCAAGTCCAACCTGATTCTGGGCATGGGCGAGACCCGTGAGGAGATCTCGGGTGCGCTGCGGGACCTGCACGACGCCGGCTGCGACCTGCTTACCATCACCCAGTACCTGCGTCCCAGCGACCGGCACCTGCCGGTGGACCGCTGGGTCAAGCCGCAGGAGTTCGTGGAGCTGAGCGAAGAGGCCACCGCCTTGGGTTTCCTCGGCGTGATGAGCGGGCCGCTGGTGCGCTCCTCCTACCGGGCCGGCCGGCTCTGGGCGGGAGCGATGCGCAAGAAGGGCCTGGAGCTCCCGCCCCGGCTGGCACACATCGAGGATTCGGGCACCACGCTCCAGGAGGCGTCCTCCATTCTCGCCCGCCGCTGACTCGCTCCCGCCCGGCCCGCTGCAGACGGGGCGGGCGGACAGATGTACGCCTGTCGCGAACCCGGCGCACGGAAAGCCGGAACTTCCGGTTTGCCGACGTCCGGGCCGCACGGATACCGCGCTCCGATCACGTAGAATTGAACCACTATGGCCAAAAGCACAGATTCCGACGCACCCAAGAGCGCCCGCAGCGGCCTCTTCTCCCGCAAGCCCAAGGCGGAGAAGAAGAAAAAAGGCCCGGGCCGCATGAAGCAGATCGCCGACGTCTTCAAGATGACGCGGCGCAACGATCCGAACCTGATTTGGGTGATGCTGGGCGCGTTCCTGGGCATCATCGCCGTCGGGCTGATCATCGGCCTGCTGATCGACAACTGGATCACGATGCTCATCATCGCGGTTCCGCTGGGACTGCTTGCTGCCGTCTTCATCCTGTCCCGCCGCGCCGAACGCGCCGCCTTCACCCAGATCGAGGGCCAGGCCGGTGCCTCCGGCGCCGCGCTGAGCATCCTGCGCCGCGGCTGGATCCTGGAAGAGCAGCCGGTCGCCATCAACCCGCGCAGCCAGGAAGCCGTGTTCCGCGCCATCGGACGCCCGGGCATTGTCCTGGTGACCGAGGGGGCCCCCGGCCGCGCCAAGGCCCTGGCCGACGGCGAACGCCGCCGCATGAACCGCATCGCGCCGAACGTTCCGGTACACATCATCCAGACCGGACGCGGCGAGAACCTGACCCCGCTCTCCCAGGTGGCCAAGAAAGCCAAGAAGCTGCCCAAGTCGCTGACCAAGCAGGAGGTGCAGGCAGTCAACAAGCGCCTGGCCGCCCTGGGCACCCGGCTGCCGATTCCCAAGGGCATCGACCCGTACAAGGCCCGCCCGGACCGCAAGGCTTCGCGCGGACGCTAAGCATGGACAGATACCTCACAACGCAAAGAGGGGATCTTCTTCGGAAGGGCCCCTTTTTGCGTTGCGGGCTCGACGGGATTGCTTCGAGCAAGGGTGGTGCGTCCGGCGTACGTTCGTGCGTTCGTAGTACGGATGACGGGCTTTTCAGCTCGGGATAGGCCCGTTTGCTGTACAACGGACGGGGCGGAGGCCGGTATAAGCCCGTTAGCTGTACGTCGGACGGGCGGGAGGCTTTCGGCTGCACAGGATCCCACCCTCTGTGGCGCATGGGGCCCAAGGGGTTCCACCAGCCCCAGCAGGCAACACACGGTGGGAACCAGTGCGCGGCGGCGCTCGGAGTGGAGCGGCCGCCGTCGTCGTCCGGCGTACGTCCGTTCGTAGTACGGATGATGGGCTTTTCAGTGCGGGATAGGCCCGTTAGCTGTACATCGGACGGGCGGGAGGCTTTCGGCTGCACAGGATCCCACCCTCTGTGGCGCATGGGGCCCAAGGGGTTCCACCAGCCCCAGCAGGCAACACACGGTGGGAACCAGTGCGCGGCGGCGCTCGGAGTGGAGCGGCCGCCGTCGTCGTCCTTAGCGCTTGTGCTGGACCTTGACGAGGACCGTGCCCATCGCGCGGTCGTGGAGGCCTCGCTGGTCGGCGTCGAACACGACGGCGGGAATCACGACGCAGAGCAGCAGGGTCCGGACCAGGGCCGCCAACGGGCCTGCCGGTGTGCCGTCGAGCTTCTGGACCTGCAGGCTGAACACGCGGTGCCCGATGCCGTAGCCCAGCAACGCCACGAGGACCAGCTGTTCCACGGCGAAGATGACGAGCGTTGCTGTCGAGGAGCCGCCGAAGAAGGCGTAGGAGATCACCGAGGCGATGGCCCAGTCAATGAGGATTGCCCCGAGCCGCGGGCCGACCCGGCCGATGCTGCCGGGTCCCGTCTTGGGCCTGCCGAGGCGCTTGCCGGGCCAGGAGCTTTCGTCGGAGGGAGGGCCTTCCAGCCACGAACCTATGTCTCTTCTATCAACCACGACTTAAGACTACCCGGCCCCGGTGAAGCGCCCGGCCCCCGCGAATGCTCCCTGAGGCCGGTTCACGCTAGGGTAGTAAGGAGACTTCGGCTAGCGTTACTTGCCTGAAACACGGCCGTCACGGCCGAGAAATTTGCTCCCCCTACAGTTCTAAGAAGTTGACAGGGAAGCAAGTTCCGTCCGTGGGCAGGCCGGGCAGCCCGGAGTCATCCACCCAAATGTGTAAAAGGAGCAAAATACCGATGTTCAAAACTGCGGACGAAGTCCTCAAGTTCATCGCTGACGAAGATATCAAGTTCGTCGACGTCCGATTCACCGACCTCCCCGGAGTGCAGCAGCACTTCAACGTGCCGGCAAAATCCGTCGATGCAGAGTTCTTCATCAATGGCCAGCTCTTCGACGGTTCTTCCATCCGCGGATTCCAGGGCATCGCCGAATCCGACATGCAGCTGATCCCGGACGTCACCACGGCGTTCCTGGATCCGTTCCGCATCGAAAAGACCCTGGCGCTGAACTTCTCCATCGTCAACCCCCGCACGGGCGAGCCGTACCACCGCGACCCGCGCGGCGTGGCCGAGCGTGCCGAGGCTTACCTCTCCTCCACCGGCATTGCCGACACCGCGTACTTCGCGTCCGAGGCCGAGTTCTTCATCTTCGACAACGTCCAGTACGAGTCTTCCCCGCAGGGCAGCTTCTACAAGGTCGACTCGATTGAGGCGCCCTGGAACAGCGGCCGCGAAGAAGAAGGCGGAAACCTCGGCAACAAGACGCCGTTCAAGGGCGGCTACTTCCCCGTAGCTCCCGTGGACAAGCAGGCCGACCTCCGCGACGCCATCTGCGTCGAGCTGGACAACGCCGGCCTTGAGGTTGAGCGCGCCCACCACGAGGTCGGCGGCGCCGGCCAGGCAGAGATCAACTACAAGTTCACCACCCTGACGCATGCTGCCGATGATCTGCTGAAGTTCAAGTACATCGTCAAGAACACCTCGGATGCCTGGGGCAAGTCCGCAACCTTCATGCCCAAGCCCATCTTCGGCGACAACGGTTCGGGCATGCACTGCCACCAGTCGCTCTGGAACGGCGGCACTCCCCTGTTCTACGACGAGAAGGGCTACGCCGGCCTGTCCGACGTCGCACGCTGGTACATCGGCGGCCTGCTCAAGCACGCTTCCGCCGTCCTGGCCTTCACCAACCCGACGGTGAACTCCTACCGCCGCCTGGTCAAGGGCTTTGAAGCTCCCGTGAACATGGTCTACTCGCAGGGCAACCGCTCGGCCGGTATCCGCATCCCGATCACGGGCTCGAACCCGAAGGCCAAGCGCATTGAGTTCCGCGCCCCGGATGCCTCCTCGAACCCGTACCTGGCGTTCTCGGCCCAGCTGATGGCCGGCCTGGACGGCATCAAGAACCGCATCGAGCCGGCGGACCCGATCGACAAGGACCTCTACGAGCTTCCGCCGGAAGAGGCCCGCGGCATCCAGCTGGCACCGGGCTCCCTGGAAGAAGCACTGGAGGCCCTGGAGAACGACAACGAGTTCCTCCAGGCCGGCGGTGTCTTCACCCAGGACCTGATTGACACCTGGATCGAGTACAAGCGCGAATACGAGATCAAGCCGCTCCTGCTGCGCCCGAACCCGTACGAGTTCGAGCTGTACTACGGCTGCTAATTAGCATCCGCGGCTGAACCGGGTTCAGTCCGCAGGGAGTCCGCACGAGCGGCCGGCACTTCGGTGACGGCTGCACGTGCGGACTCTTTTTTTGTTTCGCCCCCACCCCCCGAGATGGCAGAAAGTGCTCTTCTCAGCGCTCAGACGAGCACTTTGTGCCATTTCGGGGCTGGGTTCGGGGTCAGGTGATTTTGCTGCGGTACTTGGCAGTCGCCAAGGCGTAGCCCAGAGCGAGGATACCGGCGAGCCAGCCGAGGGCTATCCAGATGTCGCTGCCGACGGGCTGCTGCGCGAACAGGGCCCGGATGGTGTCCACGATGGATGTCACGGGCTGGTTCTCGGCAAACCAGGCCACCGGGCCGGGCATGGTGCCGGTGGGAACGAAGGCCGAGCTGATGAACGGCAGGAAGATCAGCGGGTAGCTGAACGCGCTCGCGCCGTCGACAGTCTTGGCCGAGAGCCCGGCAAGCACAGCGATCCACGTCAGCGCCAGGGTAAACAGGAGCAGGATTCCCAGGACGGCGAGCCACGCAGCCGCTGAGGCTCCGCTGCGGAACCCCAGGATCAGCGCGACGCCGGTGACCGCCGCGATGGAGATCAGGTTCGCCGCCAGGGAGGTGAAGACGTGCGCCCAGAGCACGCTCGACCTCGCGATGGGCATTGACTGAAAGCGTTCGAAGATGCCGCCCTGCAGGTCAAGGAAAAGCCGGTAGGCAGTGTAGGCGACGCCGGACGCGATGGTAATCAGCAGGATGCCGGGAAGCATGTAGTTCACGTAGGACTCGTCGGATCCGGTGTTTATCGCGCCGCCGAAGACGTAGACAAACAGGAGCATCAGGGCGACGGGCGTAACGGCGGTGGTGATGATCGTGTCGGGGCTGCGCTGGATGTGGCGCAGCGACCGTCCGGTCAGGACACGTGTGTTGCCGAGCGTGTGCGTGGTCATCTCAGGTCCTCTCCCGAAGAAACCGGGCCGTCGCTGCCCCCAACAAGGCTGAGGAAGACGTCCTCCAGGGAGGGCCTCTTCTCGATGTACTCGACCTTGGCGGGTGGAAGGAGCTGCTTGAGTTCAGCGAGGGTGCCGTTCTGAATGATCGTGCCCCTGTGGAGGATCGCGATCCGGTCGGCGAGATGCTCCGCCTCGTCGAGATGCTGTGTCGTGAGCAGCACCGTGGTGCCGTTGTCGGCGAGTTGCCTGATGGTCTGCCACACCTCGATGCGTGCCTGGGGGTCGAGGCCGGTGGTCGGCTCGTCCAAGAAGACGACCGGCGGATGGCCGATGAGGCTCATCGCAATGTCCAGCCGCCGGCGCATGCCGCCCGAGTAGGTCGAAGCCCTGCGATTTCCGGCATCGCTCAGCGAGAACCGGGCGAGCAGGTCGTCGGCAATCTTGCCGGGTTTCTTCAGCTGGCGCAGCTTGGCGATAAGGACAAGGTTCTCCCTGCCTGTCAGCACGTCATCGATTGCCGCGAACTGGCCGGTCAGGCTGATCGACCCGCGGACGCCGCCGGGTTTGGCGGCGACGTCGAAGCCGCAGACCGTGGCACTGCCGGCGTCGGCCGTCAATGTTGTCGCCAGTATCCGCACCAGCGTGGTCTTGCCTGCACCGTTCGAGCCGAGCAGCGCAAAGATGCTCCCCCGGCCCACATCGAAGGTGACCCCCCGCAGTACGTGCAGGTCCTTGAATGACTTCTGGATTCCCTGGACCCGTATGGCGGTGCCAGGTGATTGGTAGGTGGTCATGTCCGGTTCTCCGGTTCCGGCTCGGGTTGTGCTCGGTTACGGCTCGCGGGCGGCCTGCTCTATCGCGTCGTTCAGGCGCTTTCGCTCCTTGTTGATCCACTGGCCGTCCGCGTAGTTCTGGATAAAGGTGTCAGCAAATTCCACCGGATCATTCCCGACGATGTCGCGGATTGGTGTCTCATCGGCAGCGGCTCGTTCAAACAGGTCCGCGAGGTCATCGTGCATCTGGACCAGGATCCTGCCGTTGGCGATCGGCCGGGCGTACATGAAATACCGTTCAAGTCCCTCGACCGCCGTGCGGTAGTTGGCGGGGAGCTCTTCCTTGCGGGCCTTGTACTGTCGCCAGCGCTTCTTGTCCTCGAACGAGCCGGTCACCTGCTCGATCCATTTTGCGGCCATGGCTACTCTCCTTGCTGCGGGTTGTTGATCCGGCGGCGGAGCTGTTCGATCCGTTCTGCGAGGAATCCCCATGAACCCCAAAACTCCTCGAGGTACTCTCCGCCCAGGGCGTTGAGCGAATAAACCTTGCGGGGCGGGCCCTTTTCCGAGGGGACCTTTTCGACATCCACGAGGCCGCGTCTCTCGATTCGAACCAGCAGTGCGTAGACCGTGCCCTCGACGATGTCCGAGAAACCCTGCTCGCGCAGCCGGGCCGTGATCTCGTAGCCGTACGCCGGCCGCACGGCCAGGATCGCCAGGACGATGCCCTCAAGAGTGCCCTTGAGCATCTCGGTCATCTGCTTGGCCACTAAGGCCCCTCCGTACTACTTGGCGATACTGACTACTGCTAAATAGTAACACTAGCTACTGCGGGCACAAGAGGTGGAGGGTGGGAATATTATCGCTGCGGAAAGAGTCCGGGGACCGAACGGCCGCCCTTAACCGACTGCGCCACCGGAGCTGAATCTCTCCGGCGGTACTGGCTAAAAGATGAGCTGTCCCGTTTCGCCCGGACCCAAGGCCATGAAACCACAGGTGGCAAGCAGATGCTCACCAAACGGATTGCCGCGGACTGTCGGCCAGGAATCCCTAGTAATAAAGGGAACTGGAGAGGAACACGAAAAGGACCAGGACCGACAAAAGCGTGAAGATGATGCCCAGCACCAGGCCGATGACCCCGAAGACCTTGTACATCGGTGCCCGGTCGCTCTGGTTCGACAGCCCGATGGCGGAAAAGGCTCCCGCGGCAAGACCCACGGCGGTGCCCACGAACGGAATGAAGAACAGGAAGAGGGATACGATTCCCAGGATGAAGCCGGTCAGGGCGACAGGATTGCTGCGGGTCCGCGCAGGATAGCCGGGAAAGCCCTGATATCCGGGGTAGCCGGAGTATGCGGGCCGGGAGCCGGCGTACCCCTGCTGGTAGTTCTGGTAGCCAACATGCCCGGCCTGGTCCGTATAGCCCTGGGCCTGCCCCGGATGGCCCGACTGCTGCCCCGGATAGCCGGAATAGGGCGGAAAAGCCTGCTGCTGGCCGCCGGGATATCCCTGGCTGCCGGGATAAGACGGCACGTCCTCGGCGGCGGCCGGGACGTCGAATGCCTCCGGGGATTGGTCCTCCCGGGCCGTGGGCGCTGCGGGCTGCACCGGGCTGAAGGAGTCGGCAGTGTCGGCCGCCGGCAGCGGCATGGTGTGAGCACTCCACTGCTGGCCATCCCACCATTTCAGCTGGTCCGGGTTCAGCGGATCCTGGTACCAGCCGGGCAGTGGCGATGTCATGGGGTTCTCCTGGATTGGATAGCGGCGCCGGGCTCGTACGGCCCACATTTCTTACGGTAGCCGATTCCTGGCAGAAACCCGGCCAGGAACGGCGGGCAGTCCGGTTGCTTCGTTAGGACACCAGCTCAGCGCTGACGGAAGCATCAACACGCGCGTTGTTCAAAATGCTGATTTCGGCGGCCGACACCCCGCCGGCCACGAGGACGCAGCCAACAGCGATAGCGGTGATCTGGGCGGTCAGGGAAGATCCGGTACGGTTCCGGGTTTGCGCAGCATGCTTCGGCATGGATGGGACTCCTATCGTTGTGGTGGAGATTTCCGGGAGGCAGAACGCCGTCATTGCCGGAAGATGAGGTACCGGACGGCGCAACGGCTCGTCCGCTCCAAGGCGGGGACTGGCGGGCGGATGAATTTCGCCGCGCCGCCAACAAATCCCGGCCACCATTAAGTCTAGGAGCCCGGTCTGGCCGCTTCAACGTGGGTCTGGTCACGCGGGAACCCACCGAACCGGCCGGAGTACGACGACGGCGGCCGCCCCCGGAGGGAACGGCCGCCGTCGTCGCGGTGGCGCCGGACATCCCGGCGCTGCCACAAGCGGAGCTAGAGCACCTTGGCCAGGAAGTCCTGCAGCCGGGGCTGCTCGGGCCGGGAGAAGAGGTCCTCCGGCACGCCCTCTTCCACGATGACGCCGTCAGCCATGAAGATCACGCGGTCTGCCACTTCGCGGGCAAAGCCCATCTCGTGGGTCACGACGACCATGGTCATGCCGGCCTTGGCCAGGTCGCGGATGACCTGCAGGACCTCGCCGACCATTTCCGGATCAAGCGCGGAGGTGGCTTCGTCGAAGAGCATGATGTCCGGAGCCATGGCCAGCGCCCGCGCAATGGCCACACGCTGCTTCTGGCCGCCCGAAAGCTGCGCCGGGCGGGCGTCGGCCTTGTCGGCCAGTCCCACCTGTTCCAGGAGGCGCAGGGCGTTCGCGCGGACCTCTGCCTTGGAACCCTTCTTCAGTTCCAGCGGCGCGAGCATGACGTTCTGCAGCACGCTCATGTGCGGGAACAGGTTGAAGTGCTGGAAGACCATGCCGATGTTCTGGCGGACCTTGTTCAGGTCCACCTTCGGGTCGGTCAGGCTGTAGCCGTTGACCTCGACCTCGCCGGCCGTGATGTCCTCGAGCTTGTTCAGGCAGCGCAGGAAGGTGGACTTGCCCGAACCGGACGGGCCGATCACGCACACCACCTCGCCCTCGGCGACGGAGACGTCCAGGCCCTTGAGGACCTCGTTGGATCCGTAGGACTTGCGCAGTCCGCGGGTTACGATCTTGCTCACTTGTTAAACCTCTTATCCAGAACATCCGCCAGCTTGGTCAGCAGCGTGATGACGATGAAGTACAGGGCCGCAACGATCAGCAGCACCTCGGCGGTCCGGAAGTTCACGGCGTAGATCTGCTGGGCCTGGTAGGTGAGTTCGGCGAAACCGATCACGGCCAGCAGTGAGGTGTCCTTCAGGGTGATGACGAACTGGTTGATGAAGGACGGCGTCATGATCTTCACGGCCTGCGGAATAATGACCTTCTGCATGGTCTTGCCGTAGCCCAAGCCCAGGCTGCGGGAGGCTTCCATCTGGCCCGGATCCACCGACTGGATGCCGCCGCGCACGATTTCGGTCATGTAGGCGCCCGCGTTCAGCGACAGGGTCAGCACGCCGGCGGTCAGCACGTCCACCGGCTGGCCGATCAGCTGCGGCAGCCCGAAGTAGAAGAAGAACGCCTGGACCAGCACCGGAGTGCCGCGGAAGATCGCCACGTAGGTGGTCGCGATGCCGCGCAGGATGACGTTGTTGCCAACCTTGAAGAAGCCGAAGAGCACACCTAGCACCAGGGCGAAGACCAGCGACAGGGCGGTTGCCAGCAGGGTCAGGCCCATGCCCTTGGCGAAGGCCGGGGCGTTGTCGGTGACCAGCGACCAGAAGCTGGAATCCTTGGCACCGGCGTCCAGGTAGCGGTCGATGATCTCGTCGTATTCACCGCTGGCCTTCAGCTCGGCCAGGCCGGCATTGAAGGCCTCCAGCAGTTCGGGGTTGGTCCCCTTGTTCACGGCGAAGCCGTAGGAGGAACCGGCTTCCTTCTCCGTGACGGTCTTCAGCCCGTTGCCGGAAGCGACGCCGTAGGCCAGCACCGGGTAGTCGTCGAAGACTGCCACGGAACCGCCGGACTTCACGTCGTCGTACATCTGCGCGGACTGCGCGAACGCCACCACGCTGAAGCCGTACTCGTCCTTGATGGATTCTGCGAAGGTCTGGCCCTCGGTGCCGGTCTTGACCGCCACGCGCTTGCCGGCCAGGTCCTCGTAGCTGGAAACCTCGTCGTTCGTCTCCGCGACAGCCATCTGGATGCCGGATTCGAAGTAGGGGTCCGAGAAGTCGAAGACCTTCTGGCGTTCCTCGGTGATGGACATGCCCGCGATGACGCCGTCCACCTGGTTGGATTGCAGGGACTGCAGGGCCGCGTCAAAACCGAGGGAGCGGATGTCGACGCTGAATCCCTCCTCCTCGGCAATCGCGTTGATGAGGTCCATGTCGATGCCCACGAGTTCGCCGTCCTGGCGGAATTCGAAGGGGGCGAACGTGGTGTCGGTGCCGACGGCGAAGCTCTGGCCCGAGACGCCGCCGGTGGTATCTGCTGCGAAGGCCCCGGTTGCGGGGACGCCAAGGAGCAGTGCGATGGCCGCGGTCACCGCTATGAAGGGCGCGGCGAACTTAGCCCGGCCCCGGAGGGCCCGTTTGCCAGTATGCAAGGTGAAAACGTCTCCTAGATGTTCCGAAACGGCACAGAAATGCCGATAATGCCTCATAGAGACTACCGAGCGCACGGCGCAGGAACTAACCGGGAGACTGGCGGCTCCGGGGTCAGTGGGAGTTGTAGCCGTAGAACCAGCGTTCGAAGACTGCCCGCGATCGGCGCGTGATTCGTAGGTAGTTTTCCTCCAAAACGCCTCCCTGGCCGGCGCCGTAGCCGCACCAGCGGGCCACTGCCTCGAGCTCCCGACGTGAGGAAGGCAACACGTCGGGGTTCCGTCCGCCGCGGATGACGTTGGCGCTTCGGATCCGGCTGGCGAGCAGCCAAGCCTCCCGCAGGATGGCCGTATCCGCCTCGGGCAGCAGGCCGGCAGCCGCGATTGCGTCCAGCGCCGGCAGCGTGGCGGTGGTCCGGAGCTCCGGATGTGTGCCGGCGTACTCGAGCTGCAGCAGCTGCACCAGCCACTCGACGTCGCTGAGGGCGCCGCGGCCGAGCTTCAGCTGCCGGGAGGAATCCGCCCCGCGGGGCAGTCGTTCATTTTCCACCCGCGCCTTGATGCGGCGGATCTCGCGGATGTCGTTTTCGCTCACGCCGGCTGAGTAGCGGATGGGATCGATGAGGTCGATGAAGTCCTCGGCCAGGTCGTCGCTGCCGGCCATCGGGCGGGCGCGGACCAGTGCCTGCGCCTCCCAGATCAGCGACCAGCGGCTGTAGTACTCGCGGTAGGACCCCAGGCTGCGCACCAGCGGACCGTTGCGCCCTTCCGGGCGCAGGCCGGCATCCAGGACCAGCACTTTTTCCGCCAGGATCGCCGGCGTGCACGGTTGCTGCAGCAGGGCCGAGAGCTGGCCGACAATGCGTTCGGCCTGGGACTGGGCAGCGCCCGGGTCGGCCCCGGGCACGGCACGGTGGACGTACAGGACGTCGGCGTCGGACCCGTAGCCGATTTCGCGGCCGCCCTGGCGGCCCATGGCCACCACCAGCATGTCCGTGAGTTTCTCCTCGCCGGCGAACACCTCGCCCTCGGCGACGTGCAGCGCCCCCAGGACCGCTGCCCGGTCGGCGTCGGCGAGCGCCCGGCCAACTTCCTCCTGCGTCAGCAGCCCGGCGCTGTCGGCGAGCGCGATGCGCAGCATTTCCCGGCGCCGGATCAGGCGGACCAGCCGCATGGCCGCCCGCGGATCGGGGTGGCGGGACATTTTGGACCGGATTTCCTGCCACTGCGCGTCAAACGACAGCGGGGTCAGGTCCTTGTCGGTGGCCAGCCAGGCGGTGGCTTCGGGCGAGACCTCGAGCAGGTCCGTGATGAACCGGCTGGACGACAGGATGGAGCACAGCCGCTCCCCCGCGGCCGAGGAATCACGCAGCATCCCCAGGTACCAGTGCGTCTCCCCCAGCGACTCGCTCAGCCGCCGGAAGCCCAGCAGCCCGGCGTCGGGGTCCACGCCGTCGGCCAGCCAGCCCAGCAGCACCGGCAGCAGCTGGCGCTGGAGGGCGGCGCGGCGGCTGATCCCGACGGTGAGGGCCTCGATGTGCCGCATGGCCCCCTTCGGATCCGCATAACCCAGCGCTGCGAGCCGGGCCTGTGCGGCGGCCGGAGAGAGCTTGACCTCGTCCACGCTGAGGTTGGAGGCGGTGTTCAGCAGCGGGCGATAGAAGATGCTTTCGTGCAGCCGGCGGACGAGGCGCTTGGTGCGCTGCCAGGTGTCGGTCAGCCGTTCGGCGGTGGGCCGGCCTACGGCGAGCGAACCGCTGGCGGCCTTGGCCAGGGCGCGCAGGGCCGGTTCGGTGTCCGGCATCAGGTGCGTGCGGCGCATATGCACCAGCTGGATGCGGTGCTCCAGGACGCGCAGGTAGCGGTAGGCGGCGTCGAGGTCGACGGCGTCGCTGCGCCCGATGTAGCCGCCCTCACTCAGGGCCGCGATGGCAGCCGTCGTGGCGCGCACCCGCAGCGTTTCATCGGTCCGGCCGTGCACCAGCTGCAGCAGCTGGACGGTGAATTCGACGTCGCGCAGGCCGCCGCTGCCCAGCTTCAGCTGGCGGGCCTCCTCGTGGCCGGGAATGTTGTCGGTCACCCTGCGGCGCATGGCCTGGACCGACTCCACGAAACCCTCGCGTTCGGTGCTGGACCAGATCAGCGGGGCCACGGCTTCCTCGTAGCGCCGGCCCAGGTCGGGATCCCCGGCGGCGGCGCGGGCCTTGAGCAGCGCCTGGAACTCCCAGGTGTGCGCCCAGCGGGTGTAGTAGCTCAGGTGGGAGTCCAGGGTGCGCACCAGCGGGCCGTCCTTGCCCTCGGGCCGCAGGTTGGTGTCCACCTCCCACAGCGCCGGCTCGGGCGCCGAGGCGTTGATCGCACGGGAGATGCCGGCGGCGAGAGCGGTGCCGATTTTCGCGGCCAGGGTCTCGTCGAGCCCGGCGGATTCCATCACGTAGATGACATCGACGTCGGAAATGTAGTTCAGCTCCCGGGCTCCGCACTTGCCCATGGCAATCACGGCAAGGCGCACCCGGGAAATGTCCTCCGCCGAATAGCTGGCGGCGAGTTCCGCGCGGGAGACCGCCAGCGCGGCCTCCAGGGCGGCGCCGGCCAGGTCAGCGAGCTCGCGCCCGACGGCGGGCAGGACATCGGCGGGCGACGCCGCCCCCAGGTCGCGCACGGCCAGGTCCAGCAGGTGCTTGCGGTACCGCGCACGCAGGGCCACGTACGCCTCGGTCCCCGTCAGGCCCGCCACCGGAGCGTCCCCGGTGCCGGCCTTGACCGATTCCAGCAGCGACGCGCGGAGGATGTCTCCCGGTACCTCCGCCGGTTCAGCGCGCAGCGGCACCCGCAGGCTGTCGGCGGCCTCGGGGTGGCGCATGAGGAATTCGGCCAGCGCCTCGGAGGCGCCCAGCAGCCGGAAGAGGGCTTCGCTTGCCTCT
Source organism: Arthrobacter sp. zg.Y820 (assembly GCF_030125555.1). Taxonomy (NCBI): domain Bacteria; kingdom Bacillati; phylum Actinomycetota; class Actinomycetes; order Micrococcales; family Micrococcaceae; genus Arthrobacter; species Arthrobacter sp. zg.Y820. The sequence goes on from NZ_JASKLX010000010.1 coordinate 301,374, forward strand.
TCGCCGCCTTCGACCAGCTCGCGCAGCTCGGGCACCCGGTCCAGCAGCCGCACCAGTGACTGCAGGGCCAGGTCCGGGTCCGCGGCCTGCAGGAACCCGGTGAACAGCACCGCTTCGTCCAGCCCCTCGAGTTCGGGCGCCTGCAGGAAGCGGCTGCTTTTTTCCAGGTCCGTGAAGCCTGCGGCAATCAGCCGGCGGGTGAGACTCATAGGAGGTCCTCCATATCCTTCATTCCTCCGTAACGCTCAGTACCGGCGGGTGGCTAGAGAATGCCCAGGTTTTTCTTCAGCTCAAACTGCGTGACGTGCTGGCGGTACTCGTTCCACTCGGCGCGCTTGTTGCGCAGGAAGTTCTCGAAGACCTGCTCGCCCAGGATGTCGGCCACCAGTTCGGACTCTTCCATGGCCCGGACGGCGTCGTGCAGCGAGGCCGGCAGCGGATCCAGGCCCATGGCGCGGCGTTCGGCCGCCGAGAGGCTCTCGACGTCGTCCTCTGCGCCGGCGGGCAGCTCGTAGCCCTCTTCAATGCCCTTGAGCCCGGCGCCGAGCAGGACGGCGTAGGACAGGTACGGGTTGGCTGCTGAGTCAATGCCGCGGTATTCGATGCGCGCCGACTGGCCCTTCCCCGGCTTGTACAGCGGAACCCGGACCAGGGCGGAGCGGTTGTTGTGGCCCCAGGACACGTAGCTCGGGGCTTCGCCGCCGCCCCAGAGCCGCTTGTAGGAATTGACGAACTGGTTCGTCACCGCGGTGAACTCCGGCGCGTGGCGCAGCACGCCGGCGATGAACTGGCGGGCGGTGCGGGAGAGCTGGAACTCGGCTCCGGCTTCGAAGAACGCGTTGGTGTCGCCCTCGAACAGGGACAGGTGCGTGTGCATGCCGGAACCGGGGTGGTCGGAGAACGGCTTGGGCATGAACGTGGCGTAGCAGCTGGTGGTCAGTGCCACTTCCTTGACCACGGTGCGGAACGTCATGATGTTGTCGGCCGTCTGCAGCGCATCAGCGTAGCGCAGGTCAATTTCGTTCTGGCCGGGGCCGGCCTCGTGGTGGCTGAACTCCACCGAGATGCCCACGGCTTCGAGCATGGAGACAGCCGTGCGGCGGAAGTCCTGGGCCACGCCGCCGGGAACGTGGTCGAAGTAGCCGGCCCGGTCCACGGGGACGGGCTCGCCGTCGGGACCGAGCTCATCGGACTTCAGCAGGTAGAACTCGATCTCGGGGTGGGTGTAGCAAGTGAAGCCCATGTCAGCGGCCTTGGCCAGCTGGCGCTTGAGGACGTTGCGGGGATCGGCCGCGGAGGGCTGGCCGTCCGGGGTGAGGATGTCGCAGAACATCCGGGAGGTCTGCTCGGAGTCACCGCGCCAGGGCAGAATCTGGAACGTGGAGGGGTCCGGCTGGGCCAGCATGTCGGACTCGAAGACGCGGGCCAGGCCCTCGATCGAGGAACCGTCGAAGCCCAGGCCCTCCTCGAAGGCGCCTTCCACCTCGGCGGGGGCCAGCGCCACCGACTTCAGCGTGCCCACAACATCGGTAAACCACAACCGCACAAACCGGACGTCTCGCTCTTCGATGGTGCGCAAAACGAATTCCTGCTGGCGGTTCATCCCTACCCTCTTTCTGGACTGTGGGACCGCACCCGGATCCTTCCGGGCAGCCCCTGCGTTTCAAGCCTTCCTTCACTCTACCTATCCCGCGGCGGATTACCGCCGTCGCAGGCTGGCGCGGCACCGCATTACGCCGGCCGGCACTGCACGCGCCGCCGGCTTGTGCCTGCGTGCCGCCGCCGGCTGCCGCAGTCAGCGGTACCGGCTTGCGGGACCGGGGCCGCAACGCCGCGCTTGTTTAGTAGGCTCGGCGCATGACCGACGCCGAACACCCCGCCCCCTACACTGCCGGACCTGCCAGCTCCGCTGCCCCCGGGAAACCCGCCGGACCGCGCCGGATCCGCATCCCGCACCTGCAGCAGATCAAGGATTCAGGACAGCATTTCGCGATGCTCACCGCCTATGACCAGTACACCGCCGCCATCTTCGACGAGGCCGGCATCGAGGTGCTGCTGGTGGGTGATTCGGCGGCGAACAACGTCATGGGCCACGCCACCACGCTGCCGATCACGCTCGACGAGATGATCGTGTTCGCACGTTCGGTGACGTCCGGAGCGAGCCGCGCCCTGGTGGTCTGCGACCTGCCCTTCGGCTCCTACGAGATCTCCCCCGCGCAGGCCGTCGAGTCCTCCATCCGCCTCCTCAAGGAGGGGCTGGTGCACGCGGTCAAGATGGAGGGCGGTGCGTTTTACGCGCCGCACGTCAGCGCTCTGGTGGCCGCGGGGATTCCGGTGATGGCGCATGTGGGCTTCACGCCGCAGAGTGAGCATGCCCTGGGCGGCTATCGGGTGCAGGGCCGCGGCGACGCGCGCCGGACAGTGCTCGACGACGCCGCCGCCCTGGCCGAGGCGGGAGCCTTCTGTGTCCTGATGGAAATGGTGCCGGCCGACGTCGCCGCCGAGGTGGATGCCGCCGTTGCCGTTCCCACCATCGGCATCGGCGCCGGCAACGCCACCACCGGGCAGGTCCTGGTCTGGCAGGACATGGCCGGAATGCGCGGGGACAAGCTGCCGCGTTTCGTCAAGCAGTTTGCGGATGTCCGCTCGGTCCTGTCCTCCGCGGCACGCGCCTACGCCGATGAAGTGCGCAGCGGCACGTTCCCGGGGCCGGAGCACAGCTTCTAGGAGCGGATCGGCGTTCCGCCTCCCGCTCCAAGGCCGCCTCCCGGCGGGCAGGTCCGCCTGGCGGGGCCTTGCTCGGCCTCAGCCGCGCTGGTTCCCACTGTCTGTGCATTCCTGTTACTAATGTGGTCCCACCAGTAACAGGCGTCACAAAGGGTGGGAACTGGTGCGCGAACCCGCCGTATCCCCGCCGGCACGCGCTCAGGCGCCGCAAAAGGCCAAGAAACCTGAACCGTTGCTGCCCGCGCAGCCCCGGGCCGCCGAACGCAGCCGGAATGTAGGCTCATCCGATGGAGAAGAGCACCAGCACCAAAGCCGTCTGCTATGTGGTCTGCCAGGAACACCTGCTGGTTTTCACCCATCTCGATGTTCCGTTGGAAGTGGCCGGCGTCCAGGTGCCGGCGGGAACGGTGCGCCCTGGGGAGGCTCCGGCAGCAGCGGCGGTTCGGGAAGTGCGGGAGGAAACCGGTCTGGGTGCGACAGTGGTGCGGAACCTGGGGACCGCGGCGTACGACTATTCCCCGGCCCGGTTCGAAATAGCCACCCGCCATTTTTTCCTCCTCACCACCGCTGCACGTCCCCTCAGTGAACGCTGGCAAGCCGGTGAAGACGATCCCGAACACGGCGGCGGGCCGAAACGCTGGGAGTGTTGGTGGATGCCGCTGTCCCAGGCTCACGTCCTGGCCGGCGGGCTCGGCTCAATGGTGGGCGCCCTATACGCGTAATGCGTTCCGGTACCGCACGCGGCTCAGCAGTTCCGCGAGATGGCAGTAAGTGCTCGTCCCAGCCCTGGGACATGCACTTACTGCCATCTCGGCGCCCCGAAGGCGTCCAGGTGCCGCTGCCTACCAGTTGCGGTTTTCTTCGTCTTCCTTGTCCCAGGCCTCATTGCGCTGCTGGACCTTCTGCAGGGCCAGTTCTGCTTCCTCGGGAGTCGAGTACGGGCCCAGCAGCTTGGTCCAGTCGGACTGGGGGCCCTTTTCGACCTCGTGGGTGACGACATTGAACCAGTACTCAGCCATGGTGTGCTCTCCTTCAAAAAATGCTTCCGAACCCCGGGTGGGGCACCCCCGTGCCACGGCATGGGCCGTCCGGCGATAAGATCGATGGTATGCCCCAAACTGTTGCCACTGCACCCCTTGGCCGTCTCGCTCCGGGAACCGTGAGCCCGCGCCTGCCGGTTCCCGCGTCAATCCCGCGTCCGGAATACGTGGGCAAGGAAGCTCCCACCCCGTTCACCGGTTCCGAGGTCAAGTCCGCCGAGACCATCGAGAAAATCCGGGTCGCCAGCAAGATCGCCGCCCAGGCCATCGTGGAGGTCGGCAAGCACATCGTTCCCGGCGTCACCACCGATGAACTGGACCGTGTGGGCCACGAATTCCTGCTCGACCACCACGCCTACCCGTCAACCCTGGGCTACCGCGGCTTTCCCAAGTCCCTGTGCTCCTCGGTCAATGAGGTCATCTGTCACGGCATTCCCGACACCACGGTGCTGAACGACGGCGACATCATCAACATCGACATCACCGCCTACCTCAACGGCGTGCACGGCGACACGAACTGGACGTTCCTGGTGGGCGACGTGGACGAAGAGTCCCGCCTCCTGGTCGAGCGCACCTCCGAATCCCTGCGCCGGGCCATCAAGGCAGTCATGCCGGGCCGCGAGATCAACGTCATCGGCCGCACCATCGAGTCCTACGCAAAGCGCTTCGGCTACGGCGTGGTCCGCGATTTCACCGGCCACGGTGTGGGCGAGGCGTTCCACACCGGGCTCATCATTCCGCACTACGACGCCGCGCCGGCCTACAGCCGTCTCATTGAACCGGGAATGGTGTTTACCATTGAGCCTATGCTCACACTCGGCACCATCGAGTGGGACATGTGGGACGACAATTGGACCGTCCTGACCAAGGACCGCAAACGCACCGCCCAGTTTGAGCACACCCTGCTCGTGACGGACACCGGCGCCGAAATCCTGACCCTCCCTTAGCAGCGTTCACGCAGCCGAGACAGACCTACTTCTGGAGAACCATGGCCAAGAAACACAAGAGTAAGCACGGCGACGCCAACGCGGTCATTGGCATTGATATCGGTGGCACCGGCATCAAGGGCGGCATCGTCGACCTGACCAAGGGCAAGCTGGTTGGCGAGCGGTTCCGCATTCCCACCCCGCAGCCCGCGACACCCGAAGCAGTGGCCGGCGTCGTCGGCCAGATCGTGGCGGAGCTCTCCTCCCGCCCGGACGGCCCCGGCCCCGAGGTTCCGGTGGGCGTCACGTTCCCGGCCATCATCCAGCACGGCATTGCCCGCTCCGCAGCCAATGTGGATAAGAGCTGGATTGACACGGACGTTGACACGCTGCTCACCAAGGCGCTGGGCCGCGATGTTCAGGTCATGAATGACGCCGATGCCGCCGGCCTGGCGGAGGCCCGCTACGGCGCCGGCCGCGAGGTGGACGGCACCGTCCTGGTGATCACCCTGGGCACGGGCATTGGCTCGGCGCTGATCTACAGGGGCATGCTGGTCCCCAATGCGGAACTGGGCCATCTGGAGATTGACGGGCACGACGCCGAGACCCGGGCCTCCGCCTCCGCCCGGGAACGCGACGGGATCACCTGGGAGGAATACGCCACGCGGCTCCAGCGGTACTTCTCCCATGTGGAGTTCCTGTTCTCGCCGGACCTCTTTGTCGTCGGCGGCGGCATCTCCAAGCGCAGCGAGGACTTCCTGCCGCTGCTGAACCTGCGCACGCCGCTGGTCACCGCCAACCTCAAGAACAATGCCGGCATTGTCGGCGCTGCCCTGCAGGCGGCCATGCACTTCAACTACATCAAGTAGGACCCGCACCACGCGGGGGCCGGCTCGGAAGCGGCGGCGGGGAGACCTGCCGCCGCTTCCGCTGCGTCCGGGCCCGGTTTTGTTCGGGTCTCAGGGTTCGAGTCTCAGGGTTCGGGGCTCCGCTCCGGGGAAGGGTTCGGGGCTCCGCTCCGGGGAAGCTCAGCGGGCGGTCAGCGGCCGCTGGGCTCCGGCGGGGACGGTGGAAGCACGCGGGGATTCTTCGCGCAGTTCAGCTATGGCAGCCTCGAAGTCCTCCAGCGATTCGAAGGCCTGGTAGACGCTGGCAAACCGCAGGTATGCCACCTGGTCGAGCTTCTGCAGCGGCTTCAGGATGGCCAGTCCCACCTCGTGGGCATCAATTTCGGCTACTCCGCTGGCACGGATCGATTCCTCGACCTCCTGGGCCAGCATGGCCAGGTCGTCCTCGCTGACGGGCCGGCCCTGGCAGGCTTTGCGCACACCGTTGATCACCTTGCCGCGGCTGAACGGCTCTCCCACGCCCGACCGCTTGATGACGCTCAGGCTCGTGGTCTCCACCGTGCTGAACCTGCGCCCGCACTCGGGGCACTGGCGGCGGCGGCGGATCGCCGAACCGTCGTCGGCCAGACGGCTGTCAACGACTCGGGAATCAGCGTTGCGGCAGAACGGACAGTACATCCGGAGTCCTTTCGCTGGAGGTCGGAAGCGGGCTGCATCCCGGACCCGACCGCACCGGGGAACCAGTCCCGGTGCAGCAGAGCTGAGCTGCGCACTCATTCTAGAGCCGCAACCCCGACATCACCAACTGCCTCTCACCATATGTAGTAGCACCCGCTACTACATATGGTGGTCAGGCTTCGAACCGGACGGACACGGCGTCGCCGTGAGCGGGCAGGTCCTCGGCCCGGGACAGCGCCACGACATGGGTGCTGACTTCCTGCAGGGCAGCCCGGTCATAGTTGATGACCTGGATGGCGTGCATGAAGGTGGTCACGTTCAAGCCGGAGGAGAAGGCTGAAGTCCCGGCCGTGGGGAGCACGTGGTTGGATCCGGAGCAGTAGTCGCCCAGGCTGACGGGGCTGTAGTTTCCGACAAAGATGGCCCCGGCGCTGGTGATGCGGGCTGCGTCTGCGGCGGCACCGGCGGTCTGGATTTCCAGGTGTTCGGCCCCGTAGGCATTGCAGACGGCGATCCCCTGGTCCAGGTCATCCACCAGGATGGTGCCGGACTGGGGACCTGACAGCGCGGTTTCCACCCGGGCACGGTGCCGGGTGGCCTGAACCTGCCGGCCCAGTTCATGCCGGACCCGGCCCGCCAGGTCCGGGGAATCGGTGACGAGGACCGAGGCGGCATTGGGATCGTGCTCGGCCTGGCTGATCAGGTCAGCGGCAACAAGGCGCGGATCCGCTCCGGCGTCGGCCAGGATGGCGATTTCGGTGGGACCGGCTTCGGCATCGATCCCCACGACGCCCTTCACCAGCCGCTTGGCGGTCGCCACGTAAACGTTGCCCGGCCCCGTGACGACGTCGACCGGCGCCAGTTCCGGGTTAACTCCGGCCGCGGGAATGCCGTAGGCGAAGGCTGCAATGGCCTGGGCGCCGCCCATGGCGTACACCTCTTCGATGCCCAGCAGCTCCGCGGCAGCCAGAATGGTGGGGTGCGGCAGCCCGCCGAACTCCCGCTGCGGCGGGGACGCCAGGGCGAGCGAAGGGACGCCGGCGGCCTGGGCGGGCACCACGTTCATCACCACTGACGACGGATACACGGCCAGCCCGCCCGGAACGTACAGACCCACGCGGCCCACCGGGAGCCAGTTCTGCGAAACGTTGGCGCCGGGCCCGATCTGCAGATCGGTGTTCTGCGGGCGCTGGGCCTCGGCAAAGAGCCGGGCCCGCCGGATGGACTCTTCCAGGGCGGCCCGGACGGGCGGATCGAGCTGCGCCAACGCCTCGCGCAGCGCCTCGCGGGGCACCAGCGGATGATGCTGCTCCACGCCGTCGAAGCGGGAGGCCAGCTCGCTGAGCGCGTCATATCCGCGCGTTCTGACGTCCGCGATGATGGCGGCGACGGCGTCGGAAGCCACATCGGTGGTGGTTTCGGCGCGCGGCATCGCGTGCTTCAAACCAGCCGGGCTCAAATGCTGCCCGCGCAGATCGATGGTGCGGAAGGATTCGAAGGCAGGTCCGGAGGTTGAGGAATTCACGCTTCCCATTCTACCCAAGCACCCCCGCCCGCCGGCAGCCGGTGACTTCGTTACGGCTCCGGACGGGCTTTGGGCCGGGTCAGGTTCGACCAGGTGATGGAAACGAGGTTCACTTTGGCGGCAGAATTGCCGCTGCCGGCGATCTGCTCGTTCAGCCGGCCGTCGTACACCGCCAGCAGCAGCCGCGCCAGCTCCGCCGGGTCGACAGTGAACTCCGCTTCCTGGGCATCGGCCACCCGGAGCAGCGCTGCGGTCACCGCTTCGGCCAGAATGTTGCGCTGGCCTGCAACGAAGACCCGCACTCGGTCGGATCGCCGGGCGGCCAGCAGCAGTTCCAGGCGAACGGCGTGCCACACGGTGTCCGAGGTGAAGTCAGCCATTCCTTCCAGGATGCGCTCGATGACGGCGGTCGGATCCTGCGCGCCGCGCTGCAGCCAATGGTCGAGCTGGTCCTGCAGCCGGGCGGCCAACTGGCTGACATGGTCCTCATACATGGCCAGCGCCAGATCGGTCTTGGTGGCGAAGTTGCTGTAGAAGGCGCCCCGGGTAAATCCGGCAGCGGCACACAGCTCCTCCACACTGGCGCCCTCCAGGCCCCGCTCGGCAAAGACGTCGGCGGAAGTTGCCAGCAGGCGGTTGCGGGTGGCGGTTCGGGACCGTTTGGCCGGTTCGGCTGCGTCCAAGGCGGTCCTCTTTCCTGCGGGGTTCATCCTTCCACGATACATCGGTGTATCGTCGGAGGCAGTCAATACACTCGTGTATCCAGTGAGCTTCGAGAAGGAATGCCCGCATGTCCACGCCCGTTTCAGCCCGCCCCCGCCACGCCGCCCGGCCGGAGGATCGGCGGCCCGCCTCCCCCTACCGGTCGCCGATGTTCTGGCTGCTTCCCATGCTCGTGGTGGTCCTGCTGGCAGCGGTCGGCACGGGCCTTTACATGGGCGGGCTGGCCAACCCGACGGCGCATCTGAAGGACTTCCCCGTGGCAGTGGTGAACGAGGACACCGGCCTTGAAGGGAGCGCCGACGGAGCGGCTCCGCAGAATCTGGGACGGGAGATCGTGAACGGATTCGCCGACCGCGCCGCCGAGGGAGAGGAACTGGACCTTCAGGTCCTCTCTTGGGCGGACGCGCGGGAGCAGCTCGAGAACGGAGAGGTCTATGCCGCCGTCGTCATCCCTGCCTCCTTCTCCGCCGATGCAACCGGACTTGTCACCGGTTCACTGACGCAGGAGCAGTCGGCCCGCCCCGCTGTCAGCGTCTACACCGATCCGAAAGCCGGCGCCCTGGCCGCTCGCCTTGCGGCCGGCGTCGTTGAACCGGGTCTGGCCGAGGCCAGCGCGTCCCTGGGTGAGCAACTCGCCGCCGCAGCACAAGATGCGGAGGCCCAGGCCCGCAGCGCCGTCGAACAGCAGCTGACGGAGTCCCAGAATGAGCAGGCGCGCCGAACCCTGGAAGCCGCAGCAAAGGGCGGTCCGGCCACCGTGGCCTTCGCCCGGCAGCTCACCGCGCAGCAGGCCGGCACCCCCTCCCAGCTGGCGGAGCAGCTGGCCCCCACCGTCAGCGCGGCGTCAGCGGTTCTGCTTCAGGATCCCGTCCAGGTGATTACCGAGAATTACCATCCGGTCGAAGACGGCACGGCCCTGGGCATGGGTTCCTTCTACTACGCGATCCTGCTGCTCGTGCTGGGGCTCACCGGATCCATCGGCGTGAACGTCCTGGTGGACGGCCGGCTGGGAATTACTCCGCTGGAAATCGGACCGCAGTTCCTCGTGGCCCGGCGGACCACACCGTCCCGGTGGCTGTCCATGCTGCTCAAGTGGGGAATTTTCGTCACTGCGGCGGCACCCGCAGCCGGTGTCGTGATGTGGGTGGCCTCCGCCGCGGCCGTTCCCCTGCCGAACGGCGGAACCCTGTTCCTCACCAGCTGGCTCGCAATGTCAGCGGTGTCGGCCGTGGTTTTTGCCCTGCTGACCGTCTTCGGCAACGCCGGCTTGCTGGTCTCGATGATCTACCTGGTGCTCATGGGGCTGCCCTCATCCGGAGCCGTGGTGCCGCTCGAGGCGCTGCCCGGCTTCTTCCGGGCCATCGCGCCCTGGGAACCCCTGCACCACATCGCCAACGCCGTCCGCAGCGTCCTCTACTTCGGTTCAGGCACCGACACCGGTCTGGGTGCCGATGTTGTGGCTCTTGCCCTGATCCTGGCGGCCGCGCTGTTGATCGGCTTCCTAGTCAGCACGCTCTACGACCGGATGTTCGGCCGGCGCGGAACAACGGCCGCCGGGCCGGCTGCGGCCTAAGCCGCTGTCCGCAGGGCTGCTCCTGGTGGCGGGGCTGCTCCTGGTTGCGGGGCTTTCGCATCCGACAGGCATCCTTCGGGCAGATAACGGGACAACGGAGAATTCATAGTGCAGATAACGCGCTCAAAGGCCGGTTTTCGGGCATTTTCAGCCCCTTATCTGCACGATAGATTTCCCGAAGCACCGTTATCTGCACGATAGATCCCGCGAACCCCGAACCCCGTTATCTGCACGATAGATCCCGACGTTCGGTCCGCACGGCCCACGGCGTCCGGTGCTGACCGCGCCGAATGTGGCCAGGCTGCGGCCCTGGGCCCGTGCTTGTCCCCCTGCCCTCCCCCGGATCCTCCGCTTGCCTTCCCCGGTACCTTCACGCGTGCCCTGCGCCGGCCTTAGGGTCGAGTGATGACAACGGAACTCGACTCCCTGCCCGGGGTAGGAACGCCGGCAGCGCGCGGCCTCAGCGCTGCCGGCTATTCGTCCCTGAAGGACTTGGCGGACGCCGACCGCGCTGAGCTTTCCCGGCTGCACGGGGTCGGCCCCAAGGCCCTCCGCATCATCGAAGAAGCCCTGAAGGAACACGGACTCGCTCTGCGATAGCGCATCCCGAGGGATCGCCCCCGAGGGGGCCGCGGACGGTTGCAGGGGGCCGAACCCCGGCGCCTCAGGCGTCGAGGCAGGCCGGGCCCAGCAGCACCTTCAGGTCGCCGAACAACGACGGCGTGGGGTTCACGCGCATGTCAACGCCCAGTTTCATCACTTCCACCGTGCGTGAGCCGTTGAGCCGGATCTGCACCTCGGAGGTTCCGGGATGGGTGCGCAGCACGTCGCCGAGCTGGGTCACCACGGTCTCCGTGGCCTTGTAGGTGGCCATCGAAATAACCACCGGCCCGGAGTGCCCCTCGCTGAGGTCCGGCACGGTCAGTTCCTGCGCATTCAGCGTCACGGCGCCGTCGTCGCGGCGCTGCAGCCGGCCGCGGACCACCACGATCAGGTCCTCGGCCAGCACCGCGGCGATCGGACCGTAGACCTGGCCGAAGAACATGACCTCCATGGAACCGGCCAGGTCCTCGATCTCGCAGCGGGCATAGGCGTTGCCGCTGTTTTTCGCGATCCGGCGCTGCAGCGAGGTGATCATGCCCGCGATGGTGACGATCGCGCCGTCGGCCGGGCCTTCCTCCCCCACAATGTTGGTGATGGAGGAATCTGCGTGCTGGCTGAGGATGCCCTCGAGCCCCTGCAGCGGATGATCCGAGACGTACAGGCCGAGCATGTCGCGCTCGAAGGAGAGCTTGTCCTTCTTTTCCCACTCCGGCAGGTCCGGAATCTCGATGCTGATCGAGTCCTCCGGCTCCTGGTCGGCGATCGCGGCGAACAGGTCGAACTGGCCCACCGCCTCGTTGCGCTTGAGCACGACGACGGAGTCGATCGCCTCTTCGTGGATCATGGCCAGCGGCCGCCGGGCATGACCCATGGAGTCGAAGGCCCCGGCCTTGATGAGGGATTCGATGGTGCGCTTGTTGCAGACCACCGCCGGTACCTTCATCAGGAAGTCCTTGAAGTTGGTGAACGCGCCCTTTTCCTCGCGGGCGGCGACCATCGACTGCACCACGTTCGCGCCCACGTTGCGGATGGCACCCATGCCGAAGCGGATGTCGGTGCCGACCGGGGTGAAGTTCACGCTGGACTCGTTCACGTCCGGCGGCAGCACGGTGATGCCCATCTTGCGGCACTCGTTCAGGTACATGGCCAGCTTGTCCTTGTCATCACCGACCGAGGTGAGCAGGGCTGCCATGTACTCGGCCGGATACTGCGCCTTCAGGTACGCGGTCCAGTAGGAGACGACGCCGTACGCCGCGGAGTGCGCCTTGTTGAAGGCGTAGTCGGAGAACGGCAGCAGGATGTCCCAGAGTGCCTTGATCGCGGCCTCCGAGTAGCCGCGGTCCACCATGCCCTGATGGAAGCCGGCGTACTGCTTGTCCAGTTCGGACTTCTTTTTCTTACCCATGGCCCGGCGCAGGATGTCTGCCTGGCCGAGGCTGAAGCCTGCCACCTTCTGCGCGATGGCCATAACCTGCTCCTGATACACGATCAGGCCGTAGGTGGTGCCCAGGATTTCCGCCAGCGGTTCCTCGAGCTCCGGATGGATGGGAGTGATTTCCTGCTGGCCGGTCTTGCGCAGCGCATAGTTGGTGTGCGAGTTCGCACCCATGGGACCGGGCCGGTACAGCGCAATGACCGCGGAGATGTCTTCAAAGTTGTCAGGACGCATGCTCTTGAGCAGCGACCGCATGGGTCCGCCGTCGAGCTGGAACACGCCCAGCGTGTCGCCGCTGGCCAGGAGGTCGTAGGCGGGCTTCAGGTCCAGCGGCAGGTCTTCGAGGACCAGGTCCTCGCCGCGGTTGTTCTTGATGTTCTCGACGGCGTCGGAGACGATCGTCAGGTTGCGCAGGCCGAGGAAGTCCATCTTGATCAGCCCCAGGCCTTCGCAGGTGGGGTAGTCGAACTGCGTGATGACCTGCCCGTCCTGGTCACGGCGCATGATCGGAATGATGTCGATCAGCGGATCCGAGGACATGATCACGCCGGCCGCATGCACGCCCCACTGCCGTTTCAGGCCTTCCAGGCCGAGCGCCGTGTCAAACACCCGCTGGGAATCGGGGTCGGTGCGGAGCAGTTCGCGCAGCTCCTCGGCCTCGCCGTACCGCTTGGCTTCCTTGTTGTGCACGTCGGCCAGGGACAGGCCTTTGCCCATTACGTCCGGCGGCATGGCCTTGGTCAGCCGCTCCCCCACGGAGAAGGGGTAGCCCATGACGCGGGAGGAGTCCTTCAGCGCCTGCTTGGCCTTGATGGTGCCGTAGGTGACGATCATGGCCACGCGCTCGTCGCCGTATTTCTCGGTGACGTAGTGGATCACCTCGGAACGGCGCCGATCATCGAAGTCGACGTCGAAGTCAGGCATGGAAACGCGGTCCGGGTTCAGGAACCGTTCGAAGATCAGGCCGTGCTGCAGCGGGTCCAGGTCGGTGATGCCCATGGCGTAGGCGGCCATGGAGCCGGCGCCGGAGCCGCGGCCGGGACCCACGCGGATGCCGTTGGCCTTGGCCCAGTTGATGAAGTCGGCCACCACCAGGAAGTACCCCGGGAAGCCCATCTGGGCAATGATGCCCACTTCGTAGTCGGCGCGCTTGCGGACGGCGTCGCTGATGCCGTTCGGATAGCGGCGGTGCAGGCCCGCCTCCACTTCCTTGACGAACCAGGACTCCTCGTTTTCCCCCTCCGGAGTGGGGAACCGCGGCATGTAGTTGGCGTTGGTGTTGAACTCGACGTCGCAGCGCTCGGCGATGAGCAGCGTGTTGTCGCAGGCTTCGGGGTAGTCGCGGAAGATGGCCCGCATTTCGGCCGGGGACTTCAGGTAGAACTCGTCGGCGTCGAACTTGAAGCGCTTGGGGTCGGCGAGTGAGGAACCGGACTGCACGCACAGCAGGGCCGCGTGCGCCGACGCGTCCTCCGCGTGTGTGTAGTGCAGGTCGTTGGTGGCCACCAGCGGCAGCTTCAGTTCCCGGGCGAGCTTGAACAGGTCCGCCTGCACGTTGCGCTCAATGTCCAGGCCGTGGTCCATGATTTCGCAGAAGAAGTTATCAGCACCGAAGATGTCGCGGAAGTCCGAGGCCGCCTGAACCGCCTCGCGGTACAGCCCCAGGCGCAGCTTCGTCTGCACTTCCCCCGACGGGCAGCCGGTGGTGGCGATGAGTCCCTTGCCGTAGGTCTGCAGCAGGTCCCGGTCCATGCGCGGCTTGTAGAGGAAGCCCTCCAGCGAGGCCAGGGAGGACATCCGGAAGAGGTTGTGCATGCCCTCGGTGGTCTCGGACCACATGGTCATGTGCGTGTAGGCACCGGCACCGGACACGTCGTTCCGGCCGCCGTCGCCCCACTTGACGCGGGTCTTGTCCGCTCGGGCGGTGCCCGGGGTCAGATAGGCCTCGACGCCGATGATCGGCTTGATCCCGGCGTTGCGGGCCTTGTTCCAGAAGTCGAACGCACCGAACACGAACCCGTGGTCAGTGGTCGCCACGGCGTTCATTCCCAGCTCGTCAGCGTGGCTGAAGAGGTCCGTCAGACGGGCCGCACCGTCCAGCATGGAGTATTCGGTGTGGTTGTGAAGATGGACAAACGATTTCGAAGAACTAGTTGCTGAAGCCACCGAACCATTCTAGGCCCGGTCGCGGCGGGCTCCGGACGGCACGCCGCGACCGGAGCCGGTCCGCGGCTCCGGCGCGGGCAGCCGGCTAGACGTCGCCGCGCCGGAGGGCGTCCAGGGCGTACTGCAGATCCTGCGGATATTCACTGACAACTTCCACGCGTTCACCGGTGCCGGGGTGGGAAAAGGCCAGTTGGCGGGCATGCAGCCACTGCCGGGTCAGGCCCAGCTCGGCCGCGAGTTTGGCCTCGGCGCCGTAGGTGAGATCTCCGGCACAGGGGTGCTTGAGGGCGGAGAAATGCACCCGGATCTGGTGCGTCCGGCCCGTTTCCAGCTGCACCTCCACCAGGGACGCCTTGCCGAAGGCCTCCAGCACCTCGTAGCGGGTGACCGACGGGCGCCCGCCCTCCAGCACTGCGAAGCGCCAGTCGTAGGAGGGGTGCCGGCCGATCGGCGCGTCAATGGTGCCGCGCAGCGGATCCGGCAGGCCCTGGACCACGGCGTGGTACATCTTGTCCACGGTGCGGTCCTTGAAAGCCTGCTTCAGCACGTTGTAGGCGTGCTCGGTTTTGGCCACCACCATGGCTCCGGAGGTGCCCACGTCCAGCCGGTGGACGATGCCCTGCCGCTCCGGAGCTCCGGAGGTGGAGATGCGGTAGCCGGCGGCAGCCAGGCCGCCGACGACGGTGGGGCCAACCCAGCCCGGGGACGGATGCGCTGCCACGCCCACCGGCTTGTCGATGACAACAAAGTGTTCGTCGTCGAGAAGGATGTTCAGGCCTTCGACCGGCTCGACGACGACGGCGAGCGGGTCCCGGAGTTCGGGAATGTCCACGGTGACCTTGTCGCCGGCAGCCAGCCGGTCCGATTTGCCCAGCGGGCGCCCCGCCATGCTGAAGTAGCCGTCGGTGAACCAGGGGGCCACCGTGGAGCGCGAGACATCAAGGAGTTTGGCCAGGACCGCATCGGCGCGGCCGCCGTCGGCCTCGTCCGGAATCTGCAGGACGGTATGGATCTCGTTCATGGTTAGTCTTCGCCGTTCTTCGTATCTTGTGTGCCGGTTTCCCGGGCGTTGCTTCCCTGTTCGCCGTCGTGGACGGCAACGGAGTTCCGGGGTTCATCCCGCTTCCCGTCCAGGCCCGTGCCGCGCAGGGTCAGCAGGCAGACCAGGATGACGCCACTGACCACGCAGGAGTCCGCAATGTTGAAAATGGCGAAGTTCGGCAGGGCAATGAAGTCCACCACGTGGCCCTGTCCGAACGAGGGGGCCCGGAACAGCCGGTCCGTGAGGTTCCCCAGTGCGCCGCCCAGAACCAGCCCGAGCGCGATGGCCCAGGACAGGGAGCGCACCTTCAGCATGAGGTACACCAGGAACCCGCTGACGGCCACCATGATGATGGTGAACACCCAGGTGTGGTCGGTGCCGATGGAGAACGCCGCCCCGGGGTTGAGGATGTAATGCCAGCGCAGCACCGGCGGCAGCACGTCGGTGACCTGGCCCAGGGTCATGGTGCTCTCCACCCACCATTTGGTGAGCTGGTCAAAACCGAGCGCCAGGACAGCGCAGGCCAGCATGATCAGGGCGTAACCGGTCCAGGCCGGACGCACGTGTGCGCCGGCGTGGCCTTTGGCTGCCGCTGATTCCTCAGAAGATTTCGTCATGTAGGTTTCTTCGTCCCGGTGCTTTCGTTGGTGGGCGGCGTCGCAGGACGCCGCATCCAAAACAACGGGCCGGCTGGCCGGGGCGTCCCGGCCAGCCGGCCCGTGCTTTATCTCAGTTTAGTCCACCCGTGTCGCCACGGGGCCGTTCGGGTTACGCGTCAGCGGTCTCCGAGGCAACGGAACCGCGGGCGTCAAGATCCCGCAGCTGGCCTTCGATGTAGGTCTTCAGGCGTGAGCGGTAGTCGCGCTCGAAGCCGCGCAGCTGCTCGACCTTGCGCTCCAGGACAGCCTTCTGCTGTTCCAGGTTGCTGAGGATCTTGCGGCTCTTGTCCTGGGCTTCGGTGACGAGGCCGGTGGCTTCGATCTGTGCGTCCGCAATGATCTTGTCGCGCTGCTCAACACCGGCACCAACGTAGTCGTCGTGCATCTTCTGGGCCATGGCCAGGATGCCGGCGGCGGTCTCGGTGTTGCTCACTGCGGCGGCGGGTGCCGCTGCTGCGGCCGGGGCCGGAGCCTCGACCTTGGGCTCTTCAGCCTTCGCGGCCGGAGCCTTGGGCTCCACGGCCTTGACGGCCTCGGGCTTCTTCGCTTCCTTCACCGGCTCGGTGACCTGCTCGGTCTTCGCCGCGGCGGAGACCGGGGCCGGAACTGAGGCTTCGGTGCTGGTGCCGGTGCTGGTGCTGGTGCCGGCAACGCAATCAGCGAGCTGGCGGCGCAGGTCTTCATTCTCCGCGGTCAGGCGGCGAAGCTCGACGACGATCTCGTCGAGGAAATCGTCAACCTCATCCTGGTCGTAGCCTTCACGGAACTTAGTCGGCTGGAACCGCTTATTGACAACATCTTCTGGCGTCAGAGCCATCTGGTCACCTCACATTATAAGATTCGCCTGCGAGTCAAGCAGACGGTTCTACGTACAGAATAACGAACATAAGAAACTGGGAAGTCTAATTCTTTTTCACAGTATATCTTCCGGGTGCGGAAGACTAACCGGTCCCGGAGGGGCCGCAGCTAGCGGATGAGGCTGGCCACGATCGACCTGGCAATGGCGACCACGATGAACAGCACGATGAACGCCAGGTCCAGGGAGATGCCGCCAAGCCTCAGCGGAGGGATGAATCTCCGCAGGAGCCGGATGGGCGGATCCGTTGCGCCGTAGATCACTGATGCGAGCACCAGTGCGGGCCCCTTGGGGCGCCATTGGCGGGCAAAGATTTGGACCGCGTCATAAACAATCCGCAGCAGCAGGGCAAAATAAAAGAGGACCAGCAGCAGATACAGCAGGGAAAAAATAATACTCACGCGTGTGGTTTCGTTTCCGGGTAAGCCTCAGCCGCCCGCACTGCCCCCGCCGCGGCGGGGATGCGGTCAGCTCTGGTTGAAGAATGCCGACTGGGACTCGCTGACCTTTTTGTCATCCCCCAGCACCTCCACGTAGGAGGGCGACAGCAGGAAGACCTTGTTGGTCACGCGCTCAATGCTACCGCGCAGTCCGAAGACGAGGCCAGCGGAGAAATCGACGAGCCGCTTGGCGTCGGCTTCGCCCATGTCGGTCACGTTCATGATCACGGGAATGCCGTCACGGAAACTCTCGCCGATGATCTTGGCGTCGTTGTACGAACGGGGGTGGACGGTGGTGATCTGGCGCAAGCCAGCCACTTCCTCTCGGGATGACGGAGCTCGTTTGATCGGCGTTACCGGTGCCCGGTACTCCTCGACTGCGGTGCGGGTCACGGGGGCAGGTGCCGGTGTCGGCTCGGCTTCCCGGTCCGGACGCTCGGCACGCTCGAAATCGGGCGTGTATTCCTCGCTGCGTGCCGGGGCATCCCGCTGGGTCTTCGGCTCGGACTCGTAGTGCTCGTCACCGTCGGCGAGGCCAAGGTAAATCATTGTCCTGCGCATTGCGCCAGCCATGGTTGCTCCTTCTAGAACTTCAGCGCCGTAGCACCCGTTCCTCGCCAAATGAGGAACTTTCCTCCATTAGACGCTACCGCACCGGGGGGCGCGGCCCGAGAATATCGGAGCCGATGCGCAGGTGTGTCGCCCCGTATTCCAGTGCTGCTTCCAGGTCCCCGCTCATTCCGGCCGATATCCCTGCGGCGCCGGGGTGGGTTTCCTGCAGCTGCCCGGACAGGGCGCGGAGCCGACCGAAGGCCTCGCGCGGGTCCCCGCCCAGCGGCGCCACCGCCATCAGGCCGGCCAACCGGAGACCGGGCGCCGCAGCCACGGCGTCAGCGAGGGCCGGTACATCGGCGGGCAGCGTTCCCCCGCGGGCCGGGCCGGAAGGTGTCGTGCCCGCGCCGGCGGCGGGGTCGCGCAGGTCGACCTGGAGAAAGCACTCCAGGTCCGCCCGCGGCGGCAGCCCGGCGCCGGTTCGGCGCTGCTGCTCGGCCTCCATCGCCTTGGCCAGGGCCCGAACGAGCGAGGCCCGGTCAACGGAATGGACGGCTTCGGCATAGCGCACCACCGACTTGGCCTTGTTGCTTTGCAGCTGGCCGATGAAGTGCCAGGACAGCCCCAGGGACGCCGTGTCGGCAGCTTTCGCAGCCGCCTCCTGGTCCTTGTTTTCCCCGACGTCGGTGACGCCCAGACCGGCCAGCAGTTCGACGTCGGCCGCGGGAAAGTATTTCGTGACCACGATCAGCGTTGGAGCGGTTCCCGGAGGTGCCGCTGCCCGGATGCGGGCTTGGACCCGGCCAAGCCGTTCGGCGAGTTCGGCTGCGCGGACAGCCGGGGAAATGCTCGATGTCATGGGGGTTCGTTCCTTGGGTCGAACGCGGGCGTTGCCCGCCGGAAAAAGGGCCGTGGTCCGGTGGGGTCCGGCGGCTCAGCTCTGGTGGCTCAGCTCAGCCAGACGACACCGGCAAAGCGCCCGGCACTGCTGGTGCGCCGGTGCGAGTACAGCTCATCGGATTCCAGCGTGCAGCCGGGCACGCGGATCACTTCCACGTCCAGGGCGGCCAGCTGGGCCTCGGCGCCGGCCGGGAGGTCCAGGGCCGGCGTGCCCCGCCGGGTGCGCGACCGCAGCACCGGCAGCAGGTCTGCCGCTTCCTCGAGCATGGCTTCGGGAACCTCGTAGCATTCACCGCACACGCTCGGGCCGATCCAGGCCGTGATGCCGGCGGCACCGGCTGCACGCATCGCCCGCACGGTGTTGGGCAGGACGCCGTCCAGCAGCCCCTTGCGTCCGGCGTGGGCCGCAGCGGTCACGACGCCGCCGCCGGGTTTCCGGCCAACTAGCACCACGGGTACGCAGTCCGCCACCATGACGGCCAGGGGCGCGCTTCCGTCGGGACTGACGAGGGCATCAGCGGTCGGGGCGGCGGAAGCGGCGTCCGTTCCGCCGGAAACGAGTGCGACGTCGGCGGAATGGACCTGGTTCATGAACCGCAGCGATCCCGCGGCAACGGTCATGGCTTTTTCCAGGGCGCCGCGGCGCAGCCGAACCTGTGCGGGATCATCCCCGACATGCAAAGCGAGGTTGCCCGCCGCCGTATTGGTGAAGCCGACGGTCAGCCCGTCACCGGTCTGTGTCTGCCACCAAAACATTGTCGAACAACCTCGCTGCTGCCGGGCGTTCCGGACTCGTGTCCGGACCGGGGGGTGTTACTTCAGGAAATCAGGAACGTCCAGGTCGTCGTTCCGGCCCGTGGACAGGTCCGATTCCACGACGGCCGGCAGGTCGACGTCGAAACCGGCGTCGGCGGGAACGTCGCTGTGCTGGGTCGAGCGCTGCGACCACGCCGACAGGCCCGCGGAAGCGGGTGCGGCGCCGGCGTAGCTGCCGCCTGCCGGTGCGTTGACCGGCGGTGCTGCGGGCTCGGCCGGCTTGTGCGAAATCGGCTGCGAGGTCACGTCGACCTGGTCGAAGCCGGCGGCGATGACCGTCACGCGTGCTTCATCACCAAGGGCGTCGTCAATGACGGCACCGAAGATGATGTTGGCCTCGGGGTGGGCCACTTCCTGCACCAGGCGCGCAGCTTCGTTGATCTCGAACAGGCCGAGGTCGGAGCCACCCTGAATGGAGAGCAGGACGCCGTGGGCGCCGTCGATGGAGGCTTCCAGCAGAGGAGAAGCTATTGCCAGCTCGGCGGCCTTGACGGCCCGGTCCTCCCCTCGTGCGGAACCGATGCCCATGAGGGCCGAACCTGCACCCTGCATCACCGACTTCACATCCGCGAAGTCGAGGTTGATCAGGCCCGGGGTGGTGATCAGGTCGGTGATGCCCTGAACGCCGGAGAGCAGCACCTGGTCAGCGGAACGGAAAGCGTCCAGCATGGACACGTTGCGGTCGCTGATGGACAGCAGGCGGTCGTTCGGAATCACGATCAGCGTGTCGACTTCCTCGCGCAGCGTGTCGATGCCCGACTCGGCCTGGTTGGAGCGGCGGCGGCCTTCGAAAGTGAAGGGGCGCGTAACCACGCCAATGGTCAGGGCACCCAGGGAACGGGCGATCCGGGCCACGACGGGAGCGCCGCCGGTACCGGTGCCGCCACCCTCGCCTGCGGTGACGAAGACCATGTCAGCCCCGCGCAGGACTTCCTCGATCTCCTCGGCGTGATCTTCGGCTGCCTTGCGGCCAACCTCGGGATCCGCACCGGCGCCCAGGCCGCGGGTCAGCTCACGGCCGACGTCAAGCTTGACGTCGGCGTCGCTCATCAGCAGTGCCTGTGCATCGGTGTTGATGGCGATGAACTCCACGCCTCGGAGTCCTACGTCAATCATCCGGTTTACGGCGTTCACGCCACCGCCGCCGATGCCGACGACCTTGATGACGGCCAAGTAATTCTGCGGTGCTGCCACGTCCTGTGTCCCTTGTTCGAATCTGTGCAACTGATCATTGGTGGCCGGGGATCATCCCCCGGCCGAAAAACCTTGAACCTTACGTCCAACCTTCAGCTTAAGACCCTAAGGCTCAAGTTGAAGGTTATAGTTATGTCAAGTAATCCTCTACCTGTGACGCTATGGGGCGAAAACTGGTTCTGCAATTACCTCTGCCGCGTGTCGGATTTTTCTTTGCCCCAAGAGGTAAATATCACCGTGTTACCGGTGCGCTCGGAGTGCTGACATCAAATACCTTGATCGGCGGATCCTTGGGCGGCATCTTCATCAGCGCTTCCAGGGTGCGGGCCTTGGCCACATTGGATTCGGCGCTCCCCCAGAATACCTTCTGTCCGTTGAGGAGCTGCAGCTCCACGGAGTCGACCGACGATGCCGAGGCGTGGTCAAGCTGCGCCAGGACATCTTCGGGCAAAACGGACAGGACGGACGTGACAGTGCTGAACACCTCCGTGTTCACCGCCTCGGTTCCGCCGTCGATCAGCGGCAGCCGGGCCTCGGCCCGGTTGGCCGCCGTGCCGATGGCCAGGCCATCGTCGTCAATCAGCAGGAAGGCGTCGCCGCTCTGCAGGACGGCCACCGGGACCCGCTCGGCTATGGTCACCACAATCTCGGACGGCGGCTGCGCCACCACGTCCACGCCGGCGACCTCCGGCCGGTCCGCCAGCAGCACCGCGACGTCGTCGTCGGCAATCGTGGTCAGCGGCTGTCCCATCAGCGGCTGCAGGGCGCTCTGCACCTCTTCGGTGGACAGCAGCGAGTTGCCCTGCACCGTCACCGTCTTCAGCGCCAAAGCCGGCGAGAAAAACAGGACGGCCAGAAACGCGCCGAACAGGACAACACCGGACACCGCCGAGATGAGCAGCCACCGCCGACGCCGGCGGACCGGCGGTTGGGGAAAGGACAGGACCGTGGCGGAGACAGTCGCCTCGCCGGCGGAACCAGCTCCCCAGGATGTTCCTTCCCCGGCGCGGAGCCGCGGGTCCGCGCCGGCCCCGGAATGGTGGGATGCCCGGTCGGCTCCGCGGCGCGGACCGGCGGTCCGGCGCGGTTCGCCGTGCCCGGAACGGCGCAGGCCGTCCCCGCTTCGGGCGGACGGTCCGGGGCGTCCCTGGTCCACCGCTGGCCGGCGCGGCTTCCGGCTACCCACGGTGTCCCTCACGGGACGCGGGCGGAACCGCCGCTGCGGCGGAATCTCCGGCGGGGCCGGTTTCAGCGGTCCGGGCGAGTTCCCGCACCAGGACGGCACCGAACGCGGTGACGTCGCCGGCACCCACGGTCAGGATGATGTCGCCGGCCGCTGCGCGGCGGCAGATGTCCTGCACGGCTCGGGCCGGATCGGGCGCGTAGCCGCCGGGACGGTTCACGCGGGCGGTGATCAGCTCGCTGGTGACGCCTTCCACCGGGTCTTCCCGCGCGGCGTAAATGTCCAGCACTGTCGCGCTGTCCGCCAGCTCCAGGGCGGAGGCGAACTCCGCGGCAAAGGCCAGCGTCCGGCTGAACAGGTGCGGCTGGAACAGGACGTGGACGCGGTGCTCCCCGGCAACCGTGCGGGCGGCCTCCAGTGCGGCCACCAGTTCGGTGGGATGGTGGGCGTAGTCATCGAAGACCCGGACGCCGCGCACGGCGCCCTTGGCTTCAAACCTCCGGGCCGCACCGGAGAACACTGCCAGCCCTGCCGCGGCTCGGGCCGGATCCACGCCCAGTCCGAGTCCGACGGCGAAGGCCGCAGCAGCGTTGCGGATGTTGTGCGCCCCGGGAACCAGGAGGCGCAGTTCCTGCTCGCATTCCAGGCCGTCGAGGCTGAAGCGGAGCACGGAGACCGAACCGCTGGCCACCGGCCGGGTCTTGGTGATGCGGATGTCGGCCGTCTCGCTGTAGCCGTAGGTGCGGACCTGCGCAGCGCCGGAGCGGCTCACCACGTCGACGGCACCGGGATCATCGGCGCAGGCCACCAGCAGGCCGTCAGCGGGCAGCAGCCGGACAAAACGGTCAAAGGAGGCGAAGACGGCTTCCTCGGTGCCGTAGTGGTCCAGGTGGTCGGCCTCGACGTTGGTGATGACGGTGATCCGGGGCAGGTAGTTCAGGAACGAACCGTCGGATTCGTCGGCCTCGGCAACGAACACGTTGCCGCTGCCGTGCGCGGCGTTGACCCCCAGCGCAGCGACATCGCCGCCGATGGCGAAGGACGGATCCAGTCCGGCTTCGCGCAGCAGGACGGTCACCATCGCGGTGGTGGTGGTCTTTCCGTGTGTTCCGGCGACGGCCACCACCTCCTGGTTGCCCATGGCCGCGGCCAGGGCAACGGACCGGTGAATGATCCTCAGCCCCGCGGCCCGGGCCGCGGCAAGTTCAGGATTCTCCGATCGGATGGCAGTGGAGATCACCACTGTGTCCGCGCCCTGCACATTCGCGGCATCCTGCCCGACAAATACGGTGGCGCCCAGGGCTTCCAGGGCGCGGAGCCCCGGTGAATCACGGGAGTCGGAGCCGGAGACGGAAACGCCTTGGCCCATCATTACCCGGGCAACGGCTGACATGCCCGCTCCCCCAAGCCCAATGAAATGCACCCGTCCGAGGTCCGACAGCTTCAGCCTGCTCATGCGCGGAACCTTACGTTTGCTTCGAGAATGAATGTCGCCATCTGCCGGTCGGCGTCCCGGATGCCCTGGGCGGCCGCGGCCGCGGACATCGACTCCAGCGCTGCGGGATCGGCCAGCAAAGGTATCAGCTTGTCCGATATCCACTCCGCTGTGAAGAGGCTGTCCGAAACGAGAAGCGCTCCGCCGGCGGCGACGAGGCCGGCAGCGTTCAGCGCCTGCTCACCGTTGCCGTGCGGCAGCGGCACCAGCACGGCGGGCAGGCCGACGGCGCTGATTTCGCAGACGGTGCCGGCACCGGAGCGGGCCAGCAGCAGGTCGGCGGCAGCGTAGGCCTGTTCCATGCCGTCGACGTATTCGACCTGGTGGTAGCGCGGGGCGCTCAGCAGTGCGCCGTCGGCGGTGAACAGTTGCTTGCCGCGGCCGGTGATGTGCAGGGTCTGGATGCCCGCGGCGGCAAGGGCCGGGAGCGATGCTTCCACGGCCCGGTTGATGGAGGCCGCACCGGAGGAGCCACCGGTGACCACCAGGGTGGGCAGCGACGGATCCAGGCCGAGGGCGGCGCGTGCTCCGGACCGGGCGGCGTGCCGGTCCAGGCCGGAGATTTCCCGCCGCATCGGCATTCCCACCAGCCGGGCGCCGGGCAGCCGGGTCTCGGCGAAGGCCGTGGCAACGACGTCGGCAAAGCGTGCGCCGACGCGGTTGGCCAGCCCGGGGCGGGCGTTGGCCTCGTGCACGATGATCGGCAGCTTCCGGCGGCGGGCGGCAAGATAGACCGGGGTGGAGACGTAGCCGCCCACGCCCACGACGACGTCGGCGGCGGCTTCGTCGAGGATGTCGCCGGCCTGCGTTACGGCGCGCAGCAGCCGGCCGGGCAGGCGGACCAGATCGGCGCCGGGCCGGCGCGGCATTGGCACGCGGTCGATGACGGCCAGCTCAAAGCCGGCTGCCGGAACGAGCCGCGTTTCCATCCCGGCGGCGGTGCCCACAACCTTGATGCGGGACTCCGGCGCGGAGTCCCGCACGGCTCCGGCCACCGCAAGGAGCGGGCTGATGTGCCCGGCGGTGCCGCCTCCGGCGAGGACGAGGGAAAGGGGACGTTGCGTCATGGAGCTGATGGTTCACTTTCGGGAAGTTTGTGTTCGGGGACTTTGCGGGCGAAGGAGAGCAGGACACCGATGGCGGCCAGGGTGAAGGTCAGGGAGGACCCGCCGTAGGAGATGAAGGGCAGCGGTACGCCGATCACCGGAAGGAGCCCGGTCACCATGGCGATGTTCACGAAGGCCTGCCCGATGATCCAGACCAGGATGGAGCCGCAGAGGATCCGGATGAACGGATCCGTGTGTCGCATCGTCATCCGGATCGTGGCCACGGCCAGGACGCCGAAGAGCAGCACGATCAGGAGCGTGCCCAGCAGGCCGAACTCCTCACCGATGATCGCGAAGATGAAGTCGTTGTGGGCTTCGGGGATCCAGCTCCACTTCTGCCGGCTCTGCCCGATGCCCACACCGAACCAGCCGCCGGAGGCCAGGGCGTACATGCCGGCATTGGCCTGGTCGCACACGCCTCCCCCGCAGTCCAGCTTCAGCCACGCGCTGATTCGGCTGGAGCGGTTGCCGCTGAGCGCCGACATCAGCACCGCGGCGCCCGCGCCCAGTCCCACCAGCGCGGTGAGGAAGCGCAGCGGCGCCCCGGCAAAGAAGAGGGCGGCAATCATGATCATGCCCATGATGATCACGGTGCCCAGGTCGCTGCCGAGCATGACCAGCCCGATCAGCAGCAGCCCGCCGGGGAAGACCACGGGAACCAGGGCGTGCTTCCACTGGGTGATGAGCTTCTGCTTCAGGGACAGCATGGAGGCGAACCAGATGGCCATGGCCAGCTTCGCCGCCTCGGAGGGCTGCCCGGTGATCGGACCAATTTCGATCCAGTTCCGGTTGCCGTTCACTTCCTTGCCGATCCCCGGAATGAGTACCAGGATCAGCAGCACGGCGGCCAGGGCCATCAGGCCCCATGCCATCTTTTTGAACGTTTTGGGACCGAGCCGCGACAAGCCCAGCATGGCGGCCACGCCGAGCCCGGCGAACATGGCCTGTTTCACGAAGAAGTTGAAGGTACTGCCCACCGATTCACCGGCCGAGGCGGCGATGGACTCCACCGAGGATGCCGAAAGCACCATCATCAGTCCGATGGCCGTCAGCGCCAGCGAGGCGCCCAGAATCGTGTAATAGGCCGATCCGGTGGCTGTGCGGCGGCTGCCATCGATGAGGACGATGCCGCGTTCGAACATCGACGGTTTCTTGCCCGGCGCGGCGGGCGCGCGGGACGCAGGCCGGGAGCCTGCGGACGCGGGCCGGCCCGACGACGGCGTGCCGGTTCCCCGGCCCGAGGCCGCCGGTGAGGTGCCGGCGGCCGGCCGCTTGGAGCGAAGCACAGGCTTGCGGGGGTTTCCTGAGGACGTAGTGACCATCTAGGACTCCTTGGTGGTCTGCGCCTGTCCTTCCACGTACCCGCGGACAGCCTCGATGAAAGCGTCGCCGCGGTGTGCGTAGGACGCGAACTGATCCATGGATGCCGCTGCCGGCGCCATGAGGACCGTGTCTCCGGAACGGGCCTCAGCGGCTGCGGCGGCGACAGCCAGGGCCATCACTTCCTCCCCGCTGACTACTGGTACGGAGGCGGGCCTTCCACCAGTGTGGGGCGGAACGGCGTCAATCACCCGGATGCCCGGGGCGTGTCGTGCCAGGGCCTCGCGAAGCCGGGAGGAATCGGCGCCGATCAGGATGACCGCACGCAGCCGCGGAGCCTGGGTCCGGACGAGGTCGTCGTAGTCCACTCCCTTGGACAGTCCGCCGGCAATCCAGACCACCGGGTCGAACGCCGAAAGCGAAGCGGCGGCCGCATGCGGGTTGGTGGCCTTGGAATCGTCGACCCAGAGGATGTCATTGAGGCGGGCCACCGGCTGGATGCGGTGTGCACCGGGGGCATAGGCCCGAAGCCCGTCCCGGACGGCAACCGGCTCGACGCCGAAAGCCCGCACCAGGGCTGCAGCCGCCAGGGCGTTGGCCACCATGTGCCGCGGCGCCGGTTCGCCGACGTCGGCCAGGGAGGCCAGTTCCGCGGCGGAATCCTTGCGCTGTTCGATGAAGGCGCGGTCCACCAGCAGGTTTTCCACCATGCCCACCATGGAGACGGCGGGCATGCCGGTGGTGAAGCCCACGGCGCGGCAGCCTTCCACGACGTCGGCTTCTTCGACCATGTGCTCGGTCTCGGACTGCTCAGCGTTGTAGATGCAGGCGACGCGGGTGTTTTCGTAGATCTTTGCCTTGTCGGCCAGGTACGCCTCGTAGGATCCGTGCCAGTCCACGTGGTCCTCGGCGATGTTCAGGCACACGCTCGCCAGGGGCGAGATCGAGGAGGACCAGTGCAGCTGGAAGCTGGAGAGTTCCACCGCAATAACGTCGTAGCCCTGCGGATCGCGGATGGCGTCCAGGATGGGAGTGCCCACGTTGCCCGCGGCGATGGCGCGCAGGCCGGCGGCGCGGAGCATGCTCTCGGTCATTGACACGGTGGTGGTCTTGCCGTTGGTTCCGGTGATCGTCAGCCACTCGGCCGTCTTGCGGCCTTCGCGGACGCGGACCCGCCACGCCAGTTCCACATCTCCCCACACCGGGATGCCGGCATCGGAAGCGGCGGTCATCAGGGGGTGGGATGGGCTGAATCCGGGCGAGGTGACCACCAGTTCAGCCGGCTCGCCGTCCACCAGCGGCAGCTCCTTGGCGGAGTCAGCGCCCAGCAGGACGTCGGCGGCACCCACGATCTGCAGGGTGTCGGCCTTGGCGCGGTTCTCTTCGGTGTCCTTCGCATCCACGACCACCACGCGGGCGCCGAGCTCGATCAGGGTGTCGGCTGCCGAGAATCCGGACAGGCCGATCCCGGTGACGACCACGCGCAGTCCGCGCCAGGGCGCGTCCCAGGTGGTCAGTCCGTCCAGCCGCGATGTTCCGGCCTCAGTGTTGCCGGACCCGGTGTCTGCTGAGTCGCTCAATTTCCGACCACCCATTCCGCGTAGAAGAGGCCCAGGGCGACGGCGACGCAGAGACCTGCCACGATCCAGAACCGGACCACGACAGTGACCTCAGCCCAGCCCTTGAGCTCGAAGTGATGCTGCAGCGGTGCCATTTTGAACACGCGCTTTCCGCCGCTGATCTTGAAGTACCCCACCTGGATGATCACCGAAAGGGTGATGATCACGAAGAGCCCGGCAAGGATCACCAGCAGCAGTTCGGTGCGGGAGAGGATGGCGAACGCCGCGATGGCACCGCCGATGGCCAGGGATCCGGTGTCGCCCATGAAGATCTTGGCCGGTGAGGTGTTCCACCAGAGGAAGCCCACCAGGGAGCCGGCGATCGCGCCGGCGAGCAGGGCCAGGTCCATCGGGTCGCGGACCTCGTAACAGACGGCCCCGGAGCCGGGGGCTCCGCAGCTCTGGTTCGACTGCCAGATGCCGATCAGGAAGTAGGCGCCGAAGACCAGGATCGAGGCGCCGGCGGCCAGGCCGTCCAGGCCGTCGGCCAGGTTCACGCCGTTGGTGGTGCCGGTGATGATCACGATGGCCCACAGGATGAACAGGATCGCGCCAATCAGCGTTCCGGCGAAGGCCAGGTCGACTCCGGTGTCGCGGATGAAGGAGATTCTGGTCGAGGCCGGAGTCCGGCCCTGGTCGTTCGGGAAGTTCAGGGCCAGGATCGCGAAGGTGACGCCCACCAGGGTCTGCAGGATCAGCTTGGCCTTGGCGTTCAGGCCCAGGCTGCGCTGGCGGGAGATCTTGGTGTAGTCGTCAATGAACCCCACCATTCCCATGCCGACCATCAGGAACAGCACCAGCAGCCCGGAGACTGACGGTCCGAAACTGCTGGGATTGATGGCGTAACTGATCAGGTGAGTGATGAAGTAGGACGCCACGACTGACGCGACGATGACGGTGCCGCCCATGGTGGGCGTGCCGCGCTTGGTGTGGTGCGAGGTCGGTCCGTCGTCGCGGACAAACTGCCCGTAACTTTTCCGCACCAGGAACCGGATGAAGAGCGGGGTGCCGATGAAGGCAAAGACCAGGGCCAGCGAAGAGCCGATAAGCAGGGAAACCACTACTGGACGCCTCCGGCTTCCCCGGCAGGTTCCGGGCTGGTGTGCTGCGGCCGGGATTCCGGCGGCAGGGCGGAGGTTGAAGATGGGGCGTTCAAAGCTATCCGATCACCGAGGTAGCGCAGGGCAGCGCCGTTTGAGGATTTGAAAAGAACCAGGTCGCCGGGTTCCAGTGAAGCGTTGAGGATGCGTTCGGCGTCCTCGGCTGTTTCCACGAAAATGGATTCGTCGCCCCAGGACCCTTCCATGACCGCACCGGTGTGCATGGCGCGTGCACCGGTGCCGACCACAATGAGCTGGGAGATGTTCAGGCGGACCACGTAGCGGCCGACGGCGTCGTGCTCGGTGACTGCTGAGTCGCCGAGTTCGAGCATTTCGCCCAGCACGGCCCAGGTGCGCCGCCCCTGGCCCAGTTCGGCCAGGGTGCGCAGGGCTGCCCGCATGGATTCGGGGTTGGCGTTGTAGGCATCGTTGATGACGGTGACGCCGTCAGCGCGGTCGGTGCGTTCCATGCGCCAGCGGCTGGCAGCTTTCTGTCCGGAGAGCCCGGCCGCGATCCGGTCGCCCGGAATGCCGGCGGCAAAGGCGGCAGCGGCGGCGGCCAGGAGGTTTGCCGTGTGGTGGGCGCCGATCAGCCCGGATTCCACCGGGTGTTCGCTGCCGTCCGGGAACCGGAGGGTGAAGACGGGCCGGCCGAGGGCGTCAGTGCGGGCATCCACGGCGCGCAGCGCCGATTTTGCTCCGTGCGCTGCCTCCGGCGACGACGTGAAGTACAGGACCCCGACGTCCGAACCTGCCCGTGCCGCCATGGCGGAAACCCGGATGTCGTCGGCGTTCAGGACGGCGGTGCCGCCCGGTGCCAGTGCCTCAACGAGTTCGCCCTTGGCCTTGGCGATGTTTTCCACGCCGCCGAACTCCCCGGCATGCGCGCTGCCCACGCCGAGGACGACACCGATGTCGGGCTTCACCATCGACGCCAGGTACTCGATGTGGCCGATGCCGGTGGCGCCCATTTCAACCACGAGGTAGCGCGTGCCGTAACCGGCGCCGAAAATGGTCAGCGGAACGCCGACCTCGCCGTTGTAGGACCCCATGGGAGCCACTGTTTCGCCTTCGGCGCGCAGGATGCCGGCCAGCAGGTCCTTGGTGGTGGTCTTGCCCGCCGATCCGGTGATGCCGATGACGGTCAGCGGCGCATCGGCCCGCAGCCGCCGGACAATGTCGCCGGCCAGCACACCCATGGCCAGGACGGCGTCGGGAACCAGGATGGCCGGGTACACGCCGCCGGAGGGATCCTGGACCGGACGCTCGACCAGGGCCAGGACCGCGCCGCGGGCGAAGGCCGCTTCGACGAAGAGGTGTCCGTCGGAAGCCTCGCCGGGTTTGGCGATGAACAGGGACCCCGGGGAGGCTTCCCGGGAGTCGGTTGTGGCCGAGTTCACGATCGCGTTCGGCGCCTGCGCGGCCCCGCCAATCAGTTCGCCGCCGGTAATTTCCGCTATGTCTGCTGCACTAAGTTCAATCATGACGATCTAGGACTCTACCCCGTCGCCGGACAGCACAGGGAATCCGTACCTTGTCAAAGCCTGCCTCAGTTCAACGCGGTCGTCGAGGGCCACATTCACTCCTTTAACCTCTTGGAAAATCTCGTGTCCCCGGCCCGCGACAAGCACTGTGTCCTGCGGGCGCGCCAGTGCCACGGCACGGTCTATGGCCGCTGCACGCGGTGCCACCTCAAGGATCTCGCAGGGCAGGGCTTCCTGCTCGCGGGCGGCCTGCGCTCCGCCGAGAACGTCGGCGCGGATGGCCGCTTCGTCCTCGTCGTGGGGATCATCGTCGGTGACGATCACCACGTCGGCGAGCCGGGCTGCGATGGCCCCCATCAGGGGGCGCTTGGTCTGGTCGCGCTCACCGGTGGCACCAAAAACGATGATCACGCGCGGTTTCGGTTCCGCGGCGGGAGCGGCGTCGTCGCTGCCTGCTGCGTCACCGGCGGCGGGAGCTTCCCGGCGCACGGATTCCAGGGTCCGGGCCAGCGCGTCGGGGTTGTGGGCAAAGTCCACGATTGCTGCGGGCGCCTCGCCGACCAGCTGCATCCGGCCCGGAACTTCGACGGTGAAGGGGTCGCTGCGGTCCAGGGCGTCCTGCAGCTCAGCCGCGTCGACGCCCGAGGCCAGGACCATGAGGGCCGCCAGCGCCGCGTTGGAGACGTTGAAGGTGCCGGGCAGCCCGGTGCCGGCCCGCAGGACGGCTCCGGCAGGGCCGCGCAGCACGAAGCGGTGGCCCAGCCCGGCGCGGACGACGTCGGTGACCCGCCAGTCCGACCCGGGGCCGCCGTCGCGCGTGGTCAGCGTCCAGACCGGGACCGGGGAGGCGGCGGCCATGCGCGCACCCCATTCATCGTCAACGGTGATGACGGCGCGCTTGGCGCGCTCGGGCGTGAAGAGGGCTGCCTTGGCCGCGAAGTACTCTTCCATGGAGCCGTGGAGGTCCAGGTGGTCCTGGGTGAGGTTCGTGAAGCCGGCGACGTCGAAGACCACGCCGTCCACGCGCCGATAGGAGATGGCGTGCGAGGACACTTCCATGGCCGCGGCGTCCAGGCCCTTTTCCCGCATCAGGGCCAGCAGCCCGTGAACCTGGGGCGACTCGGGAGTCGTGAGTGTGCTCGCGATGGGTTCTCCCCCGGCGAGGATTTCAATGGTGCCGATGAGCCCGGTGGTCTTGCCCAGGGCTCCGAGCAGCGAATTGATGAAGTAGGTGGTGGTGGTTTTGCCGTTGGTGCCCGTGACGCCGAACAGGGTGGGCGTGCCGGCGTCCCGGGGCTGGCTGCGGAAGACGGCTGCGGCGAGCGGTCCCACAATGCGCCGGGGATCGGCCGTGACGAAGACGGGGACCGGCAGCGACTGCAGCTGCGCGGCGCCGTCGGGGTCGGTCAGCACGGCGGCGGCCCCGGCGGCAGCAGCGGCAGCGGCGAAGCGGGCACCGTGGTGGCGGGCGCCGGGCAGCGCCACGTACAGGTCTCCCGGCCGGACCTCGAGGGAGCTGATGGTGAGGCCGGTCAGCAGAATGCCGCGGTCATCGTCGGTGTCCCGGGCAGGTGCGATCCCCGGCAGCCCGTTGGCGGCCAGGGCGTCGGCTGCCGCCCGGAGGGAGACGGGATCTTGCGCGGATGGCCGCATTCCGCTTCCCGGCTGGGGCGGATTGCGCTGATCACTTGTAGGCACTGCATTACTCCAGAAAATTGACGTGGTACTCGGCAAGGGGAGGCCCGGTACTTGCGGTGGTCAGGCGCCGGCGCGGGCCGGTGCCTGGGATAACGGAGTCAGTACTCCACGGGGTACAGCTCCGGTTCCGAGTCGGACGGCGGCACGTTTTGAGAGGTCAACGCCTGTTCCATGACCTTCTTGAAGGTCTTCCCCGGATCCAGGACCTGCAGTGACCCCTCGGGGCGCTGCAGCGTCACCACCACCACGTACTTGGGATCGTCCATGGGTGCAATACCAGCATAGGAGAGTGTGTAGCCGTCATAGCCCCCATTCGCCGGCGCCTCGGCCGTACCGGTCTTGGAACCGACTCGGTACTGCTCCAATTTCCCGCCGGCACCCGATCCTTCGGCCGTAACGGTCTCGAGCATGTGCTGGACTTCACTGGCCGTCTCCTCCGAGACCACACGGGTGGATTTCCCCTCCTCGGCCGGAGTCTCAGTGCCGTCGGCCGCCACGTAGCTGTCAATCAGGCTTGGCGCCAGCCGTACGCCGTCGTTGCCGATGGTCTGGTAGACCATCGCGGTGTGCAGCGCTGTCTGGGCCAGGCCCTGGCCGAAAAGCACCGTGTACTGCTGGCGGGTGTCCCATTCGTCGGGTTCGGCCAGGATGCCCACTGTTTCGCCGTTGAGGCCCACGTTCAGCGGTTCGCCGAAGCCGAACTTGCGAAGCCAGTCGTAGCGCTCCTGCCGCGTCAGCTGCTGGCCGATCATGACGGTGCCCGTATTCATCGACTTCGTCAGGATGCCCGCGGCCGTCATGTGCACCGTGCCGTGATCGAAGGCGTCCTTGAAGGTCTGGCCCTCCACCGTGTAGGTGGACGGAATTTCAAACTCGGTCAGCGGGTCAATGATGCCCTCTTCCAGGGCCGCTGCCATGGTGATGACCTTGGTGGTGGAACCGGGTTCGAAGGGAACCGTCACGGACAGCGGCTGCCGGGATTCCGCCGGGGTCAGGCCCGGATTGTTCGGGTCCACGGTGGTCGATTCGGCCATGGTGATGATGCGGCCGGTCTCAACCTCGACAACCACCACGTTGCCCCACTCGGCGTTGTAATCCTCCACCTGGCTGGCAATGGTTTGCTGGGCAAACCACTGCAGGTCCTGGTCGATGCTGAGTTTGACCGACTCACCGTCCACCACCGGAGAGTCCTCGTTGGTGGCATAGGGAATCCGGATGCCGTCTCCGCCGATTTCGTAGGTCTTGCTGCCGGCCTCGCCGGCCAGGATGTCGTCTTGGGTGAGTTCCAGGCCTTCCTGCGGTCCGTCGGTTCCCAGGAACCCCACAATGGAGCCGGCCACCGCTCCGGAAGGATAGGTGCGCAGCGTCGTCCGGTCGGCGTAGATGCCGGGGAACTTGACGGCCAGGACCTTGTCCTTGATCTCCGGGGTGACGGTCTTGGCGACGAAGTTGAAGGAGTTGTCCCCCAGCACCGCATTGCGGAGCGTGTCCGGATCCTGCCCGAGGATGGCGGAGAGTTCCTCGAAGGCCTGGTCGAAGCTGATGTCCTCCAGCAGTCCCTCCGCGTTGCGGCGGGGGTACTCCTGCTCTTCGGTGTAGTCGTGGGACAACGTCTGGTCCACGACCAGGTCGAACCGCTCAACACTGCGGGCGAGATACTTGCCCTCGGAGTCAAGGATGCTGCCGCGCAGCGGCGGGATGGTCTGCGTGGTCAGCCGCTTTTCCACGGCCGCCTCGGCCATGCCCTCGGGATCCACCGCCTGCACTTGGAAAAGCCGCACCCCCAGCACTGTCAACAGCACCAGTGCCAGGATCAGGCCGGTCCGCAGCCTGCCGGTAACGATGGCAACCCTGTGGTTGTCCCTTCCGGAACCCCGCTCTTTTGCCACAACGTATCCTCGTCACTGCTCAGTAAAAATTAGTATCCGCTTCTCTGGACCGGAGCCGGAATGGTTCCGCCGTTCAGATCTGCTTCCTGTTCGGCCGGAGCCGGTTCTGCGCCGGCAGCTTCACCGGGTGCCGCCGGCACGGCGGCTGCTTCGTCGGCGGCCTCGGCTTCCCTCGCCTCGGCTGCCCGGACTGATTCGTCGGCGGCCGGAGCAGGTTCCACTCCGGCCGGGGCTATCGGCTGGGTCAGCACGTTGGGGGCACTGATCAGGACCGGCGGCGGAGTGCCTTCCTCTGCCGGAACGGGATTACCCGTGACGGCAAGGGTCTGCAGGTCAATGCTCCCGAAGGTCGAGGCGGCAACCATGCCCAGATCCGCGGCCGCCGCGGCCAGGACCTGCGGCGCTTCGTGGTTTTCCAACTGCTGGGTCAGGGCTTCGTTGCGCTGGGCCAGCTCGGTCCGCTCGGTATGCAGTTCGACCAGGCGGTACTGGCCGCTGGAAACCGAGATGTTGAGCAGCAGGACAGCGCCCAGACCCAGGATCAGGGCGATAAAGCAGAAGACGACGAGCGGAGCGCGGCGGCGCCGCTTGGAAGCGGGCACCACGGAGAGCGGGGTCCGGCGGCGGGGCGCCGGGGATGCCGGGGATGCCGGGGATGCCGGGGATGCCGGGGATGCCGGGGATGCCGGCGGCAGTGTTCCCGGATTCCAGTCCAGGGCCCGGACCGTATTGCCGTGGGTTGCCCGGCGGGCGGCACCGGCGGCCGTGTGCGGCCGTGTCTGTACCTGCGTCATGATCCTGCCCTGTCGGTCGGGATGCGGATCCGTTCAACGGCCCGCAGCTTTGCGGAGGCGGCACGCGGATTCTCGGCAATTTCTTCGTCGGTGGGAACTTCGGTTCCCTTGGTCAGCCGCAGCAGCTGGGCCTTGTGCTGTTCAAGTTCCACCGGGAAGCCCTTGGGAGCGGAGGAGCTTGCCCCCGCCGCAAAGACGCCCTTGACGATCTTGTCCTCCAGCGAGTGGTAGGACATGACAACTACTCTGCCGCCGAGGTTCAGGACGGACAGGGAGGCCGGAATCGCGCGCTCCAGAACGTCGAGTTCCTCATTGACTTCAATCCGCAGCGCCTGGAAGGTCCGCTTGGCGGGGTGTCCCCCGGTGCGGGCGGCCCCGGCCGGCACCACTGTGCGGATCGCGTCCACCAATTCACCGGTGGTGGTGAACGGCTTGGCAGTCCGGGTGGCCACGATGGCGGAGGCAATGCGGCCGGCGAACTTCTCCTCGCCCCATTTGCGGATGATGCGGACGAGGTCCGCTTCACCGTACGTGTTAACAATGTCGGCCGCGGTGCGTCCGCGGCTCGTGTCCATCCGCATGTCCAACGGTGCGTCATAGGAGTAGGCGAATCCGCGGTCCCGCTCATCGAGCTGCAGCGAGGAGACGCCCAGATCGAAGAGTGCGCCGTCGATGCCGTCGAAGCCCAAGTCGGCGACGACGTCGGCGATCTCGTCGTAGATGGCATGCACCAGGTCGATGCGGTCCTCGAAAGGTGCCAGCCGTTCGCCGGCCAGGGCCAGGGCCTGGCGGTCGCGGTCGATGCCGATCACGTGCAGCTGCGGGAACCGGGCCAGCATGGCCTCGGTGTGCCCGCCCATGCCCAGCGTGGCATCGACGACGACGGCTGAGCCGCGCTCGGCCACTGCTTTTTCGATGGCCGGTGCCAGCAGATTAATGCAGCGGTCACGCAGCACCGGAACATGCCGTTCTTCGGTAGGGCGTTCTTCGCTCATCTGCTGTCCTTCCGCGTCCTGGGACGGCGGCGTAGTTCTTATATCAGACCCCCATCCGCGCCTCACGCTGCCGGCGCCTGGCTCCGGGGAAGTGAGTCAGGTGCCGGCCTTGCGGGGCGGCTGGAGATCTCATGCAAGAAACCGCTGCGGTCCGGTCTCTGTTTGTTTGGTGGATATTCGTGGGGGTGGTGCGGGTACTGCTGGTCGGAAGTGCCGGCCTAGAAAATGCCCGGCATGGTTTCCTCGTCGGTTTCCGAGAACGCCGTTTCCTGCTCTTCGAGGTAGGTCTGCCATGCTGATGCATCCCAGATTTCAGCCCTGGTCCCGGCACCAATCACTGCCAGTTCACGGCCGAGTCCGGCGTAGGCCCGCAGCGCCGGCGGAATGGTGATCCGGCCCTGCTTGTCCGGGACTTCATCGGATGCTCCCGAGAGAAAAACCCGAATGTAGTCCCGTGCCTGACGCGAGGAGAGCGGAGCTTCCCGCATCTGTTCGTGGACCCGCTCGAATTCTTTCGAACTGAAAACGTAAATGCAGCGCTCCTGGCCTCTTGTGAGCACCAGTCCCTCAGCCAGCTCCTCGCGGAACTTTGCCGGCAGAATGAGCCGCCCCTTCTCGTCCAGGCGCGGTGAATGTGTTCCGAGGAACATCAGTCACCACCTGTCTGATTGGAAGAAGTTCCTCCTGCGCTGCCCCTACACTCTTATAGCCTCCACTTTACTCCACTTCACTCCACAGTCAACGATTGGGCAGCCGAACTGCGGCGCGCCGCGCCTTTTCTTCCGCGGATCGGCGCGGAGAAGGGCAGGTGGAGGGCTCGGAGCGCAAAAAGCCGTCGCGGGGCGTTGTTGGCCTCGGCTCTTAAACCCAAAAAGACCCGCCGCAGCGGGTCTTTTTCGAATCGTGGATGACCGGTGGAGGAAGGTGGTGCGGGCCTCCGGAGGTTACTGGTCCCGCTTTCGCTCATCCCATTTATTTTCCAGATTGCTCATGAAATTCTTCGATGACGTGGCCTCGCGTTCCTTCTTGCGTGCCGGCGAATTCGCCTGCGCGCCGCGCCTGCCGCGCGTCGTCGCGTAGTACACGCCCGATCCCATCACCAGGAAGCCGAGAATTCCCAGGATGAGGCTGATCGGCATTTCCAATGAAACCCCTCGGAGGAGCAGCGCGATGCCCGCCACTGCGACCAGGGATCCGATCACTATCCGCCGGGTCGAAATACCGGCGCCGGCCGGAGTCGCCATCGAATTTGCGAATTTGGGGTCCTCGGCGTGTAATTGCTGCTCCAACTGGTCCAGCAAGCGCTGCTCGTGTTCCGAGAGTGCCATTACTGCCTCCTTGCGGTCCGAAATTCTCTGTAACCCAACCAACGATCCCGGTACCGGGACGGTTCCCGCTCCCGACACCCCGGCTGGCTGCGGAGACGCCCCGGGAAATCGGGGCACCGCCAGACCGACAACCCGGGCAGAACGCGTGTTGTGCTTACGTCTTAGGATAGGTGGCATTCTGGTCGGGGGAAAGCGGTGGGAGGCACAGCGGGGATCCATTCCGCCTAGGGCTTAGTCTGCGCCCGCAGGCGGCGGAACAGCCGGTCCCGGAGTGCGGCCCGGCCGGCCCCTGCGGGTGGGGTCCAGCAGACGGGCCGGCATGACGCCGAGCTCGCCGAACCGGGCGTTGATCTTGTCCAGGGCGTCTTCGGCCGACCGCCAGTTGTCGTCGCGGCCGTCAAGGGTCAACTGGACCGCCGCGCCCTCCGCCGCCTCCAGCCGCTCCGTGCGGAGCCCGATCAGCCGGACGCTCATCCGCCGGGGTCCCAGCGCGGCGAGCAGCGCCCGCGTTTCCTCGTAGATGAGCTGGGCGCTGTCCACCGGCTCGCGAAGCGTGCGGGTCCGGGTGAGTGTGGAAAAGTCCGCGTAGCGCAGCTTCAGCGACACCGCGCGGCACTGCAACCCTGCGGCCCGGAGCCGGGCAGCAGTTTTGTGCGCCAGGCGCAGCAGCTCCGTGTGCAGGGTCTCGTCGTCGGACACGTCCCGGGCGAATGTCTCCTCTGCGCCGATGCTCTTTTCCCGCCGCACCGGAGTGACGCTCCGCGGGTCGCGCCCCCAGGCCAGTTCGTAAACGTGCTCACCGGTGGCGCCCAGCAGGCGCTTGAGGACACTGACCGGAGTGCGTGCCACGTCTTCAACCGTTGAAATGCCCACCCGGGCAAGGGTTTCCCTCGTCTTGGCCCCCACTCCCCACAGGGCCGAAACGTCCAGGGTATGGAGATACGCGACGGTTTCGCTGCGCGGAATCAGCAGCAGGCCGTCCGGTTTGGACCGGGTGGACGCAATCTTTGCCACGAACTTAGTGGCGGCGATGCCCACGCTGGCCGTGATGCCGAGCTCCGCAGCCACCCGGCTGCGGATCAGCTCGCCGATGACCCGGGGCGGCCCCAGCAGCCGCATGGCACCGGCGATGTCCAGAAAAGCTTCGTCAACGCTGAGGGGCTCCACCAGCGGCGTGATGGACTCGAAGATCGCCATGAGCCGCCCCGATACCTCCCGATAGTCCTCCTGGTGCGGCTCCAGAATGACCGCCTGCGGACACTGCCGGTAGGCGACGGACATCGGCATCGCGGAATGGACGCCGTAGCGCCGTGCCTCGTAGGAGGCCGACAGGACCACCGATCTGCCCCCGAGGCCGCCCACGATGATCGGGCGGCCCGTCAGCTCGGGTCGTTTCAGCAATTCCACCGAAACGTAGAAGGCATCCATGTCCACGTGCATGATGGTGCAGTCGCGGTTTTCGCTGGGGCCATTGCTCACCCCTTCATGGTAGACAACGGGTCCGACGTTTTCGTTTCGCCTAGACTGGGGACCAGATCCTGACCCCCACCAGAAGCGGACACCAATGAATAAGCCCCTGATTGCCCTTACCGCCGCTGCCCTGTTATTGGTTGCCTCCGGCTGCACCCAGGACACCGAATCGACGAATTCCGGTACGGCTGAAACGCCGGCGTCGAGCGCGTCTCCGTCGGCTTCGCCGTCCGCCTCTGCCTCCCCCTCCGGTACGGCGTCCGCGTCCGGCTCGGCGTCCGCCTCCGGCTCGGCGTCGCCCAGCGGTTCTGCCTTCCCCAGCAGCTCGGCCACGCCGACTGAAAAATCCACAAACTCCGCCATCGCTGAAGGATTTCCCACTGACGTCATTTCGGTGATGCCGAAGTCCACTCCGGTCTCCACCAGCTTCGAGGAAACCCCCGAACTGTTCACCGCCTCGCTGACGGCCACAACCAGCGCTTCCACCGAGGAAATCCTGGCCTACTACGCCGGGGAATTCGAGGCGCAGGGCTTCACGCCCAATGACGCCAAAAACGAGGGAACCGCCACGCTCCGGCAGTTCGTGCGCGCCGGTGGTGACGACCTGGCCAACGTGACAGTTGTTCCCCGCGACGGCAGCTTCACCTATACGGCCAGCATTAATCTGCTCCCAGAGTCAGCCAAGTAGGCCGGCATGGGGAATGTCCTTCCTGCCCCCGAGGTGGCAGTTCGTGAACAGGCGGAGTACCGGAAGCTTCTCGGCAGCGAGCTGGACGCCTTCCTCACCGAGCAGCAGGCAGTGCTCCAAGAGGTTTCAATGGAGGCGCTTCCGCTGCTCGACGCCGTCTCCTCCCTGGCTCAGGGCGGAAAGCGGCTGCGGGCACTGCTGAATTACTGGGGCTGGCGCGGCGCCGGCGGGGCCGAGCTGGGCGGACCAGCGGTCCGGGCGGGCGTCGCACTGGAACTGTTCCAGAGCGCTGCCCTGATCCATGACGACATCATTGACCGCTCCGACACCCGCCGCGGCGGGCCCAGCGTCCACCGTCGGTTCAGCACCGCGCACACTGAGGCCGCCTGGCACTTGGACGGCACCCACTTCGGTTCGTCAGCCGCCATCCTCGCCGGCGACCTGTGCCTGTCCCTGAGCGAGGAAATGTTTTCAGCAGTCGGCGCCCAGGCCGCGCACGGCACACCGGCCCGGCGGATCTTCAACCGCATGCGCACCGAGGTCATGGCCGGGCAGTACCTGGACATCCTCGAAGAGGTGGTGGGACCCACGCACGAGCCCGAGCGGGCCGTCGTCCGGGCCCGGAACATCCTGCGTTTCAAGTCAGCGAAGTACACCACTGAGCACCCGCTGACCCTGGGCGGAGCCCTGGCCGGAGCTTCAGAGGAGCTGCTCGACTGGTACTCCCGGTTTGCGCTGCCGCTCGGAGAGGCATTCCAGCTGCGCGACGACGTCCTGGGCGTTTTCGGCGATCCGGCGCAGACCGGAAAGCCCGCCGGCGATGACCTGCGCGAAGGCAAGCGCACGGTGCTGATCGCCTACGCGCTGGCACTGGGCGGACCCTCCGCCCGCGACGTGATCGGCTCCGCGCTCGGTCGGACCGATCTGGACGACGACGGCGTAGCCGCGCTGCGCGCCCTGATCGAGGACTCCGGGGCGCTGGCGGCAACGGAAACCCTCATAGAGGGACACACCCGCGCCGCCTTTGACGCACTGGAGCAGATGCCGGTCGACGACGTGGCCCGGGCTGCCCTGACCTCCCTGGCCCACGCCGCAGTCACCCGCTCGGCCTGACGGTACGTCCCTGCGCCGGCGAGGCAACAATAGGCAGCAGGTAATACAACGGCGAAGCAAAACAGCAGTAATACAAGCGGCGCAGTAATACAACAGCAGCGGCTCCCATTGGGAGCCGCTGCTGTGTTATTTGCGTCCTGCTTTATATTTCAATGTCTTACTATCTATCCGTGTTTGTGCGCTACCAGCCCAGGGCCTGGGCGCGGCGGCGAATTTCGGTCTTCCGCCCCTCGCGCAGGGCATCCACCGGACGTCCGGGCAGCGAGTCATCCGCGGTAAAGAGCCAGCGAATCATTTCGCGGTCGTTGTAGCCGGCATCGATCAGCACGGAAATGGTGCCTTTCAAGCTGTCCAGGACAGCGCCGTCGGCGATAAAGGCGGCCGGGATGCTGCGGATTTTGCGCTCCCCCAGCCGTACGGCCACCAGCGCACGCTCTTCGAGCATGCTGTGCACCTTGGTAATGGAAACGTTTAGTTTTTCAGCCACATCGGGCAGGGTCAGCCAGTCGGAAACAAGTTCCTCAAGTTCAGTCACCTTCCTAGGTTCCCATGAGAACCCCGTTCGGAGCCACTTCCCTCACTCGTTACTCAATGGAAATCGAGACGCAGTGTCTACTCAGGTAGGCCGGAGACCCGCGGTAGTGTAAATTCGCTTACGTTACAGAAATCACTTCTGTCACACCCGCACCATTATTGCCACTGGTTTAAAACGAGTTGCGGTAAAGGCCGCGCCGTCTACAGATGAGGAAACAACCCTTTATGACTGCTCAGTCGATTCAGGGAAGCAATTCCCCGCGTTCCAGCTTCAGGGGAATGCCCCGCAAACTCAGTGTTGCCGTTACCACCGCGGCCATTCCCGCCGTCATGATGTCAGCACTCGTGCTTGCCGAACCGGCTCAGGCAGCTCCCGTTGGCCCGAACGCTGCGCTTTCCCCGCAGGTTCCGCTCCAGGCCATCAAGAACCTGACCGCCGGAACCGCGAACGTTGCGGCGCCCTCGCAGCTGGCCGCCCAGATTCCGTTTACCATTGCGACGGAATCCAGCGTGCCCGCCACTCACCGCATTGAGGCCGGCGATACCGCCAGTTCCATTGCCGTGCGCTACGGCGTGTCGCTGGATGAAGTACTTCGGGTGAACAACCTGCAGAGCAGTTCGCTGATCTTCGCCGGCGAGGAACTGCGCCTGCCTGCCGGCGGCTCGTCAGCAGCGTCTTCGACGTCCGGCGCAGCTGCCGGCACTTACACCGTGGAAGCAGGCGACACGCTGAGCGGGATTGCCTCCTCGAACGGAGTCGGCCTGGAGAGCGTCCTGGCGGTGAATGGCCTGACCATGACGTCAGTGATCATGCCCGGCCAGGAAATCGCCCTGTCCGGCGGTTCGGCCTCCGCCGCAGCTCCGGCATCTGCAGCCGCAGCGAACCACACCGTCGAGGCCGGTGACACCCTGACCGGGATCGCCGCCCGCCACGGCGTCAGCGTGGCCGCGCTCATGTCGGCCAACGGCATGGATGAGAGCACCGTCCTGTTCCCGGGCGACGTCGTCGTCCTTTCCGGCGGCGCAGGCGTCACCACCCTTGCCGCGGCTCCGGCCGAAGCCGCCCCCGCGGACCTGGTTCCCAACACCTTCCTGCACTACACGTACCCGGACGACGTGGTCGCCGACGCCAACGTCAACAAGCAGGCGTTGAACGGCGCGGCAGTGCCCGGGCAGGCCGAGATGCAGCAGATCGTGGCCCAGACGGCGGCGCAGATGGGTGTCGACCCGGCCCTGGCGATGGCCTTCTCCTTCCAGGAGTCCGGCTTTGACCAGCGGGCAGTCTCCCCCGCCAACGCCATCGGCGCCATGCAGGTCATCCCCAGTTCCGGAGATTGGGCATCGGACCTCGTGGGACGCCAGCTGAACCTGCTGGATCCCTATGACAACGCCACCGCCGGAGTTGCGATCATCAGCTCGCTCATGCAGACCAGCGACAGCTTGGAAAACGCCGTTGCCTCCTACTACCAGGGCCAGTACTCAGTGACGACCCATGGCATGTTCGAGGACACCCGCGGCTATGTGGCCTCGGTGCTGGCGCACCGCGAGTCCTTCTCCTAGGACGCGCAGCTGCTTGACGCAGGAGGGCAGGGCCCGGATCGGGTGTCGATCCGGTCCCTGCCCTTTCGCGCACGTAGGATCGTAGGGTGCATGATTCCGGAACTGACCCCAGAGGAAATGACCCCATAGTAGGCACCGTGGTGGACGAGCGCTACCGGGTGCTCTCCCGTATTGCCCGCGGCGGTATGTCCACGGTCTATCTGGCCACTGACCTGCGCCTGGACCGGGACGTCGCCCTCAAGGTCCTCTACCCCCACCTGGCTGCCGACCGCGGCTTCCTCGACCGCTTCGAGCGGGAGGCCAAGTCCGCCGCCCGGCTGTCCCATCCGCACGTCGTCGGAGTCTTGGACCAGGGGCTCGCCGAAAACAACCTGGCGTATCTGGTGATGGAGTATGTTCCGGGCAAAACGCTGCGTGAACTGCTGGAATCCCGGACCCGCCTGACTCCGCGGCTCGCCCTGGCGCTGCTGGACGCCGTCGTCGACGGCCTGGCCGCAGCCCACAACGCCGGACTGATTCACCGGGACGTCAAACCCGAGAATGTGTTGCTGGCCGACAGCGGCAGCATCAAGATTGCCGACTTCGGCCTGGCCCGTGCGGTGTCCACCAGCACCAACACCGGCACGCTGGTGGGAACCGTTGCCTATCTGGCGCCCGAGCTGGTCACCGGCGCCGGTGCCGATGAGCGCAGCGACGTGTATTCCGCCGGCATCATGCTGTATGAAAT
The DNA here is from genome assembly GCF_030125555.1 of Arthrobacter sp. zg.Y820. NCBI lineage: Bacteria > Bacillati > Actinomycetota > Actinomycetes > Micrococcales > Micrococcaceae > Arthrobacter > Arthrobacter sp. zg.Y820. Next base: position 344,180 of record NZ_JASKLX010000010.1, read on the forward strand.
GCTGACCGGCCGCCAGCCTTTCACCGGCACGGCGCCCATCCAGATCGCCTTTCAGCATGTGCACTCCACCGTGCCGGCGCCGTCCGACGCCTGCCCCGGCCTGGCCCCCGATCTGGATGAGCTGGTGCAGTGGTGCACTGCGCCTGACCCTGACAACCGTCCCGTGGACGGCAAGGCGCTGCTGGGCGAGCTGCGCCACATTCGGACGTCCCTCACCGATGAACAGCTGGATTTCCGCTGTGCCGACCCCGCCGGAGAGCAGTTTCCCTCCGCATCCGGTGTCACCGAAGCCCCGCAGGCCGACACCACGACCGCCCTTCCGCGGCCCCCGGCCGGTGCCACCGAAGTCATCTCGACCGCGGGCGCAGCCGCTGCGACGGGGGCCGGGGCCTATCCCACCGAGGTCATCCGCCGGTCCGACAACGCGACCTCGGTGTTTCCTGCCGGCGGGCGAGGTCCCGGAGGCCCGCACCTGCCTCCCGATAGTTCCGGCGGTTATCCGGCAGGCGAGACCGCCGACGACGACAGCGCCAACGCTCCGGAGCATCCGGCCCCGGGAACCCGCACCGAACGGCGGCAGGCCCGCCGGGAGGCGAAGGCCTTCGAGCGGCAGTCCAGCCGGGACGCGCACCGCCCGAAAATCTCCCTGCGGCGCGGACGGCCGCGGCGGCGCGGCGCGCTGTTGATCGTGCTCGCCGTGCTGCTCATCACCGGTGCGCTGTTTACCGGCTGGTTCTTCGGCCGCGGGCCGGGCGCCGTCGTCACCGTTCCTGATGTCGCGAACGTCTCGCAGGAGGCGGCCGGCGCCCTGCTCAGCGGTGAGGGGCTGCAGTACTCCACAAACGAAGTCCACGACGAAATGGTCGCCGCCGGGCTGGCTGTGGGAACGGATCCCGACGCCCCGGCCGAAATCCGGCGCTATCAGCCGGTGACCCTGCTGATCAGCATGGGGCCCGAGCTGTTTGATGTCCCCAACGTGGTGCAGCGGACCGCGGAGTCGGCGTCGGAGAACATTACGGATGCCGGCCTCGTCGTCGGCGCGGTGACCGAGGAATACAGCGAAACCGTCGATGCCGGCAAGGTCATCAGCCAGTTCCCGGCGCCGGACACGCAGCTGCGGCGGGATGCCGCCGTGAACCTGGAGGTGTCGCTGGGGCCCGCCCCCGTGGAAGTGCCCTCCGTCGTGGGAAAGTCGGAGGCGGAAGCAGTGAAGATTCTTGAAGAGTCCGGGCTGACGGCGGAAGTCCTTCCCGAGCAGGTAAACAGCCGCGAGGCACCCGACGGAGCAGTGGCCGCCCAGACACCGGCCGCCGGCCAGGTGCAGCGCGGTTCGGCCGTGGAGCTGACCATCTCGAAGGGTCCCGTCATGGTGTCGGTGCCGAACGTCGTGCGCCGGTCCCCCGACGAGGCTCGGGCGCAGCTGGAGGGTCTGGGCTTCCAGGTCCAGATCAGCGAGCTGCTGGGCGGCCTCCTTGGCATCGTCCAGTCACAGGATCCCAGCGGCGGATCGATGGCACCGGAAGGGTCGGTCATCACGCTGCGGGTGGTCTAGCGGTCCTCCGCCCCGAAATGGCAGTAGGGGGGCCACCCCCACCGGGGGGGGGCTCCGCCGTTGCGTTCGGGGGGCGGATTCGCG
>NZ_JASKLX010000011.1:0-69269 GCF_030125555.1 Arthrobacter sp. zg.Y820
GCTCCTCCGCCCCGAACGGCCTGTGGGTGCCCCCCCCAGCGCGGGGAGGGGCACCTACTGCCATTTCGGGGGAAGGATCCGGCGGAAGCGGACGCCCGTGGCCTCTAGCCCTGGCGGGAGAGTGCTCCGGCGACCAGGAACGCCATTTCCAGTGACTGCATGTGGTTCAGGCGCGGATCGCAGACGGATTCGTAGCCTTCCAGGAACGCCTCCTGATCCACCGGATCCGCCCCGCCCAGGCACTCAGCGACGTCGTCGCCGGTCATCTCCACGTGCAGGCCGCCCGGGAAGGTGCCCAGAGCGTTGTGCACTTCGAAGAAGCCGCGGACCTCGTCCATGACGTCGTCGAAGTTGCGGGTCTTGTAGCCGTTCGGCGACGTCACGGTGTTGCCGTGCATCGGATCCGTCACCCAGAGAACCTTGGCTCCGGAGGCGGTGACCCGCTCCACCAGCGGCGGTAGCTTTTCCCGGATGTTCTGCGCACCCATCCGCGTGATGAAGGTCAGGCGGCCCGGTTCGCGTTCCGGATCGAGCTTGTCGATCAGGGCCAGGGCGTCTTCGGGCTTGGTGTTCGGGCCCAGCTTGACGCCGATCGGATTGCGGACCTTGGACAGGAAGTCCACATGTGCGGACTCCAGGTCGCGGGTGCGTTCGCCAATCCAGAGGAAGTGCGCCGAGGTGTCGTACGGGAATCCGGTCCTGGAGTCGATGCGGGTCAGCGCGCGCTCGTAGTCCAGGAGCAGTGCCTCGTGGCTCGCGAAGAACTCCACGCGCTTGAGCGCCTCGAAATCCGTCCCGCAGGCATCCATGAACCGCACGGCCCGGTCAATCTCGCGGGCCAGTGACTCGTACCGTGAATGTGCCGGGTTCGCGGTGAAGCCCTTGTTCCAGTGGTGCACCAGGCGCAGGTCGGCAAACCCGCCCTGGGTGAACGCCCGGATGAGGTTCAGGGTCGAAGCGGACGTATGGTAGGCGCGGACCATCCGTGCCGGGTTGTGCTCGCGGGACTCCGGAGTGAAGTCGTAGCCGTTGACCATGTCGCCGCGGTAGGCGGGCAGCGTCACGCCCGCCCGGGTCTCGTCGTTGGAGGAACGCGGCTTGGCGAACTGGCCGGCCATCCGGCCCATCTTGATGACGGGCAGCGAGGCGCCGTAGGTCAGGACAACTGCCATCTGCAGGATGGTTTTTACCCGGGCACTGATCTTGTCAGCGGTTGCACCGTCGAAGGTCTCGGCACAGTCACCGCCCTGCAGCAGGAACGCCTTGCCCTGGGCTGCGGCTGCCAGCCGGTCACGGAGGATGTCGACCTCTCCGGCGAAGACCAGCGGAGGGACCATCGACAGTTCGGCGACTGCCGCCGGATACCCGGGGTGGTCCTGCCACGACGGCTGCTGGAGAGCCGGCAGGGACCGCCAGTCGTCCAGGCCCGGATAGTCCGCCGCGCCCTGCCGGGGAGCGGTGGAAAAATCTGACGCGTTGTCTACAGGAGTGTAAGTCACGCCTTCAAGGGTACTGTCTGCAGCGCTCCGGGGCAGAAGGCGCACGCAGGCTGACGTAATCTGGGCCCGCCGCTCCGCAACACTGGCCGCCGCACATGCCTGCCTGGCCGCCTCCCCGGTCCGGCTGCAGCCGACCGAGTCCCGTTGGCCGGGACCGGGTTTCCGCCCGGAGCCGCCCATGGTTTAGTAACCAACCAATCGACTAGCGGAGGGCCTCAATGATGAGCAGGCAAGAACCGGCGGGACCGGCGGATCGCCGGAGTGTCCTCGACTTTGACTTCGAAACCGACGTTTTGGTGATCGGATACGGCTGCGCCGGAGCCGCCGCAGCCCTGGAAGCGCGCAGCCGGGGTGCCGACGTCATCGTCCTGGAACGCGCCAGCGGTGGAGGCGGCTCGTCCGCGGCCTCCGGCGGAGAGATCTATCTGGGTGCCGGCACTCCCATCCAGAGTGCCTGCGGCTTCACCGACACCGCCGAAGACATGGAAGCGTATCTGCTCGCGGCATTGGGGCCCTCGGCCGACGCCGTGAAAATCAGGATGTACAGCCGCGGCAGTCTGGAGCACTACGACTGGCTCACCAAGCAGGGCGTCCCGTTCAAGCCGTCCTTCTGGGGAACTCCCTCTTGGGTTCCTCCCACCGACGACGGCCTGATGTGGCTGGGTGAAAACGCGTACCCCTTCACCGGCCTCGCCAAGCCGGCACCCCGTGGTCACCGGGTTACCGCTAAGGGCTTCGGCGGCAAGGTGCTGATGGATGTCCTTTGCCGGGCCGTGGAGGAAGCGGGGGCCGGGATCCATACCGATACTTATGCCACGCAGCTCATCCTTGACGGGCCCCGGGTTGTTGGTGTTACTGCGCGCCGCTTCGGAAAGCCGGTGACCTACCGGGCCCGGCGGGGAGTCATTCTGACCACCGGCGGATTTGCCGACAATGCGGAGATGGTGGCCCAGCACGCCCCGCAGCTGATCGGATTGGGTGCGACCAGCGACGGCGGGGACGACGGGCACGGAATCAAAATGGCCCAGGCGGCCGGAGCAGCAGTGCAGCGGATGTCGGCGGCCCAGGTGGGCATCACCCTGGTGCCGGCCTTGGCGGTGCGCGGCATGCTGGTCAACGCCGTCGGCCAGCGGTTCATCAACGAAGACCAGTATCCCGGAATGCTGGGCCAGGCCGCCCTGTTCCGGCAGGACCTGGCAGTCTGGATCATCCTGGACGAAAAGTCCTTCGAGGAAGTGCCCGAAAACGAACGCTGGGGAGTGCTTCCGCACTACGTTGCCGAAACCATCGGCGAGCTGGAACAGGAGATCGGCATGCCCGACGGCGCCCTGACCGCTTCCGTGAGCGAGTACAACCGACACGCGGCGGCGGGCGAGGATCCGTACTTCCACAAGGACAAGCGGTGGGTGCGTCCGCTGGAGGCACCGTTTGCCGGGATCGATGTCAGCCGCGGGATGGCATCGCCGGAGCTGGGTGCTTCGGGGCGGGGCGGGGCCAAGGTCTTCAGCCTTGGCGGGCTGCGCACCGGGCTCGACGGCGAAGTCCTCGATGTTTCCGGCTCACCGATGCCGGGACTTTATGCCGCCGGCCGGGTCACGTCGGGCCTGCACGGCCACGGCTACATCAGCGGCACGTCCCTGGGCGACGGAACCTTCTTTGGCCGGCGCGCCGGCGCAGCGGCAGCGGAGCAAGCGGAAGCCCCAGCCGGGTAAGGCCCGGATAAAGCCGGACGACGGCGGCAGACTAGGCGCTGTGGGGTTCCGTGTCCTCGGGTTCGGCACCCGTGGATGCCGCGGGACCCGCCGATGCGGGCGGCGTTTTCCGGCGGCCAATGATCGTCACCGTGCCGGGCTTCCGCAGCGATTTCCGCCGGGACGGCGTTTCGGCGGCTGCCGGCTCCTGTCCGGGTGCCGACCCTGGTGAAGGCGCCGAGCCGTCGCCGGTGCCGGCGGTGCCATGCTCCGCTGCCGGATGGGTGCGGCCGCCGGGTTCCGCTGCGGCAGCTGAGGATCCGACCGCCTTCGAGGCGGCGGTGCCCGGCTCGGGCAGACGCACCGCTGCGCTGCGGGCCTCGGCTCCCTTGGAAACCTTGCGGGCCGCGGCCTGCTTTTCCTTCATGGTGCTGGCGTACACGTCAACGTATTCCTGGCCTGACAGACGCATCAGCTCGTACATGATTTCATCGGTCACCGAGCGCTGGATGAACCGGTCGTTCTCCATGCCCGCGTACCGGGAGAAGTCCAGCGGCTCGCCGACGATGATGCCGATGCGGCGGATGTTGGGGATCTTCCGGCCGATCGGCTGGACCTTGTCAGTGCCGATCATGGCCACCGGAATCACCGGGACGCCGGTTTTCAGCACCAGTTTGGCCACGCCGGTCTTGCCACGGTACAGCCGGCCGTCCGGGCTGCGCGTGCCCTCGGGGTAGATGCCGAGCAGTCCCCCGTTCTCCAGGACGTCCACGCCGGCGCTGAGGGAGCTGGCTGATGCCGCACCGCCGGAACGGTCCATCGGGAGCTGGTTGGTGAGCCGGAAGAAAGCGGCAGTGAGCTTGCCCTTGATCCCCTTGCCCGTGAAGTACTCCGACTTCGCCAGAAAGCTCACGGGACGCGGCACCGCCAGCGGCAGGAAGATCGAATCGGAGAAGGACAAGTGGTTGCTCACCAGCACGGCCGGACCGGTTTCGGGCACATTGTTCATGCCTTTAACCCAGGGTCTGAAGAGCAGATTGACCACCGGTCCGATGAAAATGGTCTTCATCACCCAATAGAACACGTAAGCCAGCTCTCCCGTCCGGACATAACAAATCAGGGACCCGGTTTGGTTCCCAACTCCTACTCTATGCGCCCTCCCGGCTGCGTTGAATTTCGACTCTCGGCGGCGACGCAACTTTGGGCGTTACGGGGGTGGAAATCAGCCTCCTGAATGCAACCATAGAGGTATGACTCTCCCACCGGGCGCAGCCGCCTTTACCAGCGACGGGCAAGGCGTGAATGCAGCCACCGGCGTTCTCCTGAGCCACGGCTTCACCGGGTCCCCGGTCAGCCTTGCCGCCTGGGCCCGGCACCTCTCCGCCCAGGGCTACGCGGTGAGCCTGCCGCTGCTGCCCGGACACGGAACCACCTGGCAGGAGCTGGCCCGCACTCCCTGGGAGCTCTGGTATGACGCCTACGACCGGGCGTACCAGCAACTTGCAGAGCGGACCGACAGCGTGGTCGCCGCGGGCTTGTCCATGGGCGGGACGCTGGCCCTCCGCCTTGCCGCACACCGCCCCGTCGCCGGGGTGGCGGTGGTGAATCCGGGACTGACCATCGATGATCCGCGGGCCAGGTACTCGGGACTCCTGAAGTACGTTCAGCGTTCAGTACCGGCGATTGCCAACAACATCAAGCTCGACGGCCAGGATGAAGGTGCCTACCTGCGGACCCCCGTGGGCGGCGTTCACCAGCTCATGCGGCTGTTCAAGGACACGACGGCGGTGCTGCCGCGGATCACGACGGCACCGGTCCTCGCCTTCCGCTCGACGGTGGACTCGGTGGTCCCGGACTCCAGCATGGACGTCCTGCGCAGGTATCTGGGCAGCGAACTGGAGGTGGTCCCCTTGGAAAACAGCTATCATGTGGCAACCATGGATCATGATGCTCCCTTGATTTTTGACCGTTCCCACCAGTTCATCCAAAGGATCAGCGCAGGTGCGCCAGCATGAAAGAACGCGAACCGGAACGCAACGAGTCCACTGACAACGCCGTCTGGCTGGACCTCGTGGCCCGGCTGGAGAATATGCCGGCTGATGAGACGCACGGCGGCCGGGATGCACCCGGCGGACACGGCAGCTCCGAAGGGTCCCGGATCAAACCCGGAGCGACGGCGTCCGGGCCGGATGCGGCTGATTCACCATCGCCGGCGGGCGCGGACGAAGGGGCTCACCCCGAAACTCCCTCCGGGACCGGCGGAGCCGAAACTGCTGCCAAGCCGGGCTCCGGTGAAGGCACCCCGGCCCGCGGCCCCGTTCCGCGCTCCCCCGCCGAGCGCACCCGCGCCATTTTCGAGAACCAGCCGTTCCGCGCACAGCCGCCGCGGGGCCCCCGGGATTACGACGAGCCCGAGGAACTCGAGTCGGAGGGTGAGTTTGTGCCGCCCGAACCGCCGCCGTTCAGCACCGGTGAGCCGCTCGTGGTCCTGGCGTGGATCGGCGCTTTGGGCGGGCCCCTCCTGCTGCTGCTGTTCGCCATGTTTTGGCGCGGAGCTCCGCTGGCCGTCATTCTCGGCTTGGTTGCCCTCTTCGGTGTGGCCGTGGGCTATTTGCTCTTCCGGTTGCCCCAGCACCGCGATGACGACGGCGCCGCCGTCTAAGGGCAGCTGAACTCAGCGCCGGGCTGCAATTCGGGACAGGTCAGCGGCGCCGATCATGCCGGCAGCGGGCCCGAGGGCGGCCAGTTCCAGCCGCGCCGCGGGCCGGAACCCGCGGCCGGTCAGGTTCCGGGCGAAGGACCTGCGGGCGGGTTCCAGCAACAGGTCACCGGCAGCGCTCAGGCCTCCGCCGATGACAAACATTCCCGGATCCAGCGCGGCCGCCAGGTTCGCCAGTCCGAGGCCAAGCCACTGACCGACCTCTTCCAGCAGTTCCACTGACGTCTGGTCGCCCTCAAGGGCCATCCTGGTGACCACGGCGCCGGTGATGGCACTGATGTCGCCGTCCACGGCCCGCAGCAGTTCCTGGGCCACCGGGGAGTTTGCGGCGGCCAGTTCACGGGCTTCCCGACCCAGCGCATTGCCTGAGGCATACTGCTCCCAGCAGCCGCGGTTTCCGCACTCGCAGCGTTGCCCGGACGGCATGATGATCTGGTGGCCGAACTCTCCCGCCACGCCGAATCTTCCCCGCTCCAGCCGGCCGTCCATCACCATGGCACCACCGATTCCGGTGCCGAGCGTCACGCAGACCATCCGGCTCTGGCCCAGTCCGGACCCGAAGCGCCACTCTGCCCAGGCAGCGCCGTCGGCATCGTTGACCAGGTACACGCGCCGGCGCAGCAGCCGTTCGAGGTTCTCCCGCAGCGGTTCGTTGCGCCAGGCCAAATGGGGGCTGAAGAGCACCGTGCTGCCGGCAAGGTCCATCCAGCCGGCGGCGCCGATGCCGACGGACCACACGTGGTGGTTCGCGGACAGTTCCCGCACCAGGTCCACGATGACGGACTCGACCTCGCGCGGATCCTGGCCGGGAGTGGCGCGGCGGGCTTCGGCAATGATGCGGCCGTCGCCGTCGACCAGGCCCGCGGCCACCTTGGTGCCGCCGATATCGATCCCGATGGCCAGCCCGCGTCGCCGCATCCGGTTCGGCAGCCGGATGGGCCGGCGGGCGGGGAAGGGCTCAATGGCACGGCGCTGCCAAAGGATCGGGGAAGAACGGGGAACGGGCGCTGGGTTAACGGGACGCATCAACAACCAATTGTATTCACCGGCCGGTCCGCCAGCGAAAGCGTTATTGCTTCGAGAAGTTACTGGCGGGTATTTTATGTGACCCACGTTATAGGTTGTGCGGTAAAGTCTGCGGTAACGCCTGCGGGCCGGCCGGATATCAAAGGAGCTATCGTGCGTGAATACAGTGTCCCCCCTCTGGTGGAATCACCATTGGAGACAAACACCACCGACCTACTGCTGGAACAGGCGGCCAAGGCCTCCAATCCGGCCCTTTTCTCGGTTCGGGCAGCCGACGACACCTGGCAGGCCATCACCGCCACTGATTTCCTGAAGGACGTCCGGCTGCTCGCCAAGGGCTTCGCCGCCTCCGGCATCCAACCGGGCGACCGCGTGGGCATCATGGCCCGCACCCGGTACGAGTGGACGCTCGTGGACTTTGCCCTATGGTTTGCCGGGGCGGTCTCCGTGCCGATTTACGAGACCTCATCGCCCTCCCAGGTGGCCTGGATCCTCGGTGATTCCGGTGCCGTCGCCGTGGTGGTCGAAGCCGCCCGCCATGAGAACGTGGTCCGGCAGGCCGGTGTGGAGGAAGATCTCGACGCCGTGCGCAACGTCTGGCAGATCGACGGCTCGGGCCTGGATGAGCTCCGCACGGCCGGCGCAGCAGTGTCCGACGCCGAGCTCGAAGCGCGCCGTTCGAAGGCCACGCTGGAGGACACCGCCACCATTATCTACACCTCGGGAACCACAGGCCGGCCCAAGGGCTGCGAACTGACGCACGGCAACTTCGTGAATCTCTCCCGGAACGCCGCCCTGGCCGTGCCCGAAGTTTGCCGCGAAGGCGCGCAGACCATCATGTTCCTGCCGCTCGCCCACGTGTTTGCCCGGTTCATTTCCGTCCTGTGCGTCACCGCCGGCGCCACAGTGGCCCACACGCCGGACGTCAGGAACCTGCTTCCGGATCTGCAGAGCTACAAGCCCTCCTTCCTCCTCGTGGTCCCCCGCGTCTTCGAGAAGGTCTACAACTCCTCCATGCTCAAGGCCGAGGACGGCGGGAAGGGCAAGATCTTCCACGCCGGCGCCAAGACCGCCATTGAATGGTCCAAAGCGCAGGAGGCCGGCAAGATCCCGCTGGCCCTCAAGGTCAAGCACGCCGTCTTCGACAGGCTGCTCTACGGCAAGATCCGCACCGCGATGGGCGGCCGGGTCCAGTATGCAATTTCCGGCGGAGCACCCCTGGGGGACCGTCTCGGGCACTTCTTCCACGGCATCGGCGTGATGGTCCTGGAGGGCTACGGACTGACCGAGACCACCGCTCCCATCAGCGTCAGCACCCCCAAGCTGATCAAGATCGGCACCGTCGGCGCGCCCCTGCCCGGCAACGCGGTCAAGATCGCCGACGACGGCGAGATCCTGACCCGGGGCGTCAGCGTCATGAAGGGCTACTACAAGCGCCCCGACCTGACGGCTGAAGCCTTCGACGACGGCTGGTTCCGGACCGGGGACATCGGCCAGCTGGACTCGGACGGCTTCCTGAAGATCACCGGCCGCAAGAAGGAAATCATCGTCACCGCCAGCGGCAAGAACGTCGTTCCGGCGGTCCTGGAGGACAGCATCCGCGCCGACGCCATCATCTCCCAGTGCGTCGTTGTCGGAGACCAGCGGCCCTTCATCTCCGCACTGGTCACCCTGGACGAGGAAGCCCTTCCCGGCTGGCTCGAGCGCCACAAGCTGCCGGCCGGTACGACGGTGGCCGAAGCTGCCGAGACCGCCCAGCTGCAGATCGAAATCCAGGCCCTGGTGGACAGCGCCAACAAGACGGTCTCCCAGGCCGAGGCCATCAAGGTTTTCCGCGTGGTTCCGACCGACTTCACCGAAGCCAGCGGCCACCTCACGCCGTCCCTGAAGATCAAGCGCGCCCAGGTGCTTCGGGACTACTCAGCCGTGGTGGAAGACATCTACAGCGGCCAGAAGGTCTAGCCCGGCACGTCGCGGCAGCAGTCCCTGCGGGTTTACCGGGCAGTGCCGGTCCGCAGGGACAGCAGCGCGTTCTCCACCACCTCGGTCAGCGCGGGATGGATCCAGTACTGGCCCGAGGCCATCGTCTGCGCATCCAAACCGAAGGACATGGCCTGGATCAACGGCTGGATCAGCATGGACGCCTCATGGCCCATGATGTGCGCCCCGAGCAGCGTCCCGCTTTCCTTCTCCGCCAGCAGCTTCACAAATCCGGTCGTGTCTTCCATCGCCCAGCCGTACGCGGTGGAGCCGTATTCCTGCACCGCCACGGCCAGCTCCACTCCCCTCGCCCGGGTATCGCGGCGGGCTTCCTCCTCGGTCATGCCCACGGATGCGATCTGCGGGCTGGTGAAGACCGCCGCGGGAACGAACCGGTGGTCGCTCGCGCGCAGGTCCCCGGGGTGCACCAGGTTGTGCGCCACGGTGCGCGCCTCATGGTTGGCCACATGCTTGAGCTGGAAGTCGCCGCTGACATCCCCCAATCCCCAGACGCCGTCGACCGGCCTGCCGTCCTTCAGCACGCGCTGGAATTCGTCCACTGCCAGCCGTCCGTCCGCACGCTGGTCGAATCCGGCAGCCTGGACATCAAGGCGGTCGGTGTTGGGCACCCGGCCGGTTGCCACCAGCACAAGATCAACGTCCATGCCGGTCTCTCCCCCGGGTCCGCGCAGCAGCGCCCGGACGGAGCCGTCGGCGTTTTCCATCAGCGCCGTCACCTGGGTGTTGAGCCGAACGTCCCACTGCTTGGAGACTTCCTCGGTGTACCGTGCGGACAAGGTCGCGTCCAAGGCACGCAGCAGCGGACCGGAGCGCGCCGCCATCGTGACCTTGGCGCCGAACGCTGAAAACACGAATCCAAACTCGGCGGCTATGTAACCGCCGCCGATGATGAGGATTCGCTCCGGCAGGTCGGGTATCCGCATCACGGTGTCAGAGGTGTGCACCTGCGGCAGGTCCATGCCGGGCACGTCCGGCAGCACCGGCCGTGAGCCGGCGGCCACCACTATCTGGTCGGCCGTGATGCGTTGGCCGTCGTCGGTCTCCAGGGCGTGCTCGCCGACGAACCGCACGTGGTTCTCATACAGCGTGACGTTCTCCAGCTCCTCGGCACGGTAGCGGCGGCCGCCCTCGGAGATGGAATCGATCCTGGTGAAGATGCGGTCGCGGATGTCCCGCCAGCGCACCTTCTCCAGGGTCTGGTCGACGCCCAGGCGCCGGCCGTCGGCACCGGCCGCGGCAAGTTGCGCCGGATACACGAACATTTTCGTCGGGATGCAGCCGACGTTCAGGCAGGTGCCGCCGAAGGTGCCCCCGTCGATGACCGCAACTTTCCTGCCGTCCCAGTCGGGGGTGATCAGCGAATTGCCCGAACCCGAGCCAATGATGGCCAAATCAAAATGAGTCACGATTCCAGTCTAGAGCCGCAAGGACCCCGGGATCCGTAACCGGTTCCCGGGGTCCTTATGTGCTTCCGTTGTGCTTCCGCCGTGCGGCGGAAGCGCTGGGGCTAGCTCTCCTTCTTGGGATCGATCGCCACCAGCAGGTCCCCGCCCTGCACCTGCTCGACGGCGGAGATCGCCACCCGCGTCACGGTGCCGGCGACGGGGGCCGTGATCGAGGCCTCCATCTTCATGGCTTCGATGGTGGCAACGGTTTCGCCGGCCGCCACTTCATCGCCTTCCTGGACCGTGATGGTCACGGCGCCGGCGAACGGCGCGGCAACGTGGCCGGGGTTGCCCGGGTCGGCCTGTTCGGCGACCTTCACCTGCGACTGCACGCTGCGGTCACGGACCAGGACGGGGCGCATCTGGCCGTTCAGGGTGGTCATCACCGAACGCATGCCCTTTTCATCGGGCTCCCCCACGGCTTCAAGGGTGGCAATCAGGCGGACACCCTTTTCGAGTTCCACCACGTGCTCAACCCCGCGCTGCAGGCCGTAGAGGTAGTCACGGGTGTCCAGGACCGACACGTCGCCGTAGGTTTCACGGACGGTCGCGAATTCCTTGGCCGGGCCGGGGAACAGGAGCCGGTTCAGCGTTTCCCGCCGGGTGGCGGAGTCGCCGGCCAGGCCGGCGCGGTCCACCTCGGTGAGTTCGGCGTCGCGCACCTTGATGGTGCGGCCCTGGAGCGCCTTGGTCCGGAAGGGCTCCGGCCAGCCGCCGGGCGGGTTGCCCAGTTCGCCGCTGAGGAAGCCGATGACCGAATCGGGGATGTCGTAGTTCTGCGGGTTTTCCTCGAAGTCCGCGGGTGAGACGTTGCTGCCGACCAGCTGCAGGGCGAGGTCTCCGACCACCTTGGAGGAGGGCGTGACCTTGACCAGCCGGCCCAGAATGCGGTCCGCGGCGGTGTACATGTCCTCGATCGCTTCGAACCGCTCGCCCAGGCCGAGGGCGATGGCCTGCTGGCGGAGGTTGGAGAGCTGTCCGCCGGGAATCTCATGCTGGTAGACGCGTCCGGTGGGTCCGGCCAGACCGGACTCGAACGGAGCGTAGACCCGGCGCACCGCTTCCCAGTACGGCTCCATGGCGCTGATGGCATCCAGGCTCAGCCCCGTGTCGCGGTCCGTGTTGGTCAGCGCGGCAACGAGCGACGACGCCGAAGGCTGGCTGGTGGTGCCGGCCAGCGAGGCGCTGGCCACGTCGACGGCATCCACGCCCGCGTTGGCCGCAGCCAGCAGGGTGGCCAACTGGCCGCCGGCGGTGTCGTGGGTGTGCAGGTGCACGGGCAGGTCAAAGCGTTCACGCAGGGCGGCAACCAGCTTGGCCGCGGCAGCGGGACGCAGCAGCCCGGCCATGTCCTTGATGGCCAGGATGTGCGCGCCGGCATCGACCATCTGCTGGGCGAGGTCCATGTAGTAGTCCAGCGTGTACAGCGTCTCGTTCGGATCCATCATGTCGGCGGTGTAGCACAGGGCCACTTCGGCGACGGCCGTGCCGGTGGCCCGGACCGCGCGGATAGCCGGTTCCATCTGCTCGACGTCATTGAGGGCATCGAAGATCCGGAAGATGTCAACGCCGGCGTCAGCTGCCTCCTGGACAAAGGCTTCCGCCACCTCAGTGGGGTACGGCGTGTAGCCCACGGTGTTGCGGCCGCGCAGGAGCATCTGGATGCAGATGTTCGGCAGGGCCTTGCGCAGCGAGACGAGCCGCTCCCAGGGGTCCTCGCCCAGGAACCGGAGGGCGACGTCGTAAGTCGCACCGCCCCATGCTTCGACCGAGAGCAGTTCGGGCGTCAGCGCGGCCACCGCGGGGGCCGCCAGCAGCAGGTCGCGGGTACGGACGCGGGTCGCCAGCAGGGACTGGTGCGCATCCCGGAACGTGGTGTCGGTGACGGCCAGTGCCGGCTGTGCGCGGAGTTCCGCCGCGAAACGCTCCGGGCCCAGTTCCAGCAGCCGCTGGCGCGACCCGGGGCGGACCTCCGGAAGATCAGCCGGCAGTTTGTCTGCCGGGTTGATGTGCACGGGCAGTTCGCCGTGAGGCTTGTTGACGGTGGTGTCCGCCAGCCAGTTCAGCAGCCGGGAGCCGCGGTCAGCAGACCCGCGGGCGCTGAGCAGTTCGGGGCGCTCCTCGATGAAGGAGGTGGCGACGTCGCCGGCGATGAAGTCCGGATCGTCGAGGACGGCCTGCAGGAACGAAATGTTCGAGGAGACGCCGCGGATGCGGAACTCGGCCAGCGCCCGGCGGGCACGGTTCACCGCAGCCGGGTAGGTGCGGCCGCGGCAGGTCAGCTTCACGAGCATGGAATCGAAGTGCGGGCTGATGTCGGCCCCGGCGTACACAGTGCCGCCGTCGAGACGCACCCCGGCACCGCCGGCGGAGCGGTATCCGCTGATCTTGCCGACGTCGGGGCGGAAGCCGTTGGCCGGGTCCTCGGTGGTAATGCGGCACTGCAGCGCGGCGCCGCGCACCTGAAGTTCGTTCTGCCGCAGGCCCAGGTCCTCCAGCGTTTCGCCGGCAGCGATGCGCAGCTGGGACTGCACGAGGTCGACGTCGGTGATTTCCTCGGTGACCGTGTGTTCCACCTGGATGCGCGGATTCATTTCAATGAACACGTGTTCTCCGGCGCGTTCTCCGACGGTGTCAACGAGGAACTCCACGGTCCCCGCGTTCTCGTACTTCAGGGCCTTGGCGAACTTGACGGCGTCCCGGTACAGGGCCTGCCGGATGCTCTCGTCCAGGTTGGGGGCCGGAGCAATTTCGATGACCTTCTGATGGCGGCGCTGCAGTGAGCAGTCACGTTCAAAGAGGTGGATAACGTTGCCCTCGCCGTCGGCGAGGATCTGCACCTCAATGTGCCGGGGACGGATGACCGCCTGCTCGAGGAAGACCGTGGAGTCGCCGAAGGCCGTATCGGCCTCGCGCATGGCTGCGTTGAGCGCCTCGGGAAGGTCTTTGGCCGTGTCCACGCGGCGCATGCCGCGGCCGCCGCCGCCCGCCACGGCCTTGACGAAGATGGGGAATCCGATGTCCTCGGCCTCGCCCAGGAGCTTTTCCGGATCCGAACTCGGCTGGGTGGAGCGCAGCACCGGGATGCCGGCTTCGCGTGCCGCGTTCAGGGCATGGACCTTGTGGCCGGCCAACTCGAGGATGTCGGCGGCGGGACCTACAAAGGTGATGCCGGCTTCCCTCGCGGCGCGGGCCAGCTGGGGGTTTTCGGAAAGGAATCCGTATCCGGGGTAGATGGCGTCGCAGCCGGATTCCTTGGCGACCCGAATGATCTCGTCAACGTCGAGGTACGCGCGGACCGGGTGCCCTTCCTCACCGATCAGATAGGCCTCGTCAGCCTTTTGACGGTGGATGGAGTTGCGGTCCTCATACGGGAACACTGCAACAGTCTTCACGCCCAGCTCGTAGGCGGCCCTGAAGGCGCGGATTGCGATTTCTCCGCGGTTGGCTACCAGTATCTTCGAGAACATTACTCTCCTGCATCGTTGCGGGCTGAGGGACGGCCGGGTACCGCCGTCCTCATCGGGTTCTAGTCCAGACTATTTCACTGCGGCGGACCGCCAGTGTCGGACGTCACGCTCTTTATAGTCTCCCTTTCGCGCCACCCCTGCAAAACGGCCCCTGCAGGAGTTACCACCGAGCGTCACATAGAATGAACCTGCAGCCTCTCAAGGGCCCCGCTCGTGATCCCTAGACACGTTAGGTTTTGGTTCAACAAGTGCAAGTAGTGAGCATCAGCAGTCTAAAGGGCGGCGTGGGCAAGACTTCCGTAACGCTTGGACTGGCATCGGCTGCACTTGCAGCAGGAATTCCCACCCTCGTTGTGGACCTGGACCCGCACGCCGACGCCACCACGGGCCTGGGAGCGACTGCAGCCGGCAAACCCGGGATCGGCGAGATGCTCAAGAATTCCCGACGCGCCCAGCTGGCGGACAATGTGGTCTCCAGCGGCTGGGTCGCCAACGACCGCCGCACCCGGACAGGCGATTCCAAGCGCCGGCCCGTTCTCGACGTCGCCATGGGCTCCGCCTTTTCCGGCATCTATGACCGCCCGGACCTCGGCAGGCGCGACCTCAAACGGCTCTCCACGCTTCTCTCCCGTGTCAGCGGCTACGGTCTGGTCCTCATTGACTGCCCGCCCTCACTCAACGGCCTCACCCGCATTGCCTGGACCGCCAGCAACCGGGTGGCGCTCGTCGCCGAGCCCGCGCTGTTTTCCGTGGCCGGCACCGAACGGACGATGCGCGCCCTGGACCTTTTCCGCAAGGAATTTGCCCCCAATCTCGCCCCGGCGGGGATCATCGCCAACCGGGTCCGCTCCGGCTCCAACGAGCACGCCTTCCGGCTGGGTGAGATGAATCAGATGTTCGGCGACCTGTTGCTCAGCCCCACGATTGCCGAGCAGGCCAACTGGCAGCAGATTCAGGGTGCGGCCCATTCGGTGCACCACTGGCCCGGCGAGTCGGCCAAGCAGGCCGCCGCCACCTTCGACTCCCTGCTGAAGAACCTCGTGGGAAGCGGCAGCGTCCGCAACCGGGTCATCCGCCGCGCCAGCTAGCAGCCCCTAAAAAACTGCAGGCACCGGAATCCGCTGCCTGCAGTTGAAGTATGGTGCCTGGCTGATGAAGCATGGTGCGTGCCTAGCTGATCTTGCGGGCAATCCGCCGCTGGCTCAGTTCATCTCCGGGAAAGGTCTGGTCGCCTACGCGCTCGCTCGGCAGTTGGGCGAGGCTCCCTTCAACTTCGCGCCAGACACGTCCGACGGCGATCCCGAAAACGCCCTGCCCGCCCTGGACCAGATCTATCACTTCGTCCGCGGAGGTGCACTCGTACACGCTGGCGCCGTCGCTCATCAGCGTGATCTGGGCCAGATCCTCGACTCCACGCTCGCGCAGGTGTTCAACGGCCGTGCGGATCTGCTGCAGCGAAACCCCCGTGTCCAGGAGGCGTTTGACGACCTTGAGGACCAGGATGTCGCGGAAGCCGTAGAGCCGCTGCGTGCCGGAACCCGAGGCCCCGCGCACGGCCGGCTCCACCAGCCCGGTGCGGGCCCAGTAATCCAACTGACGGTAAGTGATTCCTGCCGCCTTGCAGGCTGTTGGACCGCGGTAGCCGGCGTCCTCGTCGAGAACGGGAAGATCCTCGGTGAACAGCAAGCCCTGGGCTCCGGGGACCTTACCCGGCGCAGCGGCGTGGATGTGCTCGCCGGCATCGCCTTTCGGACTCACTTGTGCCTCCTAGTAGCGGTTCCCGAGGGGGGATCGGCACGGAATCAAGGGGCCAGGAACGACTCCCTTCAGTTTCCCCCGCAAAACCTCCCAGGGGAAGGGACTGATCCTGTAAGGACCGGCCCCGGAAAGGACATGCCCTGGAAAGGACTTGCGGAGAACCGTGCAGTGGGAACTCTATGCTTCGACGTTAGATCTGACCCGGGCCAAGGTCAAAGACGCAGGGCCTTTTTCTGCAGGCGTGTCGAATCAGCGCTCAAAGTCCTCGGGCTCGACGTCGGCCAGGAATTCGCGGAACTGCCGCAGCTCCTGCTCGGCATTCTCCTGGTCTGCGTCATCGTCTTCGTCCTCGTCGGCTTCCGCAATCCGGACGCCCGCTTCGTCCAGTACTGCGTCGGCACAGAGGATGGGGCACGGCGCCCTCAGGGCCACCGCTATCGCATCCGAGGCGCGCGAGCTGACGGTGACTCCATTGTCGAAAACCAGCTCGGCATAGAAGACCGTGTCCTCGACGGACACCAGCCGCACCTCGCTGACGCTGCGGCCCAGGGCAGCCACCACTGAAGCCAACAGGTCGTGCGTCATGGGCCGGGGCGGCACGATGCCCTGCTGGACAAAGGCGATGGCACTGGCTTCCGGAGCACCGATCCAGATGGGCAGATGACGTTCGCCGTTCAGTTCCTTGAGCAGGACCAGCGGCTGGTTGGACGGCAGCTCGATCCTGACACCGACCACTTCGACTTCACGCATGCTCCTCAGCCTTCCATTCGTGCGATATGCCCGTTGACCAGGGCACTGTGCAGGTTCAGGCACAGATCACTGATCTCTCGCGCCGTCTCGGCTGCCCGCGCCTTGGAGGCGACGTCGCGCCGCGAAGCCAGCGGTGCCACCACACTCTCCACCAGCCCCAGCTCCCGGTCCGCCGCGGCTCGGAACGGGCGCAGATGCCGGGGTTCAATCCCGTGGGCCTGGAGCTTGGCGCACGCCTTCGCAATCTTGAGTGCATGTTCGTCGAAGGCACCCTGCTCCGCACCGTTGTCGGCGGAGGCAATCAGTCCGTAACCGGCGAGGTTTCGCACCAGGTCGGCCGAGGCACCGGATTCCCGGACCAGCTCGGCGAATGTCAGGGCGCGGGCGAACGTGCGGGCGGACAACTCCCCCGCCAGCTGCTCGGACACGGCCCGCGGCGTCAGCGACATTCCTCCGGGCAACGATTCGGGACGCTCGCCCCGGTCGATGGCATCCAGGTAGTCCTTGATGATTTTCAGCGGCAGGTACTGGTCCCGCTGCAGCGCCAGGACGAACCGCAGCCGCTCGACGTCGGCCGAGGTGTATTTCCGGTAGCCTGCCGCGGTCCGCTGCGGAGTGACCAGGCCCTTTTCCTCGAGGAACCGGATTTTGGAGGCGCTGATCCCGGGGAAATCGGCGCTGAGTTCACTGAGGACCTCACCGATATTGAGCACACGGCCGCGCAGGCGCTCGTTCCCCGTACCCAGGGTCCGCCTGACGGGCTGTGATGCTGACATACCTAGTACCTATTCCTCAGTAATCCCGTGGACATCCGGCAGGAGCCTCCGGCCGGAGATTTTCTTACGCGCGGGCAGCTGTCGGCCGCGCAGCGTAGAAGGTCAGTCGGAACTTGCCGATCCGGACCTCATTGCCCGTTCGCAGCAGCAGCGTGTCCACGCGGTCGTTGTTAACGTACGTGCCGTTCAGACTCATGGAGTCCACCACACGGAAGCCGTCGGCGGTCCGCCGGAACTCCACATGCTTGCGGGACACCGTCACATCATCCAGGAACACATCCGCATTCGGATGGCGCCCGGCAGTGGTCACATCCTGGTCCAGAAGGAACCGTGCACCGCTGTTGGGCCCGGAGTGGGCGATCAACAGCGCCGACCCGGCGGGCAGCGCCGCCACGGCAGCCCGCTCATCTGAACTGAGCTTGGGCTCCATCGACGTTGCGTCGCTCTGAGGCGGCAGGCTGATCGATGTGGTGTCCTCCGCGCCCAACTCACGCCGCTGTTCGGCCTGTCCGGCGTTGTAGTCCTCGCGCGCCATTCTGTTACATCCTCCCCAAAAGATGCGGCCAACCACTCGTGATTTTGGCTGGCCGCACAGTTCCTGCTGACAAATCTTGCCGTACCGGCTGTCCTAGCCTACCTGTTGGAGGGCAATCCCGGCACTGAGGGTTTTACGCCGTTTCCCGGCCGGGCCGCGGAGAACAGGTAGGCGGCCGAAGGAGCTACGGGAAAATACTTTAAAATCAGGGTTGGCTGCCGTGGCTGGGGCTTTCGCTGCTGCGGACCAGGGGCGTGGCGTCAGCAGCGGAACCGCCACGCCGGTCGAGCCGACGGCCCGAGCCTTACCCGGACACGGTGCCGGAAAAGAGTATGGCCGGCACCGAAGGCAGCATGCCCTGGCTTATCTCCATGCGCTGCAGGTCTCCGCGCAGGTTGGCTGCCTCCAGCAGTGCGGCAGTGTCCCGGTTCCAGCGACAGCCGCGGTCCAGTCTCGCCGCCAGCGGCGAGACTGCTGACTGCAGGGCGCGCTTCAGGGTTCCGGGCGGGGCCGCGACATGCTCGGCAAAGACCGCCCGGCCGCCGGGCCGGAGAATGCGGCGAACTTCGGCAAGCACCGCCGCGGGGTCACGCACCGAACAGAGGACGGCGGTGCCCAGCACGGCATCCACGCTCGCCGAACCCAGCGGAATGGCTTCGGCGAACGAGGAAAGTGCCGGAGTACGGTAGCCGCGAGCTTCCGCTCTGGCATCAAGCTCGGCTCGGGAGGCCTCATCCGGCTCAAGCCCGATCCAGTCCACGTCCGCGGCCAGGCTGTCGAAATTGGCACCCGTGCCGGCGCCGATCTCCAGCACCCGGCCGTGCAGGGTGCCCACCAGACGGGCGCTGAGCTGCTCAAATTCCTGATAGCGAATCGTGGTCACAGGGGTGACCGTACCTCCTCCCCCGCGGCGGGACCAGCGGGCCGCCCCACCCGGCAGATGCGGGCGCAGGCACCACCGCCGGCTCCGGGCCGGCTCCGGCTGCGCAATCCCCGCGAGATGGCACTAAAGGCTCTTCTCAGCGCTCAGAGAAGCACTTACTTGCCATCTCGCGGGGAATGGTGCGCGATCAGGCCGCGGGAGACCGGTAATGCTTGTTTGCTGCCTCCACGACGGGGCGGCGGGGGTGCGCCGACCGGAGCTCGGCATCTTCGCCGAAGCCGTCCGGGTACCAGCTCGGTCCGTCGGTGATGTGCTCCAGGGCTCCGCGTGCAACCCTCTCGGGATCGGAGGAACGCACGCCGGGGGCATCAAATTCGAATCCGTGCCGCTCCATGGCGGGCGTGCGGGTGAGGCCCAGGCAGAGCTCCAGAACGTCAACGTTGTACGGGCGCATCTCCATCCACAGTGCCTCGGCGAAGTTGTGCACAAACGCCTTGGCCGCTGAGTAGAAGCCCATTCCAGCGGTGCCGGCAAAGCCGCTGAGTGAGCCGGTGAGCATGATGCCGCCCCGACGCCGTTCCTGCATCGGCAGGCCGAAGCGCCGGACGAGCGCGAGGGTCACGGTGATGTTCAGGTCGATAACCATCTGGGCGCGGTCTGCTTCGGACGTCACGATCTCGCCGCCGTAAGTGTTGGCACCCGCGTTGGACACCAGCAGGCCGACCTCACGGTCGCCGAGCTGCTCAGCGATTGACTCCACGGCTCCGGGCGCGAGCAGGTCCTGCTCGATGGCGAGCACTTCGACGTCGTAAGCGGCGCGGACCGACTCCGCCACCTCCGCGAGGGGACCGGGCTTGCGCGCAACAAGCGCCACGTTGAGGCCGCGCTCGGCCAGCTGGTGCGCCAGTGCGGCGCCGACTCCCTCAGAGCCCCCGGCAATCAGTGCCCAGGGTCCGTACTTCTCGAATCCGCTCATCCCACGTTCCTTTCGTGCCGGTCAAGCGCTTGTTTGCATCTTGAGCCACTAGTGATATTAGATACGCTAAAGGGCATTCGAAGGGGAAACACTCATGAGTCCACTGACCGAGATCGCCGCACTGCGGGATCGTATCCAGCATCTTGAAGACCACAGGGAGATCCTCGGGGTGCTTGCCGCCTACGGCCCCGCCGTCGACTCCGGCAGCGCGGACGAGGTGGCCGGGCTGTGGACGCAGGACGGCAGCTACACCTACAGCCTCGGCGACGGCGACGCGACACTCACCGGCGCCGACGATTTCCGCAGGATGGTCCACGGACCCTCCCACCAGGCGATTATTACGGGCGGGTCGAGCCATTTCATGGGCATCCCGGACATCCGGATCGAGGCTGACACCGCCGTCGCCACCGGATACTCCATGCTCGTGCGGCACCGCGACGGCGCGGAGCCCGGATACTACGTGGACCGCCTCTCCGCGAACCGCTGGGAGCTGGCGCGAACCGAAGCCGGCTGGAAGGTCACCACGCGCACCAACTCGCTGCTGGACGGCCGGACCGCCTCCCGCGAAATGCTCGCCAACGCAGGGAGCGCAGCCCAGTGACCACCGAATACGACTCTGCAGAGACCGAGTTGAGCGCCGCGGCCGACCCGCTGTTCCGCGAACTCACCGTCCGCTCCCTTCACCTGCGCAACCGGATCGTCATGTCTCCGATGACCCGCACGTATTCTCCCGGCGGCGTGCCGGGCGAGGACGTGGCTCGGTATTACCGCCGCCGCGCCGAGGGCGGCACCGGACTGATCATCACCGAGGGTGTCGCCATCGACCATTCAGCGTCGGTCGACCACGCATCGGTGCCCAACATGTTCGCTTCCAGCGCGCTGGACGGCTGGCGCTCCGTGGTGGACGGCGTGCACGAGGCAGGCGGACGCATCATCCCGCAGCTTTGGCACGTCGGCCCGCTGTGGGGTGCGATGGGCGGAAGCGCGGGAGTCACCCCGATGCGGCCCTCCGGCCTCTGGGGCACCCCCGGAATCACCAACTACTCCGCCGAGTACGTGCGCGCCTCGGAACCGGTCACCCGTGCCATGACCACTGCCGACATTGAGAGCGTCATCGCCGCGTTCCGCGTCGCCGCACGCAGCGCCGTCGACGCCGGGTTTGACGGGATCGCGCTGCACGGCGGTCACGGCTATCTCCTGGACGCGTTCCTGTGGGCCGATACGAACCGCCGCGATGACGAGTGGGGCGGCGACCCCGAACGCCGCGCCGCTTTCCCCGCCGCAGTGGTCCGCGCCATCCGCGAAGAGATCGGCGAGGAGCTGCCCATCTTCTTCCGTTTTTCGCAGCACAAGCAGCAGGACTTCGGCGCACGCCTGGCCGACACCCCGGAAGAGCTCGGCGCGCTGCTGCGTCCGCTCGTGGCAGCCGGTGTCGACGTCCTCGATGCCAGCGCACGCCGCTTCCAGGCCCCGGCCTTCGAGGGAAGCGACCTGAGCCTGGCCGGCTGGGCCAAGCAGCTCACCGGCGCGCGCACGATGGCAGTGGGCAGCGTCGGCATCGGGTCGGCGCTCAAGGACCGGCGCAGCAGCGGAAACCCCATTCTGGACAACCGCGCGGAGCTCACGCAGCGTCTGGGCGCCGATGAGTTCGACCTCATCGCGATCGGGCGGCTGCACCTGGCCGACGCCGACATCGTGCAGACCCTGCGCGACGGGCGGCCGCTGCCCCAGTACGACTATGCGAAACACGAATCGTCACTGCTGTAGCGCCGGCCGCAAGCGGTTCGCAGTCAGGTGCTCCTGGCCCGCGGCCCGGGCACCCGAACCGGCGTCGGAACCGGCGTCGGAACCGGCGTTGAGCCTGGAGCCGGGGTCAACGATTTGAGGGGCCGGAAGACCAGCTGGAAGCCGTCTTCGAGTTCAAGCCGGCGGACGGAGACGCCGTAGACCGGTTCCAGGTGCTCCGGCGCCAGGACCTCATCCGGCGTGCCCGCGGCTGCCACCCGGCCCGCTTCCAGCAGCAGGATCCGGTCGCAGTAACGTGCCGCAAGGTTCAGATCATGCAGGACAACGATGACGGTCCGCTCCTCCCGCACGGCCAGGGACCGGACCAGGTCGAGCACCTCGTGCTGGTAACGCACATCCAGGTGGTTGGTCGGTTCATCCAGCAGAAGATGCGTCGTCTCCTGGGCCAGGGCACGGGCGATGAGCACCCGCTGGCGCTCACCGCCCGACAGGCTGTCGAACGCCTCACCGGCCAGCTGGAGCGCACCCACCTGGGTCAGAGCCGAGGCCGCTATCTGCTCGTCGGCGGGGCCCCTGCGACCGAACCCGGAGCGGTGCGGGGTCCGGCCGAGCAGCACCATGTCCGACACCAGCAGGGGCAGGTCAGCCGAAACCTCCTGCACGACGACGGCGACCCGCCGGGCGATTTCGCGCGCCGACAGCGACGTAAGTTCCTCCCCGTCAATCAGCACCGTTCCGTTATTGCCCGCGAGCGAGGAGTACAGGGTGCGCAGCAGCGTGGTCTTGCCGGACCCGTTGGGCCCGACGAGACCAAGGACCTGCCCGTGCGGAGCGTCAAAATCGACAGCCTCCAGCACTGCGCGGTCGCCGAATGCGAAGCCCACCCCGCTGGCGGAAATCACCGCTGAAACCGCTCCACAATGCGGGCAAGGCCGTCAATCACCAACGGACTCGACGGCTCGGTGAAATTGAAGGGCTGCACGAGGATCTGGTCCTCTCGGACGGCGCCGATCGCGCCGGCTCCGTTCAGTCCGGTGACCGACTCCTTCACCTTCACCGGATCCCCGTCGGAATAGAGCAGAACCAGGACGTCCGGATTGCGGCCGACCAGTTCCTCGGCGGTCACTTCGAAGACGCGTTCCTCGACGTCGGCAAAGACGTCGGTGAATCCGGCCGCCTCGAGCTGCGGGTGGGCCATGGACGACGTTCCATAGGCGTACGGAACGCCCCCGCCGATCGTCGGATACAGGACGGCCGCGGTGCGTTTCTCGTTCGGATCGACGTCCGCCAGCACCTCGGACAGCTGCGTTTCCAGGCGCGTCACGGCGGCCTCGGCTTCCTCCGGGACGTCGAAGATGCTGCCGTAGGTGCGCATCTGCTCAAAGATGCCGTCAAAGGACGGGTCTGCCGGCGGCACGGGGCACAGTCCGGGTTCCTCCATCAGCGGGATGCCGGCAGCCGCCAGGGAGTCCCGGCTGACGTTCGCTGCCTCCCCCAGGACGATCTGCGGCCGCTGTGCCAGGACGGCTTCCTTGGAAATCTGCAGATGTCCGGAGGCATCCAATTCGTCGCTGAGCATCGGGATCTGCTCCAGCTCAGCCCATGTCTTGTCGTCGTAGTAGCCGCGGGGGTAGGCGCCGGCGCGCGCAGTGATGACGTCGTCGAGCACTCCAAGCTCGTGCAGGTACGGCACCGCGGCGGACCTCAGCAGCACTCCCCGTTCCGGCCGCTGCTCGAAGACGACTTCCGTGCCGCAGTTCTCGACAGTGACCGGGTAATTTCCGCCGGCAGCGGCGGCAGGCACGTTTCCCTCTTGGTCCTCCGCGGCGCAGCCGGACAGGCCGATCGTCACTACGACCGCCGTGACGAGGGTACCGGCGCGGGTGCTGAGGGAACGGGACATGGTGCCTCTTCTGGTGCTGGTGGGTTGCTGGGTCATGCAGCGGGACGCATTCGGCGAACGAGCCAGAGCAGGAACGGAGCCCCAAGCATTGCGGTCACGATGCCGACGGGCAGCTCGCGCGGTTGCAGCAGCATGCGCGAGAGCAGATCGGCCCAAAGGAGGAAGACCGAGCCCAGCAGGGCGGCGGCCGGTATGGACCAGGCATGAGCGGCCCCCACAAGGCGGCGGGCCAGATGGGGAATGACGAGGCCGACGAATCCGATGCTGCCGGCAGCTGCCACGATGAAGCCCGTACACAGGGATACGAGGACGAGCAGCTGGGTTCGGAACCGTGTCGGCCGCACGCCCAGAGCCAACGCTGTTTCGTCGCCGATGGCCAGGGCATCCAGCCGGCGCGCCCACAGGACCAGGATTGCAGTCGTGAACGCAACGACGGCCCCCAGGGCGGCCAGCGGTGTCCCCCACTGTGACAGGGCGAGGGAACCGAGCAGCCAAAACATTACCGAGCGGGCGCCCTCGGCCGAGCCGGAGGTAAAGATCAGGAAGCTGGTGAGGGCGGACAGTGCGTATCCGGCCGCGACTCCGGCCAGCAGCAGGCGGACCGAAGTAATCCGGCCGGCGGCGCGCGCCACAACAAAGACCAGCAGTGACGCTGCGAGCGCACCGATGAAGGCGCTGCCGGCCAGGGCATGCTGCCCCAGACCGGCTCCGAAACCGAACAGGATGGTTGCCGCGGCGCCGGCGGAAGCACCTGAATTGATGCCGAGCAGATAGGGGTCGGCGAGCATGTTGCGGACCATGGCCTGCAGGGCCGCGCCGCAGACGGCCAGCCCGGCGCCCACTGCCACGCCCATGAGCACGCGGGGCAGGCGCACATCCCAGACGATGACATCGGCAACGGAGCCTGCCCCGGGCGCACCCGCACCGGTCAGGTGGCTCCACACCACCCGCAGCACGTCGCGCGGTTCAATCCATACCGGGCCGATCGCCACGCCGAGGACCATGCTGACCAGGAGCGCGGCGGCCAGGGCCGCGATGAGCACCGTGTTGTTCCGCCGGCGTTTCCCCCGCCGCAGTGGATCGGGGCCAAGCAACGGTGCCGTGCGGATAACTTTGGACACACTCACCCCTCATGACGACCACCTTGACCTCCGAGCCTACGCAACTACGCCGTGGATCCGCCTGCGCCGCGACATATCGTGATGCACCCCACACGCGACCGGCGGTCGACGGGATTCAGCTGCCCGTGCGGAGGCAACTGATGTGCGAACCGCCGTCCGGATCTCTCAGCGGTCCCCCGGGGCATCAAGCGGATGGTTGCTGACCGTGTTCCGGTTCCGCCCTGGCCAGCTGGATGTGCACGGCGTTCTCGCCGGCCGTCATCCCGGTGGGCTCGTAGTACGGGATGCTGCCGTCCGGGCCGGCAATGTCGTCCAGCAGCCGTTCACCGCTGCCGAGCAGGGTCGGAATGACGGCGAGGTGGATCCTGTCGATAAGCCCTGCCCGCAGGTACTGGCGGATCGTGCTGATTCCCCCGCCAATCCATACGTCCTTGCCCTCTGCTGCGGCCAGCGCCCGCTGCCGGGCCTCCTCAATTCCGCCGGTGACAAAGTGGAACGTGGTGCCGCCGTCCATTTCCACTGGCTCCCGCGGGTGGTTCGTCAGCACGAACACGGGGTGGTGGTAGGGAGGGTCCTCTCCCCACCACCCGTTCCAGGTCTCCTCACCGGCCCACGGCCCGCGCACCGGTCCGAACATGTTCCTGCCCATAATGGAGGCGCCGATGTCAGTGAACTGAGCGCGGACAAAGCCATCGTCAATGCCTTCGCCGCGGCCGTCCATTCCGAAACGGTCAGCGAACGTGCGCGTGGCGAATATCCAGTCGTGGAGCGGTTCCGCCCCGACGCCAAGGGGATTGGCCAGGCTCTGGTCCGGGCCGGCACCGTACCCGTCGAGTGACATCGAAAATCCGTCGATCCGCAGCATTTGGTTCATGATGCTTCCTTTCCGGGGCGCGGCAGTCCCAGCGTTTCCTGCTTCAGGAGTGCACCCGGTAGAGAATCGGGTGCGGCATTACACCGGCCGCGCTGAAGGTCGCCAGCACGAAGTACCGAAAGGAGCGTTTGAACATCAGCACAGGCAGCACCTGCCGCAGGGTGTCCCAGCGGCAGTGATTGATGATGGGGAACGGAGAGTGGCTTGCCTCGTCGGGAAGGATGACCGTCGAGTTGTCCAGGCCGGTCTCCTGTTCGAACCAGCCAGCCGTGTACTGCCAGGCGTCGAGCGTCGCGTGCGCACTGGGACCGGTAAAGAAGTTGAAGAGGAACACGCCCCCGGACCGGGGATCGACCGGGCCCATCCTGCGGACGTTGGAACCGGCGATGACCAGCCGGACCGAGTTCGAAGCCGCGGGGTTCTCCGCGGTGATGCCGTCGGCGATCTCCCGGGCGCGGGCCGGCGAGTCGGTTTCCACCAGGAGGACGACGTCGTACGCCGCAGCGGCGCCCTGCCCCTCCCGCGGTTGGCCCGGCGGACGCACGAGCCCCGCGAACACCGTCGCTGAACGGACCTCAGGCGCTCCCCGCAGAGTCTCGGCCCGGCCGGACAGCCTCGCCAGCGCCCGCTTGCGTTCCGCACCCCGCCTCGGCAGGGGAATTTTCCAGGCCCCGGTGGAGACCGCCAGAATCACGAACCCGGCGGAGGATGGCTCAATCAGCGATACCTTGCGGGCGACGCCCCTCAGCGGTTTTCCGGATGCTCCCACGTCACCGTTCATGGTGCCCTCCCACCGCGCGCACCGGGAATGCCGGCCGCGCTCCGTTCCATTGCTTGGACCGGGACAGTACGGCACGCAGGATCCGGAGTCGAGCGTACGGGCGCCGGGTGGGCGGCGGAAGAACTTCTTTGCCGGCACGACGGCGTTCCGCGGGGTGCCTCCCCCCGGGCTCAGCCGCCCTGTTTGACGCTGAGAACCAGGAGGCGGTCGTCCCCGGCCCCCGGGGTGCCGCGGCCGTCGGTGTTGTTGGTGAGAATCCAGAGCCTGCCGTCGGGGGCGGTGACGGCGTCCCGGAGCCGCCCGTACTCGCCGGCCAGGTGTTCGGCTGAGCTGCCGAGGTCATCCAGGGGCACCTCCCGCAGCCGTTCCCCGCGGAGATTCGTGATGAAGATTGCCCCGCCCGCAACCGCTATGCCGCTGGGGCTGGCCTCCCCCGGCTCCCACTGCTGCAACGGGTCGGTGAATCCATCCTCGCCGGCCATCCCTTCGACCTCGGGCCAGCCGTAGTTCCCGCCGGGCCGAATCACGTTCAATTCATCCCAGGTGTTCTGCCCGAACTCACTGGCGTAGAGGGTGCCGGCGCTGTCCCAGGCGATGCCCTGCGGGTTGCGGTGTCCATAACTGTAGACAAGGGACCCGGGGAACGGGTTGTCTTCCGGAGCATCGCCGTCCGGGGTCATTCGCAGAATCTTGCCCGAAAGCGCGTCAAGGTCCTGTGCGCTGCCGCGTCCGCCGGCGTCTCCGGTGGCGGCGTACAGCATGCCGTCGGGCCCGAACGCTATCCGGCCGCCGTTGTGGATGGGGCCGGACGGAATGCCCTCCAAAACGGTCTCGGCGGGGCCCAGGGCCAGCGAGCCGGATCCGCCGGTCAGCTCGCGGCGCTCAATGCGGTTCTCGCCGCCCGCGGTGAAGTAGGCGTAGAGAAACCCGTCCCGCACGGTTATGCCAAGGAGCCCGCCTTCTCCCCGCCCGGCGGCATCATCGATCACCGCCACCTCGCGGGCGGCTCCCGCATGGTCGAGTTCCAGGATCCGGCCGGAGTCGCGTTCGCTGAGCAGCGGAACTCCCTCATGGAAGGCGATCGACCAGGGTGCGTCGAGGCCGGCAGCGAGGACCTCGGGTTCGCCGAGTTCCGCGGCACCGAGGGACGACCCCGGCGAAGCGGACGCGGAGGTCCGCTCCCCGGGGCCGTCAGGTTCGGCGGTGCAGCCGGGCAGCGCCGTGAAGGCGAGGGCCGCGGCCGCCAAGCCCGCCATCCGGCGTCGCCGTTTCCTTCTGGGGCCCATGTGCCGGACCTCCGTCTCCTAGGCCGCTGATGCTCCCGGTTTGGTTGCCTGCAGAGCTGCGTGGGCGCCTGCCCGCCGGCCGCTGAAGAAGCAATCGGCCAGCGAAAGACCGCTGATGTAGCTGTTCGAGCACACGCCCACCGCGTTGCGTCCGGCGGCATACAGGCCGTGAATCGGTGTCCCGTCCTCCCGTTTTACAAGCCCTGATGCTCCGTCGACAAGAAGGCCGCCGAGCGTCAGGCCCGGGATGGGCAGGAAGGGTGAGGAGTCGTCCGAGATGTTGAAGGCGCGGAAGGGCGGCTTCAGGATCGGCTGGCAGAGCTCCGGGGCCTTGTGCGCGGGGTCGCCCTGGCCGGAGGCTATGCCGGCGTTGTACACATCGACGCTTTTCTGCAGCCCGTCCGGGTCCACGCCGATCTTCGCCGCGAGCGCGCTGACGGTCCTGGCCGTTTTGTGCCCGAGCGCAAACAGGTAGATCACCTGCAGCTTCTGGAAGATCTGGGTCTGCGACCAGAACTGGCGCCGCGCTTTGTCCCAGCTCACGGCGTCGTACACCGCCCAGCCCTTGCCGCCGAAGTTCCGCATCATCACATCCCCGTGCGTTGCGCCGTACAGGTCCTCGTTCTGGATCCGCTGTCCGTCCAGGCCCACGGTGATGCCCTCGATAAAGGCACTGGGCGGTGACAGGAACCGCCACGCGGTGACGTTGCCCATCCGTGCCACGTCTCCCCCGGCGGTCACACCGAGGGTGATGCCGGCGCCGTCGTCGGCGGGCGTGCCCAGCGGCGAGATTTTCGTGAACTGCGGAGCATACTTCGCCACCCACTCCTTGTTGTAAATGAACCCTCCGGCGGCCAGGATGACGGCCGGGGCCCGCACCTCCCGCGCCTCCGCCCCGCCGTCCCACAGCCGCTCTATTTTTGTCACCGTCTTCTTGACCAGGTCGGGGGCAAAGTTGCCGATCTTCCCGGAGCGCTTGGTCAGCTTGCGATGCTCCGCAGCGTTCGGATGGGACTCGTCCAGCACGCGGTACTTCAAGCCGACGACGGCGCCGTCCTCGATGATCAGATCGGTCACCTGGGCCAGCGGAATGAAAGTGACCCCCTTGCGCACCGCTGACTCGGCAAGTTTTGTCCACAGCACTTTGCCGGAGGCCAGTCCCTTCGCGACCGTTCGGTGGCCGCGCGGTGCCGGCCGGGCGGACTCGTTGTACGGGTAGGCCTTTTCGTTGCCGGAGTAGTACAGGTAGTGCCGGTCGGTGGGGTAGGACGTTTTGTAGGAAGGAACGCTTCCCGCGAAGGATGCGCCCTGCTTTTCGAGCCAGGTGATCATCCCCGGGCTCTGTTCGCAGAACCGGCGCAGGGTGGACTCGTCGACGGCGTCGCGTGCCTCCTGCCTGAGGTAGGCGTACAGGTTCTCCGGGTCGTCGTCGTAGCCGGCTTCGCGCTGCTGTGCCGTGCCGCCGCCGGCGTACACCACACCGCCGGACAGCGCACTCGCGCCGCCGCCGTAGGCACGGTCCAGAACCAGGACCCGCGCCCCGTTGTCAGCGGCCTCGATCGCCGCCGCTGCGCCGGCACCGCCGAATCCCACCACGACGACGTCGAACCGGTCAGTGTTGCTGCCTGCTGCGTTCACTGCTTCTCCTCATTGAGATGTGCGGTTCAGCGCTCTGGCTGCCACCGGGAACAAGATTGTGACAGAGTATGCCTTAAAGAGCGGCGGAGAGGAACAGGTAGCGTGCATCCGATGGAAGATCCACCGCGGCGGGGCCGGCCCCCGCTGGCCGACACCGCGGATCTGCGCGCCAAGGCGTTCGGAGTCATCCTGCGCCTGGGATACCAGCAGTCCTCCATGAGCCGCATCGCCAACGAGCTGGGAGTCAGCGTGCGGACGCTGCACCGCTATTTCCCGGCGAAGGCGGACATCGTCTGGGGCGGCATCGAGACTTCGCTGGAGGCCCTCGGCCGGGGACTGCGTCACGCCGACCGCCAGCTGCCCCTCATCGAGGCGATCACCGCCGTCGTTGTGGCTGTCTTTGACCAGAACGAGGAGGAAATCCCGGTCGATCGGGCCCGCCTCCGGCTGATCGCCACGACGCCCGAGCTGCGGGCCGCCCGCACGGAGACCTACGAGCTGTGGAGGGAGGAAATTTCCGAATTCATTGGCGCCAGGCTGGGCTCGCCGGCCGGCAGCCTCACGCCCCGGGTGATGGGGGCGGCTGTGCAGACGACGGTCTCCGAGGCCCTGGCCTGGTGGGCGCTGCACGACGCCGCCGACAGTCCCCGTGACGTTGTCGCCCGGGCACTTCGGGGCTTCGACGCCGTGACCGCACTCCCGCCAGGGTCCCGGGAGCGGTGATGATTGAGGTGCATCCGGCCACGGCCGACCGGTTCGAACACGTTTCAGCCATCCTGTCACCGGGAAGTCCGGAATCCGACGCGTGCTGGTGCCTGAGCTACCGGATTCCCAGCGCGGAGTTCCACGCCCTGACCGGTCCGGAACGTCCGGCCCGGCTTCGCCGCTGCGCGGAGGAGGGCACACCGCCCGGAGTCATTGCCTACGACGACGGTGAGCCGGCGGGCTGGTGCTCGGTCAGCCCTCGCGCCAGCCACCACAGGCTGACGCGCTCACGGACCATTCCGACCGTGGACGAGATCCCGGTGTGGAGTGTGGTGTGCTTCGTTGTCCGGCCCCCGTTCCGCCGCCGGGGCATCTCACGTCATCTGCTCGACGGCGCCATCGAGTACGCCCGGTCCCGCGGCGCTCCGGCACTGGAGGGCTATCCCATCGACCCCGGCGGCAGCCGGATCAGCGCCGCCCTCGCCTACACGGGCACGACCGGACTGTTTGAAGCGGCAGGTTTCGAGCGCGTGCTGGAGACGACGTCGAAATCCGGCGGCAGGACGCGCTGGCTGATGCGGCTGATGCTGAGCTGATTCGCCCGGACCAGTCGCGGGCGTGGGGGCCACCAATTCCACGGGCGGATGGTTCGGGCCTCGCGGCCTCGCCTCGATCGTCTTCGCGCTCCTGGCAATTCAGGAGCTCGGCGGGTCGGAGGTGGTCGGCACCGCAATTTCAGCCGTCACCTTCACCGTGCTGCTCAGCGTGCTCGCGCACGGCATCTCGGCGGGTCCCATCGGAGAACGCTACGCCGCCCGCCACGGGGACAGTGAACCGGCAGACGA
This sequence comes from Arthrobacter sp. zg.Y820, assembly GCF_030125555.1. NCBI lineage: Bacteria > Bacillati > Actinomycetota > Actinomycetes > Micrococcales > Micrococcaceae > Arthrobacter > Arthrobacter sp. zg.Y820. Next base: position 30,429 of record NZ_JASKLX010000011.1, read on the forward strand.
GGATCCCCGTCCTCGATCGCGGCGCCGGATCGACTAAGCGGCAGCCCACTGGATCCCTTGTGCTGCAAAGAGCCACGGGTCATCGGGGAAGGGGCAGCTCCCGGAGTTGCCGGCGGGAGGTAATACCGACCTTGCGGAAGATGCTGCGCAGATGGGCGTCAATCGTGCGGGGGCTGAGAAAGAGCTCTGTAGCCACTTCGCGGGAGGTTGCGCCGGTGGCCACCAGACGCGCGATGTGCACCTCCTGGGCAGTGAGCGCATCGGCCGGCTGAGCGGTCCGCTTGCGCGGGTGCTCGCCGGTGGCGCGCAGTTCGCGGGCCGCGCGGGCGGCGAACGCCTCCGCGCCCATGTCCAACAGCAGCCCGTGCGCGGTGCGGAGCTGTTCGCGGGCGTCCTGCCGACGACCCTCACGGCGAAGCCACTCGCCGTAGACGAGGTGGGTGCGGGCCAGATGGGAGGCCATCCGGCAGCGGGCGAGCTGCTCGATCGCCTCGCGGTACTGCTCTTCGGCGGCCGGCCCGGTGCTGCTCAGTGCTTGTGAACGCGCCGCCAGACCGAGCCCCCACGGGGTGCCGCTGGCGAGGGCCCGGGAGGTGAGCTGCTCCAGCGCTTCGGCCGCACTCTCCGGCCGGCCGGAACGGCAGGCCGCTTCAATAAATTCAGAATGGGCGAGGTTGTTGAACCTCCACGCTTCGGATTCGAAGGCCCGTTTCGCCGCGGCATAAGCCGCAGGGTAATCACCCAAACCGTTGTGCAGCACGGCCATGGCGTACTGCGCCAAGGATCCCTCGGTGTCGTGCGCAGGTCCGGCCTTCCGGACAATGGCCGCGTGGACCTCGGCGGTCTCGGTTGGACGGCCGCGCCAGGCAGAGAGGGCGAGCTGCGCGTGGAGCAAAGGCACAGCCCCGGTCGCTGTCGCGAATGCGTTCTGCTCGGCAGCCCGGGCGAGCTCACCGGAGAGCACCAGCATGATGGACTGGCCGAGAAGCGCGGCCGGGAGTGTGGCCAGGGCGCCGACTTCCCGGGTCAATCTGACATTACGGATTGCCAGCGAGTGAAGTGACTCGTCGTCGAACACCGACATCGCAGTTCGGCTGGCGAGCCACCCCCATCGGCAGCCGTTGGTGCCGTCCACCGCGTCAGCATCCGGCTCGTGAACGAAGGCCTCCAACGCCCTCCGCCGTCCCGGCACGCCGGCCGTATAACCCTGCGTGAACGTCGCCACCAGCCCATCAAGCAGCAGATCCACCGGCCTCTGCGGCCATGTCGGGGCTGGCGCCGTCCGGGCGGCCTCGGTAACCTCCGGGATGGTACGGCCGCGGCTGAAGTTGCCGGTGACAATCGCCGCTTCGAGCGCGTGCAGGTAGGTCTCGCGGGACAGCGCCGGATCCAGCGGGGCGAGGCTCCGGGCGGCGTCCAGCAACAGTCCAGGCCCGTCGCCGTCCCTCACGAGATGAAACGCGATCCGGGCGCGCAGCAGTTCAAGGCGTGCCTGCTGTAAGGCATCGAGCGGACCGGCCCCGGCGACCCTCAGCAGTTCCAAGGCAGCCTCGGACGCACCAGCCTCCTGCTTGGCATGCGCAGCCTCCAGCGCCCGGCCCGCACGGACGGCAGGATCAGGGGTCAGCTTGGCCGCCTGCTCCATGAACGCCGCTGAAGCGGCCAGCCCGCCGCGGGCCCGCGCCCGGCCGGCCGAGCGCACCAGCTCAGCGGCGGCATCCTCATCCATGCCCAGCACCGCCTGCGCGCGGTGCCAGGCGCGCCGCTCAGGGTCTGCGTCCGAATCCGTGGCGGCAGCCAGCGCGCCGTGCGCACGGCGACGCTCCAGCGGGGTGGCCGCCCGATAAATCGCCGAACGCACCAGGGGATGACGAAACCGCACCTGGGTATCGATCGCCAGAAGTCCGGCGGCTTCCGCGAACCCGGCCGCTTCGAGGTCGATCCCCAAGTGCGCGGCCGCACGGCGCAGCAGCGCCACCTCGCCGGTCGGATCGACCGCGGCGACCAGCAGTAACGCTTGCGTCGGCGCTGGCAGGCTCTCTGAGCGGCGCCGAAAGGTGTCCTCGATCCGGTGCGTGGTGCCCGGCAGCTCGGGCAGCTCGAACCCGCCGGCCAGCCATGCCGCCGGCGCGCTTCGGGCCAACTCCATTAGCGCCAGAGGGTTGCCACAGGCCTCGGCGATGACACGGTCGCGCACCCCGCTGTCCAGTGGTGCGTGGACGGCCGCGACCAGCAATGCCCGCGCGTCGGTCTCGTCGAGCCGGCCCAGGCAGACGACAGGTATACCGTCGAACATGCCCATGTCGCGGTCGGTGGGGTCCCGCAGCGCGAACACCAGCGCCATCCGCTCGGCCGCCACCCGCCGCGCCACGAACGTGAGGACCTGGGCGGAGGCCTCGTCCAGCCACTGGGCATCGTCGACCAGGCACAGCAGGGGCCCTTCCTCGGCGACCTCGGCCAACAGATTGAGGCTGGCCAGCCCTATCAGGAACCGGTCCGGAACCGTACCGCTTTGCTGCCCGAACGCCACGCCCAGAGCGGTCCGCTGCGGCTCGGGCAGGGCACCAACGTGGTCCAGGAGAGGTGCACACAACTGATGCAGGCCGGCAAAAGCGAACTGCGTCTCGGACTCCACCCCGACCGAGGACACCACCCGGAACCCCGAGCTCTCCGCCGCGCCGCTGACGTGCTCCAGCAGCACCGTTTTACCGATACCCGCTTCCCCGCGCACCACGATTGCCCCGCTTAGCCCGGCCCGTGCCCGGGAGAGGAGGTTATCGACTGCTGCGCGCTCGGCGCGCCGACCCAGGAACTCCACCAGTGCCGCTCCCTTCACAGCATGCCGCACAGCTTGTCGGCACCTATTAGGCCATTCCCACCCGCATTAGGCAATTCCCACCCACGCAAACGAAGTCGATCAGACCCAAGCCGGTAGGCAGAAGCCGGCGGAAACGCAGCGACTTCCACCGACGCGAAGGCACCTCCGCCGGTGGGAATCTGAAGACACGGTTTCTGTTGGGGCAGGTTCAAAATCGCACTAATCCACCACCCGCACCAGAAAGAGGTCCCAAATCATGAACCCTATTCAGGAACTAGTCATCAACTTCCAGGAGCTTGCGGCTCAGGTCCCCGAGATCGTCCGGCCCTTCATCGTGATGCTGGCCGGGGCCGTTCCGTTCATCGAGACCGAGGGGGCCTCCGTGATCGGCCTACTCGGCGGCCTCAACCCTATCGTTGCCGGAATCGCCGCCGCCGTCGGCAATTTCCTGAGCGTGGTCCTTGTGGTGCTCTTCACGTCGCGGGCCCGCACGGCCGTCACGAACCGCAACAGGGGCCGAGTCGAGATGCCTCTGGGCGCTGCGCGCGTCCCGGCCTCCCCGGGTGCCGGCGGTGCCACTGTGCTCGAGGAGACGGCTCCGGCCAAGCCCGAGTCCAAGGGCCGGCAGCGCTTCATGAAGTGGCTCGTCCGCTTCGGCGTCCCCGGCGCGAGCATCCTGGGTCCGCTCGCGATCCCGACCCAGTTCACCTCCGCGATTCTCGTCGCCGGCGGAACCTCCCGAGGCTGGGTACTGCTCTGGCAGGGGGTGGCGATCGTCCTTTGGACGACCGTCGCCACCGTGTCATTCTGGGCGGCCCTTACCTTCGTCGTCGGGGTCTAAACCAGTGGCAGCCCGGACCTCCCCGGGGTCCGGGCTGCCCTCTGAAAGGAACACCATGGCACCGCATAAGACACTGAAGCCAGGAGACGGCCATACGCTGCCGCGCTTTCGCTGGTGGCAGCTGTTCACCCGTTCCCTGCTGCACCTGCACCTCTCCGGCGAAGACGGGGAGCTGCAGACCTGGTCCGTTGATGTTCGGCACGGCGGTGATGAGGATGGGGAGGCATATGTGCGGCTCTACCGCAACGGCATCAATAGAGCCCAATCTTCGCTCCCTGCATCATTCCCGGTGCCGGGCGGAACCATCGAGGTTGAGGTCAGCGGCTTCGGACTCAAACGCAGCCACTACGTAAGGCATGACGGCTCGGAACAGCAGCTGGTACCTGATCCCGCCTCGGCCGAAGGCCGGCGTGCCCGCCTGCAGCAAACCAACCCGGCGCTGAGCCGTGGTGTGGGCGCCGCGTCGGTGATCGTCCTTTTGTTCGCACTCGTGCTGGGCGTGCCCCAGGCCGTCGAACAGATCACGCTGTTCCCACCCATCGCGGAGAACGTGGGCACGTTTTACAGCCCCTTCACCCTTCCGGCTACAGCGAACATCGGGCTTGTCCTGGCAACGCTCGCAGCGAGCACGGAGCGGGCACTCCGTCTGCGATATAACCGCATCCTTGACGGCGGCTTTTTCGGAGGCGATGACTAGGTTGCTTTACGGCACTTTAAACGACAAAAGCCCGGCAGAACTTTCGTTCCGCCGGGCTATTTGTCGGGTTGACAGGATTTGAACCTGCGACCCCCTGACCCCCAGTCAGGTGCGCTACCAAGCTGCGCCACAACCCGCTGCTCGACCGGTTTGTTTCCGGCCGAACCAACTCGAATACTCTACATCATTGCTGCCGCTTTCCCGAATCGGGAACGCCCCGGAGGCCACACCGGCCTCCGGGGCACCACGGGGACTAGCGGCTCATCTTGCCGCGCTTTTCACGGACACGCATGTTGACCTCGATGGGAGTGCCTTCGAAGCCGAACGTCTCACGCAGGCGGCGGGTGATGAACCGGCGGTAGCCCGGGTCCAGGAAGCCGGTGGTGAAGAGCACGAACTTCGGCGGGCGGGAGGACGCCTGGGTGCCGAAGAGGATGCGGGGCTGCTTGCCGCCGCGCACCGGGTGCGGATGGGCCGCGACGAGCTCGCCCAGGAAGGCGTTGAGCTTGCCGGTGGGGATGCGCTTGTCCCAGCTCTCCAGAGCGGTGTCCAGGGCGGGAACGAGCTTGTCCTTGTGCCAGCCGGTCATGGCCGAGATGTTCACGTGCGGGGCCCACTCAACGTGGGCCAGGTCGCGCTCGATCTCGATCTGCAGGTAGCGGCGGCGTTCGTCGTCGAGCAGGTCCCACTTGTTGAAGGCCAGCACCAGGGCGCGGCCGGACTCGATGGCGAGCTGCAGGATGCGGACATCCTGCTCGCTGAGGACTTCGTCCACGGCCAGGAGCACGACGGCGACCTCGGCCTTTTCCAGGGCGGACTGGGTACGCAGCGAGGCGTAGAAATCGGCGCCCTGGGCCATGTGCTGGCGGCGGCGGATACCGGCGGTATCCACGAAGCGCCAGGTGCGGCCGCCGAGCTCGATGAGCTCATCAACCGGGTCGCGGGTGGTGCCGGCGGTGTCGTCAACGACCACGCGCTCGGTACCGGCCAGCTTGTTCAGCAGCGAGGACTTGCCCACGTTCGGGCGGCCGATCAGGGCAATGCGGCGCGGGCCGCCGGTCTTGTCCAGTCCGCCGTAGGCGGAGTACTCGGGCAGCACGTCCATCATGGCGTCGAGCATGTCGGCGGTGCCGCGGCCGTGCAGGGCCGAAACGGGGTACGGCTCGCCGAAGCCGAGGCCCCAGAGCTGTGAGGCGTCGGCCTCGTTCTGGATGTCATCGACCTTGTTGGCGACGACGACAACGGGCTTGCCCTTGCCGCGGAGCATCCGCACCACGGCTTCGTCGGTGGCGGTGATGCCGACCGTGGCGTCAACCACGAGCAGCACGGCGTCAGCGACGTCGACGGCAACTTCGGCCTGGCCGGCCACGCGGGCATGGATGCCGCGGGCGTCGTGCTCCCAGCCGCCGGTGTCGACAAGCGTGAAGTTCACGCCGTTCCAGGTGGCCGGGTAGGCCACGCGGTCACGGGTAACACCGGGGGTGTCCTCGACGACGGCTTCGCGGCGGCCCAGGATGCGGTTCACCAGGGTGGACTTGCCGACGTTCGGCCGTCCCACGATCGCGACGACGGGATCCTGGCGCAGCGGCGCGTCTTCGTCGTATTCGTCGAAGCCGCCGGCCAGCAGGGCAGCGTCGTCTTCGTCGAGTTCGTAGTCGTCCAGACCGGAGCGCAGCGTTGAGGCGCGCAGCTCGGCTTCGGCGTCGTCCATGTTGGCCAGGCGTTCGTTAACCTGGTCCTCTCCGGCCGGAATGTACTCTTCCTGGCCCGTCTCGTCGCCGGCGGTGCCGGAATATGAGGAGTTAGTCATTTTTGCTTTCTTTCCGTTGAGGTCTGCAGCACTGCAAGCAGGCCGTCGCCGGACAGTTCAGCCCGGTAAGTGTTTTGAGGGGTTCCGCGGGTGCTAACACCGCAGTTCCACCTGTCCATTGAAACACGTACGGCACCGGCAGGGCATTTGGCCCTTCCGGTGCACGTCCGCGAGGTTATCCCCCGTGTATCCCCCGTGGGGGCTTAGTGTGTGCTGGCGTACACCACGTCCAGCACGGCCTGGACGGTTTCTTCAAAGTCCAGGTCGGAGGAATCGATGGTGACCACGCCGTCGGCCGCCTGCTGGAAATTCACCACTGTGGAATCCTTGGCGTCGCGCGTGAGCACCTGTTCCTTCAGCGCCGCGGCGCTCTGCGTGCCGCCCAGCTGTACGCCGCGGCGGCGAAGCCGGGCTTCCTCGGAGGCGGTGAGCAGGATGCGCACTTCGGCGTGGGGCGCGACGACGGTGGTGATGTCCCGGCCCTCGGCCACGATCCGCAGGCCGGAGTCGGCGATCAGCTGCTGCTGGCGGCGGACCAGCTCGGCGCGCGCGCCCAGCGTGGTCGCGACTGCACTCACCGAGGAGGACACCGACGGCTCGCGGATGGCGTCCGTCACGTCGCGGCCGCTGACGCGGACCCACTCGGCATCCGGGGAGGTGCTGAGGTCAATGTCGGCGTTGCGGGTGGCGGCTTCAACAGCCACGGCATCCGTGAGATCGATGCCGGCCTCCATGCAGTAGAGCGTTACCGCCCGGTACATGGCCCCGGTGTCGAGGTACGCCGCATGAAGCCGGCGCGCGGCTTCCCGGCTGATGCTGGATTTCCCCGATCCCGAGGGACCGTCGATGGCCACCACCAGGGGCTTTCCCAGCCGGAACAGGGCCGGATTACGTTCTGTGCTCACTCCACTACCTTCCACCCGCGGGCGCTTAATTCATGCACCAAGTTGTGCACGCGGCTGGGCAGCACGGATATTTCCGCCCGCCCCACCTGCTGGCCGGAGGAATGCTCCAGCCGAAGATCTTCCAGGTTCACGCCGATCTCGCCGATCTCCGTGAGGAGCCGGGCGATCTGCCCCGGAGTGTCATCCACCAGGACGGTGAAGCTGACGAAAGACTGCGGCGGCGCGCCGTGCTTGCCCGGAATCCGGGCCTGCCCGGTGTTGCCTTCCGAAATCAGCTGGGCCATGTCCAGCCGGGCGCCGTCGGCCACCGGGTCCTCCAGGGTGGAGATGAGCCGGTTCAGGTCATCGCGCACGCCGTAGAGGATTTCCACCAGCCGGGGAGCGTTCCCGGTCAGGATCTGCACCCACAGCTTGGGATCGCTCGCCGCGATCCGCGTGACATCGCGCAGGCCGTTGCCGGCCAGCGCCATCGCCTGCGCGGGTGTCTCCTGCAGCCGGCTGGCCACCAGCGAGGACATGATCTGCGGCAAATGCGAGACGAGGGCCACCGACTGGTCGTGGTCCTCGGCGCTCATGCGCGAAACCACCGCACCGAGATCAATGGCCAGCGCCTCCGCGCACTTGACCGCCTGCGGCGAGCTTTCAACGCTGGCGCAGATGACCCAGGGCATGGAGGTGAACAGCTCGCCGAGCGCGGCAACCGGCCCGGACTTTTCCCGGCCCGCCATGGGATGGGTGCCCACGTAGCGGCTCAGGTCAGCGCCGGAGGCGCGCAGGTCCGCGAGGACCGCGCCCTTGACGCTGGCAATGTCCACGACGACGGCGTCTGGCCAGTCCTTGAGGGACTGCCGAACCAGCGAGGCGGTGACATCCGGGGGCGCGGCAACAACAACGAGTTCAGGCGCGAAGCCCTCCTCCACCGCTTCGAGCAGCCGGCCGGCACCGATGTCCCGGGCCACCGCCGCCGTCGACGGCGAGATGTCCGACAACGCGACGTCGACATCCTGCGCGCGCAGCCCCAGCCCAATGCTGGTGCCGAGCAGGCCGGTGCCGATCACCAGGACGGGACCGGTCAGGTGCGTGGCGGAACCCTGTGCCGCGCCCACTGCCTAGAGGCCTACGGAGGCCAGCAGGTGGCCAACTTCCGTGCGGCCCAGCACGCGGATGCTGCCCTGGCGCTGGTCGTTCACGCGGATCGGCCCCACCTGGGTGCGGACCAGGCGCTCGACCGGGTGGCCGACGGCGTCGAACAGGCGGCGCACGATGCGGTTGCGGCCCGAGTGCAGGACAACCTCAACGAGCAGGTGACCCGGTGTGGAGTCCACCAGTTTGAAGGAGTCAACGTTGGCGAAGCCGTCCTCCAGGTCCAGGCCTTCACGCATCTGGGCGCCGACGCCGTGGGCCATCGGCCCGCGGACCTGCACCAGGTAGGTCTTGGGAACCTCGTAGGACGGGTGCGTGAGGCGGTTGGCCAGCTCGCCGTCGTTGGTCAGCAGCAGCAGGCCCTCGGTGTTGGTGTCCAGGCGTCCCACATGGAACAGGCGCTCGTGCTTGTTGGTGTTCTTCAGGAAGTCGCTGATGCACGGGCGTCCCTCGGGGTCGTCCATGGTGCAGACCACGCCGTTGGGCTTGTTGAAGACGTAGTACTTCAGGTTCTCGTCCAGCTGCAGGCGCATGCCGTCGACGTGGACGGTGACGTTCTGCGGATCCACGCGGACGCCGACCTCGGTGACGACTTCGCCGTCGACCTCTACGCGGCCTTCGCGGATCATGTCTTCGCAGACGCGGCGGGAGGCGACGCCGGCCTGGGCCATGACCTTCTGCAGGCGGATGCCCTCGGGGTCGTGGTGCTCGGAGATGGTGGGCTTGGCCGGGCGGCGGGTGTTGGTCTTCTTGACCGCTCCCAGGTTCTGCCCGAAGCGTTCGTTGCGGAACGCGCGGTCTCCGGCCTTGCGCTGACCGGCCTGGGGCCCGCCGGTGCGGGAGGAACCGCCGCCCTTGGTGCCGTACGGCTTGGCGGACTTGGGCGCGCCGGCCTTGTAGCCCTCGGGCTTGAACTGGCCGGAGCCGGCGGGCTTGGAGGCGCCGGAGCCCTTGCCGTCAAAGGCCTTCGAGGCAGCGGAGCGGAACTTCGCGGGACGGTTTTCCGGAGTTTCTTCGCGGGCACGGTAGCCGTTGGCGCGGAACTCACCGGCGCTCATTTCGGAGTCGCGGGGTCCGCCGGAGCGGCCGCCGGCGCGGGGAGCACCGGTGCGGGAGCCGGCAGGCTTGGAGCCCTTGCCGAAGGACTTGCCGCCGGCTGCTCCCCCGCTGCGCGGGTTGTTGCGGCCTGATCCGGATCCGGAGCGGGGTGCCTGTGTCATCAAAAGTCCTTCGGGTGTAGCGGTTAGTAAGTAGTGTCTTCAAATTCAGCCAGGTTTTCCAGCCCGGGCAGGTGCGGTGCGAGCCGCGGAAGTTCATTGAGGTCGCCCAGTCCGAGCCGTTCCAAGAAGTACGGCGTGGTCCGGTACATCATTGAGCCTGTCTCGGCTTCCACACCGGCTTCGTCGATGAGTCCGCGCTGGACCAGGGTCCGGGCAACGGAGTCAACGTTGACGCCCCGGATGGCTGATACCCGCGCCCTGGATACAGGTTGCCGGTAGGCAATCACTGCCAGGGTTTCCAGGGCTGCCTGAGTCAAACGTGAACTCTGGCTGCCCAGGACGAACTTCGAGACCGCGGGTGCAAACTCGGCGCGGGAGTAGATCCGCCAGCCGCCGGCCACATCCCGCAGTTCAAAACCTCGCTTTGAAGTAAAACCACGTACTGTGCCACCGGGTCCTCCCCCAGTATAACCGTCATACTCACGCCGCAATTCCGTCAGGGTGTCCTGGACGGCGGCGGCGGGGACATCCAGGACGACGGCGAGCTCCGCTGCCGTGACCGGCTCGTCGACCACCATCAGCACCGCTTCGACCGCGGCCCTGAGCTCTTCGGGTGCGGAATGAGGCGCTTCGGCCTCACCTGCTGGGTTCTGCTGCATGCTCCTCCAAGGACTCGGGAATGTCGGCCGGCTCGTGCCCGGGATTCCTTCCGGGTTTCACCGGCCAGGCGCCGGGTGCCGCTGCCCAGGCGATGAGCAGCTCGCCCAGCGGATCGGGCTGGTCGAAGGACACGGCACCGTCCCGGAACAATTCCAGGAGCGCCAGGAAACGGGCCACCGCAACCGAGCTGGCGGCGTCGTCCACCAATGCCGTAAAGGTGAGCGATCCCGCGGCCATCAGCCGATGTGCCACGATGTCTGCCTGTTCCCGCACGCTCACTTTGGGGGCGTGCAGGTGGGCCAGCCCCACGGTGGTGGGCGGCGGTTCCCGCGGAGTGAGCGCCTTGGTTGCCAGGGCAGCGAAGTCCTCCGGGCCGGTGCGCCAGATGAGGTCCGGAAGCATGGCGGCGAAGTGCGGCTCGAGGGCAACCTGCCGGGGGAAGCGCTCGGCTTCATCGACCAGCCGGGCATCCAGGATGGCCGCGATCTGCTTGAATGCCCGGTATTGCAGGAGCCGGGCGAACAGCAGGTCGCGCGCTTCGAGCAAGGCGACATCTTCGGCGTCGTCAATGTCTCCGGCCGGCAATAACCGGGCCGCCTTCAGGTCCAGGAGTGTGGCAGCAATCACCAGGAATTCGCTGGCCTCATCCAGGGCCCAGGACTGACCGTCAGCGTTGAGGTCCCGAATGTAGCCGATGAAATCGTCGGTGACGGCAGCCAGGGCAATTTCGGTGATGTCCAGCTCGTGCTTGGAAATCAGCCCCAGCAGGACATCGAACGGTCCGGTGAAGTTCTGCAGCCGGACCCGGAATCCGCCGCGGACAGCCGGGGCGGATTCCTGGTCGGGTGCTGTGCCGGGTGCTGTGCCGGGTGCTGTGCCGGCCGGGACTGTCGGATCTGCCGGCCCCGCCGGTGATGCTGCGGTGCCGGCCGGGGCGGAACTGGGTTCCACGAGCGTTAGGGGGCGCCGCCGCGGGAGATCAGTTCCTTGGCGAGGCGGCGGTAGGAATCAGCGCCGGGATGGTTGCCCGCGTAGGTGGTGATCGGCTCGGCGGCCACGGTGGCGTCTGCAAACTTGATGGTCCGCTTGATGACTGTTTCGAAGACCTTGTCGCCAAACGCTTCCACCAGGCGGGAGATGACTTCGCGGCTGTGCAGGGTACGCGCGTCGTACATGGTGGCGAGGACACCGTCGATCTGCAGCCCCGGATTCAGCCGATCCTGGACCTTCTCGATGGTTTCCACCAGCAGGGCAACGGCACGCAGGGCGAAGAACTCGCAGATCAGCGGGATGATGACGCCGTGCGCCGCGGTGAGGGCGTTGACCGTCAGCAGGCCCAGGGAGGGCTGGCAGTCGATGAGGATGACGTCGTAGTCGTCGGCGACCTTGCGGAGAGCGCGTTCCAGGACCTGCTCGCGGGCAACCTCGTTGACCAGCTGCACTTCGGCGGCGGAGAGGTCGATGTTGGCGGGAAGCAGGTCGATGTTCTCGATGCCCGTTTGGTGGATCGCCTCGCGGATATCCACCTTGCGGTCCATCAGCACGTTGTAGACCGTGAGGTCCAGTTCGTGCGGATTGGTGCCCAGTCCGGCGGAAAGCGCGCCCTGCGGATCGAAGTCCACAAGGAGAACCTTGCGGCCGGCTTCGGCCAGTGCGGCACCGAGGTTGATGGTGGACGTGGTCTTACCCACGCCGCCCTTCTGGTTGACCATGGCGATGATCCGGGCCGGACCGTGGGAGCTGAGTACCGGAGCTTCGGGGAATTCCGTCAGCGGGCGTCCGGTCGGTCCCATAACGGAATCGACTGCGTCCTGTGTTGCGTCCTGCAGAGTTGTTGAACTCTGATCGCTGCTCACGTAATAATCCACGCTTCCGTCTCTAGCTTTCATGCGGGCTGTCCTTGTCAAGATTACAACCGTGCAACACCTATACGGCGAATCGGCGCCGCGGAGCGCCGCGAGCCTTGACTCTCAGCTAGAGGTCGAACCTTGGGTGCAGGCGGGGTGGAGACGGGTGCAGACGGGGTGCGCCGTTCGCAGCATGTCCTCCCCCGGACGGCTCGCGGGGGCCGTCCAAGCTGGCTGCCCGCGCCGGTTCCTCGAGCCGGTTCCCCGAGCTTTCCCGGAACTTTCCCGGAGTTTCCCGAATCCGCATGGACCCGAAGCTTTCCCTGATCCGCATGGACCCGGGCTTCGTTTTCGCCAGACCTGCGAATCCAGCTTCTGAACCCGTCCCTGTCACTGGCTCCGATCGGGGTCTCGTCGCGTTCCGGTTTGCTGCCACTTTGGAAGATCCCTGCCGATCCGCAGTGGCAGGGATCTTCCAAACCGGTCGATTTATACCAAACCGGAGGGTTTTAGTCGGCCGGAGGGATTCAGCCGGCGGGCAAGGAGCTCTAGGGCCGGATGCCTGGGGTTAGGGACTGAGCGATAGCCACAACTGATGGTCGGGATTCCCTTCCGCACTGGTTCCCACTCTTTGAGCATTGGTGTTGCCCCTGTGGTCACACCAGCCTCATAAGTGCACAAACAGTGGGAACCCGTGCGCCCTAGATGGTTCGATGGGCGAAAAGTAGCTCCCAGGGTGCACATTTGGTGACTTGGCGAGGGACTCGTGCGCCGAACGGGCAGGCATGGTGACTTCGCGGCCCCGAAAGCCGCCATGTCTTTCGGGGCAGCTAATTTCTGCTGCCACTTTGGGAAATCCCTGCCGGTTCGGTAGATCCCTGCCACTTTGGTTGATCCCTGCCGATCCGCGGTGGCAGGGATTCACCGAACCGGTCGATTTATCCCAAACCGGAGGGATCTACCAAACCGGAGGGATTTCCGGCCGGGGCCACGCCTTGCCGGCCCGAGCCTTGCCTCCAGGCTGACGCTATCCGCGCTGGAAGAGGTTGAGAATATTGCCCTCGGTGTCGGTGAACCAGGCAGCCTTTCCCACGGGCATGACCACAAGGCCGTTTTCCGTCGTCAGTCCAGGGAAGTCGTAGTCCTCGAATTCGACGCCGCGGCTCCGCAGGTTGGCCATATCGCCCTCGATGTCACTGGTTTCCCACCCCATCGCAGTGTTCTTGGCGCTGCCAGCATTGTCGGTCTTGTAGAGCAGGAAGGTTGTTCCGTCCCCGCAGTGGAAAAGGAGGTTTTCCTCGTCCATGCTGTCCGGCGGATCCAGTTGAAGCACGTTCCGGTAGAAATTACTGGCCCTGGTCATATCCGCCGCAGGGAGGACGGCCATAGTGTTGAGGTCCTTCAGCAATTTGATCACTCCTAAGTTGCAGTCCCGGGGTTGCGCCTCCCCCGGGCGTGGTCCTCAAGGCCGGATGTCCACTTTTTCCGCCGCGCAATCCGCCGTGCATCCCCCAAGTCCCGGGCTCTTCGGCGGGTACCTGTGAAACCCGTGGAAGGGGCTGCACAGGGTGATACTGCAATTATGAGCGCCGCGCGGAGCCCTCGACAGACTTCTCGGCAACTCATTCCGCCCACCCGCAAACGGCACCGAAACGCCGCAGGGCGCCCCCCCCCAAATACTGCGGGAGCGCCCTGCGGCACGGGACCGGAGCTTCAGCTCCGGTCCCGGCACGGGTGTTACTGCACGGGAACCCTAGCGGGTGGCCGCAGTTGTCAGTTCCGGCTCGGCTGCGGGAGCAGCGGGCTCGGCGTGGCCGTCATCCATGGTGGACTCGTCGAACGGGCGTTCGCGGTTCAGCACGGCGTTGACCTGTTCCTTGTTGATTTCCTTGGTCCAGGTGCCGATCAGGACGGTGGCGACGGCGTTGCCGGTGAAGTTGGTCAGCGCGCGGGCTTCGGACATGAAGCGGTCGATGCCGACGATCAGGCCGACGCCCTCCACCAGGTCCGGACGGTGCGACTGCAGTCCGCCGGCCAGTGTTGCCAAGCCGGCGCCGGTGACGCCGGCAGCACCCTTGGAGGCAATGATCATAAAGACCAGCAGGGAGATCTGCTCGCCGATTTCCAGCGGCATGTTCATGGCCGAGGCCACGAACAGTGAGGCCATCGTGAGGTAGATGGCAGTGCCATCCAGGTTGAAGGAGTAACCGGTGGGTACGGTCACGCCCACCACCGGCTTGGAGATGCCAAGGTGTTCCATCTTGGCGATCAGGCGGGGCAGTGCAACCTCGGAGGATGAGGTGGAGAAGATCAGCAGGTATTCACGGCCGAGGTAGCGCATGAGCTTGAAGATATTCACGCCGGTGCAGAGCTTGAGCACGCCGCCGAGGACGATGGCGATGAACAGTGCGCAGGTGACGTAGAAGGCGATCATCAGCACTGCCATGCTCTTGATCGCTTCGATGCCGGTTTCGCCGACGACGGCGGCGATCGCACCGAAGGCGCCGATGGGCGCCAGCCACATGATCATGCCCAGAATGCGGAAAACCAGCTTCTGGATCTGTCCGATCAGGGTGAGGATGGGAGCTCCGGTGGAGCCCATCTTCTGCAGGGCGAACCCGACCAGCAGCGCCACGAAGAGGGTCTGCAGGATGCTCTCGCCGGTCAGCGAGGCCAGCAGGGTGGTGGGGATGATGCTCAGGAGGAAGCCGGCCATGCCTTCGGCGTCTTCGGCGACCTTCGGGGCGTCGGCGGCGCTGCCCGCAATGTTCAGGCCCTCGCCCGGGTCAATCAGGTTGCCGACGACCAGGCCGATGGCCAGCGCGAAGGTGGACATGACGATGAAGTAGCCCAGGGCCAGACCGCCGACCTTGCCCACTGTGGCTGCTTTGGCGATCGAGCCGATGCCGAGGACAATTGTGCAGAAGATGACGGGGGCGATCATCATCTTGATGAGGCCGATGAAGGCGGTGCCGACCGGCTTCAGCTCCTTGGCGAAGTCAGGCACTACCAGGCCCAGGGTGGCGCCGAGCACCACCGCGAGAATTACTGCGATGTACAAAAAGTGTGTTCTGTCCTTCTTGCGCGGACTCTTCGGTGAGTCGACGCCTTTGGGAATAGTGGCAGATGCCATGTGTGCTGCTCCTAGGCTTGGTTGCTGATCTCTCCCTGGGCGGCACCGAGACTGCGGTTCTCGCTATGCGCGGAGCCGTACGGGAATCGCCGGGAACGTAAGTCATTCGCATTCATCGTCATCCGGAGCTGTGACGGCTGTCACCATTGTGTTCATACTGTTCTCAATTGTTTTGAGCAAAAGGAAATTAATTGCGGAAATGGAGCCTGGCCAGCCGGCTGCTTATCGGGCAGCTGGCTTTTCTCGTGTGCCTGTCGCTCGGGCTTTCGCTGGCGCTCTATCTCCAGGCCGAGCGGGACAGCTACGAGGAGACCGGCGACCGGATGCTTGCCGTGGCCGGCACCGTTGCCGCAGATCCGTTTGTGCTGGAGTCGGCAGCCGCCGCGGATCCGAGCAGCTCCCTGCAGCCCTTCGCCCGGGCCGTCATGGACGCCGCCCACATCGATTTCCTGACCATCATGGCGCCGGACCGCACCCGGTTCACCCACCGCAGCGAAGATGAGATCGGCAAGGCCTACCTCGGCTCCGTGGACCAGGCGCTCGACGGACAGTCCTTCACCGAGACCTACGCCGGAACCCTGGGGCCGTCGGTCCGGGCCATTGTTCCGGTCCTCGGGCCGGACGGGGAAGTCACCGCCCTCGTCGCGGCGGGCATCACCGTGGACCGTGTCGCCGTCGCACGGAACGCCCAGCTGCCCGCGGTGGTCCTGACATCGCTGGGGGCACTGGTCTGCGGCACCCTCGCCTCCTACCTGCTCAGCCGCTACCTGCGGCGCACCACTCAGGACCGCCGGCCGGATGAGCTGCAGAGCATGTTCACGTTCTACGACTCCGCCCTGCATTCACTGCGCGAAGGTTTGCTGCTGCTGAACAACGACGGCGAACTCGTCCTCTACAACGACCAGGCCGCCGAACTGCTGGGCTTGGAACCCGGCGGAAGCGGCAGGCCTCGGGATACCAGGGCCCTGGGGCTGCCGGGTCCGCTCGCGGCCCTGCTGCACGAGGGTCGGACTGCCGAAGATGAGTTCCACTTTGCTCGGGACCGCATCCTCGTGGTGAACCAGTCCCCCGCCCTCGCTCCGCCGGGTCCCGACGGCGTCGGCCGGCTCCGCCCGCTCAGCCGCAGCGCGAAGCGGGCCGCTCCGGCGGCAAGGCGCTTCGGCACCGTGACCACCCTGCGTGACCACACCGACATTGAAGCCCTGACCGGAGAACTGCAGTCCATGCGCACGCTGACCGATGCCCTTCAGGCCCAGGCCCATGAACACGCCAACCGGCTGCACACGCTGGTCTCGTTGATTGAGCTCAACCGCCACGGCGACGCCCTGGACTTCGCCACCCGCGACCTGGAGCGGTCGCAGCAGTTGGCCGACGACGTCGTCGCCGCCGTCGGTGAGCCCGCCCTGGCCGCGCTGCTGACGGGCAAGTCGGCGCAGGCCCGCGAGCGCGGCATCCGCCTGGCCGTGGATCTGACGCACGCCGGCTCCGATGTTCCGCTGGAGCTGGACCCGGGTGAGCTGGTGACGATTGTGGGAAACCTGATCGATAACGCCTTCGACGCGGTCCAGGGCCTTCCGGACGCCGCGGTGGATACCCGGTTCGCGCTGGCCGGAGACCACTCCCGGGACTGGTTCGAGATCACGGTGCAGGACAACGGGCCGGGCATTCCGGAGCTGGTGTCCGGGCGGGTCTTTGACCAAGGCTTCAGCACCAAGGATCCGTTGGTGCTGCTGCCGTCGGGCACCGGTGCGACCGGCCGCGGCATCGGTCTGCCGCTGGTGCGCCAGGCGGTGCTGCGGCTGGGCGGAACCCTGCGCCTTGATCCGGGCGGACAGCCCGGGTGCGGTGCGGCCTTCACCGTGTTGCTTCCCCTCCCGGGGCCGGATGGCCTGTCTCCTTCCGCCGCTCCTCTTTCCAATGCTGCGGCGGTCCAGCGGTGAATGCCGAACGGAACATCACCGTCCTGGTGGTTGAGGACGACGGCATCGTCGCCGAGGCCCACGCCGAATATGTGCGGCGCAGTCCCGGCTTCGCCCTGGCCGGCGTCGTGCACACCGGCACCGACGCCATCACCTTCCTGAACGCCTCAGCCACCGGCCGCAGCGGCACGGCGTCCGACGGCGGCCTGCCGGGGCACAGCGGGCCGGGACAGGGCACGGAGCCCGCCGTCGACCTGATTCTCCTGGACATGAACCTGCCGGACCTGCACGGGCTGGACGTGCTGCGCCGGATCCGCGGGGCGGGAGTTCCTGCCGACGTCATCGCCATCACCGCGGTGCGGGATCTCGCCGTCGTGCGCAGCGCGATGTCAGCCGGCATCGCGCAGTACCTGATCAAGCCCTTTACCTACTCGGCATTCAGCGCCAAGCTCGCCTCCTACCGGGAATACCATCTGAACCTGGCCGGGCAGGGTGTCTCGGCCACCCAGTCCGAGGTGGACCGCGCCCTGGCCGCGCTGCGGCCGAATGTGCCGGCGGTGCTGCCCAAGGGGCTCTCCCCCGACACCCTCGAAGCGGTCTCGGAGCTGCTGAAGGCTGCGGCCGCGCCGATGTCGGCCAGCGAGGTGTCGGCGGCGCTGGCCATGTCGCGCATTACCGTCCGGCGGTACCTGGAGCACCTGGGTGACCAGCGCGCGGTGCTGCGCACTCCCCGCTACGGCACCCGCGGCCGGCCGGAGCTGGAGTATCACTGGCGGCGGTAAGGTCCGCACACCGGATCTTGGCGCCCGACTCCTCCAGGACGGACAGATTCTCAGCCCGACACAGCGGATTATCGCTCCGGGGTTCCGAAGCAGCCTGCTGGTGCCTACCCTTTAGGTGCATTTAAGCCAAGCCAACAGCAGGCCGAAATGCCCTCCCATTAGGCCTGCCCGCCTACCCGGAGTGTGTCCCATGATTCAGGAATCAGACCTTGAAGCCCTCCGCAGTGTTGTCCAGGGCACGTTGAGCGGCCCGGGCGACGCCGGCTACGCCGTCGCCACCGCAGGGTTCAACCCTTCCTTGGTCCAGCGCCCCGACGCCGCGCTGGGAGCGTCCGGCGTCGAGGACATCCAGCTCGCCGTCCGTTGGGCAGCGCAACTCGGCATTCCCATCGGGATCCAGGCCACCGGCCACGGGGCTGTGACGGAGATGGACGAGGGCCTAATGATCAATACGTCCCGGTTGCAGGACCTGACGGTGGATCCCGACGCCCAAACGGTCACAGTCGGTGCCGGGGTTCGCTGGGGCCAGGTGCTGGAGCAGGCAGTGCCAGAGGGCCTGACTGCCCCGCATGGGTCCTCCGGCCACGTCGGAACGGTCGGCTACGCGTCGGGAGGCGGGTTGCCGCTGATGGGCCGGGCACTGGGGTTTGCCGCCGACCATGTGCGCTCCATCGATGTTGTTACTCCCGACGGCCGGCTGCGGCATGTGGAAGCCGGCGGCGAGAACGCCG
Source organism: Arthrobacter sp. zg.Y820 (assembly GCF_030125555.1). Taxonomy (NCBI): domain Bacteria; kingdom Bacillati; phylum Actinomycetota; class Actinomycetes; order Micrococcales; family Micrococcaceae; genus Arthrobacter; species Arthrobacter sp. zg.Y820. The sequence continues at coordinate 48,935 of NZ_JASKLX010000011.1, forward strand.
ATCTGTTCGCGGCGCTGAGGGGAGGGAAAGGCAATTTCGGCGTCATCACGTCGATGACTCTCGGCTTGATTCCCTATCAGGAGTTCTACGGCGGCGCGATCCTGTACCCGGAGGACGCCGGCCCGGAAGTCTTGGAGACCTTCCGTGAATGGACGGTTCAGCTGCCCTCGGATGCCTCGGCTTCCCTGGCCTTCCTTCACTTTCCAGACGTCCCCTTCCTGCCGGAGGACCGGCGCGGCACGTCGCCGGTGCATCTTCGGTTCGCGCTGTTCGGCAGCCAGGAAGAGGGAGACACACTGATCGGGCCGATGCGGCACGCCGCAAATCCCCTCCTGGATACTGTCGGGCCGATGAACTACCTGGACGTAGGAAGCATCCACATGGATCCGGATGAACCGGTTCCCAGCATGGACCGCGCCACCCTGCTGACGTCGCTGCCGGAGGATCTGGCCGATGAACTGCTGCGCCAGATCGGTCCGGGTTCAGACACTCCGCTGGCGCTGACGGAAATACGCCTCATGGGCGGCGCCCTGGCCACCGAGCCGGCGGTCGAAGATGCAGTCTCCGGCCGGAACGCGGCCTTCCACATCTTCTCGGCCGGCATTAATCTTCCGCCGGCGGCCGACGCCACGGCGGCGGCGCTGGAACGCTTCGGCGCCGCCGTCGAGCCCTACGCTGCCGGCTCACTGGTCAATTTCCGGGGCCCTGTTGGCCGCAAAGGGGACGTGGCCCCGGTGTGGGAACCGGGGGTGTTCGGACGGCTGCAGGCGGCCAAGGCGGCCTACGATCCGCAAAACCTGTTCCGGTTCAGCCATGCAGTTCCGCTTCCGCAGACCTAGCGGCGGGCCGCTCCGCGTGCCCGGGGATTGAGCACCGGCTGCCGTGCTTGGATCCTCACGAAGGAGGTGCGCCGCGCCGTCATTCCGAGGCGTTGCCCGAAACCCCGCGGAAACCGGGATACGTTCCCTGCACCTACCCTGGATTTCCGAGGGGAGCTCGATCATCGGGTCGCTGGCGATCCGGCATGAACTGAACGATTTCCTTCTCAACGAAGGAGGGCACATCGGCTACAGCGTGCGCCCGTCGGCGCGGCGCCGGGGCCACGCCGCGCAGGCGTTGAACAACGCGGTGCCGGTGGCACGGGCGCTGGCGATATCCCCGCTTCTGCTCACCTGCGATGAGGACAACACCGGTTCCCGGGCAACCATCGAAAAGAGCGGCGGCGTCCTCGAAGACATCCGGCGGGGCAAACGCCGCTACTGGATCAGCACGAGCTGATCGCGTCCAGCTAATTCCCGGCGACCCGGTGACGCCCGCGGCGGCGGCTACATGTTTTCCGGTGACGCCCGGTTACGTGCGACGCTGGTTGCATGGATCTGGAGATATCGCCCGCGCTCACGATTCCCGCAGCGGAACTGAATTGGCGATTCTCGCGCTCCTCCGGGCCCGGCGGCCAGCACGTTAACACCTCGGACAGCCGCGTGGAGCTCTCGTGGAACGTCTCTCAATCGGCCGTCCTTTCCGAGAACCAACGGCTGTTGCTGCTCACGCGGCTCGAGCGGCGCCTCGTGTCCGGGACCATCACGGTGACCGCCTCCGAACAGCGCTCCCAGCTGCGCAACCGCGAACTCGCCCTGGCCAAGCTCGCGGAGCTCGTGGCAGCGGGCCTGGCTCCGGAAGCGGCCCGCCGCCGCGCGACCAAACCCACCCGGGGGTCGAACCGCCGGCGCCTCGATGCCAAGAAACAGCGATCGGCAACGAAATCGCAGCGCAGACGACCCCCGGCCGACTAGGCCCCCGGCCGCAGCAGCGGCAGCAACGCGTCGATGACCAGCGGATCCTCAATGATCGAGGGCACCGTATAGGCATCGCCGTCGGCAATCTGCCGCATCGTCTTGCGCAGGATCTTGCCGGAGCGGGTCTTGGGCAGCGCGTCCACCACCTGCACGTCCTTGAAGTCCGCCACCGGCCCGATCGACTCGCGCACCAGCTTCACCAGATCGGCCCGCAGCTCCTCCACACCCAGGACCGAGCCGGCCTTCAGCACCACGTAGCCGCACGGCCGCTGCCCCTTGAGCGAATCCGCCACCCCGATCACGGCACACTCGGCCACCGCGGGATGCGTGGCAACAATCTGCTCCATCGCGCCGGTGGAGAGCCGGTGCCCGGAAACGTTGATGACGTCATCGGTGCGGCCCATGACAAACACATAGCCGTCCTCATCCACATAGCCGGAATCACCGGTGGTGTAGCAGCCCTCGAAAATCTCCAGGTAGGAAGACCGGAACCGGTCATCGCTGCCCCACAGCGTGGTCAGGGTGCCCGGCGGCAGCGGCAGCCGCAGCACAATGTTGCCCTCTTCGCCGGCGGGAACCTCCGCCCCCTCGCCGTCCACGATGGCCAGCGAGAACCCGGGCACTGGAACGGTCGCGGAGCCGGCCTTGATCGGCAGCTGCTCCAGGCCCAGCGGATTGGCGCAGATCGCCCAGCCGGTCTCGGTCTGCCACCAGTGATCCACCACCGGAATGTCCAGCGCCCGGCCGGCCCAGGCAAAGGTCTCCGGGTCCAGCCGCTCCCCCGCCACAAACAGCGTCCGCAGCGCCGACAGGTCGTAATCCGCCATCAGCGCGGCGTCCGGATCGGCCTTGCGGATCGCCCGCAGCGCGGTGGGCGCGGTGAAAAGGACATCCACCCCGTGCTCCCCGGCCACGCGCCAGAACGCTCCGGCGTCGGGCGTGCCCACCGGCTTGCCCTCGTACAGCACGGTGGCCGCCCCGGCGAGCAGCGGCGCGTACACAATGTAGGAGTGCCCCACCACCCAGCCGACGTCGGAGGCGGTCCACATCACTTGGCCGGGGCCGACGTCGTAAATGTTGCGCATCGACCAGGCCAGCGCGACGGCGTGCGAACCGTTGTCCCGGACCACGCCCTTGGGTGCGCCGGTGGTGCCGGAGGTGTAGAGGATGTAGAGCGGATCGGTGGCGGCCACCGGCACCGGACCGGCCGGTGACGCAACGGCCGCGAGCGCGTCCCAGTCGTGCCAGGCGGCGCCGTCCGCGCCGTCGTACTCCTCGAAGGAGTGGTCAAAGCCGTCCCGGGCCGCAACTACCACATGGTTCACCCGATGCGTGGCGGCCGCGAGCGCGGCGGCCACATTGGGCAGGTACTCCACGGTGCGCCGGGGCTCCAGCCCGCCGCTGGCGGTGACGACGACGGCGGGGCGGGCATCGTCGATCCGCGCCGCCAGCTCCTTCGGGGCGAAGCCGCCGAACACCACCGAATGCACCGCGCCGAGCCGGGCCGCCGCGAGCATCGCGATCACGGCCTGCGGAATCATCGGCAGATAGATGATGACCCGGTCCCCGGCTTCAACGCCCAGTCCGCGGAGCACCCCGGCGAAGGTTTCGACCTCGGCGAGCAGCTCGCTGTAGGAGTACGTGCGCTTGACGCCGAGCATCGCGGAGTCGTAGATCAGGGCATCCGCGTCCCCTCGGCCCGCGGCGACATGCCGGTCCAGCGCGTTGTAGCTGGTGTTGAGTGTCCCGTCGGGGAACCAGCGGTACAGCGGGGCGGCGGAGTCATCCAGGGCACGCCGGGGCGCGGTGTCCCAGTCCACCAGGGCGGCGGCCTCAAGCCAAAAGCCCTCGGGGTCGTCGAGACTGCGGGCATAGGCCTGCGCATACCCCTCGCCGGGCCCGGCTTCCACCCCTCCGGCGGTTGCGGGCTCGATGCCGACGGCTGCGGGCTCGATCCCGACGGTCTCCGGTGCTTCATTTCCTGCATCCAGGCCAGAGCTCATGAATCCTCCTCGATTCGCATGTGATACCCATCACCCTAGGCCTGTCCGGCCGTTCGCCACAAACCGGACTGTGTATACATGACCTCCCGCGAACTCTGGGATTTAGGCAAATTTGTTTCCGCTAGGCAGGTTTGTGTATACACTGATGAGATACATCACACATGGACCAGTCTGCAGCACGGGCTGGCCGCAGCAGCAGAGAGGAGCGTCCCATGAGGGCAAGTGACCGCGCCTACCGGGCGCTCCGCGAGGACATCGTCTCGGGACGCCTGCCGCCGGGAACCGTGCTCGCCGAAGTGGAGCAGTCCCAGCGCCTGGGCATTTCCCGCACACCGCTGCGCGAAGCCATCAGCCGGCTCACCGCCGACGGGCTGGCCGCCCCGCACACCGGACGCGGCGTCGTCGTCACGGCAATCTCACCGAACACCGTGACCGAACTGTTTGAGCTCCGCCAGGCCCTGGAATGCAAGGCCGCCTCGCTGGCGGCCTCGCGCGGAAACCCCGAGGTCTTCACCGGGCTGCGGCGGGAATTCGAGGAGGCCGCGGACCTCATCCTGCAGGACGCCGGAACCGATCCGTCCCGCGCCGGCTACTACGCGCTGGTGGCCCGCCTGGATGAAGCCATCGACACGGCCGCCGCCAACACATACCTCACCCAGGCTCTGGCGAACGTGCGGCTGCATCTGGCCCGCGTCCGCCGCCTGGCCAAGGACAACCCGGAACGGCTGCTGGCTACGGCCGGCGAACACGCCACCATCGCCGCGGCCATCGCCGCCCGGGATCCGGCGCTGGCCGCCTCCGCCACCTCGGTCCATCTGCACAAGAGCCTGGAACACTTCCTGGCAGCCACCGGCCCGCCGGACTGACACCCCGCTCCCCTGCCACCGGGCAACCGGCTGGCAACCCTGAAAACTTCCCTTCCGAAATCCCGAAAACGTCCCGAAAGGACACAACATGAATCTCCACAAGGTGCGGGTCCACCGCAGCGACGAGAACCTGGCCCGCGAAGACCAGCTGGCCTACAAGATCGCCGAGGTCGCTGCCGACCCCGTCGCCGTGACCGACGAGGTCACTGACATGGTCATCAACCGCGTCATCGACAACGCCTCGGTGGCCATTGCCTCCCTGAATCGCGGTCCCATCGTCGCCGCCCGCGCCCAGGCCCTGTCATTCTCCCCCTCCGCGCACGGCAACGGCTCGGCAGTGTTCGGCGTCGAGCAGAAGACCTCCCCGGAGTGGGCCGCCTGGGCCAACGGCGTGGCTGTGCGCGAACTGGACTACCACGACACGTTCCTCGCCGCCGAGTACTCCCATCCGGGCGACAACATCCCGCCGCTGCTCGCCGTCGCCCAGCACACCGGCGCCTCCGGCGCCGACCTGATCCGCGGCATCGCGACCGGCTACGAAATCCAGGTCGACCTGGTCAAGGCCATCTGCCTGCACAAGCACAAGATCGACCACGTGGCCCACCTCGGCCCGTCCGCCGCCGCCGGCATCGGCACCCTGCTGGGCCTCGACGTCGACACCATCTTCCAGGCGGTCGGCCAGGCGCTGCACACCACCACGGCCACCCGCCAGTCCCGCAAGGGCGAAATCTCCACCTGGAAGGCGCACGCTCCCGCATTCGCCGGCAAGATGGCCGTGGAAGCCGTGGACCGCGCCATGCGCGGCCAGACCTCCCCCACCCCCATCTATGAGGGTGAAGACGGCGTCATTGCCTGGATGCTGGACGGCCCCGGCGCGGCCTACGAAGTGCCGCTGCCCGAGGCCGGCGAAGCCAAGCGCGCCATCCTGGACACCTACACCAAGGAACACTCCGCCGAGTACCAGGCCCAGGCCTGGATCGACCTGGCCCGCAAGATCCACCGCGAGCACCCCGAGGCCGCCGACGCCTCCAAGGTCGCCAGCGTCCTGATCGCCACCTCGCACCACACCCACTACGTGATCGGCTCCGGCGCCAACGATCCGCAGAAGTACGATCCCACGGCTTCGCGCGAGACCCTGGACCACTCCATCCCGTACATCTTCACCGTCGCCCTGCAGGACGGCGCCTGGCACCATGTGGACTCCTACGCCCCGGAGCGCGCCGGCCGTGCCGACACCGTGGAGCTGTGGCACAAGGTCACCACCGTGGAGGATCCGGAATGGACCCGCCGCTACCACTCGCTGGACATCAACGAGAAGGCCTTCGGCGGCAAGGTGACCATCGTCCTGACCGACGGCACCGAGATCACCGATGAGATCGCCGTCGCCGACGCCCATCCGCTGGGCGCCAAGCCGTTTGCCCGCGAGCAGTACATCAACAAATTCCGCACCCTGGCCGCCGGGCTGGTCTCCGACGAGGAGATCGAACGCTTCCTGAGCACCGTCCAGCGCCTGCCCGAACTGGCCGCCGGCGAGCTGGACCAGCTGAACATCACCGCCGCCGAGGGCGTCATCGACCCGGCCAACGCCCCGAAGGGACTCTTCTAAATGCTGTACTCCTCCGTAACCCCCGAGGCCAAGCGCATCGCCTTCCGCAAGGGCCTGGCCTCCGGCACGCTCCAGCAGTACCCGGGTGCGTTCAACCCGCTTTCGGCCCGCCTGATCGAGGAAAAAGGGTTCGACGGCGTGTACATCTCCGGCGCGGTCCTCGCCAATGACCTCGGCCTGCCGGACATCGGCCTGACCACCCTGACCGAGGTCGCCACCCGCGCCGGGCAGATCGCCCGGATGACCGACCTGCCGGCCATCGTCGACGCCGACACCGGCTTCGGCGAGCCGATGAACGTCGCGCGCTCCATCCAGGAACTCGAAAACGCCGGCCTGGCCGGCTGCCACATCGAGGACCAGTTCAATCCCAAGCGCTGCGGCCACCTCGACGGCAAGAACGTGGTGGACCTGGACACGGCCACCAAGCGGATCCGCGCCGCCGCCGACGCCCGCCGCGACTCGAACTTCCTGATCATGGCCCGCACCGACATCCGCGCCGTGGACGGCCTCGAAGCCGCCCAGGACCGGGCCCGGGCACTGGTCGACGCCGGGGCGGACGCGATCTTCCCCGAGGCCATGAAGTCGCTGGAGGAATTCGCCGCGATGCGTGCCGCCGTCGACGTGCCGATCCTGGCCAACATGACCGAGTTCGGCAAGAGCGACCTCTTCAGCTACGACGAGCTGGCGTCAGTGGGCGTGAACATGGTGATCTACCCGGTCACCCTGCTGCGCAGCGCGATGGGCGCCGCCGAGCGCACCCTGGACACGATCAAGGCCAAGGGCACCCAGCAGGAGGATGTCCCGAATATGCTCACGCGTGCACGTTTGTACGATCTGGTGGATTATGAAGCCTATAACCGCTTCGACACGTCGGTATTCAACTTCCAGATCCCGGGCCAGCACTAGCACTGCCCCGGAATCACCGCAGCTACATCATCGCGACAAAGGAGTCTTTCGTAATGACAGATGAGCAGATCCACAAGGGACTGGCCGGTGTCCTTGTTGACACGACCAAGGTCTCCAAGGTCAATCCGGACACCAACTCGCTGCTCTACCGCGGTTACCCGGTCCAGGAGCTGGCGGCACACTGCAGCTTCGAAGAGGTGGCCTACCTGCTGTGGAACGGCGAGCTGCCCACCGCCGACGAGCTGGCGGAGTTCACCGACGGCGAGCGGAACCAGCGTGCGCTCTCCCCCGAGCTGAAGGCCGTCATCGACGCCCTGCCGCTGACCTGCCACCCGATGGATGTCTGCCGCACGGCAGCGTCGGTGCTGGGTGCGGAGCATGCCCAGGCGGATGACTCCTCCCGGCAGGCGAACATGGAAAAGTCGGTCAGCCTGTTCGCCGCCATGCCCGCCGTCGTCGCCTACGACCAGCGCCGCCGGCGCGGCGAGGACGTGGTGGAGCCCCGCGATGATCTGGGCTACTCCGCGAACTTCCTCTGGATGACGTTCGGCGAGGAAGCAGCCCCCGAGGTCGTGGAGGCGTTCAACGTCTCGATGATCCTGTACGCGGAGCACTCCTTCAACGCCTCCACGTTCACGGCCCGCGTGATCACTTCCACGCTCGCGGACCTGCACTCGGCGGTGACCGGCGCCATCGGCGCACTCAAGGGGCCGCTCCACGGCGGCGCCAATGAGGCGGTCATGCACACGTTTGCGGAGATCACCTCAAGCGCCGGCGAGGGCGACGTCGCCGAGCACGCCGCGGGGTGGCTGGACGCCGCACTGGCGGACAAGAAGAAGATCATGGGCTTCGGCCACCGCGTGTACAAGAACGGCGACTCGCGGGTGCCGACCATGAAGGCCTCCCTGGACAAGATGGTCAAGCACTACGACCGTCCGGACCTGGGCGAGCTCTATACCGCGCTGGAGTCGGCCATGGGTGAGCGGAAGAACATTCTGCCCAACCTGGACTACCCCGCCGGTCCGGCCTACCACCTGATGGGCTTTGACACGCCCACCTTCACTCCGCTGTTCGTGGCCGCCCGGATCACCGGCTGGACCGCGCACATCATGGAGCAGCTGGAAGCCAACTCCCTGATCCGCCCCCTCAGCGCCTACGACGGCCCGGAGGAACGGCACCTGGGCTAAGCAGCCGGTTCCGAACAGCAAGACGCCCGCCGCAGGATATTCTGCGGCGGGCGTTTTGCTGTCCGGGTGGCCCGCTGTCCGGGTGGCTCGCGGCCCGGACGGAACGTCAGGAAAAGACGATGCCGGCGACGCTTTCGTTGTCGTCGGCCAGGGTGACGACAACGTCAAAGGCCCGCCCGGCGAGCACCTCCGGCATCCAGTGCGCCGAATCCGGCCACATCTGCGGATACGGCACCTCGTTTACCGGGTACCAGACCGGAACGATTTCCGACGACGGCGCCGGCTCGCCCATCCAGGTGCGCGCCCGGTAGACCACCGTGGACATGTCCCACTCCGGGCGGGCCGGAAAGATGAACTCGATGGTTCCGGCCTGCTCCAGGTCGGCTTCAGCCACGGTGACCCCGGATTCCTCGAAGACTTCGCGCACGGCCGCCTGCTCCGGGGTCTCCCCCGGCTCCACATGCCCGCCGAGGGTGACGATCCGGCCAATTCCGAAGCCGGTCTGCTTCAGCCCCATCAGGACTTCCGCGCCGCGCTGCTGGGTTTCACGCAGCAGGAAGCACAGGACCACGGGCACGGCGCGAGGCGGCGCGTGTTCGCCGGCCGGTTCGCCGGGCCCGAAGGCGCCCGGCGTCACAGTGCCCGCGGATGCGCGGCGGCGTAGACCTCGCGCAGGGTTTCGGCGGTCACCAGGGTGTAGACCTGGGTGGTGGTCACCGAGGCGTGGCCGAGCAGCTCCTGCACCACGCGGACGTCGGCCCCGCCCTCCAGCAGGTGCGTGGCGAAGGAGTGCCGCAGCGTGTGCGGGGACACGTCCCGGCCGATCTGTGCCTTTTCCGCGGCGTTTTTCAGGATGGTCCAAGCGCTTTGCCGGCTGAGCCGGCCGCCGCGGGCGTTCAGGAACAGTGCGGGCGTTCCCTTGCCCTTCACGGAGGCTGCCGGCCGGCCGCGGACCAGGTACTCGTCCAGTGCGCGGGCGGCGTAGGAGCCCAGCGGCACCAGGCGTTCCTTGGAGCCCTTGCCGAAGAGCCGCACCACGTCGGGGCCGTTGGCGGGGATCCGTTCCAGGGACAGGTCATCGATGTCCAGGCCGACGGCCTCGCTGATGCGGGCCCCGGTGGAGTAGAGGAATTCCAGCAGTGCCCGGTCCCGCAGCCCGGTGGGGGTCTCAGTGGAGATCGCCTCCAGGATCCGGGTGACCTCATTGACGCTGATCGCCTTGGGCAGCCGTTTGCCCGGCAGCGGCGGATGGACGTCGGCGGCCGGGTCGGCGGTGGCCAGGCCCTCCAGCGCCCAGAACTTGTGCAGCCCGCGGACGGCAACCACGGTGCGGGCTGCCGAGCGCACGCTCAGCGCGGAGGCGCCGTCTGAGCCCTCCACGATCGACTGGGCGAAGGCTGTCACATCGTGCCGGGAGATGCGGCCGACGTCGTCGACGCCGCGGGAGGTCAGGAACCGGGCGTACCGCAGCAGGTCGCGGCGGTAGGCATCCAGCGTGTTGACGGCCAGGCCCCGTTCCACTGCCATGTGCTGCAGGTAGCCGCCGATGGCACGGCCGACGGCGGTGGCGCGCAGCTCATCGGCGGCGGAGGGGCCCTTGGGTGCGGGAACCTTCGGAGGCTTGGGGGTTTTGGCGTTTCCCGGCGCCTCGGGATCAGCGGGCTCCGCCGGCGTGGAAGTCGCTGCCGAATCGGCGCCGGACGCCGGAGCGGAATCCTCTGCCTTGCCTGTGGACTTGTCTGTGGACGTGGCTGTGGACCTGCTGGCTGCCTTGTCCTCCGCCAGCGCGGCGCGCAGCAGCTCGGCGGGGGAATCCAGCCGGAGGGTGGCGTTGCCCGGACGGTAATCGAACCGGATGGTGTCGTTCAGCGACGGGGACCCCGGCGCAGGAGTGTGTCCGCCGGCGGGTAGATCGGAGGCGGCCATAGCAGTCTTCAGTCCTAAAGAACGGGGCCCTGCGGCCAAGTGGAGTGCTGGGAGTGGTGTTCGGGCCAGGGTGCGTCCGCCGGGCGCAGGTTGGCATAGCCGGACGGGCGGGCCGCTGCTGCGGCCAGGACTCCGGCCACGGCCGAGGGGCTGTGCATCCGGCCCTCAAGGGCGGCTGCCACTGCGTCGTCGAGATCTACCCACATGGTGCGGATTTCCGCTTCCTCATGGGTGCGTTCGTGCCGGTCGGCCTCGGGGATCCAGGTAATACCGCGTGCGAGGTAGATGCGCAGAGCCTCCCGGGACGAGCCGGGCGAGAGGAACAGGTCGGTGAGGACGTTCCACTCGGCGGCCTGGATGTCGGCCTCCTCGGCCAGCTCCCGGGCGGCGCCGACCTGGAAGTCCTCGCCGTCGATGTCCAGCAGTCCGGCGGGGATTTCCCAGAGGGTCATCCGCACCGGATGCCGGTACTGGTTGATCAGCAGCACCTGGCCGGCGTCGTTCAGGGCCAGGATGGCGACCGCCCCGGGGTGGCGGACGAAGTCGCGGACCAGGGGTTCGCCGTCGTCGGTCAGGGAGAACTTCTCACTGACCACGTCCCAGACCCGCCCGGTGTATTCCACGGAGGAACTCAACAGGCGGCGGGGACTCTGTTCGTCGGCGAACCCTCTGGCCTCGCTCATGGGTTGTTAGCCCTTGCCGTTCTGGCGTGCCAGGGCGGCCTTCACCAAACCGGCGAAGAGCGGGTGCGGGCGCGTCGGGCGGGAGCTGAGCTCCGGGTGCGCCTGCGTGGAGACGTAGTACGGGTGTACGTCGGCCGGAAGCTCAACGAACTCCACCAGTCCGCCGTCGACCGTGGTGCCGGAGAAGGACAGGCCCGCCTCGGCGATCTGGTCGCGGTACTCGTTGTTGACCTCGTAGCGGTGACGGTGGCGTTCGGCCACAGCCGTCTTGCCGTACGTCTTGGCCACCACGGAGCCCTCTTCGAGCTTGGCGTCCCACAGGCCCAGGCGCATGGTGCCGCCCATGTCGCCTTCGCCGGAGACAATCTGCTTCTGCTCAGACATGGTGGCGATGACCGGGTACTTGGTGTCCGGCTCGAACTCCGAGGAGGACGCACCTTCCAGACCCACCACGTTGCGGGCGTACTCGATGACCATGCACTGCAGTCCGAGGCACAGGCCCAGGGTGGGCACCATGTTTTCCCGGGCGTACGTCAGGGCGCCAAGCTTGCCTTCCAGGCCGCGGATGCCGAAGCCGCCGGGAACGCAGATGGCGTCGGCGCCGGCCAGTGCCGCTGCGGCACCTTCCGGCGTGGCGCACTCGTCCGAGGGCACCCAGCGGATGTTGACCTTGGTCTTGTTGGCGAAACCGCCGGCGCGCAGTGCTTCCGTGACGGAAAGGTAGGCGTCGGGCAGGTCCACGTACTTGCCCACCAGGGCAATGTCGACATGGTGCTTGGGGTTGTGGACAACTTCGAGGAGCTTGTCCCACTTGGTCCAGTTGACGTCCTTGAACTTCAGGTCCAGGTGCTGGACGATGTACGCGTCCAGGCCCTGGGAGTGAAGCGTCTTGGGGATGTCGTAAATGCTCGGGGCGTCCGGGCAGCCCACGACGGCGTCCACATCGACGTCGCACATGCGGCCGATCTTGGCGCGCATGGCATCCGGCACCGGGCGGTCCGAGCGGATGACGATGGCGTCGGGCTGGATGCCGATGGACCGCAGGGCGGCCACTGAGTGCTGCGTCGGCTTGGTCTTCAGTTCCTGGGACGGGCCGATGTACGGAACCAGCGAGACGTGCAGGAAGAAGACGTTGTTGCGGCCAATGTCCTGGCGCACCTGGCGTGCGGCTTCCAGGAAGGGCTGGGACTCGATGTCGCCAACCGTGCCGCCGATCTCGGTGATGATGACATCGGGGGTCTTCTTCGCCTCGGAGGGCAGGCGCATCCGGCGCTTGATCTCGTCGGTGATGTGCGGAATGACCTGGACGGTGTCGCCGAGGTATTCGCCGCGGCGTTCCTTGGCGATGACCGTGGAATAGACCTGGCCGGTGGTGACGTTGGCGGAGCCGTCGAGGCTCTCGTCAAGGAACCGCTCGTAATGGCCGATGTCGAGGTCAGTCTCGGCGCCGTCGTCGGTAACGAAGACTTCGCCGTGCTGGAAGGGGTTCATCGTGCCCGGATCCACGTTGAGATAGGGATCGAGCTTCTGCATGGTCACCGCTATGCCGCGCGACCTCAACAGATGGCCGAGACTTGACGCTGTCAGTCCCTTACCGAGTGAGGACGCCACGCCACCGGTGACGAAGATGTGTTTTGTCGTAGAAGACGACTTGGGAAACCTGGAATTTGATCGCTGCACCACGGAGTTCGAGCCTATCACCTTTTGTAGTTCTGGTTTAAATGCGTTGGGGTTATTCATGCGGCGGGTGTCCCGCCGCGGCCAGGAGTTCAACGGCGTGTGCCCGGGCGGACTCGGAGTCTTCCTGGCCCGCGAGCATCCTGGCAAGTTCCTTGATCCGCTCCGCGTCGTCCAGGACGGTGACGTCGCTGGCGGTGACGCCGGTTCCATTTTCCCCCGTTGCGGACATCTTGATAACCCGGATGTGATGGTCGGCAAAAGATGCCACCTGCGGAAGGTGGGTGACCACTATCACCTGGACGTGCTTGGCCAGCATGGCCAGGCGGCGGCCGATTTCGACGGCGGCCTTTCCGCCGACGCCGGAGTCCACTTCGTCGAAGATGAACGTCGGCACGGGGTCCACCGCGGCCAGCACCACCTCGATTGCCAGCATCACCCGGGACAGCTCGCCGCCGGAGGCGCCCTTGCCCAGCGGGCGGGCCGGCGCGCCGGGGTGCGGCTGGAGGAGGAACGAAATGGCGTCCGCTCCGTGCACGCTGAGCTCCTCGACGGGAGTGACCTCGATGAGCAGGTGAGCATCGGCCATCGCCAGTGCCGACAGCTCGTCGCTCACCCGCCGGGCGAGTTCCGCCGCCGCTTCGGTCCGCAGTTTGGTCAGGTCCGCTGCGGCCGCGGTCAGTGTGGCCTGCAGCTCCGAGATTTCCGTTTCGAGTGCCTCGATGCGGGTGCCGTCATCCCCCAGCTCCGCCAGCCGGACGCGGCTCGTTTCCGCCCATTCCAGGACCTCGTCCACGGAGGGGGCGAACTTGCGGGTCAGGGCGGAGATCTCAGCCCGCCGGGACTCGACTTCGGCGAGCCGTTCCGGGCCTTCGCCGTCCAGGGAGGCGCTGTAGCTGGCCAGTTCGGTGGCAATGTCCGCAAGGATGTAGCCGACTTCGGCCAGCCGCTTGGCGGAATCGGCCAGGGCGGGGTCGTGTTCTCCGGCCAGTTCCAGCTGCCGCTTGGCGCTGTCCACCAGCGAGGTGGCGTCGGAACCGTCGGAGAAGTCTCCGGCAATCAATGCCGAGTGCGCGCCCACGGCCGCGGTGCGCAGTTCCTCGAAGTTGTTCAGCCGGGTGGCTTCGGTCTTGAGGATCTCGTCCTCCCCCGGCAGCAGCTCGAGGGCATCGATTTCCTCCAGCGAGGCCGTGAGGTACTCGGCTTCGCGCAGGCGTTCCCGGGCCTGGTCGCGCAGGGTGGAGAGTTCGGTGACGGCGGACCGCCAGCGGGCGAAGTCCGTCTGGTAGGAGGACAGGACGGAGGCAAGGGCAGGGCCGGCGTACTTGTCCAGGGCTTCACGCTGCGCGGCCGTGCTCTTGAGCCGGAGCTGATCCGACTGTCCGTGCACCGCCACCAGATGCTGGCCGACCTCGGCCAGCACGCCCACCGGAGCGGATCGTCCGCCCACGTGGGCACGGCTGCGCCCGGCGGCGTTGACGGTGCGGGCGAGCATCAGCTCGGTGACGCCGTCGTACGTTTCCAGTTCCGCGCCGGCGTCTTCGGCCCGAGTCACTGCGGGGTTGTGCGGCGGCAGGCGCACCAGAGCTTCGGCGAGGGCCGCTTTGGCGCCGGTGCGCACCGCTCCGGCGTCGGTCCGGGCGCCCAGAAGCATGCCCAGGGCGGTGATCACCATTGTCTTTCCGGCGCCCGTCTCACCCGTAACCACCGTGAATCCGGGGCCGAGTTCCAGCGTGGCGTCAGTGATGACGCCGAGGTCGCGGATGCGGATCTCTTCGATCATGTGGCCAGCCCTCCGCTGTCTGCCGTCCGGCGGGTGAGTTCCACACTCGCTGAGTGTTCCCCCGGGGTGCCGACGGGTCCGCGCCAGCCCTGGGTGGGGAGCTGGAATTTGCGGACCAGGCGTTCGGAGAACGGCGTGGCATGCGTTCGGGCCAGGCGGACGGGGATGGTGGAGCGCGTCACCTCGATGCGGGCGCCCGGCGGCAGTTCGACGCTGCGCCGGCCGTCGCACCAGAGCACGCCGGCGGCATCCGTCCGGGTCAGGATTTCGACCGCCAGGATGGAGGTGGGTGCGACCACGAGGGGGCGGGCGAAGAGGGCGTGTGCGCTGATCGGGGTGATCAGGAGTGCCTCGACCTCGGGCCAGACCACGGGGCCTCCGGCGGAGAAGGAATAGGCAGTGGAGCCGGTGGGTGTGGCCAGGACAACGCCGTCGCAGCCGAAGGAACTGATCGGCCGGGCGTCCACTTCCACCACGACTTCGAGCATCCGCTGCCGGTCCGACTTTTCGATGGCCGCTTCATTCAGCGCCCAGGTGTTGGCGATCATCCGGTTTTCAAACCAGACTTTGACGTCGATCGTCATGCGTTCTTCGACCGTGTAGGCCCGCTCCACGACCCAGTGCACGGTCTGGGCCAGGTCTTCGCGCTCACTTTCGGCCAGGAATCCAACGTGTCCCAGATTCACGCCGAGCAGCGGGACGTCGGTGCCGCGGACCAGCTCGGCGGCCCGCAGGATAGTGCCGTCGCCGCCCAGGACCATGCCCAGGTCGACGCCGGCCAGGTCAACGTCTTCATCGAGGATTTCGGTGGGTGCGGTGAGGACACCGTAGACGGCCTGGATGTCTTCCAAATCCCGCCGCCGCATGACCGGGATCAGGCCGGAGGCGTGCAGCTGCGTGCAGGCTTCCTGGGCGGCAGTCATGGCAGCCTGCCGGCCGGTGTGGGCCAGCACAAGTATCCGTCTGCTCATGTCTGTCATATCCTGTTCCGCTCCCGGGGGAGCTGCTTTGGAGCTCCGTCGTCAGTCTTCTGTCGTCAGTTTCCTGCGGTCAGTTTCTCCGGTGCGTGTCTCGCCCGCAAACCGATCAGTAACCGAGTCCGGTCCGGCTCCATCAAACCCGTCAAAGGCCTCTTCCACCAAACGGCGGGCCTCAGCCTGTGCATCGGCGGGCAGCGCGGCCGGCTGTTGGTCAGCGGCCGCGACCTGCAGCCACAGGAAAAACTCCACGTTGCCGTTCTGCCCCGGCAGCGGACTGCGGGCCAGGCCGGCCACCCGAAGGTTCTCCGCCATGGCGGCAGAGACCACGCGGGTCACTGCCAGCCGGTGCTTTTGCGGATCCATGACGACGCCAGCCTTCTCCAGCTTCTCACGGCCCACTTCAAACTGCGGCTTGACCATGAGCAGCAGACTGCCGCCCGGGCGCGTCGCTGCGGCCAGCGGAGCAAGCACCAAGGTGAGGGAAATGAACGAGAGGTCGGCGACGGTCAGGTCCACCGGTCCCCCGATCGCCTCGGGCACCAGATACCGGACGTTCAAGCCTTCGTGCACATCGACCCGCGGGTCAACGCGCAGGGCGTCCACCAATTGGTCGTGGCCGACGTCGACAGCCACCACGCGCTCGGCACCGCGCCGCAGCAGGACGTCCGTGAAACCGCCGGTGGAGGCTCCGGCATCGAGGCAGCGCAGCCCTTCGGGCTGAACCTGCGGAAACGCGTCAAGGGCGCCGGCCAGCTTATGGCCGGCACGGCTGACATAGTCGGGGACGCCGTCGTCGAGCACTGAGAGGGGATCTTCTGCGCTGACCGAGGCCGAAGCCTTGCCCAGCACGGCACCCGCTCTGGCCACCCGGCCCGCCGCGATGAGCTTGGCCGCGTGGGTCCGGGAGCGCGCCAGTCCCCTGGCCACCAGTTCCTGGTCTAGTCTTGCCACGATCTAGCGCTCCTCCGGCGGTTCGGCGTTCAGTTCAGCCAACAGGCCGTCGTGCAGTGCGGTGTAAACGGCATGCTGTTCAGGGATGGGCGTATCGGCAAGTGTTCCCAGGGACGCCAAAGCGGCGTTTACTGCCGGATCCGCCGTCTGCGCCCGCAGGTGGGGCCAGGGGCGTTCGGTGCCCGGGGACTCCTCGCCGGTGTTTCCGCTGGTGTTCTCCATCTGGCGGCTGCCCCATCCTTGTCTGACGTTTGAAACCCAGCTTATCCGCCGGGGGTGACAGTCCAGCTGAGCTCGGGTGCGGAGGCCGTTTCGGCGACCGGCCGGGCGTTCCACCAGGCCGCACAGGCAGCGCGCCAGCTGTCCAGATCACTGCGGTCTCCGGAAATCTCCACCGTGTTGCCCAAGACGCGGGCAGTGGCGGTCCCGCAGGCGAAAACGCCGTCGCGGGCTTCGATTTCCGGATAGGGAGCATAGAAGGCGTCGAGGTTTTCCACGAGGTACGTCGGCCGTTCCCGGGTGCGGGCGGCCAGCGCTGTCTGCGGACTGTCGACGCCGGTGAGCACCAGTGCCGTCGCGAAACCGGCGTTGTTGCCGCCGAGGATGTCGGTATCCAGGCGGTCACCGACCACGAGCGGTGTTGAGGCGCCCAAATGGCTCGCCGCCGTCAGGAACAGCGGGGCCTCGGGCTTTCCCGCCACCAACGGTGTCCTGCCGGTGGCCGCCGCAACGGCGGCCACCAGCGTTCCGTTTCCCGGGGCGATCCCCCGGGCCTGTGGAATGGACATGTCGGTGTTCGTGGCAACCCATTTGGCACCGCGTTCCACGGCGAAGGCCGCCTCGGCCAGGTGTTTCCAGCCGAGCCCGGGATCGAAACCCTGGATCACGGCGTCGGGCCGGTCATCGGCGGAGCGCACCGGTACCAGCCCCTGTTCCAGGACCTGCTCGGTCAGCCAGGCGCTGCCAATCACCAGGACCGTGGCGCCGGCCGGCACCTGGCCGGCCAGCAGTTCAGCACCGGCCTGGGCCGAGCCAAACACGGTTTCCGCTGTTGCCGGGGCCCCCAGCTCGCGCAGATGCGCTGCCACCGTTTCGGAGGAGCGCGACGCGTTGTTGGTGACGTAAGCCAGCTGCACGCCGGCGCCTTCAAGGCGCTGCAGGGCCTCAACGGCTCCTGGGATGGCGTGCGGGCCGGCGTACACGACGCCGTCCAGATCGGACAGGACTGCGTCGTACCCGGCAATCAGCGGTGTGTTGGCCATGGTGCTACGCGCGTTCCTCGTCAGCGTCGCCGGCAGGCGCGTCGGCGGAGAACTCGTCGTTGTCGTTGCCGTCGTCGTGCTGTGCAGCGGCGGTGTCGTTGTCGTCCTCTTCGGTTTCGAGGACGCCGATGACGCCTTCCTGCTCGTCCGAGGGCAGGGTGTCGATGTCGTCGCTCAGTTCCAGCTCGTCATCGGCAACTGCCTTCTCAACGGGAGCGGCAAACGGCGTTTCGGAGCGCTCGGCAACCGGACGATCGTCGCGGTCTTCGCGGCCCCGGCGGGGACGCTCCGGCTTTTCGTCGTCGTCGTCACCCAGGTCGAAAATGTCCGGCTCAGCAAACTCGCCGACGCCCAGGGCCTTTTCAGCCAGCAGCGCGCGGTCGTTCCACTGTGCAGCTTCTTCGTTGCGGCCGGCTGCCTCGAGGGCATCAGCGTAGGCGCGGAAGAGGCGCGGGCTGAAGGAGAACGCACGGTTCTTGTCCAACTGCGGGATTTCCAGTGCGGTCACGGCGGCGTCGAACTGCTCCATGTCCATGCGGGCACCGGAGGTAACAATGGCCATGTCCACCTGTCCGGCGGCATCCAGTTCCTTGGCTTCATCCGAACGGGAGATGTCCAGGGCACGGTCCGGGCGGCCCAGACCGCGTTCGCAGTCGGCCATCATGGCCAGGTAGTCGTTGGATCCGCTGATCCGGCGGTAGGTGCGGAATTCACGCAGCGCCTCGGCGAAGTTTTCGGAGGCGTAGGCGGTCAGGGCCACTGCTTCGCGCACTGCTGCCATGCGTCCGCCGCGGCGGCTTGCTGCCAGGGCGTGCTGGAAGGCCAGCTCGGGGTTGATGTCGATCAGGCGGCCTGCCATGACCAGGTGCTTGGAGACCCACTCACCGCTGACCTCTTCCAGGACGCGCAGCTGGGCGCGGGTAACCTTGTCCAGCTCCTGGCCTGTGACGTCGTCATCGATTTCCGGTGAACGCTCACGGTCCGGGCGGTTGGCGCTGCGCAGGTCGCGGGCATTGTGCTTGCGCTCAACAACCGGTGCATCCTCGCCACGGGCCGGACGGTCGTTGGAGAAGGACGGCTTGCGGTCATTGTCGCGGGGAGGACGACGATCATCGCCACCACGGGACGGACGATCGCCGAAGGAAGGCTTACGATCTCCACGGTCACCGAAGGACGGCTTGCGGTCATTGTCGCGGGGAGGACGACGATCGTCGCCACCGAAGGACGGCTTACGATCGCCACGGTCACCGAAGGACGGCTTGCGATCTCCGCGGTCACCGAAGGACTTGCGCTCACCATCACGGGCGGGACGATCACCGAAGGAAGGCTTACGATCGCCACGATCGCCGAAGGAGGGCTTGCGATCGCCACGATCTCCGAAGGAGGGCTTGCGATCGCCACGATCTCCGAAGGACTTGCGCTCACCATCACGGGCGGGACGATCACCGAAGGAAGGCTTACGATCGCCACGATCTCCGAAGGAGGGCTTGCGATCTCCGCGGTCACCGAAGGACTTGCGCTCACCATCACGGGCGGGACGATCACCGAAGGAAGGCTTACGATCGCCACGATCGCCGAAGGAGGGCTTGCGATCTCCGCGGTCACCGAAGGACTTGCGCTCACCATCACGGGCGGGACGATCACCGAACGAAGGCTTACGATCGCCACGATCACCGAAGGACTTCCGCTCACCATCACGGGGAGGACGACGATCGTCGCTGCCGCGGCTGGCACGGTCGTTGCGCTCGGAACGGTCGCCGAAGGATGGCTTGCGGTCGTTGTCGCGTGCGGGACGGCGGTCATCGCCGCCGAAGGACGGCTTGCGATCTCCGCGGTCGCCGAAGGACGGCTTGCGATCTCCGCGGTCGCCGAAGGACTTGCGCTCACCGTCGCGTGCGGGACGGCGATCGTCGTCGCCGCGGGCAGGCCGGTCGCCGAAGGACGGCTTACGGTCCTTCGAGTACGGCTTGCGCTCTGATGATGCGCCGCGGTCGCCGAAGGACTTCCGCTCGCCGTCGCGTGCCGGCCGGCCTCCGAAGGAGGGCTTACGGTCTTCGTGGCGCTTGGGGGCGTTGCGGTCGTTCGTGGCCGGGCGTCCGCGGTCGTCGCGCTGGCCTGACGAGCTGCTGTTGCGGGCGGCGTTGTTGCCCTCGCTGCCGCGCTGATCCCTGTTATCTTGCTCTGACATGCTGGTGAGTTCCTCTCGTCGTGAGCCGACCAACGGAATTTACTGCAGTCGCTCGTCACTATGGATATATAAAGTTCTAAAGTCAGTGGGGCCCAAAACGGGCACAAGCCAATTCTAGTGCAGGCTGGTCTTGTCGGCGTCGCCCCATGCCCACAGGCGTGCCTGGATAAGGTGAGACTGCCCACCTCTTGAACCCCGTGGGACCGGTAACGTCCCATCGGGGCGGGCTACCATCGGTTGCGCCGCCTCTCTGGGATCTCGCGAGATGGCTGTAAGTGCTGTTCCCGGGGCCGGGACGTGCAGTTTTTGCCATCTCGGCGCAAACGAGCCCGGGCCCGGGAGGGTGCCGGCGGGTCTGGACCACACGGGTTAAACAAGTAAGGCCCCGCCAATGGCGGGGCCTTACTCTCTGAACAACCGGTGTCTTTCAACCGTAAATATTGTCCGGCGGTGACCTACTCTCCCACATCCTCCCGGATGCAGTACCATCGGCGCTGTGGGTCTTAGCTTCCGGGTTCGGA
>NZ_JASKLX010000012.1:0-289325 GCF_030125555.1 Arthrobacter sp. zg.Y820
CCGCGCCCCCCCCCCCCCCCCCCCCCCCCCCCCCCTTCCGGGGGTGTTGAAAGCTAGGCCTGCGGAGGCTTCGTCATGGACAGCACATCGAGGGCCGTGTCCAGCTGCTCCACGGTCAGTTCGCCGCGCTCGACGTAGCCGAGTTCCTCGACGGCCTGGCGGATGGTCTTGCCTTCCTTGACCGCGTACTTGGCGATCTTGGCGGCGTTCTCGTAACCGATGAACTTGTTCAGCGGGGTCACGATGGACGGCGACGCCTCGGCCAGGTAGCGCGTGCGCTCCACGTTGGCTTCGATGCCGTCGATCATCTTGTCCGCCATGATCCGTGAGGAGTTGGAGAGCAGGCGGATGGATTCGAGCAGGTTCGAGGCGATGACGGGGATGCCCACGTTGAGTTCGAAGTAGCCGAAGGTGCCCGCCCAG
The DNA here is from genome assembly GCF_030125555.1 of Arthrobacter sp. zg.Y820. Taxonomy (NCBI): domain Bacteria; kingdom Bacillati; phylum Actinomycetota; class Actinomycetes; order Micrococcales; family Micrococcaceae; genus Arthrobacter; species Arthrobacter sp. zg.Y820. Next base: position 424 of record NZ_JASKLX010000012.1, read on the forward strand.
GCGATGGCGGCGTCGTTGCCCACCACCTGTGCGGCAACCTGCATCACGGCCTCGGAGATGACGGGGTTGACCTTGCCCGGCATGATCGAGGAGCCCGGCTGCAGGTCGGGGATGGCGATTTCGCCCAGGCCGGTGTTGGGGCCTGAACCCATCCAGCGCAGGTCGTTGGCGATTTTGGAGAAGGAGACGGCGATCGTGCGCAGCATGCCGGAGACCTCAACGAGGGCATCGCGGTTGGCCTGTGCCTCGAAGTGGTCGCGCGCTTCGGTCAGCGGCAGGCCGGTGTCGGCAGCCAGCAGTTCGATCACGCGCTGCGGGAAGCCGGCGGGGGTGTTGATGCCAGTGCCGACGGCGGTGCCGCCGAGGGGAACTTCGGCCACGCGCGGCAGGGAAGCCTGCACGCGCTCGATGCCGTAGCGGACCTGGGCTGCGTAGCCGCCGAATTCCTGGCCCATGGTTACCGGAGTGGCGTCCATCAGGTGGGTGCGGCCGGACTTCACGACGTCCTTGAATTCCACAGCCTTGCGCTCGAGCGAAAGCGCCAGGTGGTCCAGGGCGGGGATCAGGTTGTTGATCAGGGCAGACGTGGCTGCCACGTGAACCGAGGTCGGGAACACGTCGTTGGAAGACTGCGAGGCGTTGACGTGGTCGTTCGGGTGAACGGTGGTGTCGCTGCCGGTGTCCTTCAACGCGCGGGTGGCCAGCTCGGCCAGAACCTCGTTGGTGTTCATGTTCGAGGAGGTGCCGGAGCCGGTCTGGAACACGTCAATCGGGAACTGGTCGTCGAGGGAACCGCCGGCCACCATGTCGGCGGCCTTTTCGATCGCCCGGGCGCGCTCGGCGTCGAGCACTCCCAACTCGGCGTTCGCGGTGGCAGCTGCCTTCTTGATCCGGGCCAGCGCCTCGATGTGCGCGCTGTCCAGCGGCTTGCCGGAGATTGGGAAGTTCTCCACGGCGCGCTGGGTCTGGGCACGGTACAGGGCGTTGACCGGAACGCGGACCTCGCCCATGGTGTCATGTTCGATGCGGAATTCAGGAGTGTCAGAAGTCATGGTCCCAAGCCTAGTATCCGCAGCGCCGGGGCAGAAACCGCGCCGTCACGGGAGGTCGGGTGCGCACCCGGCCTGAGGGCCGGCGGTCCCTCCGGAAAGCACGGAGGAACCGCCGGAACGTGCGGCTAGCGGTGCGAACGCAGCACGGCGGGGTGGACCACGGCGCCGAAGCCGGACACCAGGTCCGCTGCGCCTTCGGCCAGCCGGTAGGAAACGCCGACGACGGCGGTGCGCCCTTCCTCCACGGCCGTGGAAATGACCTGGGAGCTTTCCACGAGGCGTTCGGCGGTCTGCTTGGTGTGTTCCACCACCATGTCGTTGACCTCGGTCAGCCCGTTGCGCTGGGCGGCGAGGACCGACGGCGTGATGCGCTCAACGAGGTTGCGCAGGTGCCCGCCGGGCATCTCTCCGGTCTCGACCGTGCGCTTGGCCTCGGTCACGGCGCCGCAGCTGTCATGGCCCAGGACCACGATCAGGGGCACGCCGAGCTTGGCGATGCTGTACTCCAGGGAGCCGAGGACGGCGTCGTCAATCACCTGCCCTGCGGTCCGGATCACGAAGGCGTCGCCGAGCCCGAGGTCGAAGATGATCTCGGCGGCCAGACGCGAGTCGGAACAGCCGAAGATCACTGCGAACGGATTCTGCTCATGGACCAGGGAGCTGCGCCTGTTGGCGTCCTGGTTGGGATGCGAGGACTCTCCGGCGACAAAGCGGGCATTGCCTTCGCGCAGGGTCTGCCAAGCCTGGGCCGGAGTGATTGCTGGAGCGGGAAGTTCATTCACGCCTCTTAGCCTAAACCCCGGGCCGCCGCCGGCGGCTATTCGCTACGGCGCCGGTGTTTTGTCCAGGTCGAGAACCACTGCTTCGGCGAGGACGTCGAATTCGGCGAGGTCCGCTTCGCCGGTGAGGACGACGGTGAGCCCCTCATGTTCCAAGACCATGCTGGCTTCGCCGTCGGTGGAGTCGCGCAGCTCCCAGGTCTGGCCGCCGGCGACGCGTTCACCGGCAACCATCGAATCCCCGGAGGCCTGGGCTATCCACGTCGGATTGCCGGCATTGGTCTCGGAAAGACGAATAAAGTCGGAATTCGGAGTGACATAGCCCACTTCCCACACGGGGACTCCGCTGCTGCTGGTCGCTTCCCAGCGGGCGTAATTGGAGCTCCAGCCCTCCGGCAGCTCAGGCGCCAGCGGTGCGTACCCGGCGTCGGCCGCGGCCTGGACGGAAATCTGCTGCACATCCACATTGCGGGTGGTGGCTTTGGGAGTCGGGTTCAGCAGTACCGGAACCAGGACCAGCAGCAGCGTAGCGCCGGTGGCCAGCAGCATCCCGATCACTGTTGCGTTGGCACGTTTGGCCTGCTTGCCGGTCAGTACTGGGGTTACGGGCGTCTCTGGGTCCTGCTGCTGCTCACTCACCCTTCAATGATCGCCCATCCGCCCGCCCAACTCCTACTTGGACCATTGTTCGTGCAGGCGAATAGGGTTTCGTTGGTGGTGGCGCAGGCCACGGAGACTATGATCGGAACAAGGATCAGCCGTTTGTGGGTTTTCGACAAGCGGTTCACAGCGAAATTTCGAAGATGAGGTTAGACGTGTCCAAAGGCGCTCAGTACTCAACACTTTCCCCCGCCCTGGCAGTCGGCGACGACGAGCCGGACCGGAACCTGGCGCTTGAACTCGTCCGGGTGACGGAGGCGGCAGCCATTGCCGGAGGCCACTGGGTCGGTTTCGGCGACAAGAACGCGGCAGACGGTGCCGCCGTCGACGCCATGCGTTCACTGATTTCCACCGTCCACTTCAACGGTGTCGTGGTCATCGGCGAGGGCGAAAAAGACGAAGCCCCCATGCTTTACAACGGCGAGTACGTCGGTGACGGCACCGGCGCCCTGTGCGACGTCGCCGTGGACCCGATTGACGGCACCCGGCTGACCGCGCTGGGCCTCAACAACGCCGTGGCCGTGCTGGCCGTGGCCGAACGCGGCACCATGTTCGATCCCTCCGCCGTGTTCTACATGGAGAAGCTGATCACCGGCCCCGAGGCCGCCGACATGGTGGACCTGCGCCTGCCGGTCAAGCAGAACCTGCACCTGATCGCCAAGGCCAAGGGCAAGAAGATCAACCAGCTCAACGTGATGATCCTGGACCGGGACCGCCACAAGCCGCTGGTGCAGGAAATCCGCGACGCCGGTGCCCGCACCCGCATGCTGATGGACGGCGACGTTGCCGGCGGCATCGCTGCCGCCCGCGAGGGAACCGACGTCGACGCCCTGATGGGCATCGGCGGCACGCCGGAAGGCATCATCACCGCCTGCGCCATCAAGACCCTCGGCGGCGTCATCCAGGGCCGCCTGTGGCCGACCTCGGACGAGGAAAAGCAGAAGGCGATCGACGCCGGCCACGACCTGGACCGCGTGATGTCCACCAACGACCTGGTCACCAGCGACAACTGCTACTTCGCCGCCACCGGCATCACCGACGGCGACCTGGTCCGCGGCGTGCGCTACTCCAAGGACCGCGTGCTGACGCAGTCCATCGTGATGCGTTCCAAGTCCGGAACCATCCGCGTGGTCGACGGCGAGCACCAGTCGCACAAGTGGGAGTCCTACGCCCGCCTGAAGTAAAGCCTGTAGCCCGCCTCGTAGCCCGCCTTGGGGCCCGCCTTGAGGTAGGCGAAAACCCCGGAACCGACGTTGTCGGGTCCGGGGTTTTTTGCTGCCTCGCGGGGATGTCTCCTCGAGTGTGCAGCTATGGCGGGTTGCGGATGAAGCGGCAGTTCGAGTGTGCAGCTATGGCGGGAAAACGTGCGTGGTGCCCGCCACAGCTGCACTTTCGGTGCGGGTTGTTGGCTGAAACCCGGCAGACCTGCACTCTCGGTGCCGCTTGGAAGTAGTGCGAGGGCAGCGACGAACGTAAGCGGCCGGCCGGACACCGGATCCTTCGTGCAGATAATGCAGCACGGAGAAATCTCTCGTGCAGATCAGGTCCTCTAACTGGTGAGAACGACCGTGCGGAGTGCGTTATCTGCACGAGAGATTCGGGCGGAGCCGTGCGGAGTGCGTTATCTGCACGAGAGATTCCGGGATGGACGGCATGGTGGTCTCCCGGAGGAGTGGCTGGATATGCGGCGGGTGCGGGGCGGCGGGGAAGGGCGGGCGCGTTGCGTGCGCCCGGTTTACCGGCGGGCGGTGGCTGCGGCCGGGATCCGGTTGCGCCCGATGAACCGGTAGACGACGGCGGCGAGGGCGACGACGACGGCGGCTGCAACGGCTGCGAATGCCGTGCCGCTGGAGGGCAGCTCGCCGTTAAGCCGTGACACGGCGATCCAGGACAGGCCCCAGGCCAGCGCTGCTGCCGGAGCCAGCCGTCCGCGGCCGTAGGCGGCAAGGGCCACGCCCAGCGCCGCGACCACGGCCAGGACCGTGATGGACCAAACCTCCGGGGCAAGCCCGAAGCCGTTCCACCCGGCGTCGCTCAGTGCGGCGGCAATGTTGGCGCAGGTGGCAACGGAAACCCAGCCCAGGTACAGGCCCAGGGTTCCGTCGACCACGACCGCCTCGATCCAGTTGCGGGCCGGCGTCCGCGAGTAGCGGGCAAAGCAGACGGCGAGAACCGCGAGCAGGGCCACGATGACCAGGACACTGAACCCGACCCAGCCGGCCTGGACGCTCAGGATCCAGCCGGCGTTGAGGAGCAGCGACGCGGCGACCAGCCAGCCCAGGGACCGCTGGCGTTCCGAGGTGCGCTCCGAAGGCAGCCACTGCCAGAGGGTGTAGGCGCCGAGACCGGTGTAGATGACGGACCAGATGGAGAACGCACCGCTGGCCGGGGCGAGGTAGGTGGCGTCGGCGTTCAGTGCGCCGCCCGCGGCCTGGGCGATGGGAGTGCCGCCGAACACCCCCACACCGATCATGGATCCCACCAGGCAGACGATGAAGCAGACGGTGACTGTCAGCTGCCGGGGCAGGTCCGATCCTCGGGCGCCGGGAACCGCGGGGCGGGTGCCGGGGGATGAAGTGGTCATAGCTGAGCGTAGCAAGTGGGCGGGACCACTGCAGGGGCGCGCGGGTGCGTCCGGCAACCCCCGGTAGGCTGGAAGGCATGACATTGCGCGTTACACCCTGTTCCGATTCCGCCCGCTGGAACGAAACCGTCAACGGTTTCAACGGACATCCTCAGCAGTTGTGGGGCTGGGGCAAGACCAAGGCCGAGCACAACTGGAGCGTTGAGCGCCTGCTGGTGCAGGACGACGGCGGCAAGGTGGTCGGCGCCGCCCAGGTGCTGCTGCGCCGGCTGCCGTTCCCGTTCAAGGCGCTCGCCTACATTCCGCGCGGGCCGCAGTCGGTTCCCGGCCGTGAACTCGAAATCCTCGATGCCGTCAGCGAGTACGTCAAGGGCGCCCACTCGCCCGTGGCCCTGAGCATCGAGCCGGATTGGGACGCCGACGGCGACATCGCCGCCGGCCTGCCCGCTGCCGGGTTCCGGCCCTCGGAAAACACCATCCTGATCGGCCGCACACTGATCCTGGACCTGTCCCGGACCGAAGATGAGCTGCTCGCCGAGATGTCCAAGAAGCACCGGCAGTACATCCGCAAGTCCGGCCGCGAGGAGCTGGACTACCGGCGGGTCACGCGCGCGGAACTGCCGAAGTGCCTGGCCGTGTACAAGCAGACGGCGGAGCGGGCCGGGTTCGGCATCCACGAAGACGGCTACTACCTGGATATCTTCGACAACCTGGGCGAGGACTCGCCGGTCTACGCGGCCTTCAGCGGCGACGATGTCGTGGCCTTCCTGTGGCTCTCCACCAGCGGGTACACCTCGTTTGAGCTCTACGGCGGCATGACCGAGGAGGGCGAGCACCTGCGGGCGAACTACGCGCTGAAGTGGCTGGCGATCCGGGAGATGAAGGAGCGCGGCATTGTCCGCTACGACTTCAACGGCCTCCTGAACGACGGCGTTTCCAAGTTCAAGATGGGGTGGGCGAAGCACGAGAACCAGCTCGCCGGAACCTGGGACAAACCGCTCTCACCCCTTTATCCGGTCTTCACGACGGCGCTGCCGCTGGCGAAGAACGGACTGCGGAAGCTGCGCGGGCTGGCGGCTGCAGCACAGGCCAAGATCCGCCGCTAGCCGTACCGGGCCGCCGTCGGCCGGCGGGTGCTGCCGATCAGTACAGCACCCGCTGGTAGAGGGCATGGTCCTGCCAGGATCCCGCGATCTTCAGGTAGCGGGGCGCCAGGCCGATCTCCTCGAAGCCGGACCGCGCCAGCACCTTCTGCGACGCAGCATTGTGCTTCAGGGTGGCGGCCTGCACCCGGTGCAGCCGCAGATCCCGGCCGGCGGCTTCCACCGCAAAGGCCGCCGCAGCCGACGCCAAACCCCGGCCGTTGAACGAGCGGCCGATCCAGTAGCCGAGGTGGCAGCTCAAAAAGGGGCCGCGGACAATGCCCGTCAGCGTGACGCAGCCAATGATGCTGCCGCCGCTGAGCAGAACCCACGGAACCTCGGAACCGGCCTCGTGCAGAGCCAGCTTGGCTTCGATGACGGCGTGCTGCCCGGCCGCGGTAAAGAACTCCGCGGCCCGCTCCGGCTCCCACGGCGCCAGATGCTCCCTGTTGAGTTCATAGGCTGCCGCCAGAAGTTCGGCGTCGGATCGCCGGAGCAGCCGGACCCGGATGTTTCCGGCCAGGGTTTCGGTCGTGATGGCCACCGGCTCAGATGGCCAGCCGGGGCTCGGCGGGGTCCGTTCCCTGGGCATCGGCAGAGCCGACAGTCACCGCGAAGGCGAGGGCGCCGTCGTCGTGCTGTGCGGAATGCGCGGAGAGCTTGGCAATGACCGGCGCCTCGGCGGCCGGGATGAACGCGCTCTGCCCGGTCTCGAGCACCAGGTCGCCCTTGGGCGAATCCAGGACCACGGTCCCGCGCACCACGATCACGACGGTGGGACCGTTCTGCAGGACCGAAACGTCGGAACCTGACATCGACGCGGCGGGGGAGTATCCCTCCCCGAAGTCCTGCGCCCGCTGCTCCAGCTCGATCCGCTGCAGCTGAAATTCGGCGAACGGCGGACGATAGAGCTCCTGTCCCATCTGCGTGTGTTCGGCCGCCAGCAGCGGAACGCCCAGCGGCCGGAAATCGACGGTCTTCAGCAGCTCTGCCACGTCAACGTGCTTGGGGGTCAGCCCGCCGCGCAGGACGTTGTCCGAGGACGCCATGACCTCGATGCCGAGGCCGCTAAGGTACGCGTGAACGTTGCCCGCCGGCAGGTACAGCGCCTCGCCGGGCTGCAGCGACGCCCGGTTGAGCAGCAGGGACAGCAGCACGCCCGGGTCCTCCGGGTAATACGCGTTCAGGTCCACGGCGGTGGCGAGTTCCTTGGCGTACGGCGCCAGGTCTTCGGCACCGGTCTCGGCCAGCGCCGCAGCGGTGCGCCGGACGGCGTCCCGAACCTCCTCGCCGTCGTTGATCAGCGTGCGGAAGACACTCTGCAGCCGGGCCGCGGCATCATGCCCGCTGGACAGCTCGTTCACCGCCCAGGACAGCAGGTCCGGAACCTCTGCGCCTTGTGCCTGCACAGCCCGCGCGGCGGTCCGGAAGATCTGCGCCGCGTCGTCCGGCTCACGGAAACCGCAGAGCACCTCGAACGGGGTCAGCGCGAAAATCATTTCCGGCTTGTGGTTCCGGTCCCTGTAATTGCGGTCCGGTGCGCCCCGGTCCAGGCCGGCGGCCTCCTCGGCGGCGAACCCGGCCCGCGCCTGCTCCTGGGTGGGATGCACCTGCAGGGACAGCGGCGTGCCCGCGGCCAGGACCTTGGCGAGGAACGGCAGCACGTTCCCGTAGGCCTCGGTGGTTTCGCGGCCGAGCATCTGGTGGGGATCGGCCGCGATCAGCTGGTCCAGCGTGTCAGCTTCCGGCACCGGCGGCACCAAGGCCGACGGCGCCCCCGGGTGGGCGCCGATCCACAGCTCGGCTTCGGGCTGGCCCGAGGGCTCCCTGCCGAAAAGTTCCGCCATGGCCGTGAACGAGCCCCAGGCGTAGGGCCGAAGCGTGTTGTTCAGCAGGTACATGGCTCTCTTTTCAAAGGTGTTGGTTGCGGTTCTCCGATGGAGGTTACCCCGGGCTGCAGTCGCCGTTGTTGTTCAGCAGCTCACCCAGCGTCGCGTCGTCCTGGATTTCGGCAAGGTACTGCAGGTATTCCTCGGTGACTTCCGGCTGCTCGGGAGCGGCCGGGGCCTGCTCCACCGGCCCGGTTTCGGTGCCAATGCCAGTGCTGCTGCCGGCCTCCGGCGCGGCCTCCGGGGCCGCCTCGGGTGCCGGGTCCGCCCCCGGGTCCGCCCCGGGATCCGCGGCAGGTGCCTCGGCGGGCGGTTCGGCGGCTTCTTCTCCCTGCGCGGCGATTCTCTCCGCGACCCGGGCATGGATTTGGTCGAAGTCCGGGTAGGTCACGAAGTTGTCGGCCGCGGTGCCGAAGTCCGGCGGACCGATGGTCAGCCGCTCCATCGGCTCGTCCTTGGCCTTCAGCGCCAGATCAAGGAAGCTGCCGAGCTGGTCCTGCGGAATGTCGGTCTTGACGATCTGCTCGCCGGCCGAGGCGATGGCCTGGAACCGGGTCAGGAGGGTGGCGGGATCCAGCTGGGCCACCATGGCCTGCTGGACGCACTGCTGGCGGGCGATCCGGTGATAGTCGGTCGCGAACTCACGGGACCTGGCGTACCAGAGGGCGGTGTATCCGTCCATCTTCTGGGTGCCCGGGGCGATCCAGCCGTCCGGCGGGTAGTGCCGGTTGGTGCCGGGAATTTCACCGGCGGTGATGGGCACCCAGCCGCCGGCGTTGATGGTGATGCCGCCCATGGCGTCAATCAGCTTGGAGAACCCCTCCATGTCCACGATCACGTAGGACTGGACCTCCAGCCCGAGGATGCCGGATGCGGCATCCATCATGGCTTCGGCTCCGGGGTCGGTGGACTCCGGGTACAGGTCCGGATGGTTCTCCATGACCGTCTGGTAGAGGCTGTTCAGGATGCACTCGTCGCCGCAGTTGTAGCCGTCGGGGTACACCTCGGCCAGCGGGGAATCAGCGGGGAAGGGGGCGTTCTGGAAATTGCGGGGAAGGCTGAAGGTAATGGACTCGCCGGTCTTGGCGTCAACGCTGATCACCGACATGCTGTCCGGGCGCAGGCCGGTGCGGTCCTCGCCGGCATCTCCGCCCATCAGCATGAAGTTGTACCGCCCGTCCACGGGATCGAGTGACGGTCCTGACGCGAAGATGCTGCCGACGGCGCCGCGGCCGACGTTGAGCATGTACGCGCCGTAGGCCAGGCCGCCGCTGGTGCCGATCATCAGGACAGCCAGCAGGCCGGCGACAAGCGGGCGCATGCGGCGCTCCAGCAGCGGCGGCCGGATGATGCGCAGCGTATTGAGGAACAGCAGGGCCCAGCCCACGGCCAGCAGCACCAGGACAACCATGAGGACGAAGGAGGCCCAGCCGTTGGTGACAATGTTCACCAGCAGCGCCCGGTTGGTCAGCGCGAGAACGAGGCCGGCCAGGACGAAGGCCCAGACCGTGAACGTCACCTGCAGGGCGCGGCGGCCCAGCTTGCGGCTTCCGGCGACCACCTGGGCCGAGCCGGGCAGCACCAGCGTGAGCAGCAGCAGGATGAAGGCTCGTTTGGTGCGCGCTCCGGACGGCGCTGACTGCGGATTGCGCACCGGATCGGTGAGCATCCCGGCGTCGTTGTTTCCGTTCCCCTGGTCCATGGCGGTCCTAGTCGGTGACCGTGACGGAGGTGCGCAGCTTGGCACCCTTGGCCAGGGCGCTCTGGCGCAGCCCGGAGGAAAACTCGAGCAGCTGCTGCTGCAGCTGGGCGGCCAGCGGATCGGTGCCGGCGGCCAGCATCCGCACGGCCAGCAGGCCCGCGTTCCGGGCGCCGCCGATGGAAACGGTCGCCACCGGCACGCCGGCGGGCATCTGCACGATCGACAGCAGAGAATCGATGCCGTCGAGGTACTTCAGCGGCACCGGCACGCCGATGACCGGCAGCGGAGTCACCGCTGCCAGCATGCCGGGCAGGTGCGCGGCGCCGCCGGCCCCGGCGATGATCACCCGCAGCCCGCGGCGGTGGGCCTGCTGGCCGTACTCGATCATTTCGGTCGGCATCCGGTGGGCGGACACGACGTCGGCCTCGTAGGGAATGTTGAACTCGGCCAGGGCCGCGGCAGCCGCGTCCATGACGGGCCAGTCGGAGTCCGAACCCATGACGAGTCCGACCAGGGGGGTGTCACGGGTTCTCATGAGTTCTCCTTCTGGGAATCGCGGCCGTCGCGGAGGATGGCAGCGGCGTGTTCGGCGCTTCGCCGCACCCGCGGCAGGTCCGCAGCGCTGCGGCCCACCACATTGACGTGCCCGATCTTGCGGCCCGGCCGGACCGACTTGCCGTAGCTGTGGATTTTGGCCGCCGGCTCGGCGGCCAGTGCCTGAGCATAGCCGCTGAACAGATCAGTGTTGGCACCGCCCAGATAGTTCTTCATGACGACGACGCCGCCCAGGACATCGGTGGCACCCAGCGGAAGGCCCAGGACGGCCCGCAGGTGCTGTTCAAACTGGCCGGTCACCGACCCGTCCATGGTCCAGTGCCCGGAGTTGTGCGGCCGCATGGCCAGTTCGTTGATCAGGAACCCGGCGCCGCGTCCCGGCGTTTCGAAGAGCTCCACGGCCATGACGCCGGTGACGCCCAGTTCCGCTGCAATGCGCAGGGCGGCGTCCTGCGCGGCCGATGCCACGGCCGGGTCCAGCTCCTGGGCCGGGGCAATGACCTCGTCGCAGACGCCGTCCACCTGGATCGAGTGGACCACGGGCCAGGGGAGCGCGCTGCCGTCCGGTGTCCGGGCGACCAATGCCGAGAGTTCCCGGGAAAAGGGAACCTTCTCTTCGGCCAGGAGCGGTTCTCCGGTAAACCAGTCCGCCGCGCCGGCGGCTTCCGCGGCGTCGTTGATGATCCGCACGCCCTTGCCGTCGTAGCCTCCGCGCGGCGTCTTGAGGACCACCGGCCAGCCCGCGGATTTGCCGAAGTCCACCAGGTCGTCGATCCCCGAGACCGCGGCCCAGCGCGGATTGGGAAGGCCCAGGCGGTCAACTGCCGCACGCATCACGAGTTTGTCCTGGGCATGGACCAGCGCGTCGGGCGTCGGCTGCACGTTGACCCCGGCGCCGGTGAGGGACCGCAGATGTTCGCCCGGAACGTGTTCGTGGTCAAAGGTCAGCACGTCGACGCCGCGGGCGAAGGCGGAGAGGGTTGCCAGGTCGGTGTAGTCACCGACCGTTGCGGAGGCCACGGCGGGCACCGCGGAAACGTCGGGTCCCTCGGCCAGGACTCGAAGTTCAAAACCGAGGGCTACTGCAGCCGGGGCCATCATTCGGGCCAGCTGGCCACCGCCGACGACGCCAATTATAGGAAAGCTCACAAGATCAGGTTACCGAAAAGAGACCGTAAACCCCTTTTGTGCAGACGCCTCCGGGCTGTGCGCTCAGGTAACTCCCACGATCCGGGGGTAATATTGTGCCCTTACCGTCCGCGTTTCCTAGCGGCGGGTACTGTGTCCAGCTTCGGCAATTCCGGCCGGCGGCGCACCAACGGCCTCGGAGGATCATGTTTTCATCACTGTCTGCGCGCATTAGAGGGCTGGCCTCGCTGTTCTGGCGGGAACTCGCAAAGTTCGGCACCGTTGGAGCTTTCGCCTTCATCGTGGACAACGGACTGTGGTGGATCCTCTTCCACGGACCCCTGGAAGGCAGCGCCACCAAGGCCCGCATCATCAGCGCACTGACGGCCACGCTCTTCTCCTGGGTGGCCAACCGCTTCTGGACCTTCCGCCGCCGCCGCCAGAACAACGTCACGCGGGAACTGATCCTGTTCCTCATCATTAACGGCGTGGGCATCGTCATCTCGAGCGGTTTCACCTGGGTCGCCCAGTATCCGCTGGGCATCACCGACGCCAAGATGCTCGGGTTCGCCGGCATCCTGGGAATCGGCGTGGCCACCATCCTGCGCTTCTTTGCCTACCGGTTCTGGGTCTTCAACGCCGAGCTCGACGAGGAGCCGGGTTTCCAGGGCGACTACGATCTCCTGGACGAAAAGACCACCCGCAAGCCGGGCCGCGCCCGGGAACCGAAGGCCGGCCTGCCGAACCCCGGTGCCGGCCGGTCCAGTTTCGAAGCGGAGCCTACGCCTCCAGCCGGGCAGTAATTTTCTCGGCGGCCAGCAGCCGCTCCGTGACCTGCACTTCATCTGACGCGAGCACCACGGTGCCGCCCGCGGCCCAGGTGCGCAGCGCCGCCGTCAGCACGGCCGGCAGCTCCGCTGCGGTCGGAACCAGCAGCGTCTGCTGCTGCCCGCCGTCGGCCGCTTCCGCCAGCTGGGCGTAGGTGAGGGTCAGGCCCTGCCCCAGCGTGCTGTGCAGCGCGGTGTAGCTCTCCTCCGCCTCGTCGCCCGGCACGTAGGTGTCAGCATAGCTGCGGACCTCGGCGGCGTAGTCGACGGCGGCAGCGGGAAGCCCTCCCGTCCAGCGAAGTTCCAGCGCCCCCTGGGCCACCGCCACCACGGTTCCCTCAACCGTGTCCAGGGCGGCCTGTGAGGCGGTCACCGTAACGTCCGGCGCCGAGATGCCGTCTGCCGGAGCATCGCCGACCAGGACCGTGCAGCCGGTCTGCCAGGCAGCCAGCGCCCAGACCAGGGTTTTCCAGTGCGCCGGAAGGTCGAGACGGATCCGGATCCCCGGTTCGGCGTCGAGCTCGTCAACCAAAAGGTTCGATGTCTTGGCGACCCAGTTGTCCAGCACCTTTCCGGAGAGCTCAATCCGTTCCGATCCGGGTCCGTACCAAATGAGCGCGGGGGAGGTCGCCTGCTTGGTGCGCAGGGTGGACAGTAGGGTGGGAACGGTGATCCTTGCGGACATGCGGGGTCTCTTTCCTGTGAAAGCGGGAGGCGGCCGTCGGTGGCGAGAGCGCGGACGGCCCGGCGGGCAGCCGCCGGCCGAAGAAATAAATCCGGTGATGCAACTGCGACGCGCCGGTGAAGCGGGCTGAAATCCGGGCGTGGCGTGCCCGGCTTCTGAGGTCTCGACTCTATAGGATGCCGAAACAGCTTGACGGCATCGTATTACACGCGTGTAATTAGGTATCGGATTTGTTCCAGCAATCCACCACCAAGATGAATTCCAAGCAGGCTGATTGTGCCTGGCAGGGCTCAAAGATCCGCTGCAGGGACAATAACACCGGGAGGTCTTCCATGGGGCAGGCAGAATACACGCACGATCGGTCCATTGCCGCGCAGGCATCCGCCAGCTACGGCTCCCGGGGCGTGCCCGTGGACTGGTACGTGGACCCCGCGGACCCGGGTGCCGCTGAGCGCTACCGCCGGGACGCCGCCGGACTGGAAGACCAGGCCACTGCCTTCCTGGCCGCCCACGAAGCCCTCGCCCCGGACACCGTGGAAGAAGAGCTCCTCGATCCGCCCGTCGCCCTGTTCCCGGCTCCCGCCGAGAAGGACAGCCGGCCCGTGTGGATCGGACTGCCCGGGCTCAGCGACGACTACGACGACGGCGAGCTCGGCTGGCAGGCCGACGCCCTGTGCGCCCAGACCGACCCCGAGGCCTTCTTTCCGGAAAAGGGCGGCTCCACCCGCGATGCCAAGAAGGTCTGCGCCGCCTGCAACGTGCGCTCACAGTGCCTGGAGTACGCCCTCGCCAATGATGAGCGGTTCGGCATCTGGGGCGGGCTGTCGGAGCGGGAACGCCGCCGGCTCCGGAAGCAGGCAGTCTAATTCCTTCGCACGTTCGCATTTGCGCCGTTGTCGTTGCCCACAACGGCGCACAGTACCTTCCGGAAACACTCACCGCGCTGGCCGGACAAACCCGGCCCCCTGACCTTTGCGTCGGCGTCGACGCCGGCTCCACCGACAACTCCGCCGCGCTGCTGCAGCAGGGCCTCCCCGCCGGGAGCCCCGTCGTCACGGCACCGCCGAAAACCGGATTCGGCGCCGCCGTCCGGGCAGGTCTGGCCGAGCTGGACGCGCTGGCTGAACCCGCAACCGAGCCCTCAGACGGAATCGTTGACTGGCTCTGGCTGCTTCACGACGACTCAGCCCCCGCCCCGCAGGCGCTGCACGAGCTGCTCCTCGCCGTCGAGCGGGCACCCTCGGTGACCATTGCCGGCGCCAAGCAGGTTGAGTGGGAAAACGAGCGGCTGCTCGTGGACGTTGGCGTGTCGATCAGCCGGTGGGCTGAACGCGTCACCCTGATTGACGCCGACGAGCTGGACCAGGGCCAGTACGACGCCCGCAGCGACATTTTCGCCGTGAACTCCGCCGGCATGCTCGTGCGCCGGGACGCCTGGGAAGCCCTGGGCGGTTTTGACCCCGCCCTGCCCGGCACCGGCGACGACGTGGACCTGTGCTGGCGCAACCGGCTCGCCGGACACCGCGTCGTCGTCGTGCCGGCGGCGAAGGTGCGCCATGCCGGCAGCAGGCCGAACACTGCCGCCAGCGCCCGTGCCTTCCGCCGGGCCGAAATTTTCCTCCGCCTCAAGCATGCTCCGCTGTGGCAGCTGCCGTTCCTGATGGTTGGCGCCGTGCTGGGCGGTTTTGGCCGGCTGTTCCTGGGGATGCTCGCCAAGGATCCCGGCTACGCGCTGGCGTCGCTGACCGCGAGCATCGGCGGCGTGCTGCGGCCGGTGGACCTCTTCCGTTCCCGCCGCGCCGCTGCTGCCACCCGGACCCGTCCGCGCAGCGCGGTCAATGCCCTGATCACCGGCATGCGCGAAGTCCGCGAACACCGCCGGTCGCTTTTTGAAGCCGAACCGGCAGCTGCTTCGGCCGACGCATCCGGCCTTGCGACGCCGGCCGCGGCCGCCGACAGTGCGGGGCTCCTGGGCGCCAGCCTGGATGCCGGCGCCTCCGAGCCCAGCGGCGATTCCAACAACGATTTTTCCTCCCTGGCCGCCCCCTCCCGGGCCTGGGTGGGGGCCGGCGCCGTCGCCGCCGTGCTGCTGCTGCTCGCCGCGTCGCTGATCGCCCTGCACCGCTTTATCGGTGCGCCGGCGCTGGCCGGCGGGGCGCTGCTGCCCGTGTCCGGCAGCCTGGGGGAGATCTGGTCCAACGCCTCGGGCTGGTGGATCGAGCTGGGCTCCGGCTATCCCGGCCACGGAGATCCGTTCGATTACGTGCTGTGGCTGCTCGGTACCGCCGGACTCGGTCATACCAACGCTGCCGTTGTCGCCCTGATGCTGACGGCCATGCCGCTGGCCGGGCTCAGCGCCTGGTTTGCCGCCGGCGCACTGACCCGGCACCGCGGGCTGCGTTTCTGGGCCGCCGTGTTCTGGGGTGCCGCACCGGCACTGCAGGCCGCGCTGGGCGAGGGCCGGCTCGGCGCCCTGATCGCGCACATCCTGCTGCCGCTGTTCGTCCTGGCCATGCTGCGCGCCGTGGGCGGCGGGCGGCCGGCAGAGCTGCCGGCGGAGACCGAACGAAGCCGTGCGGGTGCACCCCGCGGCCTGGCACCGCGCACCGACGGTGCGCCCAGCTGGGCTGCGGCTGCCGCCGCGGGCTTGCTGCTGGCAGTTCTCACGGCCGCTGCGCCCACGCTGTTTGTGCTGGCCGCAGCGGCCGTCCTGCTGCTGTCCCTGCGGTTGCGCCGCCGGGCGCGGACGCTGTGGTGGTCACTGCTGCCGGCCGCAGCGATGCTGCTCCCGGTGGTGCTCTCCACGCTGAACCGGCCGCGTGCCCTGGCCGCGGACCCCGGGGTGCCCCTGGCCTTCGATCCCGCTGCGCTGTGGCAGCAGCTTCTGGGCTTTCCCACGGCCTTCGACGTCACCGGAAGCCTGCCGCTGGCAGGATTCCTGCCCGCCGGGCCCTGGCCCCTGGTGCTGGCGCTCATCATCGGCGCTCCCGTCGTGGCGCTTTCCGCTGCCGCCCTGTTCCTTGGCGCCCGAGCCGCGCCTGCCCGGCTGGCCTGGATCCTGAGCATTCTGGCACTTCTTGTGAGCTGGTTCTCGGCCTTCGTCGCGACCGGAGCCGCTCCTGACGCCCTCGTGACGCCCTTCCCGGCACCGTTGGTGTCGGCAGCGGTGTTCCTGCAGCTGTGCGCCGCACTGCTGGCCTGCGATGCCCTGTTGACGCGGCCTCGAACGCCGGCACGGCCCGGACGCACCGGCAGCCCGGGACGCACCCGCCGGTCCGGTCGCCCGATCGCCGTGCTGCTGGGGGTCCTGCTGGCGCTGGGCCCGGCGGCGAGCCTGGCCCTGTGGAGTGTTCCGCTGGCCACCGGCACTGCCGCTGGCGACGGAACGAACGGCGTGCACGGCGCCGCCTCCCTGGTGGCACCGGCGGCGGAACGCACGCTGCCCGCCACCGCTGCGGACAAGGGCAGCAGCGCAGAGCGCACCCGGACCCTGCTGCTGCGCACCGACGCCAACGACGACGTCACGGCTGCCTTGATGGGCAACGGCGGCACCACCCTGGACGGACTGTCGGCCATTTACGCCGCCCGGTCGATTACCGGACCGGTCAACGCCGAGCAGCTTGCCGACGACGACGACGCCGCCGCCGACCTGCGCCGCGCCGTCGCCGTCATCACAGCCGGAACCGGCGTGGATCCGCGCGGGGAACTGTCCCGTCTCGGGGTCGGCTACGTTGTCCTGCAGCAGTCCGACACCTCGGCGGAACTCCTGGCCGGCAGGATGGACTCGGTTCCCGGGTTGGCCCCCGTGGGGCAGACCGGCTCCGGCTGGCTGTGGCGGGTTGTCGGGCAGCTCGACGAGCAGGGCACCGAAGTCCTCTCGGAGCAGACCGGAAGGGTCCGCATCCTGGCCGCCGACGGCGCCGTGGAAACAGTCGTTCCGTCCGAGCGCACCAGCGTCCGGACCTCCATCCCGGCCGGCGGCGAAGGCCGGCAACTGGTGCTCGCCGAACGCGCCAACCCCGGATGGCAGGCGAGGCTGAACGGTGCAGAGCTGCCCGCGACAACCGACGGTTGGGCTCAGGCCTTCGAACTGCCCGCCGAGGGCGGAGAGCTGGAACTCGGCTACACCACCGTCTGGGAACCCTGGACCGGCGCCCTGCAGGTGCTCATCATCGCCCTGACCGTGCTGCTGGCACTGCCGACACGGTCCCGCACCGGCCCGGTCCGGCTGCCGGGCCGGCAGGGTCCGCGCCGCAGCGAGCCGGACAACGCCCTCCCCGACGGGGAAACCGCCGGCAGTTCAGCTGCCGCCCGGGAGCCGGCGACGGCGGCCGGCGGCACGGGTGCGGCATCGCCGGCCTCCGACGACGGACCGGCCCCGGGACGCACCCGGCCAAAGCAGAACGACAGAGTCAGCGCCTCCGGAGTATCCGGCGCGACGGAAGGAATGCGCTGATGAGCCGTAAGAACTCCGGCAAAAAGGCCAGCGGGCAGCAGGCCCCTGCCGGCGCCGCGGCCACGGACGGTGAAACGGCTGCGCACGACGCAACGGCTGCGCAGCAGAGCGAGCCGGAGGCCGGCCGGGCGGAAACCCGGTCCCGACGCCAGCGGCGGCGGCAGCGGGCCGCGTCGGCGGCTGCCGGCCTTCTGGTCCTTGCCGCAGCCTCTGCCGTGGTGGCCGGTTCAGTGGTCGCGGACTCCGGAAAGGCCGGCCGGAGCGTTGATGTTGCCGCGGCCGAAGTGCCGGCCGGACCGCTGACCGCCGTCTGCCCGGAGCCCCTGCGGCTACTGTCCGGCGACGTGGCCGGAACCGATCCGGAGTTCAGCCCCGTGTCGGCGTCCGCCCGGACCTCGCTCAGCGCCGCGGTGCTCAGCGGACCGGGCAACCCGGTGCCCGTGTCCTCCCTGCTGCGCGCTGACGGCACCGACCTGAAGACCATCGCCGACGACGCTCCGGATGCCGCCGCGCCCCTGGCCGGGGTGCGCAGCGCCGGCATCGTCAGCAGCCTCGATGTCTCCGAGGTGTCGGTGCTGAGCGCCGAGCCGACGGGCACCCTGCAGGCCACGGCCAATGCCGTGGTCAGCTTCACCGCTGCGGACGGAGACCTCGCCGGTCTCGCCGCGGCAAACTGCCAGGCGCCGGGCAACGACATGTGGATCACCGGCGCGCGCACCACGGTGGGGGCGACTGCCGTGCTGCGGCTGACGAATCCTTCGGAGAGCGCCGCCACCGTTGACCTGGACGTTTACGGCGCGAAGGGACGCGCCGAGGGGACAGGCACTCGGGGAATCCTGATTCCGCCGGGCGCCACGAAATCCATCGTCCTGGCGGGTCTGGCGGCAAACGAACCGGCTGTGGCCGTGCGGGTGCGCAGTTCCGGCGGGCCGGTCACCGCCCTGGTGCAGCAGAGCATCCTGCGCGGCCTGACGCCGGGCGGCGTGGAGCTGATTCAGCCGGCCGCGGCTGCCTCGCCGCAGCAGGTGATCACCGGTGTCCGGGTCCAGAAGCCGGCTGCCACCAAGAAAGTGGCCGCTCAGCGCGGCTACGACTTCGTGACGCCCGCCGTGCAGGTGGCCGTTCCCGGCAGCACGAACGCCGTGGTCTCGGTGAAGGTGCTCGGCCCCCGCGGCGAGCTGCCAATCCCCGGCGGCGGCGTGTTCACCGTTGCCGCCGGCAGCGTCGGCCAGCTGCCCCTGGACGCCCTGGCCGAAGGAACCTACACGGTGGAGGTCACCGCCGATGTGGCCGTGGTGGCCGGCGTGTCCTCCAGCCGCGGGGGAGAGCCCAACGCGCCTGTCGACATCGCCGTCGCACCGTCCGGGGAGCGGCTGGGCAGCGAGCACCTTGCGGTCATGCCGCCTCACAGCAGTTCTGTGCTCACCTTTGCCGCTCCGGCCGGTGCCGCTGAAGTGCGCCTGACCGGAGTCGGAGCCGACGGCGGCCTCAAGGAGGACCGGGTCGTCACCGTCGCCGGGGGAACCACGGTCAGCCTGCCGGCGGCCGAGGTGGGGTCCAACCTCGCCGCCGTGCTGATCAGCACCACCGGGGACGCGGTCTACGGCGCCCAGGTCCTCACCACAGCTGAGGGACCCGGCGTCTCCGTGCTGCCGCTGCCGAAGGGAAACATCGGCGGGCTGAGCGTTCCGGTCGGACTGGGCTACTGACCGGGGCTGCCTGCCGGCGGCCTGATCACAGCGGGCGGAACCGTCCGTAGGTGGGATCGACGGTCTCGGGATCCATCCCCATCAGGGTGGCCAGCTGTTCCACTACGACGTCGTGAATCAGTTCGCTGACGGGCACCAGGCCGCGCGCCGCGGACTCCACCGGATGGCGGTACACAGTAATCACCGCGGGCCGGGGACCCGACGCGGGAGTGCCGGTGCCGAAGGGAAGATGCCCGCCCGATGCGGCCAGTTCCTCGAGCCCGGGAGGTATGTCCTGGACGACGAACTGGTAGGTCTGGATGCTTTCGCCCCACAGCCGTTCCAGGCGCTGCGCGGATTCCAGGACCCAGGCATCAAAGCGTTCCGATCGGGTGCGCGACCCGGCCAAATGGGCCGGTATGAGTTCCCCGCGCAGGCCGCGGCCGTGCCGGTTGCGGCGGCGGCTGCGAAACGGCCTCGGCGGCCCGGGCCAGGCCGGTTCGGCCTCGACCGGTTCGGCCTCGGCAGGGCCCTTGGCGGGGTCGGTCTCCGGCGTGGCCGGCGCCGGCTCGTCGCCGGGGCCAAGATGCACCCTAAGAGTTGGTCCGGTGGACATATAAGAACTGTAGCCGCAGAAGCGGCTCCGCGGGCACTGTTTTTGCTGCCGGACGTTCGGCGAGCCTGCCGCCGCCTGGGCCTGCGGCGGGTAAAGTGGTCCTCCGTGGATTCCTTAAGACAGTGCTCAAGATCAGCGTGCCGACAGGCGGCTGTAGCCACCCTGACGTACGTTTATGCGGATTCCACTGCGGTGCTGGGACCGCTGGCCACGTACGCCGAACCCCATTGTTACGATTTGTGCAAAGAACACGCCGCCCGGCTGACTGCTCCGCTGGGGTGGGAAGTGGTCCGCCTGAATCTTTCCGGCCAGCCCCGCACTCCGGGCCGCGATGATCTCTCAGCACTCGTGGATGCCGTGCGGGAAGCGGCCGAGGCGCCTGACGCCGAGGCACCCAAACGCGCCGGCAAGAACGCACTGGAACCCCCGGCGGAGAACCCCGGTGCCCGGCGTTCCCATCTGCGCTTGCTCCGCGACGAGGTCTGAACACCGCGAAGTCGGTAACCGAAAGGGATAGTCTGAGGGCCTGCGCCGCGTATATCGAGCACGGCATCGACGTCTCCAAGGAAGTGCTGTAATCCATGGCTAAACTCACTGCCGACCTGATGGCGGTCCTGCGCTGCCCCGTGACCGGTTCCCCGCTCGAAGAAGACAACGGCGGACTGGTCTCGACCGCCCCCGACGCCGCCGGCCACCGCGTCCGCTACGTCTTGGAGGAGGGCATTCCGGTTTTGCTGGCGCCCTCGGTTGCCACGGCGTCCGATTCGCCCGCCACCTCGGACTGATTCTTCCGACCCGAACTGATTCTTCCGACACCTCGAACTGATTCTTCCGACCTCTAACTAAGGATCCGCGTGAGTTTTGATTTCAAAGTAGCCGACCTCTCCCTGGCCGAAGCCGGACGCCACCAGATCCGCCTGGCCGAACACGAGATGCCCGGTCTGATGGCCCTGCGCCGGGAGTACGGCCCCAGCCAGCCGCTGCAGGGCGCCCGGATCGCCGGATCCCTGCACATGACGGTGCAGACCGCCGTGCTGATCGAGACCCTCACCGCGCTGGGTGCCGAGGTCCGCTGGGCCTCCTGCAACATCTTCTCCACCCAGGACGAGGCGGCGGCCGCCGTCGTCGTCGGCAACGGAACCCCCGAGGCGCCGGCGGGCGTGCCGGTGTTTGCGTGGAAGAACGAGACGCTCGAGGAATACTGGTGGACCGCCCAGCAGATCCTCACCTGGCCCGAGGGCTCCGGCGGACCGAACATGATCCTGGACGACGGCGGCGACGCCACCATGCTGCTGCATGACGGAGTGAAGTTCGAGGCCGCAGGCGCCGTGCCGGAGAGCCCCGCGGAGGGCGACCCGGGCTACTCCCATGAATACACAATTGTCCTGGACGTCCTGCGCCGTTCCCTGGCCGAGAACCCGGGGAAATGGACCGAAATCGCCAAGGGCATCCGCGGCGTCACCGAAGAGACCACCACCGGGGTGCTGCGGCTCTACCAGCTCGCGGCCGACGGTCAGCTGCTCTTCCCGGCGATCAACGTCAATGACTCGGTGACCAAGTCCAAGTTCGACAACAAGTACGGCATCCGGCATTCCCTGCCGGACGGCCTGAACCGCGCCACGGACACGCTGATCGGCGGAAAAGTGGCGGTGGTCTGCGGCTACGGCGACGTCGGCAAGGGTGCGGCCGAAGCGCTGCGCGGCCAGGGCGCCCGCGTGATCGTCACTGAAATCGATCCCATCTGCGCACTGCAGGCAGCCATGGACGGCTACCAGGTGGCCAAGCTGGAATCGGTGCTCGCCGCCGGCGACATGTTCATCACCACCACCGGCAACAAGGACATCATCATGGCCGAACACATGGCCCGGATGAAGCACCAGGCGATCGTGGGCAATGTGGGCCACTTCGACAACGAGATTGACATGGCAGGCCTCGCGAAGATCCCCGGCATCCGGAAGGTCGAGATCAAACCGCAGGTGCACGAGTGGATCTTCGATGAGGGCACTGACAGCCAGCGCAGCATCATCGTGCTCTCCGAAGGCCGCCTGCTGAACCTGGGCAACGCCACAGGGCACCCCTCGTTTGTCATGTCCAACTCCTTTGCGAACCAGACCATCGCGCAGATTGAGCTGTTCACCAAGCACGGCAAATCAGTGGATGAGGGCGGATACGCCAACCAGGTGTACGTGCTGCCCAAGGTCCTGGACGAAAAGGTGGCCCGCCTGCACCTGGATGCTCTCGGCGTCGAACTCACCGAACTGACCAAGAGCCAGGCCGAGTACCTGGGCGTGGACGTGGCCGGTCCCTTTAAACCCGAGCACTACCGCTACTAGTCCGGGAGAAAACTCCGGGACGGTGCGCTGAGCGGCGCACCGTCCCGGGTCCTTGCCCGTGACGGCGAATCGGCCGCAGCGCGGCCGCATCAGGGGTCACCGCTGTCCGGGCATGACGTAAAATGTCGCAGGGGGAGCATGGTTGCTCCGCATCTGTCGAGAGCACCGGGAAGTATTGGTTACCAGTTATGGCAAAGGGTACAAAGAGGCGCAAGGGCTGGATTGTTGGGTCCGTCGTGGCCGGAGTCGTTGTGTTGGGCGGCGGCGCTGCTGTGGTCACCGCCTCCTCCTGGGCCGGTGAGGACTTTGGACTCCCGTCATTCACTGCGTCGTCACCGTCATCGTCGCCGTCGGCCACTCCCAGCCGGCCTCCGGCACCCGAGCCCGTTGCCGTTGTCACCCCGGAGGCGGACGCCGTCGAGGTGAACCCCGCGGCCGCTCCTGTTATCACCGTGCAGAAGGGAACCATTGAATCCGCCAAGCTGGCGCCGAGCGCCGGCGGCGAACCGGTTCCCGGCGAGCTCAGCGCGGGCGGCACCGTGTGGACGGCCACCGGCAAGCTGGCGTTCAACACGCCGTACAAGCTGACCTACACGCTGGCTGACGCCAACGGCGAGACCAGCACCAAAACCCGGCAGTTCACCACCGTGGCCACCGCCAACGAGGCCAACGCCGTCATGTATCCGGCGTCCGGGTCCACGGTGGGCACCGGACAGCCGATCGAACTGAGCTTCAGCGAGCCGGTGCTGAACAAGCCCGCCGTCGAAGCAGCCATCACCGTCACGTCCACATCAGGCCAGGTGGGCGCCTTCTACTGGATCAGCGACACCAAGGTCCGCTACCGGCCCGAGACCTTCTGGGCGCCGAACAGCAGCGTCACCGTGGACATGCAGCTTTTCGGCGTGGACTTCGGCAACGGCATGATCGGCAACTTCAACGAAACCGCGAGCTTCACCACCCACAACACGCGGCTGGCCGTGGTCGACAATGCGGACAAAATGATGCGGGTGTACATCGACGGGGTGCTGACCCGCACCTTCCCCGTCACGCTGGGCACCGAGGACTGGCCCTCCACGATCGGTTACCACGTGATCATGGACCAGCATGAAACCATCCCGTTCAAGGCGGAATCCCTGGGACTGAAGCCGGGAGACGAGGCCTACTACGAACCGGTAACCGCCAAGAACGCGTCCCGGATCTCCAACGGCGGCGCGTTCATCCACGAAGCGCTGCCGTCCGCGCAGCCGGTGCTGGGCAAGTCCAACGTGTCCCACGGGTGCATCGGGATGAGCCCCGAGGGCGCCAAATACATGTACGACAACTTCGACGCCGGCGACGTCGTCCAGGTGCTGAACACCGGCTACGGGCCGATGTACGTCTATGACGGCTTCGGGGACTGGAACCTGCCGTGGGCGGAGTGGATCAGCCAGCCCAAGCAGTAGCAGGATCGAGCTCCGCTGCAGCTGGATGGAGCTACCGGTCGAACGGGAGCCGGTGCAGTCGTTGGCCGATGTGCTCAGTGCGCTCGCGCTGCCGGGTCATCGACACATAGCTGCGGTTCCGGCGCTCGGCCATGACGGCGCTGAGATAGTCTTCGGCGAACGTCCCCGGCGGGGGCTGCGGCGACACGAAGGCCGAGACCTCCGCTGCCAGATCGGCGGCAAGAGTGGCGCGCGACTGCGGCGAGAGCCGGCTGCTCTGCGTCAGGAAGCGTGACACCCGTCGGGACAGCGCATCCGGAAGCCGTCCGATGTCGGCAAGTCCGGCCCAGGCGCGGAGCGACGGCGGCATCAGGACCTGCGCGGGCGGGGGAGCGGAGACCCGTTCCCGCAGGGCATAGGTTCCGGCCATGATGTCGCCGACGCGCTTGGACTTTTCATTGAACAGAGCCACGATGAAGGCCAGGGAGCCGGCGGTCAGGTAAATTTCGAGGACCGCAGTCATGCCCCGGATGAGGCAGTGGCGGAAGCGAACGGCTCCGCCGTCGTCGCGCACTATCCGCAGCCCCATGGCGAGGCGCCCCAGCGACTTGCCGCGGGTCAGCGTCTCGACGGCAACCGGAGCCCCCACCATGACCAGCACCACGATGGTCAAGATGAGGGTCCGTCCGAGAGCGGGATCGACGGACTCGCCCAGTGTCTGCCCGAACAGCAGCAGCACTCCGAAGAGCACGATGAGCTGGGCAAAAACGTCGATGATCGAGCTGAGGGCCCGCGCCGCGAAGGACGCCGGGCGCAGCTCCAGGACAACTGCCTCGCCGGTGACGATGGAACTCACGCGTTGTCCTCCCGGCGGCAGTTCGTGATTGGAACTCCACTGTACCCAGCGTTGGGGCGGAACCGTGGATTAGGGTGTAACCGTGGATATGGATGCCTTTAGCGCGGTGCACGCTCCGGACTGGCGCCGTCTGGACGACCTTGCGGCGCGCCGCCGGCTCAGCGGCGAGGAAGCCGATGAACTGCTGCGCCTGTACCAGCGCACCTCGGCCCATTTGTCGATGGTTCGGTCGGTGGCGCCGGAGGGCGCGCTGTCCGCGGCCCTGTCCATGCGGCTGTCCCGGGCGCGGACCCGGTTCACCGGTGCCCGCTCGAACTTCCTCGAGGATTTGGTGTCGTTCTTCGTCTTTGCGCTCCCGGCCGGCTTTTACCGGGTCCGCTGGCTCACGCTCGCCGTGGGGGCGGCGTTCATCCTCACGGCCTGGCTTTTCGGTGCGTGGACGGCGTCCAACCCCGCAGTCATCTCCGCCTCGCTGGGCTCGGACAGCCAGATCCGGCAGTACGTGGAACAGGACTTCGTCTCCTACTACTCGGAAAACCCGGCCGCTTCCTTCGCGGGAATGGTGTGGACCAACAACGCCTGGATCGCGCTGCAGGCCGTCGCCTTCGGCATTACCGGAATCTGGGGGCCGTTTGTCCTGTACCAAAACGCCATGGGCGTGGGAATGGCCGGCGGCACCATGGCTGCCTACGGAGAGTTGGACACCTTTTTCACCTACATCCTGCCGCACGGCCTCATGGAGCTGACCGCGGTGTTCATTGCCGTGGCGGCCGGATTGAGGATTTTTTGGGCCTGGGTGTCGCCTGGCCGGCGGACCCGTGCCGCGTCCGTCGCCGCTGAGGGACGTTCGCTGTTCACCGTGGCCCTGGGACTGGTGATCGTGCTGTTCCTGTCGGGGCTGGTGGAAGGGTTCGTGACCGCCTCCCCGCTGCCCGTCTGGCTGCGGATGGCCATTGGGGTTGCCCTCTTCGGGGCGTACTGGGCCTACACCCTGATCCTGGGCGGCCGGGCCTACCGCGCCGGGCACCGCGGGGACCTGTCGCGGCGGGACAGCGGGGAAGTGTTGCGGACCGCTTGACGTTTCCGGGGGCGGTGCGCGGACCGGCGTCCGGTCGACCTCCGGAGACGAAAGGGTAACGGTCCGATGCACTCTGCGGTGATGCGGGGTGGCGGCACGATACCTGATGCGCTCTCCCGGTAGGGTCGAAGGAGGATGGAGCCCGAAAGCCCACCGGAATCCGCAAAAACAGGCCATGACGCACAGGCCAGGGAAGTGAAAGAGGAAGTAGTGGCAAGCCAGGACGATACCCCCCAGCAAAAACCGACGCCCGGAGGCTCCGCCGATACTGAGCAGGACCGGCCCGAACAGGGCGCCCAGAGCGACGACGGCCTCAGCGACGCCAGCGAAACCATCGTCAGCGGTGAGCACGCGGTGGGAACCGAGGCTGCGGGAGCAGAATCAGCGGCACCGAACACCGGATCGCCCGCCGACGGATCGAACGCCGGCAACGGCGCAGCCGCCGACGCGACGACGACCGCAACTGACGTCGACGACGACGGCACGACGACCGCAACTGACGTCGACGACGACGGCACGACGACCGCAACTGACGTCGCCGACGACGACGGCCTCGACCACGACGACTGGGACGCGGCCTTTGCCGACGCCGCAGGAACACCGCCTGAAGCTGCCGGAGCGGTGGCCGTAACCGGGCCGCGCAACGGCACGGCAGGTGACGATGCCGACGTCGTGCCGGGAGGTCATCCCTCCCTTGCCCAGCGCAGCAGCTTGCCGATGCGCCATGCCAGCACGATGCCCAACCTCAACGGATACGCTGACCTCTCGGAGGAAGAACAGCGGGAGGCCGGGGACATCAACGCCGTGATTCCGTCCGGCAGCCATGCTGCCCATGGCTCCGGCACCGAAGAAGCTGCGACTGCTGCCGGGAAGACGCCCGCAGAAACTCCGGCGGCTGCCGCGGGTGCCGGTGCCGGTGCCGCAGGGTTGGGCGCCGTTTCCACGGATGCCGCTCCCCGGACCATGCAGATCAGCACGGCCACCGCGTCGGCTCCGGAAGGATCCGCGGCCAACGACTCCGGAGCGGAAGAGTCCGAGGTTGTCGAACCGGAGGCAGAACTGACCGACGACTACGAGATCTCGGCCGAGGAAGCCCGACGCCGGGCCGAGGAGCGTGAGCGGGCGGGCTCACCCAAGCCCGTCCTGGCCCGCATCCTGCAGGTAATGATCGCGGTGTTCTTCCCGGTGATGCTGCTTGCCGCGGCCATCCGGGCGGTTGCGACACCCCTGTTCCTCTGGATCGAATACCACCGGCCGGGGTTCCCGGCGGACGGCTACGGCTTCTCCACCGATGACCGGATGACCTACGGCTCATACGCCGTGGATTACCTGCTGAACTTCTCCGGTGCCCGCTACCTCGGCGACCTGGTCACGGCCGGCGGCGAGCCGCTGTACCTGGACAGCGAAGTCAGCCACATGGCGGATGTGAAGACGGTCCTGACCGTCGCGTTTGTCTCAGCACTGGTGATGGCCGTGCTGAGCGTGCTTGCCTGTGTGTATCTGGCCAAGCGCCGGCCCGGCGGAATCCGGCGGGCGCTCTTCTCCGGGGCGGTCTTGACCCTGGTTCTCGTTGGCGCGTTGATCGTCACGGCGGTTCTGGGGTGGGAGAACTTCTTCACCCAGGTGCACTCCATCTTCTTCGCCAACGGCAATTGGACGTTCCGGATGGATGACACCCTGATCCGGCTCTTCCCGGCCCAGTTCTGGATGGATGCCGGCATCGGCATTGCCGGTCTGGTGCTTCTGACCTGCATTGTCGTGCTGGTCTCCGCCTGGCCCACCAAGGCCCGGCGGGAACGCGCGCGCAGCAAGCAGGAAGCGGCCCGCCGCCGCTACCTCGACTCGCTGGAAGCGGTCTAACTTAGCGGTCTGATCCAGCGGTCCACCACCGTTGACCCAACAGAAAACTGCACGTCTCCGGCCGCCGGAGACGTGCAGTTTTTTGTTTGCTGGGGAGCTCCGCGGAGCGCTACTTCGTGTAGAGCTTTTCCACCTCGGCGGAGTAGTCGGCGATCACGGCGTTGCGGCGCAGCTTCAGTGTTGCCGTCAGGTGCCCGGACTCCAGCGAGAAGTCCTGCGGCAGCACGGTGAACTTGCGGATCTGCTCGGCCTGGGACACCGTGGCGTTCGCCGCGTCCACGGCCTCCTGCAGCGACGCGCGGACCCGCGGATCATCAGCCGCCGTCTTGGAGGTCACCGACGAGCCGTTCTCCCGCGCCCACCCCGCGAGGGTTTCGTCGTCCAGGGTCAGCAGCGCGGTCACAAACGGACGTCCCTCGCCGACGACAATCGCCTGCGACACCAGCCGGTGCTCCCGGATCTTCTCCTCCAGCGGCCCGGGGGCAATGTTCTTGCCGCCGGCCGTCACCAGGATGTCCTTTTTGCGGCCGGTGATGGTCAGGAATCCGTCGTCGTCCAGGGCGCCCATGTCCCCGGAGTGGAACCACTCACCGGTGAAGGCGGCAGCGTTCGCCGCGGGGTTGTTGTGGTAGCCCTTGAAGACGCCGGCGCCGCTGATCAGCACCTCGCCGTCGTCGGCAATCCGAACGGCCGATCCGGGCAGCGGCATGCCCACCGAACCCACCCGGGCCAGGGGGACGGTGTTCACGGTGGCCGGGGCCGTGGTCTCGGTCAAGCCGTAGCCCTCCAGGACCATCACGCCCGCTCCGCGGAAGAAGTGCGTGAGCTGCGGGCTCAGCGCGGAGGCGCCGCTGATGGCGTAGGTCAGCTTGCCGCCGAAGGCGTTGCGGACTTTGGGGTACAGCATCTTGTCGAAGAGTGCGTGCCGCAGTTTCAGCGCCGCGGACGGACCCTTGTTCCCGCGGGCAGCGGCGTCGACGGCGGTGGAATACGCGACGGCGGTCTCCGCGGCGGCGGTGAACAGCTTGCCCTTGCCGGCCGCCTCGGCGGAGGCCTGCGCCCCGGCGTAGATCTTTTCGAAGATCCGGGGAACGGCCAGCAGGAAGGTGGGCTGGAACGACTTCAGGTCGGCCATCAGGTCAGCGGCGCTGCTGGAATGGCCAACCCGGACCCCTGCAGCCAGGCACCCCACCTGCACGGCGCGGGCCAACACATGCGCCAGCGGCAGGAACATGAGCGTGCTGACTCCCTTTTCCTTGAGCATTTCCGGCAGGAACTCCACGATGTTCACTCCGAACAGGGCAAAGTTGCCGTGCGTGATTTCGCAGCCCTTGGGGCGGCCGGTGGTGCCGGAGGTGTAGACCATGGACGCCACCGATTCCAGCCCGGCCGCGGTCCGGGCCGCTTCCAGCCGGTCGTCGTCAACGCCGGAACCCGCAGCGATCAGCTCGCGGAACGCACCCGCGGCGGCGTCGTCGTTCATCAGCCAGATCTGAACCTCAACCTCACCGACCTCACCGGCCGCGGCGGCAGCCGAGACAACCGCGGCTTTGCGGGCGTCTTCGACAAACACGTGGGATGCGCCGGAATCCTGGAGGATCCACTCCACCTGCGAGGGGGAGGAGGTTTCATAAATGGGGACCGTGACCGCGCCGGCGAACCACACGGCCAGATCCACCAGGGTCCACTCGTAACAGGTCTTGGACATGACGGCCACGCTGTCGCCGGGGCGGACACCGAGGCCGATCAGGCCCTTGGCCAGCTCGCTGACGGAGGTCAGGAAGTCATTGGCCGTCACGTCCTTCCATCCGCCGTCGCTCTTCAGCGAGAACAGGGGATGGTCGGGAGTCCGGGCGTGCAGCCCCACCAGGATGTCGGTGATGTTTGACTCCGGAGCAAGATGGACCAGCAGATCAGTGGCAGATTCGCGCACTGGGGGCCTTTCTTTTGGTGCCTGCGCACATGGGTGGTGAGACTAAATCCAGCTGGGCATCCACATGCGCCGCCGCCAGTCAGAATACGGGATAGTTTCGGCCGTCCAGACCGGAAGGAAAAACGCGGTCATCAGGACGGCGGCCAAAAGGAAGAGTGCGACGGCGGCCGCACCCAGGCGCCGGCGGGTGATCGGGTCGGTTGCCCGGCCCAGGACCAGGCCCAGCACCCAGGTCAGGGCGAGGATCAGGAACGGCTCGAAAGACACGGCGTAGAAGAAGAACGTGGTGCGTTCCGGATAGGCGAACCACGGAAGATAGCCTGCGGCGACGCCGGCGAGGATGGCTCCGGCGCGCCAGTCGCGGCGGCCGATCCAGGCGAACAGGAGAACCAGCAGGGAAAAGGCGGCCGCCCACCAGATCAGCGGATTGCCCACCACGGAGACCGCGGAGGAGCAGGCATCAACGGGGCACCCGTCGACGCCGAGGGTCGAGGATTCATAAAAGAACGACGTCGGGCGGCCCATGAAGAGCCAGGTCCAGGCGCTGGACTCATAGGTGTGTTCGGAGCTGAGCCCGTTGTGGAAGGCATACGCGCTGCGGTGGTATTCCGCCAGGGAACGCAGCGAATCCGGCAGCCAGCCCCAGGCCTGCGACGGATTGTCCTGCGCCCAGTTCCGGCCGTACGCGTCGGCGGACCGCAGCCAGCCTGTCCACGACGCCAGATAGGTGAGCGCCGCGACGGGAATGATCGTGAAGAACGCCGGCACTCCGTCCTTGAGCAGACCGGCGGCAGGCCAGGCACGGATCCCGGCCACCCGGCGGGCACCGACATCCCACAGCACGGTCATCAGGCCGAAAACCGCGACAAACGCCAGCGCCGACCACTTCGTTCCCACCGCCAGGCCCAGGCAGATGCCCGCCGCCAGACGCCAGGGACGCCAGAGCAGCCACGGGCCGTATCTCAGCACATCTGCCGGCGGCGACCCGCCGCGGGCTGAACCGGAGAGCTTGCGGGCCAGCCGCCGTCGTCCGTCGTCGCGGTCCAGCAGCAGGGCGCCGAACGCGGCAACAACCCAGAAGGTCAGGAACACGTCCAGCAGCGAGGTGCGTGAATGCACCAGGTGATGACCGTCGACGGCCAACAGCAGGGCGGCAACGCCGCCCAGAAGCGGCGAGCGGAACAGCCGAACGGCGATGAGGCCCACCATCAGGACGGTCAGGGTGCCGGCAACCGCGGCGCCGAAACGCCAGCCGAAGCTGTTGTCGCTGCCGAAGAGCGCCATGCCGGCCGCGATCATCCACTTCCCGACCGGCGGATGCACCACGTATTCGGGAGTGGAGAGCAGGATGTCGGGGGTGCCGGCGTTGAACAAGGTGTTGGCGTCCTGAGGCCACTCACGCTCATAGCCGGAGACGAGATAGGAGTAGGCGTCCTTGACGTAGTAGGTCTCGTCGAAGACCAGCGACGGCGGTTGTCCCAGCCGGACGAAGCGCAGCACGCCGCCAATGACGGCGGCTGCCAGCGGCAGGAGCCAGCCCCAGAGCCCCAGGCTGAACGTGGTGCCCGGCGCCCAGCCCAGCAGGCGGTTCCGCAGCGCACTGAAGCTGAAGGCGGCCCCCGGATCGGAAACGAGCGGTGCTGCTCGAGGTACGGGGGTCTCACTCACGGTCAGGCTCACGCGCTCCACTCTATAGCGGCCGCCGGGCGTTCCCCGCCGCCAACTCGCGTAGGGTTAGATGGTGAATTCCAGCAAGCAGACCACCGGGCCAGGCACCACCAAGAACACGCAGAACGACGGCGGGAAGAGCGCCGCTGCCGGCAGCGCGGCGGGGAGCCCCGCGGGTGCCGCCGCCGGACAGATTGTGCTGGCCGCGACTCCCATCGGCAATATGGGGGACGCCACCACCCGGTTGATCGGACTGCTGGAGACGGCCGACGTGATCGCCGCCGAAGATACCCGCCGGCTCCACCGGCTCGTGTCCGCCCTGAAGATCACCACCACCGGGCGGATCATCAGCTACCACGAGCACAACGAAGCAACCCGCACCGCCGACCTGCTGGAAATGGTACGCGGCGGTGCCACCCTGCTGATGGTGACCGACGCCGGCATGCCCGCCGTGTCCGATCCGGGCTTCCGTCTCGTGGAGGCCGCCGCGAAGGAAGGCCTGACCGTCACCGCGGCTCCCGGCCCGTCCGCTGTCCTGACCGCCCTGGCGCTGTCCGGGCTGCCCACCGACCGGTTCTGCTTTGAGGGTTTCCTGCCCCGGAAGGCCGGTGAGCGCAGCGCCCGCCTGGCGGATCTGGCCGGAGAGCAGCGCACCATGGTGTTCTTTGAAGCCCCGCACCGGCTGGAACCGATGCTCCGCGCGTTGGACGCGGCCTTCGGCGGCGACCGCCGTGCCGCCGTCGCCCGCGAACTGACCAAGCTGCACGAGCAGGTGCTGCGGGGTCCGCTGCGCGAACTGCTCGAATGGGCCGAGACGTCCGAGATCCGCGGCGAGATCGCCGTCGTCGTGTCCGGGGCGGGCGAAGCGGCGCCTGAGCTGCCCGAGGATCATGTGGCGGCCGTGAACGGGCTGATCAGCCAGGGCGCGCGGCTCAAGGACGCCGTTGCCACCGTGGCGGAGGACGCCCGGATCAGCAAGCGGGAACTGTACTCGGCCGTCCTGGCTGCCCGCGGCTGACCTGACTGGCGGGAGACCGCCGGCGCTGACGTCGGGCCCCGCATCACACCTTCGTTGGCCATCTGCACAGTCCGGAGCGCCTGGCGTGGTGCACTTCTTTCTTTACAGTCCGAGCGGCACGCGCCTACGGTGATCTCAGATGACGGGCGACGTGCCCGGGCAACCACCGTCGAAATTTGGAGGCATCCCCCATGGGTATTACTGCTGACCGCGAAGCCGCCCTGCTGGCCCAGGTCCCCACCGGACTGTTGATTAACGGCGAGTGGCGGGATGCCGCCGGCGGCAAGACCTTCGACGTCGAAGACCCCGCCACCGGCAAGGTGCTGCTGAGCATCGCCGATGCCAGCGCCGAAGACGGCACCCTGGCCATGGACGCAGCCGCTGCGGCGCAGGAATCCTGGGCGAAGACCGCACCGCGGGAGCGCGGGGAAATCCTGCGCCGTGCCTTTGACCTGGTGACCGAGCGGGCAGAGGACTTCGCACTGCTGATGACCCTGGAAATGGGCAAGCCGCTGGCCGAAGCCCGCGGCGAGGTCACTTACGGTGCCGAATTCCTGCGCTGGTTCTCCGAGGAAGCGGTCCGCATCTCCGGGCGCTACGGCATGTCCCCGGACGGCAAGTCCCGCCTGATGGTCAACAAAAAGCCGGTCGGCCCGTGCCTGCTGATCACGCCGTGGAACTTCCCGCTCGCCATGGCCACGCGCAAGATCGCCCCCGCCGTCGCCGCAGGTTGCACCATGGTCCTCAAGCCGGCCAAGCTCACCCCGCTGACCTCGCAGCTTTTCGCCGCCGTCCTGATTGAGGCCGGCCTGCCCGCCGGGGTCCTGAACATTGTGTCCACCACCGCCGCCGGCGACGTCACCGGACCCATCATGAAGGACGAGCGCCTGCGCAAGGTCTCCTTCACCGGCTCCACCCCCGTGGGACAGGGCCTGATCCGCGACGCCGCGGACCGGGTGCTGCGCACCTCGATGGAGCTGGGCGGCAACGCTCCGTTCGTGGTCTTCGAGGACGCCGACGTCGACAAGGCAGTAACCGGCGCGATGCTCGCCAAGCTGCGGAACATGGGCGAGGCCTGCACCGCCGCAAACCGCTTCATCGTGCATGAATCGGTGGCCGATGAATTCGCAGAGAAATTCGCCGCGAAGGTCGGTGCCATGACCACTGCGCGCGGCACCGAGGACGAGTCCAAGATCGGTCCGCTGATCGACGCAAAGAGCCGCGACAAGGTTCATGCGCTGGTTTCGGACGCGGTCGACGGCGGTGCCTCGGCCCTAGTGGGCGGGGCACCGGTGGACGGACCCGGCTACTTCTACCAGCCGACGGTCCTCAAGAACGTGGCGCCGGACGCACGGATCCTGCAGGAGGAAATCTTCGGCCCCGTGGCTCCGATCGTCACGTTCTCCACCGAGGATGAAGCAGTGGCGCTGGCCAACAACACCGAATACGGTC
This sequence comes from Arthrobacter sp. zg.Y820, assembly GCF_030125555.1. Taxonomy (NCBI): domain Bacteria; kingdom Bacillati; phylum Actinomycetota; class Actinomycetes; order Micrococcales; family Micrococcaceae; genus Arthrobacter; species Arthrobacter sp. zg.Y820. The sequence goes on from NZ_JASKLX010000012.1 coordinate 33,806, forward strand.
TCGTGGCCTACGTCTTCACCGAAGACCTGAACCGCGGCCTGCGCATCGGCGAGAAGCTGGAGACCGGCATGCTGGGCCTGAACGCCGGCGTCATCTCCAACGCTGCCGCGCCGTTCGGCGGGGTCAAGCAGTCGGGACTGGGCCGGGAAGGCGGAGCCGAAGGCATCGAGGAGTACCTCTACACGCAGTACATCGGCATCGCTGACCCGTCCGACGGCTAAGTCTGGGGAAGGCCCGGTCCAGGTCCCGAGTGGGGCCGGGCCGGGCTGTCCGGCCGGGCCAGCCCTCCAATCTGCTGCCATTCCGGGATTGTGCTGCCGTTTTGGGCATTTGCTGCCGCCGCGGACCGGCAGTAAATGCCCAAAACGGTCGAATAATCCTGAACCGGTCGATTTTCCGCGGTCGCCCTGTGTTGGTCCCGGCTCGCTTCGAATCAGCGGCGAAACCGCGAGGCCAATGACGCCGGGAAAAACCGAGCCCGGAGGCGGGAACCCAGAGGGGCCGTTGAGGCCAGACTCTCCCGCACCGTGGTGACGTCATCCCAGAGCCGTTCCGCCCATGCTGCTCCGGACTCGTCGGCATCGGCTCCGGCCGAAACACCCGTCGAGGAAAGAGTTCCTGTTTCGGTAACAGGCGCTGTCCCCACAGATTCTGCCCCAACAGACCCTGCCCCAACAGGCGATGCTCCAACATCAGGAACTTCGCCACCAGGTATCCGGGGACGGGGCGCCGCATAGACCTCCTCTTCGTAGGCACCGCGGAGCCGCTGAAGGGCGAGCGCGGGGCCATCCGGCAGGCCGGCGTCGTGCGTCAGGCGCAAAGCGTAGGCGCGCGGAGACTCAGCCTTCCGGGGCAGGTGGCCGTAGTCCAGACCCGTGTCGGCGGCTTCGTCCCAGGCCAGGGAGGCCGGCCCCGGATGCGGCCCGTCCGCGCCGTCCGGCCCGTCCGCGTTGCCCGGCCCGCCCGCGTTGCCCGTCCTGCCCTCCCGGCCTGTCCTGCCCGTCCGCACCGGACCGGTAAGCCCGCGTCTGCGGATGCTGCGCCGGCGTCGCCGCAGCGCCCACGGGCTCAGCAGCGCGGCGGCAACAGTGAGGAGCGCCAACGCCGCCCCCAGGACTTTTCCGGCACCGCTTTCCGCCGGAGTCACCGGCGCCGCGACGGGCGGTGTCGAGGGCGTCGCCCGAGGTTGCGGGGCCGGCTCCGTCTCCGGCACGGGCCGGTCCAGCTCCGCTGCTCCGCTTTCGGTACTTTCCCCGGGAGCGGTCCGAGGCTGCACGCTATACGCCGGAACGGAGCCCCGCGACGGGGTGGGCTCGAAGCGGACCCAGCCCGTGCCTTCGAAGTAGAGTTCCGGCCAGGCATGGGCATCGCGGGCGTCCACTTCAAATTCCCGCAGTTCCTCGCCGCGGGCATCAGTGACGGTTTCTCCAGTGGAGCGGCCCGGCGCGAAGCCCAGGGCCATGCGGCTGGGGATGCCCATATCACGGGCCATCACCGCCATCGCCGCGGCGTAGTGGATGCAGTAACCGGACTTTTCTTCCAGGAACCGGTCCAGGATATCCATGCCGTTGCCGTCGTAACCGCCTTCGACCGGTGCCTCCAGTGAATACGTGAAGTCAGTTCCGCGGAGGTAGGCCTGAATCGCCACGGCCTGCTCATACGGTCCCTTGGCTCCGGCGGTTGCGGTGAGCGCCGCCTCCCGGATACTTGCGGGCAGGTCCTCCGGGATGGCGGTGAAGATCGGGTCCACCGCGTTTTCCGCGGCAGGTTCCAGCGCCTCCAGATCATCAGGGGAGATGTTCAGGGAAGCGCTTTGGACCATGTAATCCAGCCGTGACGCTTTCCGGTTTCCTTCCGCGATGACTGTCATGGTTTTCGGATCCCAGCTGAACCGGCCGCTGGCTCCATTGACCTGCAGCGGAGCATACGGAGTCAGAAGCCACGGACTGGCGTAGGTTTCCGACCGCACCCGCGTGGTGACCGTCGTACTGCCTGCTGCCGGCTCGTCCGCTTCGGCCGGAACCATGTCCTGCAGGCCGGCGAGCCGGGTCTCCGAGCGGAGATCGGGCGCCCACCGCTGGCCGGAAAAGTCCTCCAGCGTGGTCGAGCGCAGATAGACGGGCTGCGCAGAATTGGTGGCGTAGCGGATCCGGCCCGACGCCGAGGGCTGCCGCAGGTCATTGCCGAGCGCCACCACCGGGTTCAAACCGGACTGCCCGGTCCAAATGTTCAGCCGCGATCCCTGCGGAAAGGTGCCCTGGGTGAATCCGGGAAGAGCCGCATTCAGGCCCAACGCGACCACGAGGGCGGCGGCACCAATCCCGGCGGCAATGCCCATCTGCCGGCCGGGGGGCCGCCGGGCTGCGGCTGCGCTGCGGGGACGCTCCTGCCAGGAGCCGGTGGCCAGAACCAGCAGGTACCCGGCGCAGGCCAGGACAAAGGGGAACACTCCGATGCTGTCCGGTTTCAGGACCGCCGGAACGGTCAGCAGGGCCAGCAGTCCCAGCCCGCTCGCCGCCGGCATCCGCAGCGTGGTGGCGAGCGTATCGACCAGCAGCGTGATCAGGCCTGTGCCGAGGCACGCGATGAACACAATCCCGGGATCGGCCAGCACCGGAGGCACCTGGTTCATGATGGTCGACTGCGCCTCGGCGACCAGTCCAGCGCTGCGCTCCAGCGTGGCGGCCGTGGGCAGCAGGCCCAGCACGGCCGTTGACGCGGCGAACAGCCAGGTCAGGACGACGACGAGGGCAGCGAGGCCGACGGCGGGAACCAGAGCGGTGGGAAACCGGAACCGGCGGGCGGCAGCCATGGCGGAGACCACTGCTGCCGTGGTGAGGACCAGCGGAGGAAACCAGGCCCAGCCGTCGAAGACTCCGTACAAGCTGATGCTGCACAGCAGGACCGCGGCAGCGCTGGCTCCGGCTGACGCCCAGTCCCACGGGGGCCGGAAACGCGAACGGGTGGACGCCGGCGGGGGAGGAGCCGGACCATCCGTTGAGGGCCGGCTCAGTGTGGCGGTCATGGGCGGTCCTCGTGGGGAATCGATGCAGCAGGAACGGGCGGGGCGGCGGAGGTTCCGAAGGTGGCCCAGATGCGGGCCACATCGGATTCGGGGGTGGCTGCGGCTGCGTCCCAGCCGCCGGCGCGCAGGACGGCCACTGCCGGGCCGACGTCCTGGACCCGGTCGGCCACCAGGATGGCGCAGGCCCGGGACGCGTAGTCGGCCACCGGGGCCAGCCGGTGCGCATCCTCGACGGACAGCCGTCCCAGCACGGCCACCAGCGGGCCGCGCCGGCGCTGGGCCAGGAAATCGAGCAGGGCATCGCCGAACGCTGCTCCGTTCCCGGCCGGTTGCTCGGACCCCGCCCTCCGTCGTCCGGCCCGGTGGCCCGGCACGCTGCCGGCGCCGTCGTCGTTTGCGGCGTTGAGCGGCCGCTCCGAGGAGCGGGAATCAAGTTCCAGCGCCGCCAGCCCGTCAGCGATGTCCAGCAGGCCGCCCGGACCGCTGAACTCCCGCTGCCGGGGATCGGGCGCCGAGGGGGAGCGCGCCAGTGCCGGGCGGGCGCAGGCGTCCAGCAGGTGGAGGGAGTAACCGTTCTCCACCAGGTGCGCGGCCGTGGAGACCGCGGCCGTCACCGCCCACTCGAAGGACTCCGAGGTGGACAGTCCGTTGCCGCCGGCCGGATCCATCCAGAGGCTGGAGCCGGCGCCTCCTGCATAGCAGCCCTCCCGCGCGTCGAGCAGCAGCGTGGCACCCGGGGAGGTGACGGGTTCTTCCTGCCGGACCATCAATTCGCCGTGCCGTGCGGTTGCTGCCCAGTGGACCCGCCGCATCGGATCGCCGGCGCGGTACTCGCGCGTGGACACGTCGTCCTCGCTGGGACTGCCGCGGCGCGGGCTGGCCACCGACCCTTCGGTGCCCCGCGGACTGCCGAGCACCGTGCGGGGCAGGGGCTGCGGTGCCGGGGACACCACCAGGGAATCCACGCCGCCGAGGGTGTGCAGCCGCCGGGAGAGGCCAAACAGGTCCTGGAAGTCCGCGGTCACGGGCCCGATGGAGAAAAGGCCGCGACGGGCGGAGCGCAGCTGGTACTCGTAGGTGCTGGCGCCGTCGGGTCCGGGAAAGCGCGCCGGAAACCGGAACACGGGGCTTTCCCCGAAGCGCAGCGGCAGCCCCTCACGCATGGTGGCGCTCTCCCGGAGCGGCTGCGCCGGGCGCAGGGACAGGACCACCGTCACGGGAACCCCCGTCTCCGCGGAAGAGGGGCTGAAGGTGCGCTCGACGTCGAAAACCGGCTTCAGCAGCCGCAGCGCCAGCGCCGACAGCAGCGGCAGCACAAGCAGGAACACCCCGAGGACAAGCACGTCCCGGCGGCCCATGACCTGGGCGGTCAGCAGCGCGGCCAGTCCGGTCAGGAGCAAACCCCAGCCGCGCGGCGTCAGCAGCCGGGCGGTAGTCGCTAATTCCATGGAGCCTTCCCACGAGGAGTCGGACGAATTATGCCGGTGGTACTGCCGGAAGGTGCCCGGCCTAACGCCGCATGCGCTCGCCGGCGGGACTGCGGGGAACGGGAACGCGGGAGAGCAGGTGCGCCAGCAGGCCGGTGGGCGTTTCGCCGGAGCTGGCCGCCTTGCGGTCCAGGATGATGCGGTGGGCCAGGACGGGGTCGGCCAGGAGCGAGATGTCATCGGGCAGAACGAAGTCCCGTCCCGCCAGCGCGGCGTGGGCCTTGGCGGCGCGCAGCAGCTGCAGCAGGGCCCGGGGGCTGGCGCCGAGCCTCAGGTGCGTGTGTTCGCGGGTCGCCTGGCCAATCGCCACCGTGTATTCCTTCACGGCGCCGGAGACGAAGATGTCCCGGACCCGGGCCGTCATGGCGGCCACCTCAGCGACGTCGACGACGGCGGCAACCTTGTCCAGCGGCGACGTCGACTGGTGGGATTCCAGCATCTCGATTTCGGATTGCGTGTCGGGATATCCCATGGAGATGCGGGCCATGAACCGGTCGCGCTGGGCTTCGGGCAGCGGATAGGTGCCCTCCATCTCGATCGGGTTCTGCGTGGCCACCACCATGAACGGCTCGGCCAGCCGGTAGGTGCCCCCGTCCACGGTCACCTGTCGCTCTTCCATGCATTCCAGCAGCGCCGACTGGGTCTTGGCGGAAGCTCGGTTAATTTCGTCCCCGATCACGATGTTCGCGAAGATCGGGCCCTGGCGGAACTCGAACCGGTGGGAGTCCTGGTTGTAGATCGACACGCCGGTCACGTCCGAAGGCAGCAGATCCGGAGTGAACTGGATCCGGGTGACGGAACAGTCAATGGTCCGGGCCAGTGTTTTGGCGAGGAGTGTTTTGCCCACGCCGGGCACGTCCTCCAGCAGCACATGCCCCTGGGCGAGCAGCACGGTCAGCACCAGGGAGGCCGCCTCCTCCTTGCCGTCAATCACGGTGTTGATGGCGGAGAGGATGTCCGAGGCTGCTTGGTGGAAAGCCTCGGCATCCGGCGCCGGCGCCGCCCGCCGGTTCCAGGCTGCCGGTTGTCCGGAGGCCGCCGCTGCGGGAGGCTCCCCGGAAAACGGTGCGGTGCCTGCAGCTGGATTTCGAGCGTCCATGGATACCTTCCGAGCATCGGCGGATCGCGGGCGGACCCCCGGGACCGGGAACCGCCGGCGACGCTAACAGTCCCCAGCCGGTACGGCAGCGGGCTTATGTCAGTACAGGTTACAAGCTCAATTAGGGTTAAAGACATGTGCAATGACAGCGGCTTTGTTCCGGGCGAAATACCTGCAGCCTACCTGGACTTCGCGTCCGGTTCGGGGAAACCTTATCCTCCCGCACCGGAACCGCTTCCGGTGCCGGTGATCGACAACCACACGCACCTTGATTTTGCGCCCGGCGAGGCGGGCACCGCGGGCGTCAGGGCGGCCATGGACGCGGCCGAGGCGGCGGGCGTCCGCGGAGCCGTGCAGGTGGGCACCGACCTGGAGTCTTCCCGCTTCACCGTCCGGGTCCTGGACGAGGAACCGCGGCTGCTCGGTGCGGTGGCGATCCATCCCAACGATGCGCCGGTGCTGGCCGCCGAGGGAGCCCTGGACGCGGCGCTGGAAGAGATCGAAGCACTCGCCGGGCATCCGCGGGTGCGCGGCATCGGCGAAACCGGACTGGACTATTTCCGCACCGGCGCCGACGGCGTCGAGCGCCAGCAGTATTCCTTCCGCCGGCACATCGACATCGCCAAGCGGCTGGGCTTGGCCCTGCAGATCCACGACCGGGACGCGCACGACGACGTCGTGCGCGTGCTGCTCGAGGAGGGGGCGCCGGAGAACGTGGTGTTCCACTGCTTCTCCGGTGACGCGGACCTGGCGCGGACCTGCAACGAGCACGGCTGGAACATGTCCTTCGCCGGCACGCTCACCTTCAAGAACGCGGGAAATCTCCGCGAAGGCCTCGCCGTGGCCGACCGGCGGTTGCTGCTGGTGGAAACCGACTCCCCGTTCCTGACCCCGCATCCGTTCCGGGGCCGGCCGAACGCCAGTTACATGGTGCCCTACACGGTGCGGTTCATGGCCGCCCAGCTGGGCGAGGATCTGGCCGAACTGGGCGCGGACCTGGTGGCGAACACGGTGCGGGTCTACGGCTCCTGGGACGCCGCCTCCTAGCGGTTTTACTGCTGCCGCCCCAGCCAGGGGCTCCGTGCTCCGCCACCGTGACCCATGTCACATCAGCACCATGGACCACTTGGGAGCTCAAAAACCTCGGGTTGCTCTCACATCACGGTTCGATTACGGTAAGGAGCTATTAGCCGGGGTCGGGGAAGGCGCCGGAACTAATATCGAACCACACACCGTCCTGTGAACAGTGGCGCGCTCATTTCGCTTGAGATGCGGCGATGCCTCTGTGCCTGGTTGCGGCAGCGGTTCCTCGCCTGCGCACAGTGCCGCCCCGTGAGATCCGGGGACAACGGCTGCCACGCGCCCTCATCCCCGTGCCCGGACGCTCATAACGTTTGGAATTTCGTGGCACATGCACTCCTGAGGCGTGGGGTAAAACTGACCGGGCAGGCCGTAGTAATGGTCGCTCTCATCCTGGGGCTGGTGGCCTTTGTCGGCACCAACAAATCCGTTTCGCTGACCGTCGACGGTCAGAGCAGCGACGTCAAGACCTTCGGCGGCACCGTCGCTGAAGTCCTGCAGAAGGCCGATGTCCAGGTCACCGCCGCCGACCGGGTGAGCCCCGATCTGGCCACCGAGGTCACCGACGGCGCCAGCATCGAGGTCTTCAAGGCCAAGACCGTGGACGTCACGCTCGACGGCGAAGGCCATACCGTCAGCACCACCGGCCAGACCGTGGCCGACCTGGTCTCGGAGCTGCGCGTCGCCTCCAACTCGGCCGTATCGGCGTCGCTGGACACCGAACTGACCGGGCTGGACGATCCGATTTCGATCTCCACCCCCAAGACCGTCACCATGGTGCTCGACGGCAAGTCCTACAACCGCCCGACGACGGCGGGTACCGTCGCCGAACTGCTGGACGAAGCGGGCATAACCCTTGCCGCAACCGACCGGCTGTCCGCCCCGTCCACCGCTGCCCTGGCGGACGGCATGGCTCTGAAGGTCACCCGCGTGCAGCCCGGCGAAAAGGACACGGTCGCCGAGCCCGTGCCCTACAAAACCACCGAAGTGCCTGACCCCAACCTCCTTGAGGGTGAGAAAAAGGTGACGGTGAAGGGAACTCCCGGCGAGATTGTCCGGGTTTTCGACACGGTCCTGGTTGACGGCCGCGAGGCCAGCCGCACCCTGGTCAGCGAAACAGTTGCGGTCCCGCCGACCGACGAGAAGATCGCCGTGGGCACCAAGAAGAAGCCTGCGAAGCCTGCAAAGCCGGCACCGGCACCGGCCCCGGCGTCGGCATCGGCACCGGCTTCACCGGGCGGCGCTGCACCAGCCGGTGGAAACTGGGCCGCGCTGGCGCAGTGCGAATCCGGCGGAGACTGGCACATCAACACGGGCAACGGTTACTCCGGCGGGCTGCAGTTCAGCGCCTCCAGCTGGCTCGGCGCCGGCGGCGGCCAGTACGCGCCGATTGCTGCCGGAGCTACCCCCGCACAGCAGATTGCCGTGGCCGAGAAGCTTCGGGCCAACGGCGGATGGGGCCACTGGCCGTCCTGCGCCGCGAAGCTTGGCTTGCTCTAAGGCAGCTTGCTCTGACAGAGCCTGGCTGCCAAGGCCGCTGGAAAGCGCGCAGCCCGAATCCAGTTCGGCTGCACAACCCGGAACCGGGACCTGTAATCAGGTCCCGGTTCCGCCGGTTAAGCCCAGCGGAAGTCCGGTTCGCGCCTTGACTGCCAGCCGTCCGGCGTGACCGGCGCGTTCCAGCGCGCCGGCGGCCGAGAACGCCGCCGCGCTCTGATCCAAAAACTCCGCGGCCTCCCTGTCGCTGCCCAGCGCCGCCAGGCTCAGGCCCAGGTGCAGGGCCACCTCGCCGGCCCCCTGTGGTGAGAGCGCCTCGCGGTGCTCGTAGACGTCGGTCAGCACCTGGACTGCCCCCACATGGTTGCCGGTCAGCTGCAGCCAGCGGCCGCGGCTGTGCAGGTTGGACAGCTTCTCTTCCTCGGTGCCGCCCACCACCGACAGTGCTGTTTCGGCGTGCATCAGGCACTCCCGGGTGGCGGCGTCGTGCAGCCCCTCCGCCAGCCGCAGGGCCGCCGAGCCGCGGGTGAACGCGGCCCAAACCTCCAGGTCCGCGGCCGGCGTCAGGAGCGACGCTGCCCGGCCGTGATAGCGCACGCCGGCGGCGGCGTCACCGCGGCGGAAGGCCACGTCGCCCACGGCCCAGAAGCCCTTGCCGGCCGCCTGCCGGTCCGCGGAGGCCTCCAGCAGGGGAATCAGCAGTGTTCGGCAGTACCCCCAGGCCTCGTCCTGCAGGCCGCTCTCCGAAAGGGCTCCGATCAGCGCCTGGTACACCTCTATGTGCTGACCGGCGTCCAGCCGCACCGACCACCCCAGCTCCAGCGCACGCCGGGCGTGGTCCACCGCTTCGGGCAGGCGCCCGGCACCCTGGCAGGCCGTCGCCAGCAGCGTTTCGGCCTGCGGGCGCAGCGGTTGCCCTTCGGCCGCCAGCGGATGCCGGGCCAGCAGCTGCGCCTCCTCCACGCACGCAGCGTACTGATGCAGCCGGTGCAGGCACACGGCGGCCAGGAAAGTGAGCTCCCACCAGCCCATTGGGTCGCCCTCGGCCAGTGCGGCGTCGGCCGCCAGCTGGGCAAACCGCCGGGCAGCCCGGTAATTCCGTTCGTCCCAGGCCTGCGCGGCGGAGAACTCCAGAAAGGCTCGGCTGTCGGCACCGCTCTGCGGCCGCGGATAGCCCGGCACCGCCGTGAGCCGTTCGGCCAGGATCCGGACGGCGCCTCGGGGCGGTTCCCGCCGGCCCTTTTCCAGCTGTGATATCTCCCGTGCCCGGAAGGTGCTCCCGCCCAGTTCCGACTGGGTCAGGCAGCGGTCCGTGCGCACGAATTGAAGCCGTTTTCCGAACATTTCGCCCATTTGCCATTTCCGCCGATCTTGGGCCGCGGGACACCTGAACGCCGCGGGACATTTGAGCGGTGCATCCGTGTGGATCGTGCCTCTGTGTGAATTGTGCCTCCGTGCAAAAGGCTACCGACCACGTCACGGGGATGGCAGGGTGCTTGCCCGTTGACGGGAGGAAACGCGACGAACAGGAGTTTGCGCCCGGCGCGCGGCCCGCGGCGGCGGCGGGAACCTGGCCCGACCGGACCGGGCCGGGATGGCGCGCTCGGCTAGTATTACTCAGTGACTGAATCCGCTTCCGCCTCCCGTCCTCCGGTCAAACCGCTGCTGGGTGCCACCGATATCCGCGCCCTGGCCGATGAACTGGGAGTACGCCCGACCAAGACCCTCGGGCAGAACTTCGTGATTGACGGCAACACCATCCGCCGCATCGTCGCCGCCGCAGGCATCGGCCCCGAGGAAACGGTGCTCGAAGTCGGACCCGGCCTAGGCTCGCTCACGCTGGGGCTGCTGGACGCGGCCCGGTCCGTCGTCGCCGTCGAAATCGACCCCGTCCTGGCCGGGCGGCTGCCGGCCACCGTCGAATCCTGGCGGCCGGAAAAAGCCGGCCAGCTCCATGTGGTCCTCGGCGACGCGATGCGGATCACCGAGCTGCCGGTCGAGCCCACCGCACTGGTGGCCAACCTCCCGTACAACGTGGCAGTGCCCGTGGTGCTGCACCTGCTCGAGCGTTTCCCCTCCCTGCAGCACGGACTGGTCATGGTCCAGGATGAAGTCGCGGACCGGCTGGCCGCGGTGCCCGGTTCCAAGGTCTACGGCGTGCCCTCAGTGAAGGCGGCCTGGTACACCACCATGCGCAAGGCCGGGGTGATCGGGATGAACGTCTTCTGGCCGGCCCCCAAGATCGCCTCCGGGCTGGTCGGGTTCACCCGCCACGAACCGCTGGAGACAACGGCAACCCGTGAAGAAGTCTTCGCCGTGATCGACGCCGCCTTCGCCCAGCGCCGCAAGACCCTGCGCGCAGCACTGTCCGGCTGGGCCGGCAGCCCCGCCCAGGCGGAGAATGCGCTGGTGGCCGCCGGAGTGGATCCGAAGGCCCGCGGCGAGGTCATCGACATCCACGCCTTTGCGCGGATTGCCGAGGCCAAGGGTGCCGAGCCTGCAGCCTCGCCTGCCGCATCGCCGGCCGCGGACGGCGCATCCGGCAGCGAAGCGGACGGCGCAGCATCGGTCTAGGCGCAGGCCCCCGCATTAACGGCGCGGGCGGCACTTCCTCTAAGTTGGAAGATATGAGCGCAGCGAAGTTTTCATCCGCACAACCCCCGGCGGCGGCCCCTGCCTCCGTGCGGGTCCGCGCCCCGGGCAAGATCAACGTGTCACTGCGCGTCGGCCCGCTCCGGCCCAGCGGCTACCACGGGGTCGCCAGCGTCTATCTGGCCGTGTCGCTGTTCGAGGAGATCACCGCCACGGTCACCGAGACCCCGGGCATCACCGTCACGGTGAACAGCGACGGCGCACTGCAGGTTCCCGTCGGTGACATTCCGCTGGGCCCGGACAACCTTGCCGCACGCGCCGCGCAGGCCCTGGCCGCGTACGCGGACAACCCCACGGGCGTGCACCTGCACATCACCAAGCGGGTTCCCGTGGCCGGCGGGATGGGCGGCGGATCGGCCGACGCCGCGGCGGCCCTGGTGGCCTGCGACGCCCTCTGGAACACTCACCTGTCGCGGCAGGAACTGGCCGGCATCGCGGCCGGCCTGGGCGCTGACGTGCCCTTTTCGCTGCTCGGCGGCATCGCCGTCGGCCTGGGAGTGGGAGACGAACTCACCCCGGCCATCTCGAAGACGCCGCTGCACTGGGTGCTGGTCGCCTCCGACGCCGGCCTCTCCACGCCGGCCGTCTACGGCGCCCTTGACGCCCTCCGCGACGAACAGCAGGTGCACGCCGCAGAGCCGGACGCCGTCGATCCGCAGATCCTGGCAGCCATGCGTTCCGGGAATGCCCGGGAGCTGGCAGCCGTTGTGTCCAATGACCTGCAGGCCGCGGCGCTCCGGCTGGCTCCCGAGCTGGACGGCGTCCTGCGCGCCGGCGAACGGCTCGGCGCGCTGGCCGGCATGGTGTCCGGCTCCGGGCCCACGGTGGCCTTCCTGGCCGAAGACGCGGACGCGGCAACGGACCTTGAAGCGGCGCTGCGTGCCGAAGGGCACCGCGCCCTCGCCGTCGAGGGGCCGGTCCACGGCGCCCGGCTGGCCCCCGCCGTCGTCGGCTGACCTTTCCAAACCTGCACAACACCCGTAAATCCCTGACCCGACAAGAAAGTAGTACCGATTGGCACACCTGCTTGGTGCTGAGAACCTCAGCATTTCCTTTGGCACCCGCACGATCCTGGACGGGGTTTCCCTGGGCCTGGAAGAGGGGGACCGCATTGGCGTTGTCGGCCGCAACGGCGACGGCAAGTCCACCCTGATGCGCCTGCTCGCCGAGCGGCAGACGCCCGACGACGGCCGCGTCACCCGCCGCCGCGACGTCACGGTCGGCTATCTGGACCAGTCGGACGTGCTGGACGGAGACCTCACCGTCGGCCAGGCCATTGTGGGCGACGCCGCCGACTACGAGTGGGCCTCGAACGCGCGCATCCGCGACGTCATGAGCGGGCTGATCCAGGAAGTGGACTGGAACGCCTCCGTCTCCTCGCTTTCCGGCGGGCAGAAGCGCCGCGTCGCCCTCGCCAAGCTGCTGACCGGGGACGACGACGTCGTCATGCTCGATGAGCCCACCAACCACCTGGACGTGGAAGGCGTGGCCTGGCTGGCGAAGCACCTGAAGAACCGCTGGCGCTCCGACGCCGGCGGCCTGCTCGTGGTCACCCACGACCGGTGGTTCCTGGACGAAATCTGCACGCGCACCTGGGAAGTCCACGATGCGATGATCGACCCCTTCGACGGCGGCTACGCAGCGTACGTGCTGGCCCGCGCCGAGCGCGACCGCACGGCCAACGTCATGGAGGGCAAGCGCCAGCAGCTCGTGAAGAAGGAACTGGCCTGGCTGCGCCGCGGCGCCCCCGCCCGCACCGCCAAGCCCAAGTTCCGCATCGAGGCGGCGAACAACCTGATCGCCGACGTGCCGGAGCCGCGCGACACCCTGTCGCTGAACAAGATGGCCACCGCCCGCCTCGGCAAGGACGTCCTGGACCTCGAAGAAGTGTCCCTGACCCTGGGCGACACCGAGCTGTTCAAGAACATCACCCTGCGCCTGGCGCCGGGGGAGCGGCTGGGCCTGGTGGGCGTCAACGGCGCCGGCAAGACCACCCTGCTGCGCCTGCTCAACGGCGAAATCGAGCCCACGTCGGGCCGGCTGAAGCGCGGCAAGACCGTGCAGACCGCCGTGCTGACGCAGGAGGTCAAGGAACTGGACGAGGTTGCCGACCTGCGCGTCATCGAGGTCATCGAAAACGAGAAGCGCGTGTTCAGCGTCGGCGGCAAGGACGTTTCCGCCGGCCAGCTGGTGGAGCAGCTGGGCTTCTCCCAGCAGCGCCAGTGGACCCCGGTGCGGGACCTCTCCGGCGGTGAGCGCCGCCGGCTGCAGCTGCTGCGCCTGCTCGTGGGTGAGCCGAACGTGTTGATGCTCGATGAGCCCACCAACGACCTGGACACCGACACCCTGGCGGCCGTCGAGGACGTCCTGGACGGCTGGCCCGGCACCCTCGTGGTGGTCTCGCACGACCGGTACCTGCTCGAACGCGTCACCGACCACCAGATGGCCCTGCTCGGCGACGGCAAGCTGCGCGGACTGCCCAACGGCGTCGACCAGTACCTCGAGCTGCGCGGCCAGGCGCTGGCGGCGAACTCCTCGGCGTCGACTGCCGCCCGCGGCTCCTCGCAGGCGGCCCGTGCCGCTGCGGCCGGCTCCTCGCGTCCGGGCTCCGGCGGCGGAGTGGCGACGGCGGTGGCCACCGCCTCGGGTGCCTCCGAGGCCGAGAAGCGGATCGCCAAGAAGGACCTGGTCCGGATCGACCGGCAGATGACCAAGCTCAAGGCGCAGGTCGAAAAGGTCAACACCCAGATGACCGCTGCCACGGAGAAGTCCGGCGGAGCAGACTTCGAGCAGCTGGCGGACCTGAACAAGAAGCTGCAGACCCTGGCCTCCGAGCAGGAGGACCTGGAGCTGCAGTGGCTGCAGGCCTCGGAAAAGCTGGAGTAGGGGTTCTCGGCCCGGTTCCGGGTCTGGGTTCAGGTTCTGGGTTCAAAGGGGAGGGCGGGGGTCCGGTATTGGTCCGGAACCGGCCCTTCCCGCCCTTCCCGGGTCCCGGCCCTTCCCGGGCCCGCCCCTTCCCGGGCCCGCCCCTTCCCGGGCCCGCCCCTTCCCGGGCCCGCCCGCTCCGGATTCCCTCCGTTTTGTGAAAATTCGACCGGTTTGGTAAATCCCTGCCACTGCGGACTGGCAGGGATTTACCAAACTGGCAGCAGAATCCCAAAGTGGCAGCAGAACCGGGGTCAGGGTCGGTGTCTCGGGCTCGGCGGCTCCCGAGTGTGCAGGTCTGCTAACTTTGGCGGCTCGGCGGGTTTCGAGTGTGCAGGTCTGCTGACTTTGGCGGCTCGGCGGCTCTCGAGTGTGCACGTCTGGCGACTTCAGCGGCTCGGCGGGTTTCGAGTGTGCACGCCTGGCGACCAAAACGGAGCGGAAGTCACCATACCTGCGCTCTCGGGGCGGTGGCCGGGGCGGAAGTCACCATACCTGCACTCTCGGGATGTGGGGCGGCCGTTCGGGGACTCTCTACCTGCCAAACCGGAGCGGGCCAGGGATTCTTGTTCCCCGCGCAGATCTTTCGTGCAGATCAGGGCCTCCGCAGAATTCCTTCGTGCAGATGAGGGCTTCTAATCATCAAAACCGGCCCATGTGAGTGCATTATCTGCACGAAGGATCCGGCCCGGGGTGGTTTGAGTGCATTATCTGCACGAGAGATCCGGCCCCGGGGCGGTTTGAGTGAGTCTGATGTCCCTTTCGGGAGGAATTGGGACGGATCAGGCGCCGGCGAGCAGCTGCGGCAGGATGTGATCGCGCAGCAGCGGGGAGAGATCGTCGCGGACCAGGGCCTGCTCCGGATCCACCCAGAGCAGCTCCTCGATTTCGGCAGCAGCCACCAGCTGATCGGCGTGGATGCCACTTCCCGCGGAGATCGTCCACGCGAAGAGCCCGGCATCAATGAAGGTGTCCTCTTCATTCGCGGCCGGGCCGTACCAGCGGCCCAGATCCAACAGGTCCGTCTCCGCCAGCTGCAGGCCCAGCTCCTCCCGGACTTCGCGGACAGCCGCCCCGGCGAAGGACTCGCCGGGCTCCAGCTTGCCGCCGGGCTGCATGAACTTCGAGGTGCCGCGCTTGCGCACCAGGAGCACCCGGCCGCGGTCATCGCGCACCAGCACGGCCGAAAGGGTCAGCACCACCGGGGGTTCGACGGCGAGACCGCCGTCAACGGGGAGGCCGCCGGAACCGGAAGGCAGGTCCGCCGGCTGCATGTGGCGCAGCTCGGGATCCTTCTGCAGCCCGGTCAGGCCGTTCCAGGACAGGTTCACCAGGTGTGCCGCGACAGTCGCCTTGTCCGGGGTGCGCGCGTCGAGCCACCACTGTCCGGTCATGGCAACCATGCCCACCAGCATCTGGGCGTACATGCCGCCCACTTCGGCGCTGAGGCCGCGGTTGCCGAATTCCTTGGACAGGATGTGCTCCACGTCGCCGGTGATCCGCGAGAGCAGCGTGGCGAAGGTGCCCTCGGGCTGCGACGGCGGTGCGTCCCGCACCAGGATGCGGAACCCGTCGGTGTGGTTTTCGATGTAGTCCAGCAGGGCGTAGGCCGCCCGCTCGATCAGGACGCGGGGACCGGCGTCGGCGCCGAGCGCTTCGGTGATGACAGTCAGGAGGCGGTCGAACTCGGCGTCCACCACCTCGGTGTAGAGCGCTTCCTTGGACCCGAAGTGCTCGTAGACAACGGGCTTGGACACACCCGCGGTCGCGGCAATGTCCTCGATGGTGGCGCCGTCGAGCCCGCGCAGGGCAAACAGGCTGCGCGCCACGGTGAGCAGCTGTGCGCGCCGTTGCACGCCGGTCATGCGCAGGCGTGCTCCGCCCGCCGGAATTCTTACCACCTCCACAGTCTAAGGCCTGGCCCCGGGACTCCCGGGAACGCCCCCGGCGGACTCCCGGGAACGCCCCCGGCGGGCCACCGGGAGCCGCACGAGCCCCGCCCCGGACCGCCCGCAGAGCGCCCCAAATGACGCCAACTCGCGCCGGTGTCCGCCGGCATGGCAAACTAAACTCTTGTGTGCGGGGCGACCTGCACATTTTCCGCCCTGGTGTAATGGCAGCACCCCGGCCTTTGGAGCCGTGGAGTATAGGTTCGAATCCTATGGGCGGAACGGCAGCAGTGCCGGTCCACACCCCCGGCGGCCGCCCCTTCAGCGGCCGTCCGACAACAGGAGCGCTTTTTCGTGACCACTCAGGATGCCGAATCCATCGAAAGCGCCGGCGGCGGTCCCGCCGCCGTCATCGTCTTGGCCGCCGGAGCCGGCACCCGGATGAAGTCCCGGACGCCGAAGATCCTCCACCCGGTCGGCGGCACCTCCATGGTCGGCCACGCGCTGGCCGCGGCCGAGGCCCTGAATCCCCGAGCCCTCGCCGTCGTCGTGCGGCACGAGCGGAACCGGGTGGCGGAACACGTGGCCGCCGCCGCTCCGCAGGCAGTGATCGTGGACCAGGACGACATCCCCGGCACCGGCCGCGCCGTCCAGGTCGCCCTGGAGGCCCTGGATCGGTTCACTCCGCTGGAAGGCACCGTCGTGGTCACCTACGGCGATGTTCCCCTGCTGGAAGCGGACACCCTGCGCGAGCTCGTCACCGTCCACCGCATCGACGGCAACGCGGTCACCGTCCTCACCGCCCACCTGGCGGATCCCACCGGTTACGGCCGGATACTGCGGGCCGACGACGGCACCGTCACCGCCATCGTGGAACACAAGGACGCCGACGCCGCCCAGCGCGCCGTCACCGAAATCAACTCCGGCATCTACGCCTTCGACGCCGCCGTGCTGCGCGATGCGCTGGCAAAGGTCACCTCGGACAACTCGCAGGGCGAGATGTACCTCACGGACGTGCTGGGCCTGGCCCGGGCCGACGGCGGCCGGGTCGCCGCCGTGGTCACCGACGACTTCTGGCAGGTGGAAGGCGCCAACGACCGCGTCCAGCTGGCCGCCCTGAACGCCGAGCACAACCGCCGGAACCTGGTGCGCTGGATGCGCGCCGGCGTCACCATCGTGGATCCCGCCACCACCTGGATCGACGGCTCGGTGACCCTCGACGAGGACGTCACCATCCTGCCCGGCACCCAGCTGCACGGCACCACCACGGTGGCGCGCGACGCCGTCGTCGGCCCGGACACCACGCTGACCAACGTGAGCGTGGGGGAGGGGGCAAAGGTCGTCCGCACCCACGGTTCCGATGCCCGCCTCGGCGCCGGAGCCGACGTCGGCCCCTTCGCCTACCTGCGCCCGGGCACCGTCCTGGGTGCCAAGGGCAAGATCGGGACGTTCGTGGAGACCAAGAACGCGAACATCGGCGCCGGGTCCAAGGTTCCGCACCTTTCCTATGTGGGGGACGCCACCATCGGCGAGCAGTCCAACATTGGTGCGGCGTCGGTTTTCGTGAATTACGACGGCGTGAACAAGCACCATACGACCATCGGATCGCACGTCCGGATGGGCAGCGACAACATGTATGTGGCCCCCGTTACAGTGGGCGACGGCGCGTACAGTGGAGCTGGAACGGTGGTCCGCAAGGACGTCCCGGCCGGCTCCCTGGCCATCAACGTAGCGCCGCAGCGCAACCTCGACGGCTGGGTGCTGACCAACCGCCCCGGCACCGCCGCCGCGGAAGCAGCGGCCGGCGCCACCAGCACCTCTTCCTCAGAAACTGATTCCCCCACGCGAGAAAGCGATCATTAATGAGCAGCGAGATCACCGCACAAGGTGAAAAGAAGCTTGTCCTTGCCACTGGCCGGGCACACCCGGAACTGGCCGAGGAGATCGCGCGCTGTCTTGACACGGATCTGCTGCCGCTGGCTTCCTATGACTTCGCCAACGGCGAGATCTATGTCCGTCCCGGGGAGAGCGTCCGCGGCACCGACGCCTTCGTGATCCAGGCGCACCCGGCACCCATGAACAACTGGCTCATGGAACAGCTGATCACCGTTGACGCGCTGAAGCGGGCCTCCGCCAAGCGCATCACCGTGGTCTCCCCGTTCTACCCGTACGCCCGGCAGGACAAGAAGGGCCGCGGACGCGAGCCCATCTCGGCCCGCCTGATCGCGGACCTGTACAAGACCGCCGGCGCGGACCGCATCATGAGCGTTGACCTGCACACCTCGCAGATCCAGGGCTTCTTCGACGGCCCCGTTGACCACCTGATGGCCATTCCGCTGCTGGCCGACTACATCCGCACCCGCGTTGACGTTTCCAACGTCACCGTGGTGTCTCCGGACACCGGCCGCGTCCGCGTTGCCGAGCAGTGGGCCGAGCGCCTGGGCGGCTCGCCGCTGGCCTTCGTGCACAAGAGCCGCGACCTGACCGTGCCGAACCAGGCCGTGTCCAAGCAGGTCGTGGGCCAGGTCGCGGGCCGCACCTGCGTGCTGATTGACGACATGATCGATACCGGCGGAACCATCGCCGGCGCCGTGCGCGTACTCAAGGAAGCCGGCGCCAAGGACGTCATCATCGCCGCCACGCACGCCGTCTTCTCCGACCCGGCCGCACGCACGCTTGCCGAGTCCGGCGCCCGCGAGGTAGTGGTCACCAACACGCTGCCGATCCCCGCCGCCAAGCGCTTCGACCAGCTGACCGTCCTCTCGATTGCCCCGCTGATTGCCCGGGCCATCAAGGAAGTCTTCGAAGACGGCTCCGTCACCAGCCTCTTCGACGGCAAGGCCTAGCCTTCAAAGGCCGCCTCACCGCGGCCTGCACCACCGCACCGCGATGCTGCCCGTTCGGACTCCGGTTCGAGCGGGCAGCGTGCTGCTGGTAGGATGGTCTGCGATGCCTAGGCGAGGGAGAGGTCCGGATAATTCCGGACGTTACTCCGTTATCGACGGTGGCTGGCAACTTCTGACCGCACGTGCCTGATCTTCGGATCGGAGCGAAGCGCGCGGCGCTGTTCCCATACCGGCGCCTTCGTCCCGGCAACCACGGAACATCCAATATCAGGAGTTTGAAATGTCTGAGCAGAAGCTCGCAGGAACCGTCCGCACCGAATTCGGCAAGGGTGCTGCCCGCAAGGCACGCGTCGACAACATGATCCCGGCAGTCATTTACGGCCACGGCGCCGATGTCCTGCACATCCTGCTGCCCGCCAAGGCCACCACGCTGGCCGTGCGCACCGCCAACGCCCTGCTGGAAATCGACGTGGACGGCGAATCCCACCTGGCCCTGGCCAAGGACATCCAGCGCGACCCGATCAAGCAGATCATCGAGCACATCGACCTGCTGACCGTCCGCAAGGGCGAAAAGGTCGAGGTTGAGGTCAACGTCCACGTTGAAGGCGAACTGGCACCGGGCTCCTCCGTCTACAACCAGGAAGCCAACACGGTCCTGGTTGCCGCAGACGCCACCAACCTGCCGGAAACCATCGTGGTCAGCATCGAAGGCCGTGTCGCCGGCGAGCACATCTACGCTTCCGACCTGGAACTGCCTGCCGGTGTCGAGCTCCTGCTCGATCCGGAAACCATGGTCATCAACATCTCCGAGTCCACCGTTCAGGACCTCGGCGCTCCGTCCGACGAGCAGGTTGCCATTGCAGCTGCTGAAGTTGGCGCCGAAGCTTAATCCACTTCCGGGGTCTGCTCCCGGTGACGGAGCCGTCCGGTTCTTTTGAAGGAGCAGTACCTGCAGTGAACAGCAATACCTGGCTTGTAGTCGGGCTCGGGAATCCCGGGCCCGGCTACAGCCGTAACCGGCACAATATCGGCCAGATGGTCCTCGATGACCTGGCCTCCCGGGTGGGCGGGAACTTCAAGACCCACAAGTCCCGGGCACAGATCCTGGAAGGCCGGCTCGGCATCGGCGGCCCGCGCGTCATCCTGGCCAAGCCGCTGACCTACATGAACCTCTCGGGCGGGCCCGTGTCGGCACTGAGCAAATTCTTCGACATTCCGGCCGACCACGTGGTGGCGGTGCACGACGAAATCGACATCCCCTTCAACACGGTCAAGCTCAAATCCGGCGGCGGAGAAGGCGGCCACAACGGGCTCCGCGACATGAGCCGGGCCCTGGGCACCAAGGACTATCTCCGGGTCCGCGTCGGTGTGGGCCGCCCCCCGGGCCGGATGGACACCGCCGACTACGTACTGAAGGACTTTCCCTCCGTCGAGGCCAAGGAACTTCCCTTTCTGATCGGCGACGCGGCGGACGCCGTGGAACTGCTGCTGACCGACGGACTGACCGCCGCACAGCAGAAATTCCATTCCGTCGGCTCCTGAAACTTCCCCTGTTTCGATCTCCGGCCGGCCTGCCGTGAAGCCAACGCCCATGTCACAGGTAGTGCCGGGAAGAAAAACGGGTACGGATCCCGTCACGGCAAAGGCACCCAACCCCATTGTTGGACTCCCTCCCCGGGCCTAGACTTAAACCATGCCTTCGGGCATTGAAAGCTGGGGCCGGCGTCGGGAGGCCTCCGAGACTGGGCCACCCCCATCCCGGCGCCGGTCCCTTTACACAATAACCGGACAAATTATCCGGTGCACAACAACCGGGCCCCGAACTGTTTTCCTCCCGTCGGGCGCCCGGTTTTTTTGCTGCCGCGGGTTGGGCATTCCCACCCGGCCTGTTCATGCATTTGTATCTAGTAGACGAAAGCCGTCATCCGGCGTACGCTCACCAGAGAGCGGCGGCAACACCACAAAGGAACTCTCAGCTCCGACGTCAAGCATCGAACGTGCTGTGGGCGCCAGTGTGTTGCCCGCCGTCTGGCGTATTTGAATCGCGGGGGGCGCGGAAATACATATGGGGACCGACACTGAGGAGCGCGGCTGGCTGGTGGGCCGCGACGACTCCCTTGCCGAAGTTTTGCGCGCCGTCGAGGCGGGCGGCGGTGCCGTGGTGGTGGGCCCCGGCGGAATCGGAAAAACCGCGCTGGTGCGGGCCGCTGCCGCCAATTCGGCCTTTCACGTGGTGAAGGTCAGGGGAAGCCAGATCGCAGGCAGGACTCCGTTCGGTGCCCTGGCCTGGTTAATCTCCGACCTGCCGGAAGGCCTGGCCTCCAGCCCCCTGAAGCTGCTGCAGGAACTGGAATCCTGCTTCGTGCGGCAGGCCGGGGGAAAGCGGATCCTGCTGCTGGTCGACAATGCCGAGCACCTGGATGATTCAACTGCCATGGTCCTCTCCCAATTGGTGCGCCGCTCCGCGGTAACCGTCCTCGCGGCCGCTGAAAAGCTGTCGGCGTCGGCACCGGAATTTCTGGCCCTGTGGACCGAAGGCCTGCTGCACCGGATCGATGTTCCTCCGCTCGCAGCGGAGCAGACCCGGGAGCTGATGCAGAAAGTCCTTGGGGGACGGGTCTCATCGGTGGCGGCCCAGGCCATGCACCGCCACTCCGGCGGCAATCCGCAAATGATCAGGCTCCTGACCCAGGATCAGGCTGATGGCGGAAGCCTCGTCCTGCAGGGCGATGTCTGGGGCCTCGCCAAGCCGCTCGTCTTCTCTGGGACAGTCACTGAATTGATCACGTCCCGGCTCAAACGGCTCCCGCCGGCGGAGCGCTCCCTGGTGGAGCTGCTGGCCTTGTCCAATGAGATTCCGTTGACCGTGGCGCAGACCTTGTTCCCCGCAGAAACCCTGGACTCCCTGGAAGAGGGCCGGGTCGTGGACATCACTGACCGCGTGATTCGGCTCGCCAGCGCCGGCACTGCCGCCGCCGTTGCCGGGGCCGTGCGGCCGGGCCGCAGCCGGGAACTCTGGGAAGAGGTTTCGCCTCTGGTGGATCCGTCGTTGCTGGGCCCTTCCGCGCTGGACAGTTTTGCCCGCTGGTCGCTGACCTGCCAAGGCACCCTGGACCCGGAGACAGCCACGCGTGCGGCCCGGCTGTCCACTGCATCGGACGATCCTGAATCCGCGCTGGAATTTATCCGGGCAGTTCCGGTTTCCCGGCGCAGCCAAGCAATGCTGCTGGAAGAAGTCCACGCACTGGAAGAATCCGGGCATTATCCGGAGGCCCTGAGCGCACTCGACAGGATCGCCGGGGTGCCGGAACCGGGCCAGCTGGAAACCTGGGTGGAACTGAGGCTGCATCAGGCGGGATTGCTGCGGCTCTTCCCTCACCACGGTGACCCGGTTGAACTCTTGGACAGCATCGGCGCTGACCTCACCGCCTACGAGGACCAGGCCGCATATCGGCAGGCTGAGGCAGCGGTGCTGCTGAGGCGCAGCTCCCTGGCCATTGATTCCGGACGCACCGTTGACGTGCCGGATCGGCAGCTTTCCGCCGTTGCCTCCGATGCTGCCCTTAGCCCGACGCATCGACTTCGGGGCCTCGCCCTGCAGTCCCAGCTCCTCGCGATGTCCGGCAACGGTGAAGAGGCGCTGCAGCTGCTGCCGGCTTTTCGGAAGGAGTTCCGGAGCACGCTTGCCGCAAGTGCGATGGATTCCGCCCATCTCCGGATGTTCCAGGCCCTGATCGCGTGTGGTGAGTACTCGCTGGCCGAGGAGCTGGTCACCGAACTGGTGGACGGCGGAAACCGCCGGGCCTTTCGCGGCAGCGCCGGCGATGCCGCAATCGGATTGGCTCATGCGCTGGCGGGCAGGCAAGACAGCGCCTTCTCCGCCGTGACCTCCGTCAGCAGTCAAATTCGTCTGCAGGATTCCAATGACGTCCTTCCGCTCGTGCAGGCTGCTGTGGGCTATGTCCTGGCTCTCCAGGGGAACGCGGAGGAGGCCGGGCGGGAGGCCGCCGCTGCTGCAGAGTACAGGTTTGAACCGCAGCAACCGGTGCGGCTGTTAACGCATGCACTTCGGCTCCAGGCCCTGCTGGCCGGGGACATTCCCAGGCTCTGCGGCGAGCTGCGCTCCCTGGCCGGGCACTGCCTCGAGCAGGGCATGGTTGCGATTGCCCTGCTCTGCCTCGCTGCAGCCGCCCGGCACGGCGATCAAAGCGTTGCGCGTGAACTGGCGGAGGCCGCCGCCCCCGCCACTGGCCGCTGGGCGAGGGCGCTCTGGTGCTTCGGCGCGGGTATCGATCGAAACGATCCGGCGCTGTTGCTGGAAAGCGCCGAGCTGGCGTCCCGGACGGGGAACGTACTGTTGTGCAACGACGCCGCACGCGCCGCACTGGTGCTGCTGGACGGCAGGACTGACGCCACGTCACGCGGGCTGGCCCGCAGCGCGCTGAGTCATGAGCGCGCCAGTTTCCGAAAACTCCGCGACGCCAATACCGTCCACGCCCGGATGGCAGCACTGAGTCCGTTTGAGGCGGATCTGGCCCGCCGTGCAGCCAGCCCGGCGACACGGACCGAAATAAGCGAAGCGCTGAACCTCTCTCCGCGCACCGTCGACTGGCACCTGGGTAAGATCTTCGACAAGCTGCACGTTTCGGGCCGCTCGGAACTCGCCGAGGTTCTGGGGTAAGCCGTGATCATGCCGAAGTCAGGGGGGACTGCGTGATAGAGGGGGTTGCTGCGCGCCCGCTGGTGGGCAGGGAGGCCGTCCTGGAGGCCGTGCTGTCCAGCGTCCTTCGACCCGGCGGCCAAGGTGCCGTAGTGGTGGCCGACGCCGGATTGGGCAAGAGCGCGCTGGCCGGCGCGGTTGCGGCGGAAGCCGAAGGCCGGATCCGCGTCCACCGGATCCACACCAGCTCCTCGCTGTCCCGCGTCCCCTACGGTGCGCTGGCGCCGCTCCTCCCGGACCTGGACCCCCGGGACACCGATTCTCCGCTGGCCGTGATGCGGTCGCTGCTGCAGCGGCTGTTTCCGGGCGACGACGTCGATCCCGCAGCGGCGCCGCTGCTGATCATCGACGATGCCGACGCCCTTGACGAGGCAGGCGCCGACCTTCTCGCCCAGCTGGTGGCGTCGGCGCGGATCCGTGTTGTCCTCCTGGCGCGGCGGATCGCCGACATACCCGCCGGCCTCGCCGGCCTGGTGTGGGAGGGCGCGCTTTCCCGGCATGAACTGCTGCCGCTGACCGAGGACCAGGTCAAGGACCTTTGCGTCCAGGTCCTGGGGGGCCCGGTGCTGACCAGCACCAGCACTGATCTGGCACGGGTCAGCGGCGGAAATCCGATGCTGGTCCTGGCGTTGCTGTCCGAAACCGTGCGGATGGGCAGCCTGGTGCTCCGCAACGAAGTGTGGCTTCTGCAAGACCAGATGCTGCCGCCGGAGGGACGGTTGGGCGATCTGCTCAGGGCCCAGCTGGCGGGTCTGAGCAAGGAGGAACACGAGGCCCTTGAGATTATTGCCCTGGCGGAGCCGCTGCCTGCCGCAACAGCGTTTGAACTCGGGCTGCACCGGGCCGTGGATTCACTGACCGAAGCAAAGCTGGTGAAGATCTCCGCTGGCCGGGGCCGGCTCCTGCGGCCCATGCACCCGGTCTACGGCGAGGTGGTGCGCCGGTTGGTTCCGGCCGCCCGAAGTGCCCGCCTGCGCCAGCGGCTGCTCACCGTCACCGATCCCTCCGAGCGCGAATCGGACAACCTGCTGCGTTGGGTGTGCTGGTCGTTGGACTGCGGGGCGGAAGTCAGCGACGCGGACCTGGTGGCGGCCGCGTACCGGGCCAACAACGTCTTTGACAGCCCCGCGGCCCTTCGAACAGCCGGTGCCGTCAAGGGGCCGGACCACGCCTTGGCGGCGCGGGTGCAGGCGGCCCGGGCCTGTTTTCAGGACGGGCACCTGGACTCGGCACGGGAACTGGTCGACGGCGTGACGGCGGTTGCATCTGACCTGACCACGCTCAAGATGGCGGTGCTGATCCGGGTCCAGGTGCATCTGTACAACCACGGGGATCCCTCAGGACTGGCCGCCATCGCCGCGGAGTGGCTGGCCGGCGTCGACCGCATTGAACGCAGCGCGGACAGCGAAACCGCGGACGCCGAGCTGATCGCGGACATCAGCTCTTCGCGCCGCGGCGGCCGGCTGCTCGCGCTGAAGGGCAGGGTTACCGCCGGCAGCTTCCACCCGGCGGAGGCAGAACTCGAGGAGATCCTCGCTGACGCGCGCAGGGCCGGCGACGACGAAGCCATCCTCGTCGCTGAGGCGCTTCTGGCCGAGATTCTCATCGCCACCGGCCGCGCCCGGGCAGCCGGGATTCTCTCCCGCGATGCCATGGTTATCCTGGATCGCGGCGGGCACCGTTTCCTCTCCTACTCGCTGTTTGTGCTGCACCGGCACGTGGACGTGCTTCTGTGGCTGGGGGAGTGGGAGGAACTGCACGCGACCCTGCGCCAGGGCGTGAGCGGAATCTTCGGCGCACTCGTCCATGTGGGCGGGACGGCTGACCTTGGGCTCGCGGTCCTGAACCTGCGGAACGACGACTCCGCTGCAGCTTTGACCCATCTGTCCGCGGCGATCGAGGGGCTTCGGACACATGATTCCGAGGGCATGCTCCCGATTGCCCTCGGCCTGGGAGCCTTGATTGCCGCGGGCGAGGGCCGCGCCGCCGCAGCGGAGGGACTGCTGGCTGAGATCAAGGTCCTCAGCCGCCGGGGGGCCGCCGCGTCGTGGCTGCTGGCGCACGGTTACGCGGCTGCGGCCAGGGCCGTGATGTCCGGTGAACGGGAACCGCCGAAAGAGCTGGGGGAGCTGGCCGCTGAGGCCGAACACGCGGGGTTCGTGGCTGCTGAACTGGAGCTGCGGACCTTGGCCCTGTCGTTCGGTGACCTGGACGGGATGAGCCGGCTGAGAAAGATCTCGGAAGAGTTTGAAGGTCCGCAGGCGGAGGTGATCGGACGCTTCGCCCGGGCCGTCCTGGACGAGGATGCCGAAGAGCTGCTGCGGCTGGGATCGGATCCGGTGGAGCCGGGCTGGGAGCGCCTGGCCAAACGGTGCACCGAGGAAGCCCTCCGCCTCGCCCGGGCCGGCGGCGACCGGGCACTGCTCAAACGGGTGCAGCGCGAACTCAACAAGAAAAACGGTCTCCCGGCGCGCCAGAAACAGAAGGCGGGGGTTCCCCTGCTGACCCGCCGGGAACACGACGTCGCCGCTTTGGTCATGCAGGGTTGCCGCAACGCTGAAATCGCCGAGCGGCTCTTCCTCTCGGTTCGCACGGTGGAGGGACACATCTACCGGACCTTCGAAAAACTTGGGATCAGCCGCAGAGAAGACCTGAAGCCGGAGCTCCTGGCCCGCAACAGCGAAGACTGACGGCGCCCGCACGACGACGGCGGCTTGCCTCGGCCCGGGAACGACGACGGCGCCCGCCTCGGCGCGTGAAAGACGACGACGGCTCGCCTCGGCGCAGGAACGACGACGGCGCCCGCCTCGGCGCGGGACCAGTACCGGCGGGGCCGGCTCAAGGTAAATCCACGCACCCGGGTGGCAGCGGATCGGGTATCCGGTACCCGTGCGGACTCCCGGCGGAAAACCTTAGGGTGAGGATGATCCTTGGCGGGCTGGTTCCTGCCGGGGGTAGCAAGGTCTCGGGAAGAAGCCGGCTGTGACCCGCCAGCCGCGCGACGCGCTCGGCTAATCATTAAGGTCCCCGATGAGTACGCTTCAACATCCCAGCCCGCCCACCGGGCCTGCAGACGCCCGCAGCAGCGCGGCGCCGGCTGTTTCTCCGAACCCGGAACGGGCAACCGCACCGGTGCAGCGGCAGCTCCTCAGTGATGCGCGCGATGCCGCGCGCGGCGTGGTCACGGCTTCGCTCGACGGCCGCGGGGCGGTCATCCTGGGCGCGCCGGGCATTGGCAAAACCACCCTCGCCCGGGAAGCCGCGGAACGCTACGGCGGATTCCAGGTACAACTGCGCGGCAGCAACCTCTCGGCCCAGACACCATACGGCGCGTTGGCCTGGCTGCTCAGTGATCTGCCCGCGGCGGAACTCGCCAACCCGGTCCAGGTGCTGCGTGCACTGGAAGCCCTGCTGCTCCGGCAGGCGGCCGGACGGCGGATCATCATGGTGATCGACAACGCCGAGGAGATCGATGAACTGGCTGTGCTGGTGACCTCGGAGCTCTGCCGGCGGGGAACCGTGGCCCTCCTGCTGATCTGCGGTGACCTGATCCGGTGCCATCAGGAATATGTCCGGCTGTGGACGGACGGATCCTTGAAGCGGCTCGACCTGGCACCCCTTGACCCGGTGCGGACCGGGGAACTGCTGGCCAAGACCGCCGGCGGACCGCTGACCACCAGGGCGCGGCAGATGCTGTGGCAGCAGAGCAGGGGAAATCCCCTGCTGGCCTCGCTGCTCTGCCGGGACCACATCGCGGCCAAGTCCCTGGTGCACCGGCGCGGCTTTTGGACCTGGGTCGGCCCGCCCGTGCACACGGGTGAGCTGCTGGAACGCGTGGAAGCGGTGCTGCGCCGCTTCACCGGCGAGGAACGGCGCGCGGTGGAAATACTGGCCCTCTGCCGCGAACTGCCGCTGGCAACTGTCCTGCAGCTCGTCCCCGCCCACACCCTGGACTCCCTCGAAGAAGGATCGGTGGTCACCATCAATGGGGGACATGGCCAGCCCGTCCGGCTGGCCTGGCATCTCCAGCCGGCCACGATCGCGGCCAGGATTCCCTTCGGCCGCAGCCGGGACCTGTGGTCCGAGATGACGCGGGTTGTTGATTTGACCGCCCTCACGGCAGCCACCGCCGCCGGTTTGGCCGACTGGTCCCTCTCCGTGGGAATCGCACCGGAGGGGCCGAGCGCCCTCGCTGCCGCGCGCTGGGCCAACGAAACGGGTGACACCGACGCGGCACTGCGGTATGCGCGTGCCGTCGTCGCCCCGCGGCCCCTTGCCGTTCTGCTGGAGGAAGCGGATGCGCTGAGGGCCGAGGGCAAGCACACGCAGGCGCATCGGGTTCTTGCCGCAGCGGAAACCGGGCGCGCCGGCAACCCGGACGATGCGCCGGCGGAACTGCGCCTGAGGCTCCTGATCGGCCGTGCCCTTGCGGCGGCCCGCACGCCGGGTTGCTGGGACAATCCGGAGCTGCTGCTGGAACGGGCCGAACGGCTGCTGCCCGAAGACACGGGGGCGCAGCCCGGTCCCACGCTGGAGGTCACGCTGGCGCGGGCCGAGCTCCTGTCCCTTGCCGGCCGGTTCAGCAAAATGCCGGCGTCCCTGGCCGACGACTTCGCCGATCCGGCCGTGCCGGCGGCCCGCCGGCTGTGGGCCGGAATCCGCTGCGCCCAGCAGAGTGCTGCCGCCGGCCGGTTTGCTGAAGCGGCATCGCTGGCGGGCCAGGTGCGAAACAGACTGGCGGCCGGCATCCAGGCCGACGTCCGCACCCGGGAGCAGCTGTTCCACCACCTCTTTTTCCTGCTGATTCAGTGCGGTGAGCTGGGGGCTGCGCAAGCCATGACCTCCGCAGCTGCGGATCCCGGAAACAGCTCCGGGCTGTGCACGCCCACCGGCACTGAACTTCCCCTGGGGCTGGTGCACGCCTACGCCGGGCGCTGCGATGTGGCACTGGAGTTTCTCCAGCCGGCGCTGGCGCAGCTTGAATCCCATGATCCGGATGGCATGCTGCCCCTCGCCGCCGCAGCTGCAGCCTACTGCGGCCTGCTCAAGCGGGAGACAGGCAGTGCTGCGGACCTGCAATCGCCCCCGGAAGCTCACGATCACACCGATCCCGGCACCGAATCAGCCCAGCGGTACTTCCGACTGCTGGCGTCGCGGGCTTACTCACCGCCAGCGGCAGCGGATGAGCTTTATCTCTTTGCCTCGGACGCGCTGAAGGCCGGGGACGTCCCGAGCGCACTCCTCGGGTTCTCGGCGGCGGCGGTCAGCGGGCACCGGGCGGCCGCGCAGGATCTTGCCGCGGCGGCCGACGCCGCGGACGGAGCGCCGGCCGACATGTACGCCCACCTTGCAGCCGGCCTGTTGAACGACGACGTTCCGGCCCTGATCATGGCCGCTGAAGCGGCGCTAAGGCAGCGGAACAGCCTCCTGGGCCACGCCGCTGCGCAGGCCGCCCGCGAGCTGGCCGACGGCGGCAGCAACCGGGCGCTGCTGCGGCGGGCGCGGCAGCTGGAGTATCGGTCCTTTCGGACACTGTCGCCGAGAAACAGTGTCGAGCACGGGCTGTCGCAGCTGGGAGACTTCGAGCGGGATCTGGCGCTGCGGGCCGCAGCAGGTGAAACCAGTGCCGATCTGGGTCGGCGGTTCCACCTGTCGGCGCGGACCGTGGACTGGCACCTGGGCCGCGTATTCGCCCGGCTGCACGTTGTGGGCAGGACCGATCTGCAGAACGTACTGACGAAGCGGGAATGATCAGCTCCGCTGGCCGCCTGCACGCGCAAAGCCGCTCCGGCACCTAGGACCGGGTAATCCGATACGTCCTAACCGAGTAATTTCCGCACGGAAACGGAACGAAACCTGAGTAGTGCGTCCGTGCCGCTGGTGAGTGCTACTCGTGTTCCTACTCTGAGGGGCTCCTACTCTTGCGGCAGACATTGAACACGAGCCTTGCCCTGCGGGAACTCCGCGAGGTCAGGGCCGCCGGCAGAATTGGGTCTCACCGTGCACAACAGCATTCACCAGTCCTATGTTCGTCATTCCTCCGGTCCGGCACCAGACACAGCCGGACCGGCTTCCTTTGCGCAGCTTCCCCGGCCCGACGGTGCGCCCCGGGAAGACACCATGCGGGAAGACCAGGCAGCTCCGCCGCGCTTTGTCGGCCGGGCCGCGGTGACCGCGACCATCCTTGATCGGCTGGCCGCCGGCGGGGGAGCCGGCTGCATCCTCGTGGGTGAGCCGGGCAGCGGCAAGACCGCCCTGATCCACCACGTGCTGCGGCACTGCAGCTCGGACACCTACGTGGTCCATGTGCGCGGATCAGCCTTCTCCGGGCGCACCCCCTTTGGCGCCCTGACCTTTCTCCTGTCGGAACTGGAACCGGACGTCTCCTCGCACCCGGTGCTGATCCTGCGCGGACTGACCCGCCTGATCCAGGAGCGTGCCCAGGGCCGCGCCGTCCTGCTGGCCGTGGACAACGGAGAAGACCTGGACGAGTTCTCCGCCATGGCCCTCAGCCAGATGGTCCTGAGCCGGACGGCGGGGCTGCTGGCCTGCTTCCGTGACTTCAGCAAGGCGCCGGCGGAGTTCACCGGCCTGTGGCGCGAAGGCATCCTTTCCCGGGTGGACCTGGAGCCCCTGGACCTGGCGGAAACCGCCGAGCTGTTGGCGGCCGAACTTGATGCTCCCGTCTCCGGTGCCGCCGTTGCGGATCTGCAGCGGTTTACCGGCGGCAACCCGCACCTGCTGACCCTGGCCTGCCAGGACTACCGCGATTCCGGCCGGTTGCGCCGCTCCGGAGCGGTCTGGGTGTTGGAACTGAACCAACCCGCACCGGCGGGGCGCGTGGCCGAGGTCGTCCTGGGACGGCTGGCGTCGCTGACCGAGCGGCAGACGGCGCTGGTGCGCACCGTGG
The DNA here is from genome assembly GCF_030125555.1 of Arthrobacter sp. zg.Y820. Taxonomy (NCBI): domain Bacteria; kingdom Bacillati; phylum Actinomycetota; class Actinomycetes; order Micrococcales; family Micrococcaceae; genus Arthrobacter; species Arthrobacter sp. zg.Y820. Next base: position 63,936 of record NZ_JASKLX010000012.1, read on the forward strand.
CGCTGGCGGACTCAATGCCGCTGGCCGCGGCCCTGCACGACGTGGAACCCGGAGAAGTGGACACGCTCCAGGAACAGGGGATCCTCGCCGTCGACCGGCAGAGTGTTCCGCGTGTGCGGATCCGGGATGCGGTGCTGGCGGGCGCCGTCCGCCTCTCCCTTGATGCCACCGAGCGCAGGCGGCTCCTGCACCGGCTGCGGTCCGCCGTTGCGGTGTCACCGCAGGAGAACGGTGCGGCAGGTGCCAAGGGGACACCGGAGAGCGACGACGTCGATCCGGCGGCGGGCGTGCTGGATCCGGCGAGCCTGGCGCTGTGGCGCCTGGACGGCGGCGAGTCGTTGACTCCCGGCGCGGCAGTGGCGGCCGCCCGCGCTGCCAACGAGGCGGGCGATCCGGCGGGCGCCATCCGCTTCCTTTCCGCCCGGGTGGATTTTGGGCGGAGCGCTGAAGCCGTGTTGGAGCTGGTGGCCGCCCGGATGACACTGGGCGAATACGGCGCGGCCATGGCAGCGCTCAGCGGCTACCGAAACCGCGGGCAGGAGGCCACGCCGCTGGAGGAGGTGCGGCTGCTGCTCGCGGAAAACCGGGTGCTGTGCATGGCCGCCACAGGGGCCCTGTCCGGTGGACTTCCGGCCGGAGCCCTGCCTGCCGGCGCCGCGAAAAAGCATGACGAGCTGCTGCGGCAGGCCGAACAACGGGTGGCGGAACTCGCTGCGGCGGGGACGATCAGCAGGGCGGACACCGCCGTGCTGGACCGCGGCATGATCCTGGCCAGGGCGGAGTGCAACTCGACCCACGGGCGGTTCCTGGAGAATGCCGCCTATCTGGCTCCGGTGCACGCCGGTGCGTCGGGGCGGGACAAGGGATTCCGGGTGCTGATCGGTTCCTGGCTGTGTGAGGCGCTGGGGATGACGGACCGGCAGGATGACGCCGTCGAGCTGGCCCAGGAGGTTGAGCGGCTCCTGGCGGAGCCGGACGTCAGCCCCGGCGACAGGAGCTCGTCGTTTGCGCGGATCATCCACGTCTACCTGGCTATCGGCGCCCTGCAGGACGCCACCCGGCTCCTGGCCCAGCAGCAGGCGCACGGGCAGCCCACCCTGTTCCCCGGGATGTTCGGCGAACTGGGCGAGGGGCTGCTGCACGCCTTTGCCGGGGATCCGGAGCAGGCGTTGCGCTGCCTGGTTCCCGCCGTCGCGCAGCTTCGGCTCGGAGGCCCGGAATCGATGATCCCGCTCGCCGCGGCGGCCGCGGCCTACTGCCATGCGCTGCAGACGGACCGCTTGGGAGCGGAGATGTACCTGAAGCTGGGCGCCAAGGCAGCCGACGGCGGCCCCTGGTCGGTGCGCCGCGGCGCCCGGCACTTTGCCGCCCTCGCCGACGCAGCCCTGGCCGGTTCCGTCCCGTATGCCGCCGGCACAGGTTCCGGGGGTGGCGGTTCCGCCGGCGCCCGCACCACGAGGTCTCCGCAAACGGCGGCCCGGCGCTTCATCGATCTGGCTGCCCATGACCACCGGCGCGGTGCGTACTCCTACGAACTGCTCTCCCTGCTCAGCGCCGTCCGGCTGGGAGACCTGGAGAACTTGGACCGGGTCCTCTCGGTGGCAGCCCATCAGCAGGGACCGTTTGCCAGGATTTGTGAGACCTATGCCAAGGGGGCCGGCAGCTTTGATGCCCAGCTGTTGATCCAGGCGGCGGAAATGGCGGAGGCCAACGGCCAGGTGCTGTTCGCCCGGGAAGCGTCCGAACGCGCGTTGGCGGTGGCATCGGGTGCGGGGGACCGGGCCACGGTGCGGTTCATCCACCGCAGCCGGCGCGGCACTGCAACCCCGGGAGCCGTCGAGGGAACGGACTCCGCAGGTGATTACCTCAGCGCGCTGACGTCGCGGGAACGGTCGATCGCCCGGATGGCTGCCGCCGGGACAAGTAACAAGGCCATCGCCGCTGAGCTGAACATCTCGGTGCGGACCGTGGAAGGACACCTGTACCAGGTGTATTCCAAGCTCCATGTGGGGAGCCGGCGGGAGCTGGCCAAGATCATCGCCGACAAGTCAGGGGAACGAAAATGATGGGCAGCACCGGTACCGGCGAGCGCAGTAAGCCCGCCCTGTTGCTCGGCCGGGACAAGGAAGTGCAGGAGATCACCGCCCGGCTGCTTGAACCCGGACTGCGCGGCGCCGTGATTATCGGAGCCGGGGGCATGGGCAAATCGGCGCTCGCCGACCACGTGCTGGAACGGCTGGACGGCATCGTGAGCGCTTCGTTCATCCACGGGAGCCCCGTCCTGTCCCGCATGCCGTACGGTGTGCTGTCGCCCTACCTTGAAGCTGCCGGCCCCGAGGACATGGAGTCGCCGCTGGCGGTCCTGCGCACGATCCGCCGCTACTTCCGCCGGCTCACCGAGACGGGCAGCCCGCAGCCGCTGCTGGTGATTGATGATGCCCAGTACCTGGACGAGGCGAGCTGCCACATCCTGACGCAGCTGGCGATGTCCGGCGAGCTGCGGCTGCTGGTGCTGACGCGTCCCCGCGCACACCATATCCACGAACTCCTCTCGCTGGCCCGCGACGGTTTGCTGGCCCGCATTGATCTTGGTCCGCTGTCGGCGGAAGCGGTTCACGAAGTGTGCCAGGGGGTCCTCGGCGGTCCGGTGCTGAGGGCCACCTCGGCACTGCTCGGCGCGGCATCCGGGGGCAATCCGCAGTTCCTGAAGGCGCTGCTCGCCCAGTCCCGCCGGCACGGCCAGCTGGCCGAAGGCAACGGTGCCTGGTTCCTGCGCAGCGAGCCCGACGGCATGGACGCCTCAGTGGTGGACCTGGTCAAGGGACAGCTTGCGAGCCGGACACCCGCGGAGCGTGAAGTACTGGAAACCCTGGCATTGGCGCAGCTGCTGCCCCGTTCCGTCCTCTCCGCCGTCAGCGGGCCCGCCCCGGTCCACGCCCTGCTGGCTGACGGCGCCCTGCAGCCCGGTACGGGACGGGCCGAACTGCTCGGCCTGCCTCAGCCGCTGCACGCCGAAGTCATCCGGTCCCTGGTACCCGCTGTCCGCAGCGCTGCCCTTCGGGCTCGGGTGCTCAGCGCGCTGGACAGCGAACAGGCGCGCGGGGCAACGTTCCCCGCGGATGACGCGGGCTGGCTCCGCCGCATGGAATGGGGTCTGGACTGCGGTGACACGGTGACGGACGAGGAGCTGGTTCGAGCCGCAAGAATGGCCAACGACGCCGCCCGGCCTGCGCTGGCGGTCCGTTTCGGAGCCGCCGTGCGCAGCGACCGGCACCTGCTTTCGGCGCGGGTGGAAACGGCTTCCGCCAGTGTTCAGGCCGGTGATTTGGCCCGCGCACATGTCCTGCTGGAAGGCATTCTGGAACCCGGACAACCAACCCTGGCGGCGGACCAGGAAACCCTGGAACGTGCGGTGCTGGCGACGGCCCACCTGTATTTCCGCTCCGGGAAATCCGGAGCCGAGATGACTGATCTCGCCGATGCGTGGTGCGCCGCGTCCGAAGAACTTTCCGCCCGAAACGGGGGCAGCGGAGAACTTCCCGAAGCGGCTGCCGCAGGGGTTGAACTGCTGCGCACCATGGCCCTGATGGTGGACGGAAACTACCCTGCCGCACTGGCCCGGCTTACCGGCCCGGCCGTCCACCGGATGCCGGCGGACTCCGGCGCAGATCCCCGGTGGGCCGTGGCGTTCCACTGTCTGCTGGCCGAACTGCTGGTGTCGGCGGGCGGGATCAGCAGCGCCCTGGAGCATTCCGGTGCCGCCCTTGAACTTATCGGGCGCCACGGCGGACCCCTCAATGCCGCGTGCGGAGGAGCACTGGTGCGTCACGCGCAGGGGTTGCTGCACGGGGGCCGTTTTGCTGACCTCGAGCAGCTCCTGGAGGCAGTCCTGGAGGGCCCAGCGCATCACCTGATCACATACGGCGGCACCATGGGGGTTTTTGAGGGCGCGGTGGAGATTCACCAGGGCAGGCTGCGGGAAGGCCTGGAACGCCTGCATCCGGCCGTGGAAGCCCTCAGGGTGTCCGACCCGCAAATGCTCCTGCCCTACGCCCTGGGACTGGCCGGCTACGCGTCCACGGTGGTCGGGGACCAGAACCAGACGGCCCGCTACGCCAAGGAGCTCCGCAGCCTCAGTTGCTCCGGCCCGCGGCCGCTGTGGCTGGTGGGTCAGGCCTACGCTGCTGCGGCCCTGGTGTCGTCTGAATCCGACGGCAGCGTTCAGCAGCTGGCCGAGATCGCCGAGCAGGCGCGCGCCGAGGGATTCCTGGCGGCCGAAATGGACATCCTCGAGCTGTGCCTGGCCGTGGGCGACCTTCGCCAGGCTCCCCGGATGCTGGAGGTCAGCGCGGCCTGCGAGGGAGGGGCAGCGCAGGCCCTGCACGCCTACGCGGGCGCCATAACGTCCGGAAGCCCGGACCGCATGGTGGCAGCCGCCGACGAAGCCGTCCGGCATCGGAAGTACCTGATTGCGGTGGAGAGCATCGGCCACGCCATCCGCTTTTACGGCGAGCACGGCAATCTGCGCCGGCAACGCGCCCTGATCCAGCAGCTGCGCCGGCGTCGCGGGGAGCTCGCCGGAGTCACCGTGTCGTATCTGAGTCCGTCCCTCCACCTGGTCCGGCTGACGCGGCGTGAGCATGAGATCGTCGAGCTGCTGCTCTCCGGCGCCAGCACCAAGGACGTGGCGGCTCATTTCACCCTCTCGCAGCGGACGGTGGAGGGCCATGTCTACCGGATCTACGTGAAGTTGGGGATCAGCCGGCGGGCCGACCTCGAAGCGGCCTACCTGGCGCTGGAGCCGGGGGCCAGCTCGTCGGCCCGCCACTGACGGGCAGCCCGGCCGGCAAGCTATGGAGCCGGCCCGGCGGCACAGTGGGCCCCGGTTTGATGAAGACCGGCCCAAACGTTGACTCAACGTTTGGGCCGGTTTTTTTGCGTGCCGGAGCACTGCAAAAGGGGCGGCTCCAAGTAGTGGCAGGTAAATCTCCCGCAAAGGGAGAAGTCGGGTCGGGGAGTCGAGTACGCATTACTCGTGCTGCACTTTGCCGCCGCTTCTAATGTCGTTTTTGTTGATTGATTGTTGCGAACTAAAGCGGGTTCCAAATGCAGGTTTGTGCGGTATTCCCAGAACGGAATTATCCGGCGCAAACCACGGCCCGCTTCGCAGCCAGTCATCCGGCGCCCCAGGCGCCGGCCCCCCGACCGGGGTCGACGGCGTCGAAGCCTCTTGAGACCAAGGCTTCCCCCCAGCCGTCGTCGGCCCCTTCGGAAGCCTCCAAATCATAGGGAGGGTCCCTGATGACCGAAGTCAAAGATGCCCCAGCCCGGCTCGATCTGACGCTGCCCGTTCCCTTCACTTTCCCCGACTACAAAAGCTTCACGCCCGTGCGGCGGCGGCTGGCCAGTGACAGCGTGCGGGAGACCAACCGCTACCGCAAAATCCTGCTGGCCTTTGATCTGGCAGTGGTGACCTCTGCCGTGGCGGTGGCTCATCTGACGCGGTTCGGAGTGGAAACGCAGTACATGTCCGGCGGTGGAAACCTGAACATTCCCTACATCGCCGTCTCCGCCGGCATCTGGGCCGCCTGGGCGGTGTCGCTGGCCATCTACCGGACCCGCGATGCGCGGATTGTCGGCACCGGAGCCGATGAATACCGGCGCGTCACCAGCGCCACAGTGGTGGTGATGGGGCTCATCGCGGTGTTCTGCCTGGCCCTCCAAGTGGATATTGCCCGCGGCTACTTCGCGCTGGCGTTTCCGATCGGGCTGGGCGGTCTCCTGATCTTCCGGTTCCTGCTGCGCCAGTGGCTGGCGGGGCAGCGGAGGAAGGGCCGGTACCTCTCCAAGGTCATCATCCTGGGCAAGCCCAAGGATGTCCGCTACGTGGCCAATCAAATCCAGCGCAGGGACGGCTCCGCCTACCGGGTCATCGGCGCTGCGCTCACCACCCCCGGCGACAAGGAGCTGTGCGTCAACGGGAAGCGGATTCCCGTCGTGGCGGACCGCGACACCGTGGTGGGAGCCGTGCGCCAGCTGCGGGCCGACGCCGTCATCGTCGCCGGCCGCATGAAGGGCGGCAGTTCCTACGTGCAGAAGCTGGGCTGGCAGCTGGAGGAATCCGCCACCCAGCTCATCCTGACCACCGGCCTGACCAACGTGGCAGGACCCCGGATCCACGCCCGTCCCGTAGAGGGCCTGCCCCTGATGCACGTGGAGCTGCCGCAGTACGCGGGCGGCAGGCACATGCTCAAGCGCGGACTGGACATGCTGCTTTCCGGCGGCGCGCTGGTGGCACTGATTCCGGTCTTCGCGGTCCTCGCGGTGCTGATCCGGCGGGACAGCCCGGGCCCGGTGATTTTCCGCCAGGAACGGGTGGGCCGCGGCGGCGAACCCTTCGAGATGCTCAAGTTCCGCTCCATGGTGCAGACGGCCGAGGATGACCTGGCCGGCCTGCTGGACCGCAACGAAGGCTCCGGAGTGCTCTTCAAGATGCAGCATGACCCGCGTGTCACCTCGGTGGGCCGCTGGATGCGGAAGTACTCGCTGGATGAGCTGCCGCAGCTCTGGAACGTCTTCCTGGGGCACATGTCCCTGGTGGGCCCCCGGCCGCCGCTGCCGCGTGAAGTGGCGCAGTACGGCGGCCAGGTGCACCGCCGCCTCTACATCAAGCCCGGCCTGACCGGCATGTGGCAGATCAACGGGCGGTCGGAACTCAACTGGAAGGACGGCGTACGGCTGGACCTGTACTACGTCGAAAACTGGTCGCTCGCCGGCGACCTCATCATTCTCTGGCGCACGGTGCAAATGCTCCGCCGGCCAGTGGGCGCCTACTAGCCCGTCCCTTCCGGCTTCGGCTGGTCTCATCACAAAGAAAGCGGAAACCATGAAAAAATCCCTAGTTACCGGCGCCGGCGGATTCATCGGCGGCCACCTCGTTGCCCGGCTGCTCAGCGACGGCCACGAGGTGCGGGCAGTGGACTGCAAGCCCCTGGACGAGTGGTACCAGATTTCCGAGGGCGCTGAAAACATCCAGGGGGACTGCTCCCTTCTGGAGACGGCGCACGAGGTCAGCCGCGGAATGCAGGATGTGTACAACCTCGCCGCGGACATGGGCGGCATGGGGTTCATTGAGAACAACAAAGCCCTGTGCATGCTCACCGTCCTGACCAGCACGCACATGCTCGTGGCAGCCCGCGACGCCGGAGCGGAACGGTTCTTCTACAGCAGCTCGGCGTGCGTCTATGCGGCCGACCACCAGACGAACGCCGACGTCGTGGCGCTGCGGGAGGAAGACGCCTATCCGGCCCAGCCCGAGGACGGCTACGGCTGGGAGAAGCTGTTCACCGAACGCATGTGCCGGCACTTCCAGGAGGACTACGGCCTGCAGACCCGGGTGGCCCGCTTCCACAACGTGTACGGCCCGGAAGGCACCTGGGAGGGCGGCCGGGAGAAGGCGCCGGCGGCACTGTGCCGCAAGTTCGCCCACGCTTCGCTGACCGGAGAGCTGGACGTGGAAATCTGGGGCGACGGCGAACAGACCCGCAGCTTCATGTACATCGACGACTGCGTCCGCGGCATCCTGGAAATCATGAACGGCGACTCCGCCGAACCGGTGAACCTGGGATCGGCTGAGCTGGTGTCCATCAACCAGATGGCGGACCTGCTGGAGAAGATCTCCGGCACGGTGGTCAACCGCAAGTACAAGCTGGACGCCCCGCAGGGCGTGCGCGGCCGGAACAGCGACAACACGCTGTTCCGGGACACCTACGGCTGGGAACCGTCCATCTCCCTGTATGACGGCCTGGAGCGGACCTACGCCTGGATCCAGGACCAGGTCAAGGCGCAAAGGGTGTAGCCGTGCGCATCCAAATGCATGATTTCTCCGGTCATCCCTTCCAGGCCGAGCTGTCCCGCGAGCTGGCGGCCCGCGGGCACTTTGTGGACCATGTGTACTCGACGCAGTACGGCAGCGGAAAGGGAACGCTGGAACGGACGGCGGCGGATTCGGACCGGCTGACCTTTTCTCCGCTCACCGCGGACACGCCGTTCCAGAAATACAGCGCCATGGGCCGGATCCGGTTCGAACGGTCCTATGCGGTGGCCTGGCAGAAGCACATCCGGGCCACCGCCCCGGACTGCATCGTGGCCTGCAACGTGCCGCTGTTCACCCTGGCCGATTTCCGGCGGGCAGCCGCCCGCCGGAAGCAGCCCTGGCTGCTCTGGCACCAGGACCTCTTCAGCAACGCCATTTCCGAGGAGCTCAGCCGGCGGCTGCCCGGGCCGGCGGCCTTCGCCGGCCGTGCCCTGGTACGCCGCATGGAGGCGAAGGTGGTGCGCTCAGCCACGCAGGTGGTGGCGATCGGTGAGGAGTTCCGCCAGGCGTACCGGCTCTGGGGTCTGGCCACGGACCACGTCACAGTCATCCCCAACTGGGCGCCGCTGGATGAGATCACACCGCGTCCGCGGGAAAACGCCTGGTCGGCGCGGCATCTGCCGGCCGGGCCGGAACTGCGGCTGCTGTACGCAGGAACCCTGGGCCGCAAGCACAATCCGCTGCTGCTGGCCGGGCTGCTGCGGTCGGCGCTGGCTGCGGGCCTGCCTGCACGGCTGGTCGTGGCCTCGGAAGGGGACGGGATCGAGATGCTGCGGGAGGACGTCGGCCGTGAACCGGAGCTTCCGGTCACGCTGCTGCCGTTCCAGCCGGCGGCAGAGCTGCCGGACATGCTGGGCTCCGCTGACGTGTTGGTAACCATCCTGGAACCCGGTGCTTCCCGCTTCTCGATTCCCAGCAAGGTGCTGTCCTCGCTGGCCGCGGGCCGCCCGATCCTTGGGCTGATGCCCGATGACAACCCGGCCGCGGCGGACATTCGGTCTGCGGACGGGTTTGTCGGCCCGCCCACCGACTTCGGAGTTGCCGGGGGCGTGGGATGGCTGCGCCGGCTGCACGGGGATCCGGCTGCGGTCCTTGCCGCGGGCGCAAAGGGACGGGAGCTGGCGGAGAGCAGGTTCGGCATCGGACCCATCACCGACCGCTTCGAAGCGGCGCTTCGGCGCGCGGCTCCCGGACTTCCCGAGCCCGCTGACCTGGACACCTTGCCCCGGCTCCGCCCCGCTCACGCCGCCGCGCCGCGTGGCTTCCTGCGAAAGGTGTCGTGATGCTCAAGCACCAGCCGGACGGGCAGGCACCGGAGACCGGGCCGGCGCCGCAGGACGACGGCGGTGCGCCGCGGCGCCGTCGTCCTCCGGTGATTGACCTTTCCCGGGCACCGGGTGCGGGTGAGGCGTGGGGCCGGCCGCGGGCGGTGGTGTACCTGTGGTCGGCGTGTGAACTGGTCTTCGTCACCAACCCGTGGCAGATCAGTTCGCGCCTGCGCGTGGCAGTGCTGCGGGCCTTTGGCGCGGAGATCGCCGACGGGGTGATCTTCCGTCCGCGGACCCGGGTCAAGTCACCGTGGAAGCTGCATGTCGGGGCGCGTACCTGGATCGGTGAAGGCGTCTGGTTCCACAACCAGGACCACGTTTATGTGGGCGCCGACGTCGTGATTTCCCAGGAGACGTTCCTGACCACCGGCAGCCACCGGGTGCGCAGCGACATGGGGCTGGTCACCAGCCCCATCCGGATTGCGGACGGTGCCTGGATCACGTCCCGCTGCATGGTCCTCGGCGGATCCCTTATCGGGGAGTCGGCCGTCGTGCAGCCCATGACGCTGGTCAAGGGCGAGGTGGGCGCCAACCGCGTGTTTGGCGCTGCGGTGCCGCCCGCGGAACTGGGCTACAGGTTTGCTCCGGAAACAGCTGCCGGTGAAGCCCGTCCGGGGGAGCGGGCATGAGCTTCACCAGGCAGCCGCACTTACTCGGCGGGAACGGTCTCCTGGACCATCTCCTCGAGGACCGGGAAGATCTTCGAGGCCAGGTAGGCATGGCCCTCGTCGGTGGGGTGGATGCCGTCGGCGCCGATGAGTCCTTCATCGGCGTCGGCAAGCCAGCCCTCGGCGAGGGCGTCAATGTAGAGGATGCCTTCGTCGGCCGCCGCCTGCTTCATCTCTGCGTTGTTGGCAGTGATGAAGCTGGGCACGGCTCCGTTGACCCAGATGGGCCCGACCACCACCAGCCTGGCCTGCGGAGCAATGTCATGGATGTCCGAGTAGAGGGACGTCGCTGCGTTGTACATGGCCTCCTTCGTCTGCCGGCCGTCGTTGCGGCTGCCGAACACCACCACCACATCGGCGGTGGGGCGGAGGCGGAGCGTGGCGGCTTCACGAAAGACCAAATCGGTGCTGCCGCGGGCCAGATAGCCCGAGCCGGGCTGGGCCATGACGTTGAGCTCCACCCGGGCGCCCTGATCGTAAAAACGCGAGCCCACTACTTTGGTCCAGTTCTCGGCTCCGTTGCCGCCCTCGGACGAGCCGCCAACGTAAGAGTCGCCCAGGATGTCGATTTGCGGCACCTTTTTTCCCACGGCCGGCGTGGTGCCCGACGGCTGCGGAGCGCCGCTCGCCTCCGTCGACTGGGACATTGCGTAAAAGGTCAGCAGCCCGGCGGCCAGGAGAAGGCCCAAAAATCCAAGGATCTTGGGCCACCGGCGGCGGCTGGAATAGGAGGTTCGGCGATCATCGCGTCGAGTTGACATTCCTAAATGATAACCGAGCGGTCTCGTAGGATGAACGCTTATTCAAAACAATAAAAATACTTGCTTCAGGGGGGAAAGTACGTGAATAAAATACCTGTATCTGTGTTGGTGCAAACAAAAAACGAGGAAAGGGGAATTGCCGGCTGCCTGGCTGCTCTCGAGGAATTTGATGAGGTAATTGTTGTTGATTCCAACAGCACTGACCGCACCGCGGAACTGGCCAAGGAGGCCGGTGCCACGGTCATCAACTTCACCTGGGACGGCAAGTTTCCGCAGAAGAAGCAGTGGCAGCTCACCGAAGTGGACACCCGCAACGAGTGGCTGCTGATGCTGGACGCTGACGAGTTCCCCACACCGGAGCTGGCCCGCGAACTCCGGGCCATTGCCGAGGACCCCGCCGAAATCCGGGTGGCGTTTGACCTGCCGGTGGCCTACCACTTTGCCGGAGTGGGGCTGCAGCATGGTCACCGCGTGGTGAAGCGCTCGTTCCTGCGGCGCGGAATGAACTCCTTCCGCAACATCGACCTGCTCCATCTGCCGGGCATGGGTGAAGTGGAGGCGCACTACCAGCCGGAACCGCGCGGACCGGTGGGCAGGACCACCGCGAAGCTGGTCCACAACGACGTGGATCCGGTCCGGACCTGGTTCGACCGGCACAACCGCTATTCCGACTGGGAAGCCTTCATCCGCACCCATCCCGACATCCGAGGCACCGTCCGCGAGTCCAAGAGCGGGCAGGGGCGCCGGTTCGATGCCCTTCCGCTGAAACCCCTGGTCTTTTTTCTCTACAGCTACGTACTGCGCAGAGGGTTCCTGGACCGCAGGGCCGGCTTTGACTACGCCCTGGCGCTGTCCATGTACTACTGGCAGATCGGGCTGAAGAGCCGGGAAATGCAGCGCGCGCAGGCCGCCGCCGAGCAGGTGCCCGCCCATGGATAACACCGGCGCGAACCCCGCGGGCGCAGAGCGCCGCGGCCTTCGAATCCTGCAGGTCGGCGGGTTGGCCGGCCCCGGAGCCGCGGCCGGCGGTGTCTGGGCCGTTGCCCGGACCCAAAGCGCTGCCCTGACAGGCATCGGCGAACACACCGAACTCGTGGGCGGCTGGCTGGGCGCGGTCCCGGCTGCAGCGGAAACCGCCGGCGGACCGGGCCCGGTTCGGCTGTTCCGGGTCCGGCGGCCGTTCCCCGGGGCACGTCTGCGCGGGCTGGTGAGCCTGCGCCTGCCCCGCTATGTGGCGGCCGGCGCCGCGTCGGCGGATGTGGTCCAGGTTCATCTGTGCCGCGACTTCATCACCACAGCGGCCACCCTGCTGCTCGGCCGGGGGAACACCCCGGTGATTGCACAGTCCCACGGCATGCTGGCGCCGTCGCGCTCGTTGCCCGTCCGAATGTACGACGCCGTCATCACACGCCGGCTGGTGCGCATTCCGCGGCTCTGGCTGACGCTGACCGAGGACGAGGAACGCGGCCTGCAGCATCTGGGCGTTGATCCGGCCCGGATGCGCCGCGTGGTTAATGCCACCGCCGAGTCCGGGAGCGCCTGGGCGGATCCGGAGCCGCAGGTGTTCCTGTTCGCTGCCCGGCTGGCCGCCCGCAAGCAGCCGGCAGTGTTCGTCCAGGCAGCGTTGGACGCGCTTGACCGTGGACTGGACGCCCGCTTCATTCTTGCCGGACCGGACCAGGGGGAGACCGCTCGCGTCCGCGCCCTGATCGCCGCGTCCGCGCACGCCGAACGTTTCGAGCTGCCGGGGGAGCTGTCTCCTGCGCAGGTGCAAAGCGCCATGGCAGAATGCACGGCATATGTGTTGCCAGCGCTAAAGGAGCCGTATCCAATGTCAGTGATCGAGGCAGCCGCCGCAGGAACACCGCTGATCGTGACGTCCGAATGCGGACTCGCGGCCGACCTCTATGAAGCGGATGCCGCCGTGCTGCCGGAGCCAACGGCCGAGGCTTTCTGTGAGGCCATGCTGAAACTGGGCGCCGATTCGGGCCGGCGGGCTGAACTGGGATCGAACGCACGCCTGCTGCACCGGCGGCTGTGGTCCGCCCAGCGTCTGGCCGAGGATCTCCGCGGGCTTTACCTGGAGGCCATGGGAGCGGCGGCAGCGGCCGCGCCCGCCGAAACCGTCCGGCAGGGAGCCCGGTCATGAGCACGAAACAGGTGCCTCCGCTGACCCCGCCCCTGCCGGTCCCGTACAACGGCCGCGGAGCCGAACAGCGCACCGGAGTCCGCACCGCCGTCGCACTGGTGGCCTTTCTGCTGTTCGCTGTGGTCTTTCCGCTGGAGGTCCGCGGCGCCAGCGCCATCCTCTTCAGCAACAGCGACTTCCTGATCCGGTACGCCGTGGCGCTCTATGCCTCCGTGAAGCTTGCGCTGCTGCTGTGGCAAGGCGACATCCGGCCCGTCGCCGGGGTGTTTTGGATTTTCGTCTACACCGGCATGGGCCTGGCACCGCTGGCCCAGCTGGCCACCGGCCGTTCCACGGCCCTGGCCATTCAGGTCGGCGACCGCGAGCTGACCATGGCCAGCCTGCTCACGCTGCTGGGATGTGTCTGCTTTGACGTGGCCTATCATCTGAAGCTGCGCCGGCGGGGCGGTGCCTCACCGCAGCTGCGCTTCCGGACGCTGCGCAGCATGGACGTGCTGCGGATCTTCTCGGTGGCTGCCGTGGTGGCGGCCCTGGTGTACATCATCCAGGTGGGCGGTCTGTCGGTGTTTTTCCTCAGCCGTCAGGAAACCAGCCAGGCACTGGATGAGATCAGTCCCGACAGCGGGCAGGCCCTGCGCGCCATCATTTCCGCTGCCGGTTCGGTTGGCTGCCTGACGGCGCTGATCTTTTACCTGCACGTCTGGCGCACCCGGGACGTTGCCCTGGCAGCGGTGGACGGCCTCCTGGTGGCTGCGCTGGCGGTGATGAACATTGTGGTCAACAACCCCGTCTCCAATTCCCGGTACTGGACGCTGGCAGTGGTCTTTGGCCTGCTGCTGCCCCTGATCCGCGGCCGGAAGGGAATGTTCAACGCGGCGGTGGCCGGCGGGGTGATCGCATCCATCGTCATTTTTCCGCTGTCCGACATTACCCGGCGGGCGGCCGGAACGGGTGCGCCGCTCAGCAGCGAGTCCGTGTGGATCACCATCGCCACCAAGGACTACGACCAATTCACGATGTTCGCCAACACCCTGGCCTACACCGCGGACCACGGTTTGTCGTGGGGGATGCAGGCCCTGGGCCCGGTGCTCTTCTGGGTACCCCGCGTCATCTGGCCCGACAAACCGCTGGACACCGGCGTCGAGGTGGGCCAGTGGATGAACAGCATCAACGTCAACCTGTCGGCGCCCCTGTGGGCCGAAGCCTGGATCAACTTCGGGCTGCCGGGCCTGATCCTGGTGTTCGCCGCACTGGGCCTGCTGGCCCGGCGGCTGGACTCCGGATTCCGGGCCGAAATCCTGAGCAAGGGTTCGGTCGGATACCTGGGCATTTCCATCTTCGCCGGATACCTGTTCATTCTGCTGCGCGGGTCGCTGCTGCAGTCCATGGGCCGGTTGATGATCCTGGTACTTTCAGTCCTGATCCTGACCGCTGTGACAAACCGCCGAGAAAGGCTGCAGCCATGAGTCAGACCCTGCCGCAAACACCCCGAGCCACCTTCCAAGAGTCCTTCAACCAGCTCAAGCAGGCGCAGAAAACCCGCAAGGGCGTGCCGCTGTATCTGCTGTACGTCAACCGGCCCGCCGGCCGTGCCGTGGCGGCAGCGCTGCGCCACAGCGGCCTGACGCCCAACCACGTCACCCTGGCCGGCGCGGTGCTGACCTACGGCTCGCTCGTGTGGCTTGCCTTCGGAGCTTCGGCGAACCTTTCATCGGCTTTGGTCGGTGTCCTCCTGGCCCTGGGCTACATCCTGGACTCGGCCGACGGACAGCTGGCCCGCCTGCAGGGCGCCAGTTCCGCCTTCGGGGAGTGGCTCGACCATGCCCTGGACAACGGCCGCATCACCGTGATGCACATTGCCGCCTTCTGCTTCCTCGCCCGCACCACCGACTACGACCACATCCTCCTGGCCGCAGCCTGCGGACTGTTCCTGCTGTCCAGCTCCTGCATCTTCTTTGGCGGCGCGCTGCTGGACCAGCTGCGGAAGAACGCCAAGGCGTTGGCCGCACCGGAAGCGCCGGTGTCGGCGTCATCGGCGTCGGCGTCATCGGCGTCGGCGCCCGGCGCACAGCCGGGGGCAGCCGCCGAGCGGGCCAACAACCGGCGCCTGCTGCGGCGGTCGGTGCTGACCCTGCCGGTGGACTACGGCATGACCTGCCTGGCGTTTCTGCTGCTGCCCTGGCCGCAGGTGTTCCTGGTCGCCTACCTGGTGCTGGCGGCAGCACACGTGCTGATGTGTGCGGCCTTCCTGCCGAAGTGGCGCTCCGAGCTCCTGGCGCTGGGTTAGGTGGGCGGATTCCGCCGGCTGGTCACCTTCGCGGACCAAGGCGTTTCCAGCGTCTCGAACTTTGTGGCGGTGGCTGTAGCGGCCAACGTGGCCACCGCCGCGGATTTCGGCCAGTTCTCCCTGGCCTACGCCGGCCTGCTGCTGTTTCTGGGCGGGCAGCGGGCCCTGGTGGGCGAGACACTCCTGGTGCGCTATTCCCAAACCGGCACCCTGACCCGGCAGGTGGCATCAGCGAGCCTGGGCGCCACCGCGCTGGTGGCAGTGCCCACGATCCTGCTGCTGCTGGCCGGGGCGGTCCTCTCGGGTCCCGAAAATGCCCGCCTCTGGCTGGTCATGGCCGCGGTGTCGCCGTTTGTGCTGCTGCAGGACAGCCTCAGGTACCTGTTCATCTGCCAGGGACGTCCGGCACGGGCGCTTTTGATTGACGGCATCTGGGCCGTGGGATCCATTACCGCCATGCTGCTGACCGCCCGGTCCGGCGGCGAGCTGTGGATGGTCCTGGTCTGGTGGGGGATCGGTGCCGCCGTGGCGCTGGCGGTGGGGTTGCTCCTGGCCCGGAGCGTTCCGGCCGTTCCCTCCGGGATCCGCTGGCTGGTCCTGAACCGGGACTTTGCCTTCCGCTATCTTGCCGAATTTGCCACCCTCAACGCTTCCACCTTCGCCGTCCTGTATTTTCTGGTGTTTCCGCTCGGCGCGGCGGGCGTGGGGGCGCTTCGCGCGGCGCAGCTGCTCTTCTCGCCGTTGAACACCGTGTTCGGCGCCATCAAGACGGCCGTGATCCCCGAGCTTGTCCGGACCCGGGGAACCGCAGCGTTCCGCAGCAGGCTGGTCGAGACGTTTGGCATTGTGCTGGTCCTGTCCCTGGGGTGGGGCGCAGCCGTGCTGCTGCTGCCGGCGTCCGCCGGCGAGTTTGTCCTGGGCGAGACCTGGCACAACGCCTCGGAGCTGCGCTGGCCGTACGCGGTGCAGTACCTGGCGATGGTGCCCTACACGGTTCTTTTGGCCTACTTCCGGGCCGCTCAGGCCAACCGGCTGTCGACCCTGATGCGCGGCGTCCTCGCGGCGCTGACGCTCGCGCTGCCGCTGGCCCTGGCGCTGGGCGGATCGGCGGCGGCGTCGGCCTGGGGATTCACCGGCGCCGTGGCCGTGGCAGCGGTCTGCGGCCTGCTGGCCGTCCGTGCCGGCCGCAGCCGTTCCGCAAGGGCTGCGGCAACCGCACTCGAACCGGTGGAGTAGCCCCGGGCAAACAAAAAGCCTTCCGGATGGTGTGCCTTGGCAAGCTGCACACCATCCGGAAGGCTTTTGCGTCTTCGGTGAAACCCCCGCCGCTGCGGGGAGACGTTATCTCTTGCTCAGTGCCCGGGTGTCCTCGCTGTCCCGGACAATGGCGGCTTCGGCTTCGGCCACCGGAGAGGCGGCGCCGCCGTCGTTGTCCCGCACCACCGGCAGCGGCGTGACGCCGTAGTCGGAGAGGTAGGCGGTGTTGGCGTCGGGGCCGGTGCGCGGAATGCGGTTGAGGACCACGCCCACAACGTTGGCGTTCACCAGGCTCAGCTGCTCAACCGCCTTGGAGAGGTTGTGCTGGCTGACCCGGGTGGCTCCGACCACCAGCAGGATGCCGTCGGTGTGGCGCGTCAGGATCGGTGCATCGGCCACCGGCAGCACCGGAGGAGCGTCCAGAATAACCATGTCGTACTCGGCTTCCAGTTCCTCGATCAGGTTCTGCATGGTCTCGGATCCGAGCAGCTCGGTGGGATTGGGCGGCAGCGGTCCGGAGGTCAGCACCGACAGGCCGCCGGAGCCCCAGTGCTGGGTGGCTTCGGCCAGGGTGGTGCGGCCAATCAGCACGGTGGTCAGGCCGACGCCGCCTTCCAGTCCGGTGGCGTTGGCCACCGACGGAAGCCGGAGATCGGCGTCAACCAAGATGACCCGCTGTCCGCTTTGGGCGATGCTCAGCGCCAGGTTCAGCGCCACGGTGCTCTTGCCCTCACCGGCCTGCGATGACGTCACCACCAGGGACTTCATCTGCTGGCTGACGGCGACAAACTCCAGATTGGTCCGCAGCTGGCGGAAGGCATCGGTTCCGGAGCCGCCGAGAATCGTCGGCCGGCTGGTTTGCCGCGGCGCCGTGGATTCGGTAATCCCGCCGAGCAGGGGCAGCGGGGTGGACTTGCGCAGATCAGCCTCGGTGCGCACGTGCCGGTCCAGGACATGGCGGAGAATCGCCACCACCAGCCCGAGGGCGAGACCATACAACAGTCCCAGTGCCAGGTTCAGCGGTATCTTCGGGCTGGAAGCAGCCGACGGCGGTTCGGCGGTGTCCACCGACGTGAGCCGCATCGGAGACGGCAGTCCGTTGGTGGGCCGCTCCAGATCAGCCACGGAGGAAATCAGGCTGGCCACCACGCCGTTGGCGATGTCAGCGGCGCGCTGGGCGGAGGAGTCAGCCACCTCAATGTCGATGAGGACGGTGTTGCGGGAAGTGGTCGGTTTGATCTTGGTGGCCAGCTCCTGCGGCGACATATCCAGCTCGAGGCTGTCGATGACGGGATTCAGGACCTGCGGCTTGGTCACCAGTTCCACGTAGGACTGCACCCGGTTCAGCGAAAAAGCGCTGCCCTGCTGGAGTTCGACGGTGGTTTCGCCGTTCTGCGTGGAGACGAACAGGCTGCTGGTTGCGGTATAGGTTTTGGGCATAAGAACAGAAATGACGCCCGCGGTAATAAGGCCGATGAGTGCAAATGAGACTATGAGCATCCAATTGCGGCGAAGGATCAGTATTTGTTCGCGCATATCCATTGGTTACCCCTTCCCTTGGATAGGCAGATGAATTGAGCAGAAAAAGAAGCTGGACCCGGAAATCATGAACGGAACCATGAATAGCACTGTTCCGATTCCACGCGTGCAGCGTCAGCGCCGATGGTCACCGGCGCGGACCCGTCATGAGACCCGAGCAGTTCCCCGGAGCCGGCATAAACAAGAAGGGAGCAGCCCTCGGGCAGCCCGTAGGCATGGTAGGTTCCCGGTTCAATCGAGGGCTCCTCGGCATGCGGAGCGGCCCCGCCGACCGAGAAGATGCCGTCCGGGAAACCCCGTCCGGCCGCCTCCAGCTCGGGCAGGAGCTCGGGGCAGAGGGCGGCGATCGCATCGGCGGTGTCCTGGGCCGGGCTCATGATCAGCTCGCTGAGCACCGACTCGGCGTCCACGGCCTTGGCGCTGAGCAGCTGGTCGCAGCGTTCCTGGCCCACCTGCAGCACGGCGTTGGGATCAGTGCCTTCCGGAACCTTGTCCTGCAGGTATTGCTCCTGCGTGGGCTCGAAGGTGGGTTCCGGCGCCGGCTGGGGGGACTGCACCACCGATTCCGGTGCCGCCGTCGCGCCTTCCCCCGTGTCTTCCCCCGCCGGGCTTTCAGATGCGCCGGCAGCCGGGGCGGAGGTCCCTGCGGTTCCCGGAGCGGCGGACGGCGTCGGCGTGCGGGAGGCGGAAGAGGAGGACGATGCTGACGGCGGAGCCGCTTCGGGAGAAGGGTCTGAGGAACTGCATCCTGTTGCCGCACCCAGCAGCGGCAACAGCAGCAGTCCCAGGGCCGATCGTTTGAGACCAGTATTCATGGAGTGCGCTTTCTTTCGGTTGTGAACGTGCAGAACGTTGCCGCCCCTCCTCAGGGGCGGAGGCTAGGGGCCGAAGACCAGGGTCAGGACCGGACGGCGGGTGGAGGACGCTTCCTTGGTGTGGAACCAGGCGTTGTCGGTTCCGGCGCTGGTAATGCCCAGATCAATGGATCCGGACAACATGGCCGACACGGCGGCCGGGTCCAGGTCCACCGTGTAGGCGGTGTTGGTGGCCGTCGGCGAAATGCTGCCCAGCACCGAGGTGCCCAGCGCCGGCCGGGTGTTGTAGGTGGTGGCCGCTTCCGTCCAGCTGCCCGTGACCGGCTGCACCGAATGCGGGTCAGTGGAGTTGCTGAAGGATTCGGACGTGGTGTAGACCCGCAGCGTGGCCGACGTCAGCCGCATCCCCGCCGGCACTGTGGTGCCGGGGGCGAACCGCAGGTACGAGGTGTAGGCCAGCGAGCCGCGCGAGGCCATGGACACCGCTGAGCCGTGAACTCCGTTGGGAGCGCCCTGGTTGACGTAGGTGTCGGCGGTGGGGGACAGGGACAGCGTGACCGGCTCAACCGGCGGTGCGCCGGCCACCGTGGCGTTCACCTGGGCGGAAGCCGCCCCGGCGTTGCCGGCGGCATCGACGGCCGCCACCCGGTAGTAGTAGGTGCCCGGGGCCAGATCCGCGTCGCTGACGGAGAGGACGGAACCGCCCGTGGTGGTCAGCAGATTGGCGGCCGACGGCGTGAAGCCCTCCTCCACCGACCGGTACACCCGGTATCCGGTGACGCCCACATTGTCGGTGGCAGCCTGCCAGCTCAGCGTCGCGGTGCTGTTGCTGACGGCGGCCGCGGCGCCGGTCACCGCAGCCGGCGCGGCGGTGTCGGGCGCCGGCTCCGGCTGGCCGGGAGTTCCCCCGCCGGCAGTGAAGTGCCGGGCCACCTGCGAGGCACTGAGGGCCGAGGGGTAGGCGGAGAACTCATCGATGGACCCGGCCAGATAGTTGCTGGTGGGCCGTCCCGGCCAGTTGTTCAGGCTGTCTCCGCCCACCCGCCAGGAGCCGGTGTAGGTCTGCGCCGCCGGTGTCTGGCTGCTGCCCACGGCGTTGCCGTCAACGTAGAGCGTGAAGCCGGAGGCCGTCTGGGTGGCAACGGCGTGGTGCCAGGCGTTGTCGTTGTAGGCCTGCGCAGTGGTGACGGCAACGGGTGTGTTGGCGGCATCCAGCACACCGAAGGCAAGGGTGCCGCCGGTGGTCATGTACAGGTGTCGGTCAACGGTGCCGCTGGAGTTGCGCGTGCCGTGGCGGTCGGGCTGGCCGGAAGCGAAGCCGAAGATCTTTCCGCCCTGCACGGAGTCCGTCTTGAACCAGGCCTCGGCGCTGTAGGTGGTCGGAGCGGAATACCGCTGCTGGCCGGAAACCTGGTCATCGACGCCGTCAAAGACGGCTGCGGTGCTGCCGGGAACGGCCCCTGCGGTGCCGGCCAGCAGCGGGCCGCCGAAGGTGACGCCCCGGTTGTTGCCCGGTGAACTGTCGGCCGGAGCCTTGGCGGTGCTGTCGTCCAGGCGCCAGTAAGTGGATGCGCCGTCGCCGAGCACGGCGGCCGGGTAGGGCTGTGTGGCTGCGGCAGTGGTGACCGAGACCTGGCCGGAAAGCGCGCTGGTGCTGGTACCGTCGCTGGCCCGGACCCGGTAGGTGTAGGCCGTTCCGGGGGTGGCGGTGGTGTCGGTGAAGGACAGCTGCGGGGTGCTGAACCAGGTGGAGTTTCCGGTCACGGTGCCCAGGGCAGTGCTGCTGCCGTTGCGGTAAACACTGTAGGTGAGCGCTGAGTCGTCGTTGTCCACGCTCTGGGTCCAGCGGACCTGGTTCTGGCCGGCTGCAAAGCTCACGGCGCTGACGTTGGCCGGGGTGCCGGGCGCGGCCGACGCCGGTCCGGGACCGAAGCGGGTCAGGCCCTGCTGGGCGGTGCCGTTGGTGGTGGTGAATTCACCGGCCACCCACAGGACGTCATCGCGGCCGGTACTGGTGATTTCCAGAGCCCGCGGGCCCAGGCCTTCGCCGGTGCCGTCATTGGTGTCGGGACTCCAGCCGAGGAACGGGTACGGATTGTCGATGTCCTGCGCGGAGAGGTGCTTGCGGGTGCCGTCGGCAAAGCCGCCCATGGCGGAGCAGTCGTGTACGTGGTGCCCGGAGTAGAGCACATCCTTGTACGGCAGCACCGCCTGCGTGGCGCCCTGGCAGGTGTCCTTCCAGATCTGCTCGTAGTTGTTGTCCAGGGACAGCCTGGCCCGTCCGTCGAAGGAGCGGCCGCCCATGCCTTCACCGGCGATGTAGAAACTGGTGCCGTCGCTGGTGACGTCCTTGACCACGGCGGAGGCGGGCACATATTCGGCTGCCGGATAGGTGCGCACATTCGCACCGGCGCCGTTGTCCACCACGGCCATGGCCCGTGACGGAGTGCCGTTGACGTTGCTGAAATCACCGGAGATCAGGACCACGTTGCGGCCGGCCGGCACGTCCAGGGCGCGGCCGACGCCGTCGGCCACCGGGGCCCAGGGAAGCAGGCTGCCCGTGGGGCCCACTGCAGCGAACCGGCTGCGGGAGGTGCCGTTGACGGTGGTGAAGTCACCGCCGAAGTAGACGGCGTTGGCGGTGGCGGCGATGGTCCGCACCGTGCTGTTCACCGTGCCGGGCCGGAAGGTGGTGTCCACGGTGCAGCCGGGCAGGTTGATGGCTGCCAGCCGGTTCGCGGTGACGCCGTTGACCGTGGTGAAATTGCCGCCGACGTACAGCTTGCGGCCGTCGGGAGACACGTCCATGGCCCGGACAGTGGCACCGGTTCCACCGCTGAAGGACAGGGCGCAGGAGGTGGGCGTGCCGGTGGAGGCGTCAAAGGCGGCGAAATTGACGGCCGCCCGGGACTGGCTGTTGCCGGCCGCGGTGCCCGGGGGGCGCACCTGGGTGAAGGTGCCGCCCACGTACATCACGCCGTCGGCCTCGGCCATGGCCCAGGCAATGCCGTTGGTTTGCCAGGTGGGCAGGGCGACGGCGGAGAAGGCCACGCCGGGGGACAAGGCGCTTGCCGGAGCGGCAACGCCAATCAGGGTTGCTGCTGCAACAGCCGCAACCGAACATATTGCCGCAATTTTTTTGTGCACGGCTTTACCGCCTCATGAAATGGGGACGGGCCCGCGGCCCGAAACTGAATGGAAGCGTAGCCGCAGCCCACTGCGTGTCCCACGGTGGCCTTTACTCGAGTTGAGGCGCTGAATACTCGGGCCGGCACTCCCTCTACTCGTGTTTTTCCGGGCCCTACGTGATTGTGCTGAATTTGCTTTACGGGCCCGGAAATATGCGTTGAAAATGAAAAGAGATTTAACGGACCACAACTGGGGGTTGTTCATAATGGCAGTTCGGATCGGCTATGCCTCGGGGGTTTATGACCTTTTCCATATCGGCCACCTGAATTTGCTGAAGCATGCCCGCAGCCAGTGTGACTATCTGATTGCCGGCGTTGCTTCCACCGAAATGACGCAGCGGCTCAAGGGCACCACCCCCGTGGTGCCGCTGGCTGAGCGGCTGGAGATTGTGCGCAGCGTCCGCTTTGTTGATGACGTGGTGGTGGATGAGCACCTGAACAAGGCGGACACCTGGCGTGAGGTGGGCTTCAACGTCTTTTTCAAGGGTGATGACTGGCGGGGCACCGAGAAGGGCGACCGCCTGGAGCGGAACATGGCGCAGATCGGAGTGGAAGTCGTGTATTTCCCCTACACGGTCACCACGTCCTCCACCGTCCTGCGCCGGGCCCTGACCCTTTTGGACGGCGGGCGGGCCGGGGACACAGCCCTGAACGCATGAACGCTCCGCACCGTTCCGCGCAGCGGCCGGCCCGGGGACTGTCCCGGCGTGAAGTGCTGGCCCTGGGCGCCGCCGGGCTTGTCCTGACTGCCTGCGACAACCGCGCTGACGCTGATGCCTCCGACGGGTCCGGCACGCCCGAGCCCGCTCCGGTCCACACCATCGAATCGATGCTGGCGGCCGCACCGTTCCTGGTGGCGCACCGCGGATCGTGGGACAACTGGCCCGAGCACACCATGGCCGCGTACCGCGGTGCGGTCAACGCCGGCGCCGTGGCGTTGGAAGTGTCCGTCAGCGCCACCTCGGACGGGAAGCTGGTCTGCCACCATGACCTGAACACCAAACGCACCACCGGCCGCATGCTGATGATCAAGGATTCCACCTACGCCCAGCTGTCCGAGCTCGTGGTTGACGCCCGGGCCTGGCTGGGCCCGAAGGCGGGCACGGAAAAGATCCCCCTGCTCAAGGACGTCCTGGATGCCTTCGCCGCCTCCCACGTCATTTTCATCGAGGACAAGCAGGGCACTAACACCCGTGCGCTGCTGGATCTGATGGACACCTATCCGGAGTCGCGCAGCCATTTGATCTGGAAACAGTCGGCGGAGGCGGCGCAGATCGATGCGGCGACCAAGCGCGGATACGCCAGCTGGGGCTACTTCACGGCGGAGCAGCTGGACCTTGTGCCCAAGCTGGCCGGGCAGTTCACCTACCTGGGCGTGCACCATTCGGCCTCCGACGCCGAAATCGCGGACGTGGTGGCCATCGGCAAGCCCGTCATTTGCTGGGAGGCACACACCCGCGAGCTGCGGGACCGGCTGCTGGCGCTGGGCGTGTCCGGGGTGATGTGCGCCAACCTTCCGTACCTGGCCACCGATGAGCCCGTGGCAACCGCCGACAGCTTTGGCGAGGGGATCCGGGCTCCCGGCGACCTGCCGTGGATGGTTGGACAGGGCTGGAATCTCCAGCCGGAACTGAAGCTCGCCGGCGGCACCCTGCTCATGTCCGCCGCAGCCAACAGCAGTTACCGGATGGGTTCGCTATGCCCGGTGCGCCGGGAAATCTACAGCATCCACTTCGACATGCGCTGGCCGGTGGCCCTGCCGGACGATGACACCCTGCACGCCGGCATGGCGTTCGGCCAGGAGGACGACCGCCCCTACCGGGTGCTGATTCCCAGCGACGTGGGCGGCTACCACTTGGTGGTCCGGCCCACCGGGGAAATGACACTGCTGTTGCGCAGTCCGGGCGAACCCGGCGGGCTGCGGCTGAGCGCTGTGGACACGGCGCCGGTGAAAGCCGGCGAGTGGATGTCGTTCAAGATTGATATCGCCCCTGACAGTGTCCGGTTTTCCCGTCTGGACGGTGCCGGCTGGGCGGGCATCACCTCGAACCGCAAGTACCGCGGCGGCTACTTCAGCCTGGCCCGCAACTATTCGGATGATTACCCGGTGGAGTTCCGCAAGGTGAAGGTTGTCTAGCTTGCGCTGACGGCATTGCGCTGACGGTTACGGTTCGCTGACCCCTCTACTGCGGTACGCGGATCGCTTCCGGTGAACGACGACTCGCTGCCGGTGGACGACGACGGCGGCGGCGCAGGGAGCGCTGCCCCCGCCCGGCTGCGGTCAGCGCCAGCCCCAGCAGGGCTCCGCCGGCATTGAGCAGGACATCCTGCGCGTTGCCCTGCCGGTGCGGGAGGTACACATCCTGAAAGCCCTCCATCCCCGCGGCGAATCCGGCGCACAGCAGCAGCGCGAACCACCAGCGGCGCGGCGGCAGCAACGCCGCGACCAGCGCACCCAGCGGAATAAACAGGAGCACGTTGGCGGCGGATTCCAGCATTGCGTAGTCCACCCAGCCCGGCAGCCCATGGTCCTGCAACCGGTGGAGTAACCGCAGCAGGGTGCCGTACAGCGGCCGGTCCACCGGCGCGGGCCAGAGCAGGATCGCCGCCATCACTGCCAGCACCCCGCTGGCAGCGGTCCACAGCGCGGCACGCCGGGCGGAGCCGTCCCGTACCGGCGCCAATTACCGGCGGCCCTGCTGGTTGTGGGCGGCAACCTGCGCGGCGGTCAGCGCCGTCGGGTACACGGCGAACTCGTCAATGGAGCCCTTGAAGTGGCGGCTGGTCGGAGCATTCGGCCAGGTGGACGGGATCGAGTCCCCGCCGATCCGCCAGGATCCCAGGGAGACGGTGTTGGCGGACACGGTATTGGAGGCAACCCTCACGCCGTCGACATAGAGCACCATGCCGCCCGGGCCCTGGGTCGCCACCACGTGGTGCCAGGCGTTGTCGTTGTAACTGGCGGGCGAGGTCACCACCACCCTCGTGCCGGACCAGGTGCCGAACACGAGCTTGCCGGCGTTGCTCATGTAGACGTGCCGGTCATAGACGCTGCTGTAGCCGAGCAAGCTTCCGTTGCGGCGGGGCTGGGCGTTGCCGAAGCCCAGGATCTTCCCGCCGGTGGTGGTGTCCGTCTTGAACCAGGCCTCGGCGCTGAACACCGTCGGGGCGCTGACGCGCTGCTGACCGAAGATCATGTCGTCGACGCCGTCAAAGCTGGCCGCGCGGTTGCTGTCGCTGCGCAGGGCTCCGGCGGATCCCGAGAGTTTCGCCCCGAGGTTGGGCAGGCCCATCTTGTTGCCGTTGGAGGAATCGGCCGCCGCCGCCAGGGAGTCGCCCAGCCGCCAGTAGGTGGTGGCGCCGTCGGCCCGCACCAGCGCCGGATAGGGGGCAGCCGACGTCGCCGTGGTGACCTGAACCTGCGCGGACAGCGGGCCGCTGCGTCCGCTGGGATCCGTGGCCTGCACCCGGTAGGTGTAGGCAGTGCCCGGCACCGCAGTGGTGTCGGTGAAGGAGGCCTGCGGCAGGTCCCACCAGCGCGACGACGAATTGACGGCCGCCAGCGGGGTGGTGGAACCGTTGCGGTAGACCCGGTAGGTGAGCTCGGAATCGTCGGGGTCCGAGGTGGACTGCCAGCGGATGGTGTTCTGGCCGGAGGCCCGGGACTCGGCGCTGACAAACTTCGGGGTGCCCGGGCCGGCGGTGCTGGACGATGCCGGTCCGAAGCGGGTCAGGCTCTGCTGCCCGCTGCCGTTGACGGTGGTGAATTCTCCGCCGGTCCACAGGACGTCCCTGCCGCTTCCGGCCGTGGTGTGGGCCAGGGCCCGCGGGCCGATCCCTTCGCCCTGGCCGTCATTGGTGACCGGGTTCCACTGGTGCATGGGGGAGGGGCTGGTGATGCTCTGTGCGCTCAGGTGCACGCGCGGTCCGTCGGGAAAGGAGTTCATGCTGGAGCAGTCGTGTGCGTGATGCGCGGAGTACAGCGTCTGGCTGTACACGCTCACCGCCTGCGTGGCGCCCAGGCAGGTGTCCCGCCAGACCTGGTTGTAGGTGGTCAGGTCCAGCCGCGCGCGGCCGTCGAACACGCCGCCGCCGGTGCCCTCGTTGCCGATGTAGAAGCTGGTGCCGTCGGAGTCGATGGACTTCACCGTGGAGGTGCGCGGAATGAAGAAGTTGGGATAGGTGCGGACGTTGGCGCCGGTGGTGTTGTTCAGCACAGCCAGGGCCTTGGAGTCGGCGCCGTTCATGGTGAGGAAGTCGCCGCCGGCGAGCACCGTGCTCTTGCCGGCGGGGACGTGCAGGGCCCGCACCGGCTGATCCGCCGACGGCGCCCACGCCTGCAGCGATCCGGTGGCACTGACTGCTGCCAGCCGGTTGCGGGCCGCCGTTCCGACGGTCCTAAAATCTCCGCCGAAGTAGACGGCTGAGGCCGTGGCCTCGATGGCGCGCACGGTGGAGGAGACGGCTGCGGGTTTGAAGTTGGTGTTGACGGTGCAGCCGGGCAGGTTGATCGCGGCAATGCGGGTGGTGGCCACGCCGTTGACCGTGCCGAAGCTGCCTCCGATGTACAGCGTGCGCCCGTCGGGGGAGACGTCCAAGGCCCGCACGGTGGCGCTGCCTCCGGTCACTGACAGTGAGCAGCTGGTGGGGTTGCCGGTGTAGGCGTCGAACGCGGCAAAGTTCACTGCGCTCCTTGATCCGGCGGCGCCGGCTGCGGTCCCGGGCGGGCGGATGGCAGTGAAGGTTCCGCCGGCGTACACCACCCCGTTGGACTCGGCCATGGTCCAGACAATTCCGTTGGTTTGCCACGTGGGCAGATTGGTGGCGGAGAATGCCACGCCGGGGGAGAGCGCAGCCGCGGGCGGAGCGAACCCGATCAGGGATGCGGCGGCGAGGACAACCCCGCTCAGGACGGCGGCGACTTTTCTGAACATTTCGAACCCGGCTTTCATTCCGCCAAAGCGCCCGGCGGGGCGCACCCGCTATGCAACCTAACGTCCGCGTCGGGCGGGGTAACCGGTACGGAATACCCGTTTTCGCCGGCTTACCTACCTGCCGGCGGCAAACCTGCGTACGGCGCTCGCAGCCCGCCCAACTAAGGTGCGGCTCAGGTGCGCTCGCGGCCGTGCAGTGGGATGATTAGCACAGACTTATGTTGCGTATTGATGCAGATCACGTGCGCACCCGACCGGCCAGCCAAGGAGTTTTTCCAGTGCCTGTGGTTTCCACCCCCGAAACGCTCAAGCCCCTGACCGGGCCCCTGGACAACGCCGAGGTCCTGCGCATCCGCAACGACTTCCCGATCCTGCACCAGCAGGTCAACGGCCATCCGCTGGTGTACCTGGACTCGGGCGCCACCTCGCAGAACCCGCTCAGCGTGATCGAAGCCGAACAGGAGTTCTACGAACAGCGCAACTCGGCGGTGCACCGCGGCGCGCACACCCTCGCCGTGGCCGCGACCGACGTGTACGAGGATGCCCGCGCCAAGGTCGCCGGCTTCGTGAACGCCCGGCCCAACGAGATCGTCTGGACGTCCAACGCCACCGAGGCGATCAACCTGATCGCCTACTCCTTCTCCAACGCCGCCGCCGGCCGCGGGGGAGAGGCCGCCCGCCGCTTCGCGCTCGGCGCGGGCGACGAGATTGTGGTCACCGAAATGGAGCACCACGCCAACCTGATTCCCTGGCAGGAACTGGCCGCGCGCACCGGAGCGACGCTGCGGTTCATTCCGGTGGACGACGACGGCGCGCTGCGGCTGGAGGAGGCCGAGCGGCTGATCACCGGGCGCACCAAAATCGTGGCGTTCACGCACGCCTCCAACGTGCTCGGCACCATCAACCCGGTGGAAACCCTGGTGCGCCTCGCGCACAACGCGGGGGCGCTCGTCGTGCTCGATGCCTGCCAGTCGGTGCCGCACCTGCCGGTGGACGTGAAGGCGCTGGACGTGGATTTCGCCGCGTTCTCCGGGCACAAGATGCTCGGCCCCACCGGCATCGGCGTGCTCTACGGCAAGGCCGAACTGCTGGACGCGATGCCGCCGTTCCTGACCGGCGGATCGATGATCACCACGGTGACCATGGAGCAGGCCGACTACCTGCCGTCCCCGCAGCGCTTTGAGGCCGGCACGCAGCGCATTTCGCAGGCCATGGCCCTGGGCACCGCGGTGGATTACCTGCAGGAAACCGGGATGGACCGCATCCACGCCTGGGAGGCCACACTGGGTGAGCGGCTGGTGGCCGGGCTGGAAGCGATCGAGGGCATCCGGGTGCTCGGCCCGCGCGCCGGCGTGGAGCGGATCGGGCTGGCGGCGTTCGACGTCGACGGCGTCCACTCGCACGACGTGGGCCAGTTCCTGGATGATGCGGGCATTGCCGTGCGCGTGGGGCACCACTGCGCGCAGCCGCTGCACCGCCGCCTGGGCCTGATCTCCACCACCCGCGCCAGCACCTATCTGTACAACACCACCGACGACGTCGACGCGTTCCTGAACGCGGTGGCCGGCGTCCGTCCGTTTTTTGGAGTGAAGTAAATGAGCGCCGAGCTGCAGCAGCTGTACCAGCAGATCATCCTGGACCATGCCAAGGCCCGGCACGGCGCCGGCCTGGCGGAGGTGCCGGCGGGGCTGAAGTCGGGGGAGAGCCACCAGCTGAATCCCACCTGCGGCGATGAGATCACGCTGCGCGCGGTGATGACCGACGCCGGAACCTCCGCGGCCGGTGCCGCCGGCGTTGGGGCCGGCATCACCTCCGTGCAGGGCATCAGCTGGGAGGGGCAGGGCTGTTCCATTTCGATGGCGTCGGCCTCCGTACTCACCGATCTGGCCGCCGGGCTGTCCCGGGACGAGATCATGGCGCTGGTGGATAACTTCCGCGAGGTGATGCGTTCCCGCGGCACCGTGGAGGCTGATGAAGAGGTGCTCGGCGACGCCGCCGCGTTCTCCGGCGTCTCCCGCTATCCGGCGCGGGTCAAGTGCGCCATGCTCGCCTGGGTCGCGCTCGAGGAAGCGCTGCTCGCGGCGAACTAGGCCTGCAGGGTCAAGCCATAGTCCAAATCTTGCTGCCGAGCAAGTAATTTCGGGGAACAGACGAGTATCCAATACCGTTCCGCGGAATGAGTTGTGGTCATACGTTCGAATGCATGGACACACCTGCCCCCGCAAGAGAATGGCGCCGGACGCGCTACCGTCGTACCCGTCGCGATTGGATCACTTACATCGGCTTGGCTCTGCTGGCGGCGGTTACGGCCGTGGTGGTGGCAGCGGCTCTCTACAGATGACGCTGATCCCGGGGCCGGGCAAGAAGACAGCCTCGGGACCGTGTTTCTCCGCAGCCCGCGACGGTGCCGCCAGTAGGCTGGCCGGATGGAAAAAGCACTCAGCCTGGACCTGATCTGATGGGGCTCTTCGGGGGCAAGCGCGCCGCCAGGGACAAAGCCGCAGCCGAAGTGGATGCCTGGGTCGCAGGAGCGGCCGCCGCTCTGCCCGGCGCGGAGGTCTCGGCCGACAGCTGGACCGGACCCTTCTTCATGAGCGGCCTGGCAGCCAACACGTACACGGTCAGGACCCTGGGCAGTCGCAGCCAGTTGTCCGCCGTCATCAGCCGGCTGTCGCATCAGATCGACGCGCTGGGGCCAAACGACACCCTGAACCTGCAGATCGCCGGATCGGAGGCCCCCGGTGCGGGACACTCCCGTCTGGCGGTGTCCGGGGAAAAGCGGGACCGGGAATGGCTGCAGGTCCTGGTGCGAACCCACGACTCCCTTATTGCCCGCCTCCCGGATCAATCGGTCCTCATGGGCGGGCTCAACGGACGCTGCACAGTGCTGGGAGTGGCACGTGAGGATGCCCTGTCCATCGGCCGGCTGCTGATTTCCTGGTGGGAGGAGCAGCAGATGGGCGAGGCGGGGTCTTCGCCGCTGTCCGGACTTTCCCTGGAGATCGGCGGCCGACACGACGACCCGGAGATCACCTACACGGTGGATCCCTCTGGTTCCTTCGACGCGGAGGGTGTGGAGCTGGACGAACCCGCGGAGCCGCTGTCGGCCGTGGAGAAACGGGAACGGATCCGGCTGGCCGTTGCCGCGTGGACTGGAAGCCTGGCAGATTTGGACACCGCGGCCCGGCTGGACCTGCGCCCCGGCTACGCGATCGAGTTCCAGTTCCTGCTGCCCGGGTTTGACCCACACCTTCTGGTCATTGAACTGGCCACCGGTGTCTGGAACAAGGAGGAAACCGCCAGAACGGAGGAAGCCATCAGATCCCGTAACCCGGCGCCGGCGGTTCGCACGCCGTAGGGCTGAAAGCGGTGCCCGTCGCCAGCCCGGTTTCCTCTGTGAGGGTTTAGGCCGCTTGCATAACGTTGTCCGCGGAGACCGGGCTGGCGTTCCCCAAGGCTGAAGGCTGTGCTGCGGTGTCAACCGGCGTCTTGTTGGCGACAGGTTCAACGGGCTGGTGACGGCGCCGGGCCATCCGGACGGTCACCATCCCGCTGAGGAGGCCCACTAAACCGACGGCGGCCCAAATGATCATGCCGGTGCTGGCAAAAACACTAAAAATAGGAAGTGCAGAGACTGACGCTGCTGAAAGCAAGAAATTCCCCCAGGAATTGTTGGTTAACAAGACGGTTTTGTTGTCAAAATGAGACCGCCTCACCCAAAATGTGGGCGTGCGTCATGATAGTAGCAGTTCAGGAGGCGGTTGAACCAGCACCTCGGAACTGAATCAAAAAAAGTGCTGCAGGGACGGATCATCCGGTCCCTGCAGCACTTTGGCTAGCCCATGGAAAGGCCGTGGTGTTATGGGCGACCCATGCCCTTAAAGTTCCATCCAGCTTCGCGCCAGGAATTGGGATCCAGGACGTTGCGGCCGTCGATGATGTTCTTATCCGTTACCAGCGCTCCGATCGTCTTGGGGTCCAAAGCCCGATATTCCTTCCATTCGGTGAGGAGAACCAGGGCGTGGGCGCGTTCGATGGCGTTCTCAGTGATCGGGTCATAATTGAGTTCGGGGAAACGACCCTTGGCGTTCTGCAGGGCTTCAGGATCAGTTACAGTCACTGTGGCGCCGTGCAGTTGCATCTGGGCCGCGGCACTGAGCGCGGGGGAGTCGCGGACGTCGTCGCTGTCGGGCTTGAACGCCGCACCCAAAATGGTAATGCGCTTGCCCAGCAGCGAACCGCCGCAAATGTCACGTGTCATTTCAACGACGCGGGTGCGGCGGCGCATGTTGATGGTGTCCACTTCGCGCAGGAATGTCAGCGCCTGGTCTGCGCCCAGCTCACCGGCGCGTGCCATAAAGGCGCGGATGTCCTTGGGCAGGCAGCCGCCGCCGAATCCCACTCCGGCGTTGAGGAACTTGCGGCCGATGCGGTCGTCCATGCCAATAGCGTCGGCCAGGAGCGTGACGTCTGCGCCCGCGGCATCACAGATGTCAGCCATGGCGTTGATGAAGCTGATCTTGGTCGCCAGGAAGGAATTGGCCGCCGTCTTGACGAGCTCGGCAGTAGCGTAGTCCACCACGAGGCGGGGTGTACCAGCGGAAAGGGGAGTGTAGTAGACCTCGTCCAGGGCGGCCACGGCAGCCGTCCCAGCGTCCCCGCTCGGGACGCCGTACACGAAGCGGTCCGGCGTCAGCGTGTCTTGAACTGCGTGGCCTTCGCGAAGGAACTCGGGGTTCCAGACAAGGATGGCCTCTGCAGCTGTCTCCTGAAGATCCTCGGCGAGGCGTGCAGCGGTACCCACCGGGACGGTGGACTTTCCGACCACGACATTGCCGGGCTTCAAATAGGGAGCCAGCGCTGCGAACGCGGCGTCAACATAGCGGAGGTCTGCTGCGAATTCCCCCTTGCGCTGCGGTGTCCCGACGCAGACAAAGTGCACATCTGCACCAGCAGCCTCCGCCATGTCGGTGCTGAACGTCAGGCGACCCGATGCAGCCGATTCAGCGAGGAGCTCGGGCAGACCCGGCTCAAAGAAGGGCGCGCGACCGGACGCCAGCTCATTGATTTTGGCTTTATCGACGTCAATACCGATGACGTCGTGTCCAAGCTTCGCCATGGAGGCAGCATGTACGGCTCCGAGATAACCGCAACCGATGACAGAAATACGCACGTTTCCCCTAAATAATTTCTAGCAAATAACCATGAAATCTTATCGCCTTCAAGCAGTTGCCAAGGTCCTTGGCCACAACCGATGCGTAAGCGCCATGCAGAGATAGGTAATAACTACTTTTTTGTAAACAATATCCCCGGGGCAAGCGTCTAGGTCATGACTGAGCCGAGTGGGGAATGGCGTCGACAGCGGAGTCGCCGAAGCAAGAGAGAGCTTTCGACGTATGCTTGCCTAGCAATTTTGGCCGTCTTAACAGTAGCCGTGGCAGGGCAGCCCTGATTGTGTGACGCTATGGGGACGGCTTGAGTTCGCCAAAAGGAGGGAGGATGGAAACCGTCCGGTTACCATCCTCCCTCCTTTGTTTCGCGCTAAGAATTAGGCATTCTTGCGGCGAGCAACCGCTACGGAAGCTACACCGGCACCGAGTGCTAGGACGCCCGCGGCGCCCCAGAGTAGCATGGCGGAGTCAGCGCCGGTGTTAGCCAGGTTGTCGTCGCCAGCTTCGGATCCGCCGTTGCTCGAGCCGTCGCCGGATCCGTCGTCGGATCCGCTGCCGTCGCCGGCAAACGCCGGATCAACTGAAACGACAGCAGTGGACACGCGGCCCGACTCCAGGCCTGTGGCAGTCAGCGTGTAGGTGCCTGCTTCACCGAGCGTCACATTCGTGGTGAAGTTGCCACTGGCGTCAGCACTGGTTGTGAATGTGTTCACTACTTCTGCGAGGATGATCAGTCCATTGACACCAGTTCCGGGAACAACAACAGGGGCATTGGAGTAGTCAACAGTAACGCTGATGGCTTCACCGGGGGTGAAACCTGATCCGCTGAAAGCGACTGTTGCGCCGGGAGTTACAGTCGCGTCGCTGACACCGGCAGGTTCGGGCGCGGGATAACGATCGACGGCATTAGCGGCGCCAGCACCGAAGAAGGCCAAGGATCCGGCCAAGACGAGGGCGGATGCGGTTTTTTTCATATGAGACTCCCCATGCGATTGATAAAAGACTGTCTTGGTAATAATTAACCGTTGCCACTGAGACCCCCAATGGCAAATGATTCAAACTTCAAAATCTACAACTCTTTCCGAAGCCCTCCCCAGCACTCCGGATACAGATCTTCGGCCACTACTTTTTCCAGTCGAAGCGCTCTTTACGGTAACAGGTCCTTGATGGAGTTCCAAGCGGGATGTGATATAAAACCTGCGGCTCGCAATTAGTCGCACCCGGTACTCAGGGGTGGCAGTACTACATTTTCGAGAGGCTCAAGCCCGGGTGTCACTTGGAGTCGTGGCTCGGAGTCCTGAATGACTCGAGAAAACACCACATCCAATTCCGCAGTTTCACCAGGAGCCAGTTCGAGGCTGACTGTTCCGACTGGTCGCTGTCCATGCTTACCCGAACCAACGGGTACAGTCTGCCCGTTCACAGTTGCTGTCTCAACGAACGACTGGGCGGGACCATAGACAACGTAATTTGTCTGTATTCGACCGGGTTCGACACCGTAGGTTCCGCCACCAGTGACGTAGTCAGGGAGGATGGATGCCGCATCTTTTGGTGCATTGTTGGCGATGTTAACGCGGGCCGTATATCGACTGTAGTCCCCAGATTCGCACGCCTCCAGAAGTCGGACGGTGCGAGTCGCGTAGTAGTCCATTTTTGCGCCCGTGGCATCGTTGAAGTAGACGCCGAAAGTCGCGCCACCGCCCTCCGCTCCCATCACAGAACCGGCCAATGGCGTCGAGGCGACAATTTTCTGCTCATCTGTGTGGCTGGACCAGAGATAGAGCCGGTGCTCCTGAACACTACGCGTGAGCGCCTTTAGCAGCTGATCGCCGTCTCCCTGACCGTCGCTAAATGCATCAAAGACACTTCCAGCCACTGCTGCGAAGTATGCGTCTTGTTCCACGGGATCCACGATCTCGCGGTAGACATCCGACAAGAGAGTTGGGATGACGTTCTGCCCAGAAAGAGATGTGGGAAGGGAAGTTCCCTTGACGAGTTGAAGGACGCTTGGATCACTCAAGGCCACGGGGCCCGTAGATTCTAAGAGGTGTGCCAGGACCACGGGATCGAGGGCAAGTACCCCATCAATAACTTGCCCCTGGTGTCGTTGTTCCCACATTGTCTTCGCCGTTGCAGCGGCCGTGGGGAAATCAGGCGTCAAATTTACGTTCTGCATCTGGGTGCCAAGGCGCGCGGTATAGAGCTTTTCCTGCTCCAAATCGACGTCAAGTGAAGGTGAAAAGCTGCCCAGGGCCACGGCACTGCTTTGCTCGCTTAGGCTAATCCGGCCGTTTTCCGTCCTCAGAGTTGCTAGAGCCCCAGGAATGCCTCCTGTGGCTCTCACCTCTGCACTGTTCTGTACCAATAGGAGATAATTTCGGGGGCCACTTGCACCGAGCATCTCAGGAAGTAGCTGTGCCGCGGATGACGCCGCTTCGAGAGCGTCACTGGCAGCATAGAGCTCGTCGGTCGCTGACCGTATCGGGTCGGCGACTTGTTCCAAGAGCTCGGACAGATCGACGGCAGCCAGGCGGGCATGGGACAGTTTGACCGTCTGCGCAGCCGCCGAGATGCTTGGAGCTGCATCTTGAAGCCGAACTACATCGATTTGACCATTTTCTGGTGACAGAGTCTGCGAGTTTAACGAGCCGTAGATTCCCAGTAAAGGGGCACCAGCACGCGTCACAATGTCATCGGCGGAGACTGCAGCCTCTCTTACGGCATGAAAATTTGGCCCGATGAAGGGTGTGGCTGCTCCAGCTGTCCACAGCGGAGTAGTGGTTGTGGACCGCGCATTTGCTGCATGTTTCTGAATCTGTTCGAAAGTTCCTCGCGCTTCGTCTTGTTTTCCCTCTTCAAGCTCGAAGCGCAGCTGAGGGACTAAGGCTAGGGCCTCGTCAAGTCGGCTCCGCACGTCCAATGCCTGGTGCACGAGCACTCCACCAGCGACTGCAGTCAGCCCAACCACTGAGAGGAGCCCCAGCCCTATCTTGACCAGAGTGGGATTCAGGCGCCGCCGTTGTTGGGCAGGGGGCCTTTCATGGTTTACGGCGGATGGCGAAGAGCCGTACTTTGAGAACCCCTCATCAGTGGGTAGCATCATTCAGCCTTTGGGAGCAGTGAGAGGGCATGGCGCCCGGATTAGTAGGCACCGTGGCGAGATACCACGGCTCTGAACGTTTTGAGGAGAATCGCAATATCTCCAGCTAACGACCAGTTTTCTACGTAGTACAGGTCTAGACGAACCGTGTCTTCCCAAGAGAGCAGCGACCTCCCGCTCACCTGCCACAGACCCGTTAGCCCGGGGCGCACGAGTAAACGGCGGCGCATGTATATCTCGTAAGTCTCTACCTCGGAGGGCAGCGGGGGGCGGGGGCCAACAAGGCTCATGGTTCCGCCTAAAACATTAAACAATTGAGGAAGCTCGTCGATGCTGTATCTCCGAATAAACTTTCCAACACGTGTAACCCTAGGGTCTGCCTTCATCTTAAACATCACACCATTACCTTCACTATGGCGCTTCAGGTCCCGCAGCTGATCTTCAGCATCCACAACCATTGATCTAAACTTAAGCATCCAAAAATTATCGCTTGACGCTCCAACACGTACTTGCTTAAAGAGCACGGGTCCTGGGTTATCTAGACGTATAAGAAGGGCAGTAAGGACAAGGAGCGGAGAACTCAAAAGAATAAGGAATAAGGCCCCCGCGATATCAAACACTCGTTTCGTGAGGCGCTGCCAGCCACCAAGGTTGGGCGTTGAAACATGAATAAGTGGTAAGCCAGCCAACGGCTGTGTATGAATCCGTGGTCCGGCAACGTCGGTAAGGGCAGGGGCCATGATCATACGAATGTCGAGATCAGCGAGAGCCCATCCCAGTTCCCTGATGGTCCGGGGTGCGAGCGGAACTCCTGAGGACAGCGCCACAGCGTCGGGAGCCGAGGCTCGGATAGTCTGTGTTAACTCTTCAATCGAACTTCCATATCCCAACGTAGGTAGCCCCAAGGCAGGATCAATAATTGTTCCAGGGCTCGCCAGAGGTAAGTAGGTTGCGACCGGTAGATAACCGGCCATTGGCTGACTTTGCAACGACCGTACTAGGTGCTCAACGCTCGTTGGGCCACCAATAACGAGGACAGTTGCAGTGCTCCTGCCCTGCTTCCGTTCGATGCGGAGTAGGCGGCGAACTAGCGTGCGTCCGGCCAGCAGGCCGAGAACTCCGGCCGGCAGCGCGACGCCAATGTAGCCTCTCGCCGTATCAAGTTGAAAGCTGTAAGAAAATAGCGCTATGAGGCCAAAAAGCCAAAAGGAAGCACTAAATAGGCGCTTGAACTCCTCCGTGCCATAACCCATAATTTTCGGGTCTCGGCTTCCCCACATACCAAGCATCGCCCACCAGGCTGCAGTCAGAGCGATCGAGAGAGCTATATAGGGTTGACCATCGATGCTCACTACGTCCTCTGTAGTCGTGCCAAAACGCAAAATTACTGCTCCGGTTGTCGCCCAGAGAATAACAAGTGCATCGATTACGGCTAGCCGGCGGTTATACCTCCTCCGCCAGGCAGTGCTGACTCTGTTATCTTCCACAGTTCTCCTCGAGGCTCCTATCCTTGTCAGCCGAGACTTCCAGAGAGACTGTGCTGTGTGTCCGATGGTCCATTTGTTCGACGCGGTTTCGGATCGGCTGCTATTTTCCGCCGACTATTTCTACGGGAACCGGGCAGTGAACTAACTTCAGGTTCCATGGAAGCGTAGGAGTAGTAACTATATCCATACGAATCTGGTCCGCTAGTGGGTAATAGATTGAAAACCACGCCGAGGATATCGCTGTCTACTAGATCCAAAGCAGCAATCGATTTCTGGATTTCTGCGTTTTTGACTTTGCCGGACCCAACGACCAGAACCACGCCGCCAACTTGCTGGGCAAGCACAGCAGAATCTGTGACCGGCAGCAGGGGCGAGGCATCGATAATTACGGCATCAAACGTCGACTCCAGGTGGAGGAGCAGCTCCTTCATGGCCCGAGAGCCGAGCAGTTCACTTGGATTGGGAGGAATTTGACCAGCAGTAAGGACAAACAATCCGTCATCGCCCCATGGCTGAAGGAGGTCGTCCACATTGGCTTGCCCGATAAGCGCAGTAGTCAGGCCCGCACCTCGTTCGAGCCCCAAGTATTCGTCGACCCGCGGCCGGCGGAGATCTGCATCGACCAGGAGGACTGACTCGCCAGCTTCAGCGAGCGCAATGGCAAGGTTCGTGGCTGTAGTGCTTTTGCCTTCTCCCGGCAATGAGGATGTAACTAGTACTGTTCTGGTCTTACGACTTACATTAGCAAACTGCAGATTTGTGCGGATTTGACGGAAGGACTCTGCGCGAGGACTTTGAGCAGGCACGTGCGTAAGCAAGGGCCTCGTGCTGGCCTCCGGATCATAGGTGATACCGCCAAGGAGGGGCTTTTGAGTGACCTTACGTAAATCGGCTTCATTCCGTACCCGTTGGTCCAAAACAGAACGGAGCAAGGCAATCCCTAAGCCAATCACTAGGCCTAGTAATGCACCAACGGCTAGATTCAGGTTTACATTGGGGCTAGATGGCTCAGAGGGCGCAGTTGCAGGAGTAATAACAGACAGCTTAACCGGCGAAGGTCCACCCTGCCCTGATCCTTCCAAGTCCACGACAACTTCAACCAAGCTCTCACCAACAGCCTGGGCCAACGCAGCGGCTTCGACTGGCGACGGAGCTGATGCAGATACTGTGATGAGGACGGTATTTAGGTCTGCAGTGGCGCTGACCTGAGAAGCGAGTTCAGAAGGAGTGGACTCCAAGCCCAAACTGTCGATCACGGGCTGGAGAACCGCAGGAGTCTCGGCGGTCTTCACATATGACTGCACACGAGCCTGGGTGAAAGTGTTCCCTTGCTGCAGCTCGCTGACGCTGCCGGAGTTCTGTATGGATACGAAAAGCTGTGTCGTTGCAGTGTAAGTAGGTTTGGCAATGAGGGATGCCACTGCTGCAATCAGTACTGCGATCAGAACGGACGCGACAACTAGCAGCCAGCTCCGTCGCAGTATCCTTAGGTATTCGCGTATTTCCAAAGTTCCTTATACCTTTCAAGGCTACGAAAGTGTGAGGCTGCGTCGAGGAAAACCGTCCCGTTTCAACCTATCGACTACGCTAGATTAGGCTAGGCTGCTGATCCAACCTAATCGTCAGGCTGAGAGTTCGCAGAAACTTGATCCTCGTTTGTCTCATCGACGGACAAAGTATTGAGACAAGGATGCATCTGAGGCGACTCCAGAGCCGGCCATCTTCGTTGGCTTTTGAGAATGTTTGCCTGTGTCGCCTATAGTGGATTCTTCGGCCAGTTGTGGCCAACAGTTAGGGGACAGCGTTCGTGGGGAAAAAAAGGGCTCGTGCCGTGCTGGCGGCCTCTACGGGAGGACATCTGGCGCAGTTGCACCGTTTGGCTCCTCAACTTGACATAGCTACAGACCCCCTCTGGGTCACTTTCGAAAATGAGCAATCAAAGTCGTTGTTGCAAGACGAAAAAAACGTACTTTATTTGCCCTATATAGCTTCCCGAGATTGGCGTGCTTCGGCCCAAGCCATGACCCCGCTAAAGCATGCATTTGCGGGCGGCAATTACGACATGATATTCAGCACAGGTGCAGCAATAGCGGTTCCGGCTATGCTTGCTGCTGCAAAGATTGGTATGCGTCGATACTATCTTGAGAGCGTATCGAGATTCGACGGACCATCCCTCTCAGGAAAAATAGTTGCGCAAATTCCGGGGACGCGGGTATATACGCAACATGCTGGTTGGGCGGGAAAGCGTTGGAAATTGGGCCCTTCTGTCCTGGACGATTACTCATTGACTCCAAAAACTATTCCCGCAAAAGAAACGCTAAAAATTTTTGTAACCCTAGGAACTATAAGGCCGTACCGTTTCGATCGCGCCGTTGACGCCATTGAAAGTGCCTTTGGTCAGCATGAGATCGTCTGGCAGCTTGGTGCTACTAATCGAACCGATGTTCGTGGATTTGCGACGGAAATGATGGACGCCACCCAGTTCGACACACAGGTTGAGTGCTCTGATGTCGTTATAACGCATTCAGGCGTCGGCTCAGCGATGCGGATCATGGACTTAGGCAAGACTCCCGTGATGGTCACCAGATTGAAGAAGTTCGGCGAACACGTCGACGACCACCAGGAACAGATCACTCGCGAGCTAACTCGGAGAGGCCTGGCGCATGAGTTGAACCTTGAAATTCCTTCGACGAGCACGTTGGAGGCTGCTATGGCTTTCGCTACCGCGTCTGGACGAGTCCCGTCGGACAGTTTCTAAAGGCGAGTTGTACCCCACGGTTGCTCGCGGTGATCCACCTCTCACCCCTTAGGTTTTTCCGCATCGGCCGGACTAGTATAAAGCGACTGGATCAAGATGACCCTGAATAAACGTACGAGTAGTAGGAGCAAGCTCCAATTCAGTGACGGTTTGACACTGGTGAACGAGCCTGAGGGGAAGCCGGACGCCTTAAGTACGCTTTTGCTTCTGTCCCTCTGGGGGAGCCTATGCGCATATATCGCTTCTTATAACAATTCTTCATCCTTGGCTAGCGTGCTTTCTCTAGGAACCTCGGCGTTCTTTGGTGGACTTGTCTTCTTTGTCGCCCTCTTTCAGATGAAATTCGCTGCAGTGCTGTCTGTTCTTATTGGCGTCCTACTCAGCATTAGCGCTATCCTATATTTCGCAGGGTCTGCCGGAGAAACAGGCGCCCTGGTACGGTATTGTATCTCTCTAAGTGCATTGGGCGTTTTTTCATTTGCGCGAGTCCCGGATTGCCGCGCGACCGTGGCAATTGGTGCGGCTGTAATTGTGGCCTACGCCGCATTTGTTGCTTTGACGGCTGGTCCCCTCAGCTATTCAGGGGTAGTCAGGTTTACCCCATTCTTCGCGGGTGAGACCGCTGTTCATAGTTCATCTCTTACCATGGTTGCCTTAGTAATAATCCTCTGGTGCTCCCCATGGCGAATGAAGGTTAGAATCCCTCTCTGCATTGTCGGGACAATCCTTATAATTGGTTATGGTGTTACGACTGCTCTACTTATGCTGGCTATTTTCTTTGCTGCTAGGACTTTTGAGCACTACAACATAAGCTTGAAATGGATTGGTCTCGTTGCAGCGATATTACTTCCTTTAGGTGCAGCCTGGCGCGACAGTACACAGGTGGAGGGTGGTGACGTCGAGTCATTAGGAGTCGGTTCGCTTGGGTCTGGTCGTCTAGCTGCGTGGTTGGAACGTATTGAGATATTCATTCAAAGCGACATAGTAACGAAGGCTATCGGAGGTGGCGCGTACAGCGACTATCGCACTACTTCCCTTTGGTGGTGGAGCGAGAAGAGCGCCCACTCGGATGCAATGACCATCTTGATGGAGTTTGGACTCCTCGGAGTTGTAACTGTCGTGTGTTACTTCTGTTTTGTTTATCGGACCATAAATAACGTGGGTCGAGCGGTCTTGTTGGCCATTCTGGCTGGCATGGTACTGAGCAATGTCGTACTGGACCGACCGACAGTTGCTATGGTCTGGGGATTCGCTATCTACTGTGCCACGAGACACGGCGACAGGATTGATAGTCCTGGTCGCGAAACAGGACAGAATCAAGTCATAGCTTGACTCAAACCATCTCAGAACTACGAATTTATTGGGCGGCTAGGATAAACGTAGGCGAACGCTTAGGCTCCGCCGCAACCGTGACCACACAGTTGTTATTTTGCCCGTACTTTTTGTAACAATGTCCACCGTTTTGGAAGTTTGCTGGCACCGCCCCGGTGCGAATCTGTTATTTGGTTTGCCTCAACCGTTTGGAAGATATGTCCCATTTTGCAGTTGTTCGCAGGCATAAGCCCCATCAGTCCCATAATGTACTGACGAGTCCATCCTTCCGGCCGGACATTCAGGGTCTCCGAGCGTTTGCGGTCGTTGTCGTTATCTTGGACCATCTATTACAGTGGCCGGCCGGCGGCTTTATCGGTGTTGATATTTTTTTTGTAGTATCAGGTTTCCTGATTACGGGTCAACTGATTCGTCAGTATGAGTCCACCGGCCGGATCTCGTTGAAAGACTTTTATCTCCGCCGTA
Source organism: Arthrobacter sp. zg.Y820 (assembly GCF_030125555.1). NCBI lineage: Bacteria > Bacillati > Actinomycetota > Actinomycetes > Micrococcales > Micrococcaceae > Arthrobacter > Arthrobacter sp. zg.Y820. The sequence continues at coordinate 105,051 of NZ_JASKLX010000012.1, forward strand.
TCAAGAGGATCTTGCCTGCATCCTTACTCGTGTTAATAGTCACTGTTATTGCAGCCAAGCTGATCTTTAACGCGAGCCGTTCGGCCGAAACGCTTATTGACGGCTTCTGGGCGGCCTTGTTTTCAGCAAATTGGCGTTTTGCTTTCGCTGGGACAGATTATTTCCAGGCAGATGGGCCCGTTTCCCCCCTGCAGCATTACTGGTCGTTGTCCGTCGAGGAACAGTTCTATTTTGTTTGGCCATGGATCATGGTTGCTTCGTTTTTTGTCTTTCTCCGGGGTGATCGGAGGCGAAACCCCCGCTCCGTGCGTCTGGTGGTCGGTACCTCCATTGTGTTGCTGTCGGCGTTGTCATTCGCGTGGGCCTTACACGAGACTCAGTCGAGTCCGGGCATCGCATATTTTTCAACCCTCTCGCGTGCCTGGGAGCTTGGTGTCGGTGCTTTTCTGGCTGTGCTCATGCCACAACTTGCTAACATCCCGCATAAGTACCGAACGCCCCTAGCTCGGTCCGCAGCTCTTGGCCTGTTGCTTTCGGTTTTTGTTATTAGCTCGGCAAGTTCCTTTCCGGCACCAGCTGCCTTATTTCCTGTAGTCTGCACGGCGGTGCTGATCGCAGCTGGTACCGGGAGCGTGCCTCATAGCGGTCTTTTTGTCTTTACTAACAGGGTAAGCGGCTACCTCGGTAATATATCCTTCTCTCTATACCTTTGGCACTTTCCAGTAATCGTCTTTATGTTGCAGATTTTGGACGAGGGGAGTACCTATTACGCGCTGAGTATAGTCCTTATGTTGTTTTGCGCTGTCTCCTGTTATCATCTGGTCGAGGACCCTTTGCGGAAACCAAACTGGCGGAAGCGTTGCATTGGCGTCCTTCAGCATCCATCCACTATGAGTAAAAATTTCGTGCACTCTGTGTTTGGATTTATCTGTGTTCTCACAGTTGCACTCGTGACTTTCGTACTTGTATTTCCACCACATGTAGTTTCCGCTTCGGACAATCATTTTGTTCCAAGAACCGCGATTAGTGAGGCCCGCGTTGAGGAGGAGTTACCAGCAGGCATATCGGCTTTGCAGGCAGAGCTCTCAACCGCTTTACAGGCAGATTCTTGGCCCATATTGGAACCGACCATGGACGAAGCGATCAACTCAGCTCAGGCACCAAGTCCGATAGCCTCCTGTGGCGATCCTGGCCCAATAAGTCTGGAAGACTGCTTTCTAGGCCCTGTCGATGCTTCACACGTAGCGATCGTGATGGGTGACTCTATAGCCCTGACGATGGCGAATCCTATTCAGAAAGCGCTCGGCAACGACTGGAAAGTTATCAGCTACGGCATGTATGGGTGCTCTTTTTCTTCCGTTGTTGTTGACAATCCAGACCCTGCTATCACGGAGGGTTGCGCTGAACGTAACGAGGAAAGTGTTCGAACAGTTCATGATTTGAAGCCCGAGGCTGTTTTTATCGCAAATAGCTACGCCCCGAGGACAAAACTAGGGGCAGACGCTCCCATGTCGCCTAGTCAGTGGTCAGACACAGTTCGAGAGGCTGCAACTTCCTTGACTACTGACGTGGACAATATTATATTCGTAGCTGCTCCTCCCTCTGATAAAGATCCGAAGGAATGTTATAACCGGGTAGGTTCTCCCTCGGATTGCGTTTCTTCTATTCCGAGTTCATGGTCGGAGACATTTAGTTCTGAGTCTCGAATGGCGACGGCGAATAATTGGGCCTTCATAGATAGCCGCTCTCTGTACTGTGTTGATCGTGCTTGCCCAGCATTCGCCGGAGGTGTGGCAACGAAATCTGACAGAGCGCATATAACTATTGAGTACGGCGAGATGATCGCACCCGCTTTGCGTGAGCTAATGCCGGCTTCAGTAGGCGGGAAGTGAGTGTCGACTGTGTGGTGTAACGGGTCAAAGGCGCTTATCCATGGCATGCAGCGTGGTGCCGGTCTACGCGTAGCATTTGAGGGCGTCGCGATTGGCTAGCAAAAGTGCAAATCGCCGTGTCTCCGGGCAGATACAGGTGAGGATCGTAAGGGCTAGGGGAAACCATCAAGCCCATGCCACTGTGATCCCCACTAGACAGCGAGTGTGCCTGACGAAACTCATTGTCTATCCGGTGACCGCGACTCGGAGTCCTGGGTGCTTCGGTGATCACCGGTACAGAGCGAAAACTGGCCAGTAGATACCGGTAGCGAGCGTCAGGTCTGGGTGGCTTCGGCTGAACCGCTGTTTGGCGGATCAGCAGCCCTGCGGAGCGGAGACGGTGGGCCATCATCCCATACCGCACTTCGCGTCCACTTGGTCCGGCCGTCCTGAGGACAAAGTCATTGCCCTCACCGCATGCTCGGGCTTCGTACCCAGACCATGCCACGGCCGGTCGGCCGGGCAAACGCTTTGGCCACGAACGTCAGAACCAGAGCCCGTCAATGGGACATCATGAAAGCCGGCCTGGGCTGTTCTAAGACAGCCACGGTGTGCCTACTAGAAGCGATTATCCTGTCCGCTGCCCTGCGCATAGACCCAGATGTCTCTATTCGCAGAGGAAGCTGAACGTGCCGGTCGAAGCTCCCTAGCACGCTCAGCGCACGCTCAGCAACCGTGTGGTTTTAATTAGGGCAGGAGGGATGCCGACGTCATACCGAGGGCAAGGTCCAAAAGTCGCCCAGAATCTTGTCTATTTCTTTAGGACGATAAGGCTTTGCGCCCCCGGCAGGATAAGGAGTCATCTCACCAAACCAAATGTCCCCAGCGTGTCGGTAGAGATCCACGCGCATAAAATCATAACCAGAAGCAATCTCGGATGCTATCTTGATCATCTCGTCAAGGTTCGAGGGGCGAGTCTCGATAGGCCCCAAGGGAATGCTGTTGTGATAGAGAAGCGGTTCCCAATCTGGGGAGTACATGCGGCGGGTTGGGCTGCCGAAACGGTTGATATCGACGTGAATCAATTTTACCTTTCCATCGAACACGTAAAACTTGTAGTCCGGAAGGGGGGATGAACCATCGCCGATCATCTCTTCAAGAATATACTTTTTATCTGCATGACAGTATGCCCACTCGCCGAGAACACTGTAATTGAAGTCCTTCAGCCATCCCTTGGTCCTTCGTTTTATGTCGGGGACATCTAGCGCTACTTCTCGGCCAATAATTACCTGGCCGCTACTATGATTTGGCTTCAAGATCCAAGGAACGCTGACGTCATGCTGATCAAGCTCAGCGAGGTCGCGTCCGTGCCACAGTGTTTTAGGTATCAGAACAGACGTACCAATAGAAGAAACGTACTCCTTCATTTTGACCTTATCGCACGTGAAGGCAATGGAATCACGTCGATCGAACACTATTCTCCAGTTAATTTTTTCAGAAAACAAAACCGGCATCCGAAGGTTCGGAAGGCGGCCGTATGCGCGGAAATAGATAAGCCTTCTCTTCACCGGGATCGGAAAGAATCTCAGGGCTTGGTAAAAGGTTTGTCTTGCAACTTTTTTAATCATACGACTTCCTCAAGTATTTTGGGTGACACTTGTGCAGTTGTTCTGAACAAGCGACTGGTTATGATGGCGAGAACTATACCCCGGGCAAGTTCTGCGGAAAGAACAAAAATAGCCATATGCTCGGCTTGCCCGTCGAAGAAAAAGATTCCGTAAACAAAAGTGATGGCAGCTTGAGTGGCTGCAATCATCCAAAAGGACCTAGTTGAGTTAGCCATTGCTAAGACTCCGTGGCACAAACCTGTTATGGCATTAATGCACGCCGCAATGCTAAGAATTACCGCTGTGGCCCACGCGCCTGAATACTCATTTCCCAACAATGAATCGGCTCTATCGGCTCCAATAACGAGAAGACCAGCCAATATGAGAAGCGCAGGAATTAGCCCGAGAACTGCAGACGATGCAAGTTCGCGCAATAGCTGTTTTGTTTGGCCTCGGTCTATCAGTCCTTTGACGCGGGGAAAGAGTACTGCTGTCGCGGATGCTGACGCCAAGGTCGCAGCCGAATGAACCCTCTGGCCTATTTCGAAGGACGCCGCTTGGGAGATTGATGAGGCGCCTACGAACATTATTGGCGCACGAGAAGCCAAGACGCTCAGGCCGGATCCAACGCCCAGCGGAGCGACGTCCTTCCACTCCTTCGATGTCAGAGTGCGCAACTTTCCAGGGTGTCGCCAATCGCGACGCAAGATGAAGAACATGACAATCGAAATCATAACGATGGATGTGCACTGTCCAACGATGAATAAATGTGGCGCCCATGCCCAGGTCGTGAGCAGGAAGACGATCGCGAGAAGGGGTAATGCAATGGCGTCGAGAGTCTGCCCCAGCATCAGTTGGCCCCGTGCACGGAGCTGGCAGGACCAAAGGCGCTGTACGGCCGAAGCAAGCAGCACCACAGGCAGCGCTATAGCCAGGTCGCGCTCCAACTTTTCAAAATGTGCTAACCAAAGCCCGCCACTGAGGGCCACTAAGATTAAGGGAAGTAATATTTTGACTAGGCTCAGGACAATACTCTTACACCGAAGACCAAATTCTGGTTGCGATTTGTCCCATAGGGACGGTAGCTCGCGGAGGATGTAAAGGTCGAGGCCTAATGTCCCACCGACTCTTGCGATGACCGCGGCGCTCCAGAGAATTGCGTTCTGCCCTACGTCACCAATAGGGAAGAGTGCAACGGCAAGTGCAACTAATACCAGCTGAAGAGCCGCACCGGAAACTCGCACGATGAGTACTCCTATGCCACGAGTAAAGACGCTATTTAGTCTCATGGCGCCACAGTTCAGTTATTGCTTTTGCCATGCGATCGCTCGAATAACTTTTACTCCAATTGGTTCGTCCATTCGAACCGAGTTTCAGGGCTTTCTCGAAATCACAAAGGGCAAGCATCGTCTTGGCTAGGGCTCCTGCATCTCTTGGTGGCACCAGGTGCCCGTCGATTCCTTCCCGAACTACCTCGGGAATTCCGCCGACGTCAGTGGCTATAACCGCCGTCGAAACAGACATAGCTTCCAAGACCGTCAGCGGCATGTTCTCGAAGTGTGACGGTAGAACAACCGCCCATGCCTCTGACATCGTGGTAAGCGTTTCACTGTTAGTCAGCCAACCCAATTGGATAACATTAGGTGGGGCATCGTTCAATAGAGCCTCTACTTCGTTGTCGGCAGAGCCGCCTATGACGATGAGCTTGGCTTCAGACGATTTGGATAACTCTTGGAATGCCCTCATAAGCTCCGGTACACCTTTTGGTACGCTCAATCTCCCAGCATAAACGAATGTAGGAATTAGTGACTTGCGGGAGGAGCCGGTTCCATCGATATTGGGCTTCGCTGTTCCGTTCGGGATCACCGAAATCTGCTCTGAACTGACACCAAGGATTTCCATAACAAAGTGGCTCCAGCTAGGAGTCAGAGCGATCACTCTGGATGAGCCCTGGAAATATAAACGAACTAGTCGTGCCCGACGATGGCTCAGTGAGCTAATAAAACCTGGGTAGCCGCCACCATGAAGATGTATCACATATGGAATACCAAGTCCCCGCGCGACGCCAGCAATTATTATGTTGCGATACGTGCTCCCGCGAGAAGCGGTGTTCAAATGGACCACGTCCGGGTGGCCGAATGCCATCCATGACATGGTTTTGAAGAAGGAACCGACATTTAGTCGCCCAGTTGAGGCGTCCTTGCCGAGCGGATTCAGAAATCTGGTTTCAATCTCGCCCTGCTCCTCACACCAAGCCCTTATCAGCGTCATAACTTGGGCTATGCCGCCCGCAGACCCGGGAGGGTCACCAACTATTAAGACTTTCAAGTTCTCTTCTCCCTGGCATTGGCACCGCATCCGGGAGGTCATCCGCCCTGCCGTCAGACGTCGCCACTCATCGTAATTCCGCAGGCGTATAGGACGGCAGAAGAAACTCCACTATTCATCCCGTATCCCAGCTTAGAGCCAGCATCCTCAGCACACCAAATAGCCGGTCAGATTTTCGTTCTCGAAGCGTGTGAAACCACCCTGTAACACTTGCGATCGTGCACTGAAAAAGGATTTCAGTGGTCCTGTTGATACTGTCTTATGAGTAGTAGTACACGCTCGATTTAGTAGACATGAGGTTTACATGGAACAGTCTCCCGTCAACACGCTTTGGACTTCGGGCTGGGACTCTACCTACCGTATTGCAGATCTGGTCTTGAAACAGCGGATTCCAGTCTCGCCGTGGTATGTGATGGATGAGAACCGTCGATCAACGGCAGTAGAGCTTCGCACACTAGCTGGGTTACGAGAACTCATCGCGAGCAAGGACTCCGAAGCTGGGGAACTGCTTGGGCCCCTAGTAGTCCGTCGAAGGAAGGACATTCCCACAGATTCCACGATTACGGAAAAATACGACACGTTGTTTGCCCGCGGGTACCTCGGCAAGCAGTATGAATGGCTTGCCCGCCTGGCGTCGGCTGAAAATGTGGAGTTCGAGCTCGGGCTAAAGGCTGATGATCGGCCGACGAAAATGCTTATGGACTATATCGTTCCGGTAGAAGGCCCGGGCCTTTATACGCTCGGCCAAGATGTCGGCGATGAGCCCCTTCGGCTCTTCGAGAGGTTCTTTTTCCCAATTTTGGACATGACGAAGGCTGACATGATGGCGAACGCCCGTGAGTACGGTTTCCTGGATGTGTTGAATGAAACATGGTTCTGTCACTGTCCGACCCTTTCTGGCAAGGCCTGTGGCTGGTGTGCTCCGTGTGAGCATGCGCGAGAAGAGGGATTCGGTTGGCGGGTACCGAAGGCAACCGCAGTTCGCCGACTCGAATTTCTGGCACAGAAAGTAATTTGGAAAGGCCGCTTGGCTTTTACCCGCTGAGTTCATTGCACGGTGCGTCACAAGATCCCGGTCCCCGTATGTTGTCCGCTGGCAGGGCCGCTAGTTACGGGGGAGAATTGCTCAGCGGCAGCTCCACCCGAAACGCCGTCCCCACACCCAACTCCGACTCGAAGGAAATCTTCCCGCTGTGGGCCTCCACAATGGACTTGGTGATCACCAGTCCGAGGCCCACGCCGGGGATGGCGGCCTTTTTGACCTGACCGGTGCGGAAGAACTTGGTGAAGACCTCCAGCTGATCGTCCGGGCTCATGCCCATGCCGTTGTCCGCGACCTCCAGCACCACCGTGCCCGGCTCGGCCCAGGCTCGGACGGTGACTTTTCCGCCGTCGGGGGAGTACTTGATGGCGTTGGAGAGCAGGTTGTCCAGCACCTGCAGGATTCGGCCGGAATCCACCCGCACCGGCAAGGAATCGGGAACGTCGCAAAGCAGCCGGATGCCGGCAACCTCGGCCCGCGTTGCCGCGGAGTCCAGGCTCGTGTGCACCAGCTCGGCAAGATCGGCGTCGGCCTCCGTCAGGGCGATGATGCCCGAGGCCGTGGTCAGCAGATCCGAGACCAGAGTGAGCAGCCGCTCGGCGTTGCGCTGGGCCACCAGCAGGCCGGTGCGGACGGGACCTTTCAGTTGCTGCTCGTCAGCGTCGTCGAGCGCGAGGTCGAGGTAGCCGATGATCGAGGTCAGGGGAGTGCGCAGCTCGTGCGAGACGCTGGAGACAAAGTCCTCCTTTGCGTTCAGCGCATTGACCACGTCGGTGACGTCGCTGTAGGCGAGCACCGACCCGGCAAACGTGCCGTGATCGCGCAGTGCGCGGGCGCAGACGGCCAGCGCACGTTGGCTTTTGCCGGTTCCCACCCAGACGATGACGTCGGAGAAGGACTCTTCCCGCATCGCTCGCTGGGTCGGGCGCTGGGCATGGGGTAACTTCGTGACCTGGTCCAGTCCAAAGATCAGGGCACCGCCGCCCGGATCCCTGTCGCCGCCCAGACCCGCCAGGGCATGGTTGATCCGCTGCCGGCTGTTCATCAGAATGGTCCGGCCCGTGGCGTCCAGGGCCATGACGCCGACATCGACGGTTTCCAGCACGCCGTTGAGCAGCTGCGAGTGAACCCTGCTTTCCTGCAGGCTGCCCTGCAAGCTGTTCTCGGCGGCGAGCAGCCTCGTGTGCTGAGCGGTGGTGTCCTGCTCCACCACCACAACGGTGCAAAAGATCCCCAGCATGACAAACGGAATCAGCATCGGGCTGGCCAAATCCCTGAGCGAGGTTTGGCCGGCGGCAACCAGCGGCGCCCACACCACCAGCAGGGTGCCGGAAAAACTCAGCAGCCCGGCGATCCAGCGCGAGGTGCCTGACCACGCCAGCCAAAACACCGGATACACGCACAGCAGGCTTAAACCGGTGACAGCTGTCCTTCCGCCGTTATAGAGGCAGCAGATCACGGCGAAGTCCAGCAGGGGAATTACCCAGTAGGCGGGATGGAACAGCCGTTGCCAGGGAACGAGCAGGCAGGCGGAGGAGGCCGCGGCCAGCAGCACCAGGCCCAGTTGAAAATAATCCTCGCGGAACGTTTGCGGACTCACAGCTGCGACCAGGGGCAGTGCGATGAGGACGGTGAGCAGCAGCGGCAATTGGCTCAGTGCAACGCGCAGGCGCAGCGATAATTCATGAAATTCGCGGCGAATACCCATCAGTGCCAAGACGCGGCGCTCGAATGTTGACAAAAAAGGGACCCCCGGAATCCTCATAGCTATAGCAGTGATTATAGGGGGAGGCTGTAGTATATCTGCGTAGGGGAGCGGGTTATCAAAAGGTCTCGCAGGACGGAAAAATCAGCCAAAAATGGATACACAACGCGTTGCAGTCATCATCGAAGACGATAAAGATATCCGCGATCTATTAAATGCGGTATTGCAGCAGTCCGGATTCAAGGTATTCACCAGTCCCAACGGGGCCGAAGGCGTGGAAGCAGTCCGCACGCACAATCCCACGGTGGTCACCCTGGACCTCGGCCTGCCGGACATTGACGGCTTTGAAGTGATCCGCCAGCTGCGCCTGTTTTCCGACGCGTATATTGTCATGCTGACCGCCCGCGCCGAGGAGCTCGACACCCTCATGGGTCTGGAGGCCGGCGCCGACGACTACATCACCAAACCCTTCCGCCCGCGCGAGCTGCGCGCCCGCATCTCCGCGATGCTGCGCCGCCCCCGTACCAGCGACGAAAACGCCGACATGGCTCCCGACCCCGCGGTCCCGGAAGCGGCTGTCGTCGGTTCCGCTGCTTCGACGACGACGGCCATCACCGACACCGCCCCCGCCGCCGCGGCGCCCGCCGTTCCCGAGGCCAAGGAGGCCGGGCACTTTCAGCACAACGGCCTGAGCCTGGACTTCGGCACCCGGACCACCGAAATTGACGGCGTAGCGGTGGAACTGACCCGCACCGAGTTTGAACTGCTCCATGCCGTCCTGGAGAGCGGCCGCCGGGTCCGCACCAAAACCGACCTGGTGCGCCGGCTGCGCGGCGACGAATACGACGCCGGCGGCTTCATCAGCGAAGCCGACGAACGCACCGTCGAGGTCCACGTGGGCAACGTCCGCCGCAAGCTCGGCGACGACTCCCGCTCGCCGCGCTGGGTGGAAACGGTCCGCGGCGTCGGATACCGGCTGGCACCGGCCCGCTAAGCCTGCAACGCTTGCCGCCGAAACCCGGCAGCGCTTAGATGAGACCCGACGGAAACCCGCGTCTCACCTCTAAGGAGCTCCGATGAAGCTCGCCCCGCACCTGCACCGCATCGGCAATGACATTGTGGCGGCCTACCTCATCGACACCGACGACGGCGTCACCGTCATCGATGCCGGACTCCCCGGACACTGGCCGGAGCTGCTCGACGAACTGAAAACCATGGGCCGGACTCCCGGGGACATCCGCGGCCTGGTGCTCACCCACGGCGACAGCGACCACATCGGTTTCGCTGAGAAGCTGCGCCGCGAGTACGGCGTCCCCGTCTTCGTCCATGCCGCCGACGCCGAGCGCGCCCGCGGCGGCGACAAGCCGAAACCGGCGATGGGGCCAAGAAAGCTCGGCCCCATGCTGGGTTTCCTGGCCTACGGATTGCGCAAAAAAGGCTGGCGCACCGCCTCCCTCACCGAGGTCACCGAAGTGGCCGACGGCGACGTGCTGCCGCTGCCCGGCTCACCGCGGATCATCGCGATGCCGGGCCACTCACCGGGCAGCGTCGCCGTGCACGTGCCGGCAGCCGACGCCGTCTTCGTGGGCGACGCGCTCACCACCCGGCATGTGCTGACCGGCCGCACCGGCCTGCAGCCGGCACCCTTCACCGACGACCCGGACCAGGCCCTGGAATCCCTCGGCCGGCTCGCCGACGTCGACGCCGTCTGGGTGCTGCCCGGACACGGTCCACCGTGGCGGGGGAATCCGGGCACGGTCCAGGAGACAGTGCGCCAAGCCGGGGCCGGCGCCGGGACCTGACGCCGCGCCGTCAGGTCCCGCGCAGCTCAGCATTCAGCCGCGCCGCCTGCAGCGTCAGATGGTCGCGCTCCGGCACATTCGGCGCCGCACGTGCAGCGGCGGCGTAGAGCCGCGCCGCCGCCGCCGGGTCGCCGTCGCGCTCGGTCAGGTACGCCAGCGCGGCGGTGTGCCGGGGGAGCCCGGGATCCAGCGCGGCCAGGGCCGCCAGCCCGGCGCGCGGCCCGTCCGCCTCGCCGACGGCGACCGCGCGGTTGAGCCGGGCCACCGGACTGCCGGTGAGCCGCACCAGCTCGTCGTACCACTCCACGATCTGCGGCCAGTCGGTCTCCCCGGCCGTGCGGGCGTCGGCGTGCAGCGCGGCAATCGCTGCCTGCCCCTGATACTCGCCCAGCCGGTCGCGGGCCAGCGCCCGCTGCAGCACGTCCACGCCCTCGGTGATCAGCGCGGTGTCCCAGCGGCTGCGGTCCTGCTCGGTCAGCGGAATCAGGGCGCCGCGGGGACCGGTCCGCGCGGAACGCCGGGCGGCATGGAGCAGCATCAGCGCCAGCAGCCCGCTCACCTCGGGATGATCGATGCCGGCGGCCAGCCGGCGGGTCAGCCGGATGGCTTCGGCGGCCAGATCCACGTCCCCGGAGTAGCCCTCGTTGAACACCAGATACAGCACCCGCAGCACGGTGCCCACGTCACCGGGGGAGTCGAAGCGGCGCCCGGCGAGCAGGCGCTTGGCCCGGCTGATCCGCTGCGCCATGGTGGCGTCTCCCACCAGATAGGCGGCGGCGATCTGCCGTGTGGTCAGCCCGCCGACGGCGCGGAGCGTGAGCGCCACCGCCGAGGACGCACTGAGCGAGGGATGCGCGCACAGGAAGTACAGCTGCAGCGTGTCGTCACCGGTTCCGGCCGGCCCGGGGGCGGGCTCGGCCCGCACCCGCAGCTCGCGCTGCCGGCGCGAGTCCTCGGCGCGCACGGCGTCGAGGAACTTGCGCCAGGCCACGGTGACCAGCCACGCCTTCGGATCCCGCGGCGGCTGCTCCGGCCACTTCCGCAGCGCCTCCACGAGGGCCTCCTGCACCGCGTCCTCCGCCGCCGCGAAGTCGGCTCCGCGGCGGACGACGACGGCGATCACCTGCGGGATCAGCGCCCGCAGCAGCACCTCGTTCGGGACGGCGGCGTCAGCCACGACGGGCTCATTCCGTAACGGTCAGCGGCGGGCTGAGGAAGGGCCGGACCTCGATCCACTCGTAGATCGGCTGGCCCGCCGGACCCGGAGCCGCGGACAGTTCCCCGGCCAGCTCGACCGCGCGGTCGTAGCTGTCGACGTCGAGCACCATCCACCCGGCGATCAGGTCCTTGGTCTCCGCGAACGGACCGTCGGTAACCGGCGGACGGCCCTCGCCGTCGTACCGGACAAACGTGCCCTCCGGCGACAACGCCTGCCCGTCGAGGTACTCGCCGGTTTCCGTCAGCCGGTCCGCGAAGTCCTGCATGTACTGCATGTGGGCGGAGATTTCCTCCGGCGTCCACTGGTCCATCGGCGCATCATTGAGCGCTGCCGGGCCGCCGCGGTAGTGCTTGAGCAATAGGTACTTGGCCATGGCGGTTTCTCCTTGGTTTGGTGCGACACAGCCATTGTGGCTGCATTCACTCCAAGGACGAAGCTGTTTTGGCGATCTCGACATCCGGCGCGAAGGTGCCGGCCGGCGGCTGCGGCTGCGGAATCGCGACGGTGAAGGTGGACCCGCGGCCGGGCTCACTGCACAGCGAGATGGTGCCGCCGTGGGCTTCGACAATGTTCTTGGTGATGGCCAGGCCCAGGCCCGCGCCCGGAATGCCGGCCCGGCGCACGGCACCGGTGCGGAAGAACTTGGTGAACAGCTCCCTCTGGTCGGCGTCGTCCATGCCCATGCCCGTGTCCTGAACCTGCAGGAACGCGCGGCCGGGCTCGGTCCAGACCCGCACGGTGACGGTGCCGCCGTCGGGCGAATACTTGATGGCGTTGGAGAGCAGGTTGTCCATCACCTGCGCGAGCCGTCCCGGATCCCCGTGGACGGTCAGCCCCGGCGCATGTTCGGCGGCGAGGACGACGCCGCCTGCGGCAGCCCGGGGCGAGGCCGACCGCAGGCCGGCGCTGATCCCCGCATCCACCGAGAAGGGGCGCGGATCCAGGGCCACGCTGCCCGAGGCCGCCGTCAGCAGGTCCGAAACCAGGCTCAGCAGGCGTTCACTGTTGCGCAGTGAGACGTCCAGCGCCTGCGGAATGGTTCCGGTGAGCCCGGTGTCCTCGGCCTCCGCCTGCGCCAGGTCCAGGTACCCGATGATCGAGGTCAGCGGAGTGCGCAGCTCGTGGGAGACGTTGGAAACAAAATCGTCCTTGGCCCGGAGGGCATCGGCCAGGGCGGTGATGTCGTTGAAGGTGATGACGGCGCCGTTGAACCCGTTCTCGTTGCGCAGGATGCGCGCCGAACAGGACAGGGCCATCTGGTGGCCGGCGGGACCGGACCAGATCAGCACGTCCTGGAACGACTCGCCCTTCATCGCCCGGCCGACCGGCCGCTCGTCCGGGGCCAGCGCGGTGGTGCGGTCGGCGCCGAAGAAGAGCAGGTCCTGCTCCTGGGTGTGTTTCATGCCGGCGGGCCGGACGCGGTCATCCAGCACCTGCATCCGGGCATTCTTGTGCACCGCCGACCCGTTGGCGCCGACCACCAGCACGCCGACGTCGATCGCGTTCAGGACGACGTCGAGCAGCTCGGAGCGTTCGGTGCTCTCGGCCAGCGCTTTTTCCAGCAGCTCGTCCTTGTGCGCCAGTGCCGCCTGCTGGGCGGCCATGTCCTGCCGCACCAGGGTGACGGTCACGGCGACGGCCAGGGTGACCAGCGGTCCCAGGATCGGTGCGGCCAGGCGCTGCCCGGTGATGGGTATCTCTGAGACAAAGGCCGGATACCAGACGATGATGAGCGGCCCGACGAAGCTCAGCACGCGGGCGCCCACAGTGGAGACGCGGGACCAGGCCATCCAGAACACGGGAAAGACGGAGAGCAGATAAACGCCGAGGGCCAGGCCCTGACTGCCGTTGTACAGGAAGCCGATGGCCACGAAGTCCATCAGCGGCAGGATCCAGTAGGTCGGATACCAGAAGCGGTTCCACGGAACGACGGCGGCGGCCACGGTGATCAGGAGCAGCAGCACGAGGCCGGTTTGGAACGCCGGCCGGTGCAGGACTTCGGGAAGCAGCAACGCGTAGATGGCGCAGAGCAGGATGACGGTGATCACCAGGGGACCGTGGGCAATCTTGATCCGCTGGTTCAGCGACAGCTCGTAGAACTCCGTCTGCAGGCCCAGGGAGGACAGTACGCGTGTGGCGAGCCGTGACATCGTTGGTGAATTTCTCCCTGGTAAGCGAACTGCCGTCACCTCAGGGTACCGGCGCCGGCCTGCGATCTAGTCCAGGGACGCGAGCAGGCAGGCCATGGTTTCCCGGCCGCAGGCGGCGATCACGCCGAGCATGGAAGCGAGGTCCACGGCACCGGAACGGACGAGGCACTGCTGGGCGGCGGAAGCCAGGGCGGCGAGGCGCATCGCTCCGGCCATCTCGCTGGAGATCTTGATGCTGAGCACCACGTCCATGGCGGCGGCGTCGTCGGCCCCCGTCACGGCGCGGTGCAGGCGCTCATAGCGGGATTCCCAGAGGGCGACGTAATTGCCGACAAACTCGCGGCACGAGGCCGGGCCCACGGCATCGGTGAGGTCGAGCAGCTGTTCGCGGGCGATCAGGTCGGGGCCGTGCTCGGCGGTGGCGATCATCGCCGGGAACCGGGAGTCGGCCGCGACGGGACGACGGACGCGGATGCCAGTGGAACCATGGGGGACCTCCGCTCGGTGGGGCCGCGCTGGAGGCGGCGGTGCTGGGTGATGGGACTTGATGTTAAGAGAATGCCAGCGTTAGCTCAGGAACTGCCCCCGGGAAAACGCAAGATCGGGACAAGATTCTGCGTCCCGGTATTTACCTCCCTGTTTACCTCCCCGCGAGATGGCAGTAAGCGCAGTTCTCAGCGCTCAGACGAGGACTTACTGCCATCTCGGCGGGAGGTACTGCGGCGGGAGCGCCAGGCGTAGACAACGATGCAGCCCAGGGCAGCGCCGAGCGAGTTGGCGGTGACGTCGTAAATCATGGCGAAGCGGTTGGGCAGCAGCAGGGCCTGGGTGGCTTCAATCAGGCAGGAGGCCACGATGCCGCCGGCGGCGGCCCACCAGATCCGCCGTTCGGGCAGCCAGGCGGCGGCGAGCAGGCCAAAGGGCACAAAGAGCAGGACATTGGCCTGATTCTCGACGAAGGAGTAATTGACCCAGCCGGGCACCCCGAGTCCATGCAGCTTGCGCAGCACGGCCGCGAGCGTTCCGGCGGAGCCCTGGTCCACCGGGGAGGGCCAGAACACGATCAGCGCCAGCACCCCTATATAGAGGAGGAAGAGAGCAGCCAGCGTCCGGCGCTGCCGGACTCTGCGGGACGGGCGCGGCGGCGACGGCGAGGGCTGGGGCGGCGGCGAGGGCTGCGGAGGCGGTGGAGGCGGCGGCGGGAACGGCGCGGGTCGGCTGTCCGTCACCGGTGCCGGCGTTCCCAGGACAGCAGCGTGTTCACGGCGGGGGCGAGCTCGTGGACCATCTGCTGGTACACCTCTTCGCTGCGGCGGTAGGGGTCGACGACGTCGTCCTCCTCCGGGCCCACCGGGTTGGCGGAGCGCAGCCGCAGCGCCCGCGACAGGGCCGCCGTCCAGCGTTGGGAGGCGTCGACGTCGTGCTGTCCGTCCACCTGGGGCAGTAGCCGGGCCAGCTCGCGCAGGGTAAAGGTGCGGCGCAGCAGACCGGGCGCTAGTTCCACCACTTTGCTGCGGTGCGCCCGGCTCAGCGCCAGGATGAGGTCCTGGCCGGCCAGGATGTTGGTGCTGAGCTGGCGGGAGGCGAAGTTGGTGGAGTCCCCGCCGAAGACGTTCACGAAACCGGCGACGTGCGGTTCGATGCCCGAGCCCACCAGCGCGCCGGTGCCGGCGCTCGCCACCTCGAACTCTCCGGGGGCCATGGCGTCGAAGCCGGCCTGGAGCAGGCGCTCGGCCATGGGGGAGCGGCAGATGTTGCCGGTGCAGACGGTCAGGATGCGGAACGGGGTGTTGGTGGTCATGTCCTCGGGCTTCGGATCGTGCTGGTTTGAGACTGGTTCGGTGCTCTTGTGGTGCTTTGTGCGTGCTATTCGGCGCGCGAACGGCCGTTTTTCGGATGACTCCGCGGCTCATTGCGCTGTTGTTGAGGTTACCTTGTGCGGCCCTTGAGCTTTGGCCAAACGTTGCTAGAACCCTGCGGGAAGACGGCGTTGTTTCTTGAGGACGGAGCGGCAAAGTAATACCCAGCGGCAAGGAAAACCTTCCTAGGCCGAAAAGTTTCAAGCACAACGAACAAGGGGAACACAATGAACAAGATGGCTAAAGGCGCACTGGCAATCGGTCTCGGCTCTGCACTGCTGCTCGGCGGCGGCGGAACCCTGGCAGTCTGGAACCAGACGCAGGCAGCCAATGCCGGTCAGATCGCAGCCGGTGACCTGGAACTGACCACCCAGCCCGGTGTGTGGAAGAACGCCTACGGCACTGTGGTGGACCTGGATCCGACCAACGCTGTCACGGACTACAAGGTGGTTCCCGGTGATGTCCTCACCTACAGCCAGACCATGGACGTCACGCTGGTCGGCGACCTGATGAAGGCCAAACTCTCCATCCAGAACATCCCCTCCAGCACCTTCGTGGACCAGAACATCACGGTCGAAAACGTGGTCGTCAAGGACGCTGCAGGTAAAGACCTGAAGGACGCCATCATCGAGTCGAGCAAGGAAACGCCCACCCAGAAGGTAACCGCCTCAGCGAAGTTCACCTTCAAGCAGGACACGGACCTGCGCAGCAGCGTCAAGGCGCTGGCCGACTTCAAGAACATCTCCTACAAGCTGGACCAGCAGGTTCTGCCGGCGCCGACCGCCTCAGCCACGCCCGCTCCCACCAACTAACACCGGCTAACGCCACCTTGTTCTAACCCCTGGCTGTGCGCGGTGCACACGCTCCGCGCACAGCCTGTTCCCCCTGGAGATGAATTCCGTGAAGAGTCTTCGAGCACTGAAAGCGGCCGGTCTGATTTTTGCCGCCGTGGTGCTTGGCCTCATGACGGTCCAGGGAAGCTACGCACTGTGGAACGCAGCAGCACCGTCCAACGCCGGCACCATCCAGGCAGCGGACTTCAGCATCCTGATCAACGGTGCGGACATGACCACAACGCCCATTGATTTTGCGGCCGGGCAGCTCACACGCGGCGGCAAGCCGGCTGTCAAATACTTTGAGGTCACGAACAACGTCAACGTCACGGCAAATTCCCCGCTGAAGCTTCAGGCCAGCCTGACCGGCCTGGGCGCGGTCAACGGCTTCGGCGGCCATCTGACGGTCAAAGCAGCAGCAGTTACAGCAGGAACAAACTGTGACCTGGTGGGAGCCGGTTCGTATTCAACGGCCCCGAAAATGCCGATACTCGCAAAGAGCATCCCGCAGGGAATCTGTCTGAAAGCGGAACTCAGCGGAACCACACCGGCGGAATACCTGGGGCGGAACTTCAGTATGCAGCCGGCCCTGGTAGTAGCCCAGCTGCCCGTTTGAGCAGCCCAGTAGCACCAACGATCAACAGGACAGGAAGAACCATGAGCGGTCGCAGGAAAGCGGAAGTCAAAGCCAGCCCCCTGAGCTTCATCGGCACCTGTGTCAGCTACATCGCGCTTTGCCTCGCAACCCTGGCTGCCCTCGCCCTGGTTGTCGTTCCGATGCTCACCGGCTCACAGACCTACAGCGTCCTCACCAGCTCCATGGCCCCGAAGTACGCACCGGGAACCTTCCTCGTGGTCAAGCCCATTCCCTTCGAGGAATTGCGCATCGGCGACGTCATCACCTACCAGATTGAATCCGGCTCTCCCGCCGTCATCACCCACCGCATCACCGCCATCAGCGCGGAGCAGAGTGGAGAAACGGTTTTCACCACCAAGGGCGACAACAACGACGTTGAAGACGAACTGCCCGTGCGTGAAATCCAGGTCAAGGGAAAGCTCTTCTACGCGGTCCCGTTTGTCGGCTTCATTGCCAACGGCCTGGGCAACTCCGACCGCGGTGCGATTGCCCAATGGGGCGCCTTTGCCCTGATGGGATACGGAGTGGTTGCTCTGGTCCGCGGTGCCCTGGCCAAGAAGCGCAATAACGACGACGGCGGGTCCACGGAAGGCCCGACCGAGCAGGGACCCGACGACGACACAATCTTCCCCAGCTTCGGTTCTTCCACTGACAGCGGCTCCGATTTCCTCGAGCACGGCGATCCCATCCTGACGGACTGTGACGGCTGTGACCACGACCATTCTCGCGAGAACACCTCAACCCGCCACCGTGTCGAAACTCGAAAGCACGCCACCGTCTCATGAACCGGTCCACAGCATCCACGAGGGGACGGAGCCGGCGATTGATCGGCGCATCGGCCGTCGGTGCTGTTGCTGTAGCCGTTTCCCTGGCCGGAGCGCCCGGCGCTTTCGCGGCCGATGACTATCTCGAATTCAGTCTCGACGGTGTGACGTATTCACGGACGATGACTGGCCCTATCTTCAAGGAAGCGTTTCAATACGTACCTGGGGCCTCGGCTGGTGCCACCATCTGGATTCGCAACAACAGCGATGAACCTGCACGCCTGTCCTCGGCTGCCGTCATGGTTCGTTCCGACCCACAGCTCGACCGGCAGCTGGGCCTGACGGCCGGACTGGCAGCGGCCCCCGGGGACCGGGTTGCCTTGGGCTCCCAGGGCAGCTGCACCGACGTCCCGCAGGTGCGGGACCTTGCATCCGGAGAGCAACTTAACCTGAGCCTTGTCGTCGATCTTTCCGCCGATGCCCCGAACGACACCATGAACCGCACGGCTGATTTCGACGTGGTTTTCCTCCTGGAATCCAAAGATGCTGCACCCCGCCAAGCCTGTGCTGCTCTGAGCGGTCCGATCCAGCCGCCCGCCGAATCGGAAGCACATCCAGGCAACCCTGCCCCAACGGGCACAGCCGCGTCCACCTCGGAACTGGTGGCTCTTTCCGCGATATCGGGACCCCGTCTTGCAACAACCACCAACAGCGTTTTCCCGGCTGCGCTGCCGGAACGCCCCGCTTACGTGCGCCAGCCTCAGGCTGTTGTCCCGCCCCAACAGCAGCCCCCGGCCGGAATCGTACCTGCTGGTTTCCAGAGCACTGTGGAGCCAATCATCCGGTCGCTCTCGGGTACGCTCCTGATAGGTATGTCGGTGGTTTTCTGCGCCGCAGTTGTTCTTCGTGTACGAAAAAGGCAGGCATGAATAAGAAGCAGGTGGGGGCTGCACCGGCCGAGGAAAATCTGCCCGAAGCTGGGCTGGGTTGGTTCGCCCGGCTCCGAGTCCAGCCGGGTTTCCGAACGGCCGCCATTGCTTTCATTTTGACAGTGGTGCTGGGGCTCGGCGGGACCGCTGCGTACGCGTGGTGGAGTCAGAGCCGTGCGGTGAGCATTGTCGGGACGACAGGCTATGCCCTTCCCGTTCCGTCAGCCGCCCGCTGTGTCACAGCTTCGCCCAACCGAGTGGAGTGGAGCCCCGCTGCGGGTGTTGATCCCGAGGCGAAGTACATTCTGACCTTCCAGTCGAGGGGCCAATCGGTCTCGTACGCTGTTCCGCTGGCGTCATCAAGCGTGGAACCCTCCAACCTGCCAGCGCTTCGTGAGGAATTCGGGGCGACCTTCACCGCCCGTTTTCCACTAACAGTCACGATGAGGACCGCCATTGTTGTGACGGAAGGCAGAGGTATCACCCGAATTGGGGACGATGTAGTGGCGAGGTCCCTCAAGTCTGAAGTCAGTACACCACTGCAGATGTTCTACTCGACGACTCTCTGGACCAACTATCCCTGTTCCTGAGCCCGTGCAGCCTTCGGCTGGCACACATCGCAGCATGTTCGGCAGTGCTCCGTGCCCAGCCGGGTTACCGTACTTCCGCCCCTAGCCGCTACCGCCCGCCGTCGTCGTCCTCGTAAACATCCGGAATCCCGTCGTCGTCCGCGTCCCGGGACTCCGCGTCCTCCACAGTCCGGTAATGCCGGTTGCGGATCCGCAGCAGGATGGAGGCCAGCACCGCAGCGGTGACCGACGCGGCGAGGATGGCGACCTTCGCGTGGTCATTGTGCTCGGTGCCGGGATCGAAGCTGAGGTCGTTGACCAGCAGCGACACGGTGAAGCCGATGCCGGCCAGGATCCCGATGCCGAGCAGGTCGATCCACTTCACGCTGGCATCGAGCCGGGCCTTGGTGGCGGTGGTGATCAGCCAGGTGGTGGCCAGGATGCCCAGCGGCTTGCCGGCCACCAGCCCGGCCAGAATGCCGACCGCCACCGGATCGGCCAGCGCCGAGCCCAGGCCGCTGAAACCTCCGATCGCGACGCCGGCGGAAAAGAACGCAAACACCGGCACCGCGAAACCGGCGGACAGCGGCCGGAACCGGTGCTCGAAAATCTCCGCCAGCCCCGGCTTGCCCGGTCCCGGCTGCACGGGCTTGCCGTACGGGTCGCGGCGCAGCACCGGAATGCAGAAGCCCAGCAGCACCCCGGCCACCGTGGCATGCACCCCGGAAACGTGCATCAGCGCCCACACCACCAGCCCCAGCGGCAGCAGGATCAGCCAGGCGGACGCCGGATGGGCGGCGAGAATCCGCGACTTGCTCTGCGCCAGGTACAGGAACAGGCCCAGCGGCACCAGCATGATCGCCAGATAGAGCAGGTGCAGGTCCTCGGTGTAGAAGAACGCGATGATGGTGATCGCCAGCAGATCATCGACCACGGCCAGGGTCAGCAGGAAGATCCGCAGCGCCGAGGGCAGGTGCGAGCTGATCACCGCCAGCACGGCCAGGGCAAACGCGATGTCGGTGGCGGTGGGAATGGCCCAGCCACGCAGCCCGTCCGAGCCCGCCACCAGATTCACCGCCACGTAGATCAGCGCGGGAACGACGACGCCGCCCGCCGCCGCGGCCACCGGCACTATCGCCTTGCTGAACTGGCGCAGGTCGCCGGCGACGAACTCGCGCTTCAGCTCCAGCCCCACCAGGAAGAAGAAGACGGCCAGCAGCCCGTCGGCGGCCCACTCGCCGACGCTGAGCTTCAGGTGCCAGGGCTCATAGCCGAATTCAAAGTCACGGATGGCGAAATAGGAGCCCGACGCCGGGGAGTTGGCCCAGATGAGCGCCGCCACCGTGGCGATCAGCAGCAGGATGCCGCCGACCGTTTCCTTGCGCAGGATCGCCTGGATGCGCAGGACTTCCGGATAGCTGGACCGGCCCAGGACCGTGCTGCCGCTGGCGGGCGGCGGCGCCGGAGTGCCGTCGTCGGGCTGGCTCTGCTGCTCCGGTGCCATGGAACTCCTTCCGCAGGAAACGGGGTATTCGCATTCTGGCACCGACGGGCAGGTTTAGCCCATGAGCCCCCGGAAACCAACAATGATGGTGACCAATCCGAAGAGCATGGACGTGGTGGCCTTCATCAGGTTCACGGTCAGGTACCGGGTGGGGGCGCCCTTTTCGTCCCGGGCGCGGGGGCTCTTGTAGGCCTCGATCAGGTACGGCGGCCAGACGATCAGGCTCCAGAAGCCTCCGATGATGAGGATGACCGCCAGGGCGGTGGGCAGGACAATGCTGTTATCCACGGATCAGGCCTTGCGGCTTTCGATCCACTTGCCGGCCTGGCCGGCCTGGAGGGTCAGGGCCTTGCCGATCATGGGTTCAGCCTGCTGGGCAATCTTGTCGCCCAGGAACGGAATCGAGGAGCTGACCTTGCCGTCCACGTCCACGCGGGTGCCGCCGCCGACGGCGACCAGGCGCTGCGTGGCGTTGACCTTCAGCGGCACGCCGCCCACCGAGAGGTCCACCGACGCCTCGCGGGAGCCGTCGGCAGCCGGAGCCGCCCACTTTTCCGTCTGCGTCACAGTCAGCGAGGCGCCGACAAACTTCTTGGCGATGTCCGGCAGCCGGTCCGTCGGCAGGGTGCGCACGGCGGTGAGCACAAACGGGCCGGTCGTGTCGCCGTCGACGCTGACCGACACGAGGGCGCCGCCCACATGCTCGCTGATACTGCGCAGGAAGTCCTCGCTGGCGAACGTGTCCGTAACCGTGCGGACGTCGTGGGGCAGGGTGGTCGAGGCGTTCAAAGCCATGGGTCCTCCAGATAGGTGTGCTGTCTTGCCGGCGGCACGCGTGCAGATGCAAACGGCTCACCGGCCCAGCAACATCCTAATCTCCGGCGGTCCCCAGCTCCGAAACGGTGTTCCCGCCGAAATGGGGTTCCCGCGGGTGGCCGGACTTCCAGCAGGTCACCGCTCCAGGCTGACGCAGGCGACGGCCCGGTCGTCGTCGTCATTAGGACTCGGGCTCGGTGTCGCGTCGTCGTCGAGGGTGATCAGCAGCGAGCGGCCGATGCCGTCGTCGGGCAGGACCCACGGCACTGTGACGCTGGCGGTGGAGTTGCCGGTCCCGTCCGTGGTGAAGTCCAGGCTCAGCTCATCCGATTCCTCGCTCCGGGGGTCTTCGTACTCCTCCCCGGCGTCCGCGGGGGACGCGCCGCACAGGCGTTCATGCAGGGTGGCGTCGAACTCCGTGTTGCCCTTGAAGCCGCGCGCGATCATCTCTAGGGTGGTGGCGGCGTCGGTCGAGTCGATCGTGACGGTGGTGTCCGCGCCGTCGGGCACCAGCGTGGTGTCGTAAGTGCTGGCGATCGCATTGTCGCAGTATGGGCCGAAGGTGCCCTGAATGATGCCGCTGGCAATCGGGCTGGGCGTGGTGGCGCCGCACCGCTCGGCGTTCTGGGTGGTTCCCGGAACGCCCTGCGCCTCGCAGCTTTCCTGCGCCGCGCTGCCGGGGGACGCGGAGTCGCAGGCCGCCGCCGTATCCGGGGATTCCGACCCCGGGCTGGGGGACGAGGTGGCCTCTTCATTGTCCGACGAGTACGAGCCGCCTCCGGTCTCGTTGTCGTTGTTGCAGGCCGATAGGGCCAGCAGCGAGAGGGTAAGCGCGGAAAGCAGCAGAAGAAGTTTGCGTGCCATGGGGCAGTCCTTACGTGGCGTGGAGTCTGCGGTGTGGTGTGTGCCCGTGCCTTTCCAGCGTGGCAGGGCCTGCGGTGAAAAACCATAACGGGCCCGCGCATTGGGCCTCCGGCCGGCGGGGTGGCCCGAAAAGTTGGCAACGTAGCGGGCCGGACCGCCCACGTCACGCGTACGACGGCGGATTGCCGGTTTTTCGGGGCAGGTTCCGGCCAGCGTGGGGACTGCGGTTCCGGCCGCCCCTGCGGAGCCCTAGCCTCGGCGGCATGTGCCCCGGATCGGGGCTCATCACTCGCACTCCTAGGGGAAGCATGAAAACACAACGAACACTCCGCGGCGCTGCGCTCGCCGCCGCGGTTGTCCTTGCCGCCGGCACTGCCGCTCCGGTGTACGCCGCCGAGATCGATGCCGCCGAAGTTAATGGTGCCGGGGTCGGCGGCGCGGGATACGGTTCCGGGCAGCATCCCGGAAAGGGGAAGCCGGGCTACGGGAAGCCGGGGAAACCGGGGAAGCCGGAGTACGGGAAACCGGGATACGGGAAGCCGGGGAAGCCGGGTTACGGAAAACCGGTCAAGGATGAGAGCGCGAAGCTGCGCTCGAAGGTCACCGTCAAGAACGTTTTTGAGCACTTGGAAGAGCTGCAGGAGGCGGCCGATGTGAACGGCGGCAACCGGGCCGCCGGCACCCCAGGCTACGAGGCGTCCGCGCAGTACATCGAATCGGAGCTGCGCCGGGCCGGCTACCGGCCCGTGCGGCAGGAGTTCACCTATGGCCAGTTCGAGCTGCTCGGCGAAGCGCTGGAACAAACCGCGCCCACTCCCACCGTGTACACGGCAGGGACTGACTTCACCACCATGACATTCTCCGGCGCCGGAGACGTCACCGCAGCGGTCACCCCCGTGGACATCAACCTCGCCGGCGACCGGGTCAACACCTCAGGGTGCGAGCCGGAGGACTTCATCGGCTTTGCCGCCGGAGACATTGCGCTGCTCCAGCGCGGGGAGTGTGACTTCGCCGTCAAGGTGCAGAACGCCGCCGACGCCGGAGCCGCGGGCGCGGTGCTTTTCAACCAGGGCAACACCGAGGAACGCTCCGGTATCCTCAACGGCACGCTCGGTGCCGAGGCGGCGATTCCCGCTGTCAGCGCCACCTTCGCGCTCGGCGAGGCGCTCGCCGGCACGCCGGGGGCGGAACTGCGGATCGCCGTGGACTCGGCGGTGCAGGTCATCAATTCCTTCAACGTCCTGGCGGACACCCGGACCGGGGATCCGGAGCGCACCGTCGTCGTCGGCGCCCACCTGGACTCCGTGGCCGAGGGCCCGGGGATCAACGACAACGGCAGTGGCAGCGCCGCCGTCCTGGAGACCGCGGTGCAGCTGGCCAAGAACGCCAAGAAGAATCCGCTGGAGAACCGGGTGCGCTTCGCGTTCTGGGGCAGCGAGGAGGATAGCTTGATCGGTTCGAACCACTACGTCTCCCAGCTCGACGAAGCGGGGATCGCCGGAACCCTGGCAAACCTGAACTTCGACATGGTGGGCTCACCGAACTTTGTCCGGTTTGTGTACGACGGCGACGGCGATGCCTTTGACCTGGCCGGTCCCGAGGGGTCGGCTGAGATCGAGAGCGTGTTCGAGGAGTACTTCGCCTCCCAATCCTTGGAGTCGGCGCCCACCGAGTTCAGCGGCCGGTCGGACTACTCGGCGTTCATCACGGCAGGCATTCCCGCCGGCGGCCTGTTCTCCGGTGCCGAAGACATCAAGACGGAGGAGGAAGCGGCGCTGTTCGGCGGAACGGCCGGGGAAGCGTACGACTCCTGCTACCACCAGGCTTGCGACGACCTGGGGAACGTCAGCTGGACAGCGCTGGACCAGATGTCCGACGCCGTGGCGCACTCGGTGCTGACGTTTGCCCGGACTGAGGCTGATCTGCGCGGCGGTGCCGGGGTCGATGCCCAGCAGCGGACGGCTCCGGCCGGACCGGAGCTGCAGTACCGCGGTGACGTCCTGGTGAAGTAGTGCCTTGAGGCAGTGATGCCTTGAGGCGGTAACGCCGGGAGGAAGTAATGCCCGGGCGGAAGTAGTGCCACGGTGAAGAAACCCGGGTGGAAGGCGGAGGGCTCCGGCTGTGAGCTTTCCGCCTCCCTTGCTGTCCGGGGCGTGGAACCCTGTCCCTTTCGGGCGGGATCGACGTCCCTTTGGGGCGGGATCGACCGTTTTGGGATTCTGCTGCCCCTGCGAACCGGCAGCAGAATCCCAAACTGGCAGCAGAACCCCAAACCGGCAGGGATTTGCCCGGGGTCGGCGTGGCAAACCCTCCCTGCGGGCGGAATCGACCGTTTGGGGCATTTCTTACCCCTGCGGACCGGCTGGAACTGCCCGGAACGGCAGGGTTTGCCCGGAACAGCTGGAATTGCCCGGAACGGCTGGAATTGCCCAAAACGGCAGGGCTTGGCCGGAACGGCAGGGTTTGCCCGGAACGGCTGGAAAGCGGAGCGGGAGGTGGGTAGGTGGCCCGTGACGGCAGATGCGGTTATCGGGGTCTGCGCGAAACACTCCGTTTTGTGACAAATCGACCGTTTTGTGAATCTGCTGCCACTACGAACCGGCAGCAGAATCCCAAACTGGCAGCAGAATCCCAAACCGGCAGGGATTTGCCCGGGTCGGAGTGGAGAATCCTCCTTTTCGGGCAGAATCGACCGTTTGGGGCATTTCTTACCCCTGCGGACCGGCTGGAAATGCCCCGAACGGCAGGGTATGCCCGGATCGGCTGGAAATGCCCGAGACGGCAGCAGCCCGCAGCCCGGAAGCCGGCAACCCAACAGCCAGGAAGCCGGAAACGCGGCAACCCGGAACGGCAACCCGGAACCCGGCAACCCGGAACCCGGCAACCCGGAACCCGGCAACCCGGAACCCGACAACGCGGCAGCCGGCAACCCGGCAACCCAGCAGCCCGGACAGCAGATCCGGCCCGACGAAGCCCTCCATCAGCCCGCAGCGGACGAGGCCTTTCGTGCCCCACCCCAGCAGGTAGGCTGGAAGAAAAGCCCCGGGGTTCCTAGTGAACTTCGGGTATTTGCGTTGCTTTGCCTCACCCAAGCTGCCGCCGCACCCGGCGGCAGCGCCTCAGCCAAGGAGAGCCCCTGCCCATGAGTCTGAACGGACTGCGCGCCGCACTGGCCGAAGACCCGTCCTACGCACGGGTGCGAACCCTCGCTTCGCGCACCCCCGAGCGCCGCAGCGAAGACATGCAGATCGGCGCCCCGCAGGGGATGCGCGCGGCGCTGCTGGCGGAAATGGTCGACGGGCTCGCCGCTGCGGCCGACGACGCCGGCACCGGCAACGCGGCCACGGCACCGCCGGTGGTGCTGGCCATCACCGCGACGGGCCGCGAGGCCGAGGACCTGGCCGCCGCGCTGCGCTCCTACCTGCCGCTGGCCGGGATCGAGGAATTTCCGTCCTGGGAAACCCTGCCGCATGAACGGCTCTCGCCGCGCTCGGACACCGTGGGTCGGCGGCTGTCGGTGCTGCGCCGGCTCGCCCATCCCGAGGGCCATCCGATCTCCGTGATCGTGGCCCCGGTGCGCGCCGTCGTGCAGCCGCTCGTTGCCGGGCTCGGCGACCTGCAGCCGGTGTCCCTGAAAGTGGGGGAGGAGCGGCAGTTCGACGCCGTCGTCAAGGCCCTCTCCGAAGCCGCCTACGCGCGGGTGGACATGGTCTCGCACCGCGGCGAGTTCGCCGTCCGCGGCGGCATCCTGGATGTCTTTCCGCCCACCGAGGACCATCCCATCCGGATCGACTTCTTCGGCGACGAGGTGGATTCGATGCGCTGGTTCGCCGTCGCCGACCAGCGCACCCTCACCGGGCCGAACGTCACGCATCCCACCGAACTGTTTGCGCCGCCGTGCCGCGAAATCCTCATCACCCCCTCGGTGATGAGCCGTGCCGCGAAGCTGCAGGGCTCCATGCCCGCGGCCGCCGACATGCTGGAGAAGATCGCCGGCGGCATCGCCGTCGAGGGGATGGAATCCCTGGCCCCGGTCCTGGTCGATGAGATGGTTCCGCTGATGGGCGAGCTGCCCGCCGGATCGCTCTCCGTCGTGATCGAACCAGAGAAGGTCCGCGCCCGCGCGCACGACCTCGCCGCCACCAACGAGGAGTTCCTCGCCGCCGCCTGGGCCACGGCGTCCGACGGCGGTTCCGCGCCGCTGGATCTGTCCGCCGGCATCAGCGCCGATCTGGAGGCCGCCAGCTTCCGGTCCCTGACCGACACCCGGTCCGCGGCGCTGGCCAACTCCGTGGGCTGGTGGTCCATCACCTCCTTCAACCCCGACGACGAAACCGTCCTGGATATCGACACCCTGACCATCAACGCCCGTGAACCGCGCGGTTACCAGGGCGACGTGGCGGAAATGATGGAGTTCATCGGCTCCCGGGTCCGCGACGCCTGGCGCGTCGTCGTCGTCACCGAGGGTCCCGGCCCGGCCGCGCGGCTGGCCGAGCTGTTCCGGGACAACGACATTCCGGCGTCGCTCACGGAGTCGGTGGACACCGAGCCGGTGCCGGGGATCATCTCCATCACCACCGCCAGCGCCGGCCGCGGCTATGTCTTAGACGGGCTGAAGACCGGCCTGCTGACCGAGGCCGACCTGCTGGGCCGGGCCAGCGCCTACTCCACCCGGGACATGCGCAAGATGCCCTCGAAGCGGCGCAACGCCGTCGACCCCCTGCAGCTGCACGAGGGCGACTTTGTGGTGCACGAGCAGCACGGCGTGGGCAAGTTTGTGGAGCTCATCCAGCGGGCCACCGGCGCCGGTGCCAGCA
Source organism: Arthrobacter sp. zg.Y820 (assembly GCF_030125555.1). Taxonomy (NCBI): domain Bacteria; kingdom Bacillati; phylum Actinomycetota; class Actinomycetes; order Micrococcales; family Micrococcaceae; genus Arthrobacter; species Arthrobacter sp. zg.Y820. Next base: position 132,367 of record NZ_JASKLX010000012.1, read on the forward strand.
AGACCGTGCGCGAGTACCTGGTGCTCGAATACGCGCCGGCGAAGCGCGGCGGCCCCGGCGACCGGCTGTTTGTGCCCACCGACCAGCTGGACCAGATCACCCGCTACGTGGGCGGGGAAACCCCGGTGCTGTCCAAGATGGGCGGCTCGGACTGGGCCAAGACCAAGTCCCGGGCGCGCAAGGCGGTCAAGGAGATTGCCGGCGAGCTGATCCGGCTCTACTCGGCCCGGATGGCGTCCAAGGGGCATGCGTTCGCGAAGGACACCCCCTGGCAACGCGAGCTGGAGGAGGCGTTCCCGTATGTGGAAACTCCGGACCAGCTGACCACGATCAACGAGGTCAAGGCGGACATGGAGAAGGAAGTTCCCATGGACCGGCTGGTCTCCGGCGACGTGGGCTACGGCAAGACCGAGATCGCTGTGCGCGCCGCGTTCAAGGCGGTGCAGGACGGCAAGCAGGTGGCCGTGCTGGTGCCCACCACGCTGCTGGCCCAGCAGCACATGGAAACCTTCGGCGAACGCTTCTCCGGGTTCCCGGTCCGGGTGGATTCGCTGTCCCGGTTCCAGACCTCCAAGCAGGCCAAGGAAACCATTGAGGGCGTGAAGAACGGGTCCGTTGACGTGGTCATCGGCACGCACCGGCTGCTCTCGCAGGAGGTCCAGTTCAAGGACCTGGGCCTGGTGATCGTGGATGAGGAGCAGCGCTTCGGCGTCGAGCACAAGGAAGCGCTGAAGAAGATGCGCACCAACGTGGACGTCCTGGCGATGAGCGCCACCCCGATTCCGCGCACGCTCGAGATGTCGCTGACCGGCATCCGGGAAACCTCCACGCTGGCCACCCCGCCGGAGGAGCGCCATCCGGTGCTGACCTACGTGGGCCCGTACACGGACCGGCAGGCGTCCGCCGCGATCCGCCGCGAGCTGATGCGCGAGGGGCAGGTGTTCTTCGTGCACAACCGGGTGTCGTCGATCGACGGCACCGCCGCGCGCCTGCGCGAGCTGGTCCCGGAGGCGCGCATCGCCGTCGCGCACGGGCAGATGGGCGAGTCCAAGCTTGAGCAGATCATCGTGGACTTCTGGGAAAAGCGCTTTGACGTGCTGGTGTGCACCACCATCATCGAAACCGGGCTGGACATTTCCAACGCCAACACGCTGATCGTGGACCGCGCCGACCACTTCGGCCTGTCCCAGCTGCACCAGCTGCGCGGCCGCGTGGGCCGCGGCCGGGAGCGTGCCTACGCGTACTTCCTGTATCCGTCGGAGAAGCCGCTGGGCGAGGTGGCGCTGGAACGGTTGAAGGCCGTGGCCACTCACAACGAGCTCGGCGCCGGCATGCAGCTGGCGATGAAGGACCTGGAGATCCGCGGGGCCGGCAACCTGCTCGGCGGGGAACAGTCCGGGCACATTGCCGGCGTCGGCTTTGACCTCTACATCCGGCTGGTCGGCGAGGCCGTGGCGGATTACCGCGGCGAGGCCGAGGAGAAGGCAGCGGAGATGAAGATCGAGCTTCCGGTCAACGCGCACCTGCCGCACGACTACGTGCCGGGGGAACGGCTGCGCCTGGAGGCCTACCGCAAGCTGGCCTCAGCTCTCACCCACGAGGCGATCGACGAGGTGCTGGCGGAACTGGTGGACCGCTACGGCGAGCCGCCGCAGGCCGTGCAGAACCTGATCGAGGTGGCCCAGTTCCGGGTCAACGCCCGCGAGGCCGGACTGACGGACGTGGCGCTGCAGGGGAACTTCATCAAGTTCGCCCCGGCGGACCTGCCCGAATCGCGGACCATGCGCCTGCAGCGGCTGTTCCCGGGCGCCCAGGTGAAGCCGGCGCTGAACGCGGTGCTGGTGCCCAAGCCCAAGACCGCGCGGATCGGCGGGCGGGACCTGGTCGACGCCGAGATCCTGGCCTGGGCGCAGAAGGTCGTGGACGCGGTGTTCAAGGACTAGCCGCGTGCCGGATGCCCGGCGCCCTGTCGCCGGGCGTCCGGCTGGCGTCCGGTCACTGGCGGTCGGTCAGTGGCCGCCGTTGGTCAGGGCAACGATGAAGACGGCCACAGACATCAGAGCTGTGGCGACCACGATTCCGTATCCGATGTGGACGATGCGCTGCTGGCGTGCCCGGTCCTGGCGCCATTCGCGGCGTGTCATAGTGATGCTCATGGCTCGAATATAGAACGGGCCGGCATCGTGCGCTCAGCGTAGTCACTACGCGCCTTCGCGCCGAAAACTACTCGTTAAAGCACTCGTCCACGCAACCCTGACGTGGGGTTGCGTGGACGAGGATGCTGGCTTGTGCTGTTACTTGCTGGGTACGCGGCCCTCGGCCAGAACCTCGGCGCTGTCCGAGCGTCCCATCATGAACGGAACGAAGTAGGCCAGGGTGGCCAGGCCCAGGCAGATGGCCATCGGCCAGACGTTGTCCAGGGACAGCCAGGTCAGGGAGTAGAGCCCGACCAGGAAGATTGCCAGGAAGATGACAAAGGTGACGAGGTTGCTGACAAGGTGCCCTTCACCCGAGTGCGTGGGCTGCTTGGACCGTGTTCCTGCCATGGTGTTCTCCGTTTCAAAAAGTTTTAGTAGCCGGCGGATCAGTAGTCCGACGCGGCGTTCCCACCCTTAACAATAGCGATACCGGAGCTTGCCCCGATACGCGTGGCTCCGGCGTCGATCATTGCCTGGGCGTCTTCGCGCGAGCGGACTCCGCCGGAGGCCTTCACACCAAGGTCCGGGCCGACCGTCTTGCGCATCAGTGCGACGTCCTCCACCGTGGCTCCGCCGCCGTTGAATCCGGTGGAGGTTTTCACGAAATCGGCGCCGGCTTCGACGGCCGCCTGGCAGGCGAGGACCTTCTGCTCGTCGGTGAGCAGCGATGTTTCGATGATGACCTTCAGGATGCCGTCGCCGGTATGGACTTCGTCGGCAACGGCGGCGATGTCGCGGACCAGGGCGTCGTAGTCGTGGCGGCGGGCGGCTGCGATGTCGATGACCATGTCGATCTCATCGGCGCCGTCCTGCAGAGCGCCCCGGGCTTCGAAGACCTTGACCTCGGTGGTGGTCGCGCCCAGCGGGAAACCGATCACGGAGCAGGTCAGCACGCCGCTGCCCTTGAGGGCATTGCGGACGGTGCCTACCCACAGCGGGTTCACACAGACGGACTTGAACCCGTACTCGGCGGCTTCGGCGCAGACTTTCAGGATGTCGTCGCGGCTGGCCTCGGGCTTGAGGAGCGTGTGGTCAATGAAGGACGCAATGGGTGTAGACATGCCCACTATCTTGCCATGCAACGGTGGGGGGTGCTGTCTGGGCGCGGGAACAACTTATGGTCGGAGCCGTGTTTGTGACCCGGTCCCGACCATAAGCGTTTGTGTTACTGGCTAGAGAATAACCGGCCACTTGCCCGACGGCTCGACAACAGCAGGTGCTGAGCTCAATGTGGCGGCAGCAGCAGGCGCTGCGCCACCGACAACGGCGATGGTCGCGGCAAGAAGTAAAGCGGATCCAAGTTTCTTCATTTAACTTCTCCAAAGTGGTAATGGAACGGAACAACAGAGACAGCACAAACAATACTGATAAAACCATGATTTTGACCCAAAATTCCGTATGTTGTTTGAATCGCCATCCGTGCCGTGCATCTCGAATCCATTTTCCCTGCGCATGACCGGCGCTGTTCGGGATCAAGCAACGTTCCAGCAGGACCTGGAGTAGTGTGAATCCGATACACCCGCAGACAAGCATGAAGTAAGGTGCCGTGGACAACTCCGTCGACCAGATACTGAATGAATACCGGGCCCGCCAGCATTGGGAACGCCGGGAATACAAAGCTGCTCAGGAGTACGCAGCCGTTGCTGCGGAGAAGGCCTTGGTCAAGTCAGATTCCATCGGCTACTGGCGAATGAGTTTGCTGCTTGCAGAGTGCCAGCTTGAGCTGGGAGACATGCAAGAGTTTGCCGCAAGCGCCAAGGAACTTTCCGAGCATCCCGCTGTTCAAGGGGATCGAAGGATGCTGGCGCGCACAAAAGCTCTGTACTCCCGGGCCCTGCAGATCCTAGGCCAAGTCGGGGAATCGCTGGTCTTGGCTCAGGAAGTTGCAGCCCTGGGTGGTGCTGGGACGGACGACGGTATAGGCGAAATCGAAATGCTCCATAGCCTGGTCGCCGCTCTGGCAGAGAGCGGACAAGAGGACGAGGCATGGACGTATGCGCAAGAGATGGCGAAACTTGCGCATGAAGAGAGTGACCAAGAAACCGCGGGGAAGGCCTATTGGGCAGTGGGTAACGTGGCCTTCTTGGCGGACGACCCCGAGAACGGGGCCTACTACCACTCATTGGCAGCCGAAAACCTCGCACCAGGCAACGATGTGAATACTTGGGCTCAGTTCAACAAGGGCTCGGCCCTCGTTCGCCTCGCGGCGGGCATTGCAGACTCGGAGACGCTGGAATGTATTGAACGTGCCGAACTGGCAAATTCCGTCACAGGCGGCAGTGCCTTTCAGGAACTTGAGATATCCATGGCGCGGGCCCACTGGCTCCTTCTCACAGGCAAAGCCGAGGAATCCGCGGAAAGGTTGGGAGAAATTCTCGAACATCGAGACCTGCTTCCCGAACACTCTCTTGCCGAGGTGGAATACGTTGCAGCTCTTGCATTGCGTGAGCTTGGGCGGAATGATGAAGCACTGGAAGCAGCGGCCCATTCCGAGAAGGTATTCATAATTCATGGTTCCCGCCGAATGGCTTCTGAAGCCAAACGAGTTATTGAAAGCATCAACGGGTCCTAAGCGGAGACGTCCCGGCATAGGAGTTGCAGGCCGGCAAACTATAAGTAAATTCTGAGATCGGCGCGGAACGACACGGCGGAGTCAGTGCGCAGAAAGTCGTGACGCTACCGGGGGGAAGCATGACACAGCAGGACTATAAGGAAAGCGATATATCCACCTCCAGAGAGCCGGAAAGCTTTAATGCGGCCCCAGATACCGGTGACCTTCTCGAGATCAACCCCGCAGCCGCACCGGACGTCGTCGTCGCACCGGAAGGCCACCTTGTCCTGACGCTGCCGCCCGGAGGAGTGGTCACCGGGGCCATGGCCGCAACGGCAGCCGAAGAAGTGGACCGCTTGGCCGGTTCCAACAAGATACCGATGCTCCTGGTCCTGACCGGCGTTGAAGCACTGACCCGAGGCGCGCGTACCGTCTTCGGCAACGCCGGGTCACTTGAAGCCGTAGCCGTACTTGGCGTCTCGCCCGTGGACCGGGTGATCGCCAACTTCCTGCTGGGCGGCAACGTCCAGCCCTGCCCCACCCGGTATTTCTCCACCGAAGCGGAGGCCCTGGCCTGGCTGAAGAGAAAGCATGCTGTTGCCTGACCCTTCTGCCCGGTCCTCCGCAGTGCCTGATCCAGCGCCTGATCCAGCGCCTGAGCCCCACCCGGAGCTCGACGACGACCGGCTGAGCCAGGTGGTCGAGGGCATCATCCGGATGGCGTCCGGAGACCTGAGCACCTACATTCCGACGTCGAAGGCGCGGGACCAGGTGGACGCGGTCATCACCGGCATCAACCTGCTCGCCGGCGAACTGAGCGAGGTCTACGCCGACTTCGAGGATCGCGTGGAAACCCGCACCCAGGAGCTGCGCGAAGCCCACGAACAAATGCAGCACATGGCCATGACCGATCCCCTCACCGGCGTGGGGAACCGGTCCTCGCTCCGCCAGGCGCTCGACAACGCGGTTCAGGCCCGCCCCGAGGGCGGCCTGGGGCCGGCAGTGCTGATGATCGACCTGGACGGGTTCAAGGACATCAATGACAGTTTCGGTCATCATGCCGGCGACCTCGTCCTGATGAAGATTGCCACCCGCCTGGTCGGGGCGGCGGGAGCCGAGAGCGCCGTCGCCCGCTTGGGCGGTGACGAATTCGCCGTGCTGCTGCCCGTTTCAACGGCGCAGCAGTCCCGCAACGCGGCCACCAGGATCATGGAGGCCCTGAAACTGCGGATCCAGCTGGACGATCTGGATGTCTGGCCCCGCGCCAGCATCGGCATCCACCTGGCTGTGCCCGATGAAGCCGGCAGCGACATCCTGCTGCGGGCCGACACCGCCATGTACGCGGCCAAGGACGACGTGCACCAGCGGATCAAGTTCTTCGAACCGGTGATGCTGTACAGCCGGCAGCTGCGCCGGGATCTGGCCGGTGAACTGCGGCACGCCGTCACCCGCGGAGAGCTGCAGCTGGTCTACCAGCCGGTGGTGGAGCTGGAAACCGGCAAGCTGCAGGGCGTGGAGGCCCTGGTGCGCTGGCATCATCCCACCCGCGGCCTGATCATGCCCGACTCCTTCATTCCGCTGGCCGAGGACACCGGACTGATTGTGGGCATCGGCCGCTGGGTGCTGCGAACCGCCCTTGAGCAGCTGGCCGGCTGGTGCGCCCTGCTGCGCCCGGAGGACCAGTTCCAGGTACGGGTCAACCTGGCAGCGTCCGAGCTGCAGAGCATGGACCTGGTGGACTACGTGCGCCGGGCGCTGCGCGAGACCGGAATGCCGGCGTCGTCGTTGATCCTGGAAATCACCGAAAGCGCGTTTATCGCCGGGGGAGAGGTGGAAACCTACTCGCTGAAGTCCCTGCAGGCGCTGGGCGTCGGGCTGGAGATCGACGACTTCGGCACCGGCTATTCCTCCATCAGCTACCTGCGCCGGCTGCCGGTGGACACGGTGAAGGTGGACAGGTCGCTGATTGAAGACATTGACGACGACGACGGCCAGCTGCGGTTCGTGGCCGCCGTGCACAACCTGATCCGCGCCGCCGGCATGGAAGCAGTGTTTGAGGGCATCGAAACCGCGGCACAGGCCAAGCAGCTGCACAAAATGGGGTGCTGCAGCGGGCAGGGCTACTACTTCAGCCGGCCGCTTCCCGCCGAGCAGGTGGCCACGCTGCTGCGGGAGGGGCGCACCCTGCCCGAGGCCGCCGTCGTTCTTCCGGAGGCCGCCGTCGTCCTGCCGGACACCGGCGCAGCGCTGCCGGACAGCGGCGCAGCCCTGCCCTCGTAACAGCATCCGCAGACAGATCAGGACCGGCTCCGCGGGGAACCGGTCCTGATCGGCGTTCAATCGGCGTTCAATCCCCGTTCACCGGGGTTCGGGCTTACAGGCCCAGCGCCGCGTTCACATCGGCGAGCACCGCATCGAGGCGGGCGCGTCCCTGCTCGCGTGCGGCGGGCAGATCGGCAGCGGAGTCCACCGGAACAATGACCTCGAGGTAGCACTTGAGCTTCGGCTCGGTGCCCGAGGGGCGGATGATCACCCGGGTGTTGTCCCGGGTCAGGTACTTCAGCCCGTCCGTGGGCGGCAGCTCGCCGCTGCCCTGGGACAGGTCCACGGCGCTCTGCACCGCGGAGCCGCCGAAGGACACCGGCGGCTCCGAGCGCAGCCGGGCCATCATTTCGCCCAGCAACCCCAGATCGGAGACCCGGACGGAGAGCTGGTCCGTCAGGTGCAGGCCGTGCTGCACCGCCAGGTCGTCGAGTTCGTCAAAGAGGGTGCGCCCGCCGGCCTTCAGCGTGGCGGCCATCTCGGCCACCAGCAGGCCGGCGGAAATGCCGTCCTTGTCGCGGACCAGGCCCGGAGCCACGCAGTAACCCAGCGCTTCTTCATAGCCGTAGGTCAGGTGCGGCACGCGGGAAATCCACTTGAAGCCGGTGAGGGTTTCCACATGCGCGAAACCGGCGGCTTCGGCAACCCGGGCGAGCAGCCGGGAGGACACGATCGAGTTGGCGAACACGATGCCGGTCTTGGCCTTCTCGCCGCGGACCTTCCAGTGCCCGGACCCGATGCGGCGGGCCAAATGCCGGCCCAGCAGCGCGCCGACTTCATCGCCGCGCAGCATCCGCCACTGTCCGTCGGCCGGATTCTTCGCGGCCACCGCCACGCGGTCGGCGTCGGGATCGTTGGCGATGACGAGATCGGCGTCGTGCTCGACGGCGGTCTCCAGCGCCAGATCCAGCGCGCCGGGTTCCTCCGGGTTGGGGAAGGCGACGGTGGGGAAGTCCGGATCCGGCTTCGCCTGCGCCGCCACCGGAATGACCTTGCGGAAGCCGGCATCCTTCAGCACCGACTTCATGGTGTCCCCGCCCACGCCGTGCAGCGAGGTGAGGACAATCTTCAGGTCGCGCTCCGGCAGGTGGTCGCGCGCCGCCAGCCGGCCCACCGCGTTGATGTAGTCGGCGACGATGGATTCGGAAACGTCCGTCCAGCCCTCCGGCGCCGTGTCGATGCTGGCCAGCGGCACGGTGTAGTCGATGCGCGCGGCGATCTCGGCGTCGTACGGGGCGACGATCTGCGCGCCCTTGCCCGGGCCCTTCACCGTGCGCCCGCCCAGATAGACCTTGTAGCCGTTGTCCGCGGCCGGATTGTGGCTGGCGGTGACCATCACGCCGGCGTCGGTGTCCAGTGCGCGGACCGCATAGGCAAGCACCGGCGTCGGGAGCGTGCAGGGAAGCAGGAAGGTCTCGATGCCCGCGGCGCTGAAGACCGCAGCGGTCTCCAGTGCGAAGGCCCGGGACTTGTGCCGGGCGTCGTAGCCGATGACGGCGCTGGGGGTGTACTTGTCGCCGGAAGTGTCCTGCAGGAAAGAGGCGATGCCGGCCGCGGTGCGGCGGACCACCACGCGGTTCATCCGGCGCGGACCGGCGCCGAGCGCGGCCCGCAGGCCGGCCGTGCCGAACTCCAGCGTGCCGGTGAAGCGGTCTTCCAGCTCTGCCTCGGCAGCGGCGGCCGTGGCGCCTTCGGACTGCGCCGAAGCGATCAGTGCCCGCAGTTCAGCGGCGGTGGCCGGGTCGGGGTCTTCATCGGCCCAGCTCTGGGCGGTGGTCACGAGCTCATCAAGCTCGGTGGGGTTCAGCGTCATGGGTAGTACCTACGAATCGAAGATAGGGGGAGCGGCAGCTGGCTAGAGCTTGCCGATGATGTCAGCCAGCAGGCGGGAGATCCGGGGGCCTGCTGCGGCTCCGGACTCCAGGACCTCGGCGTGGCTCAGCGGCTCGGCGCTGATGCCGGCGGCCAGGTTGGTCACCAGGGAAATGCCGAACACCTCCATTCCGGCATGCCGGGCGGCGATGGCCTCCAGCGCGGTGGACATGCCCACCAGGTCCGCGCCGATGGTCTTGGCGTAGCGGACCTCGGCCGGGGTTTCGTAGTGCGGGCCGGTGAACTGCGCGTAAACGCCTTCATCCAGGGTCGGGTCCACGGTGCGGGCCAGGTCCCGCAGGCGGGAGGAGTACAGGTCGGTGAGGTCCACAAACGTGGCACCTTCCAGCGGCGACGCGGCCGTGAGGTTCAGGTGGTCGCTGATCAGCACCGGGGTGCCCGGCTTCCAGTCCGGGTTCAGCCCGCCGCAGCCGTTGGTCAGGACCATGACCTTGGCGCCGGCCGCCGCTGCGGTGCGCACGCCGTGGACGACGGCGCGCACGCCCTTGCCCTCGTAGTAATGCGTCCGGGCGCCCAGGACCAGGGCGCGCTTGCCCGAGGTCGTCAGCACGGAGCGGATGGTGCCCACATGGCCCTGCACCGCGGGGGCGGAGAAGCCGGGGATGTCGCTGGCGTTCAGGGTGGCTGTGGTCTCGCCGATCAGGTCGGCGGCCTCGCCCCAGCCGCTGCCGAGGACCAGGGCAATGTCATGGCTGGGCACACCGGTTTTCTCGGCAATGTACTTGGCGGCCTGCTGGGCTAATTCAAAGGGATCGTTGTTCACTAATCCAACCTACCGCGAGTTCGCCCGCTCTGCAGGAGCATGCCGGCTCCCGGAGGTCTGGGCGGGGCTGCTGCCCCGGCGTTTGGGCCGCCGTTTGAGCAGCGGGCAGGGATGGGACAGAATGGACAACTGTGACGACCCAACTTGATTTTACTGCCCGCAAGATTGCCATCCTCGGCGGCGGCCCCGGAGGATACGAAGCCGCAATGGTGGCCGCGTCCCTCGGTGCCGACGTCACCATCGTGGAACGCGACGGGATGGGCGGGTCAGCCGTGCTGACCGACGTCGTTCCCTCCAAGACCCTGATTGCCACCGCCGACGTGATGACCCGCTTCTCCTCCGCCTCATCGCTGGGCGTGGACTTCGGCGACAACGGCCAGCCCGCCGTTGCCGACCTGAAGATGGTCAACAACCGGCTCCTGGCCCTGGCCAAGGAACAGTCCAACGACATCCGCCGCACCCTCGAGCGGGTCGGCGTGAAGGTGAAAATCGGCGAGGGCCGGCTGCTGGACCACAAGACCATCGAGGTCGTCACGCAAAACGGCACCGAGACGATTGAGGCCGAAGCCCTGCTGATTTCGGTGGGCGCCCGCCCGCGCGAACTCGAGACCTCGATGCCCGACGGCGAACGCATCTTCACCTGGAAGCAGGTGTACAACCTCACCGAAATCCCCGAACACCTGATCGTGATCGGGTCCGGCGTCACCGGCGCCGAGTTTGCCTCCGCCTACAACGGCCTGGGCACCAAGGTCACGCTGATCTCCAGCCGCGACCGCGTGCTGCCGGGCGAGGACGCCGATGCCGCCGTGGTACTGGAGGACGTGTTCCAGGCCCGCGGCATGACGGTGCTGAACCGCTCGCGGGCCGAAAGCGTGAAGAACACCGGCGACGGCGTGCTGGTGACGCTCGAGGACGGCCGCATCGTTGAGGGCAGCCACTGCCTCGTGGCGGTGGGCGCGATCCCCAACACTGCGGACATCGGGCTGGAGGAGGCAGGGGTGGCGCTCGACGAGCGCGGCCAGATCAGGGTCGACGGCGTCTCCCGCACCACCGCCCCGAGCGTGTACGCCGCGGGCGACTGCACCGGAGTCTTCAACCTGGCCTCGGTGGCCGCCATGCAGGGCCGGATCGCGATTGCGCACCTGATGGGCGACGGCGTGAAGCCGCTGAAGCTCAAGAACGTCGCCTCGAACATCTTCACCTCGCCGGAAATCGCGTCGGTGGGGGTGACCGAGCAGGACATCGCCGACGGCCGCTACCAGGGCGACGTCATCAAGCTCTCGCTGCACACCAACGCGCGCGCCAAGATGATGGAGATCAAGGAGGGCTTCGTGAAGATCATTTCGCGCAAGGGCTCCGGCACCGTGATCGGCGGCGTCGTGGTGGGGCCGCGCGCCTCGGAGCTGATCTTCCCGATCGCCATTGCCGTGACGCAGAAGCTGCACGTCGATGACCTGGCGAACACGTTCACCGTGTACCCGTCGTTGACCGGTTCGATTTCCGAGGCCGCCCGCCGCCTGCACGTGCATATGTAGGTTTTGCTTCTCCCGGGCCGCTTGCCCGGATTCCTTCATCCGGCCCGCGTCCGGGGCGGAATGCTGCTTGTCTGGCGTTCCGCTCCGGGTGCGGGCTTTTTGTGGCCTCTTTCTGGCTCTCTCGGGCCGTTTCGGGGTCTCTCGGGCGGTTTGAGGGTTCGCCCCCCCCCCGAGGGTGGAGCTAAGGCCCCTTCAGCGGGGCGAGGGCGGCACTCCTGCCCTTCCCACGGGCCGAATGTGGGGCTCCTCGTGGCTGAGACCGTGCGGCAAGGGGATCATGCCTGGCGCTGGGCGGCTTGAAGTGCCACGTCCTTCACCATCGACCATCTGGGGAGTCCCGCCGAGCAAAAGACCCTCGAGTGTGCAGGTCTGGCGACTTGGACTTATCGAGAGCGCAGCTCTGGCGACTTGAGTGCCTCGAGAGCGCAGATCTGGCGACATACGCGCGCTGATACCCGCCATAGCTGCGCTCTCGAGTTCGTGTGGTCGACCGGAGCGCGCTGATACCCGCCATAGCTGCACTCTGGGTGCCTGTAGGCACCCGGGCCGGGGGAGCGGACCGGCTGATCTCACCACTCCGTGCCAGACGGGAGGCACGGGCTGCGCATTCGGTAGGTGGGCGCGTGTGGCCGGGGTCCCGCAGCGGTAGTGAGCATCCTTCGTGCAGATAATGCACTCAGACGGAATCTCTCGTGCAGATCAGGGCCTCCTTTCATTGAGTTGAGCCATTTATGGAGCATTATCTGCACGAGAGATTCGGACGAGGACCGGGAGAGCGCATTATCTGTACGAGGGATGGCGTTTTGTACGCGCGAGGGGCCTTCGGCGGATCCTTCGTGCAGATCTAGGGCCTTCGGCGGATCCTTCGTGCAGATCAGGGGCCTTGGGCGGATCCATAGTGCAGATCAGGGGCCTGGACGGATCCTTCGTGCAGATCAGGGGCTCTAGGGGACGGAATCAGCCCGTTTGATCCCGTCATCTGCACGAGAGATTCGGGCGAGGACCGGGAGACACCGTTATCTGCACGATAGATGCCCGAGCGCCCAGATCGACCCGCAGATTCAGGCACAAGAACCCGACAGGCAGGCGCAGGCGCAGGCCGGCCGGGCGCAGCTGCGCAAGGCCCCGCCGTCGTCGGCCGTTGGTTGCGGGGAATCGAGAGGCCTGTCCACATGCTGGACACAATGTCCGGATGGTGGGATGGCGCCCCTACCATTATCGAGAACCTCACTTCCACCTGCGAAAGACTGCCAATGTCTACTAAGAATCCCTCCACGGAGCCCACGCCGGCACCGGCGCCGGCCAAGACAAACTCGAAGGGCCGGGTGATTATTGCCAGCCTCGTTGGCACGTCCATCGAGTTCTACGACTTCTACGTCTACGCCACCGCCGCAGTCCTCGTGTTTCCGCGGCTGTTCTTTCCGAACGCCGAGGGCGTCACGGCACTGCTGAGCTCCTTCGCCGTCTTCGGCGTGGCCTTCATTGCCCGCCCGCTGGGCTCGATCGTGTTCGGGCACTTCGGCGACAAGGTCGGCCGCAAGGGAACCCTGGTGGCCTCGCTGCTGACCATGGGAATCGCAACCTTCCTGATCGGTTGCCTCCCCACGGCCCTGACGCCGGGCTGGACCATCCTGGGTCCGGCACTGCTGGTGGTCCTGCGCTTCGCCCAGGGCCTGGCCCTCGGCGGGGAATGGTCGGGTGCGGCGCTGCTGGCAACGGAAAACGCGCCGGCCAACAAGCGCGCCATCTGGGGAACCTTCCCGCAGCTGGGCGCGCCGATCGGCTTCATCTTGGCCAACGGCCTGTTCCTGCTGCTTAGCTTCCAGCTCACCAACGAGCAGTTCGATTCCTGGGGCTGGCGCATTCCGTTCCTGGCCAGCGCCGTCATGGTGATCATCGGCCTGTATGTCCGGCTGAAACTGGTGGAGACCCCGGCCTTCCAGAAGGTCGTCGATTCCGGTGAAGTGAGCAAGATGCCGCTGAGCCGCGCGTTCAAGTACAGCTGGCGCCAGATGATTGCCGGCACGTTCATCATGCTGGCCACCTACGTGCTGTTCTACCTGATGACCACCTTCACGCTCTCCTACGGCACCGCCGCCAAGAGCGAGGAAGCTGCCCGTGCCGCCGCCGAGAAGACAGGTAAGGCCTTCGACCCGGAAACGTTCGCCGCCGGCCTGGGCTATGCCCGCAACGACTTCCTGATCATGCTCATCATCGGTGTCGTGTTCTTCGGTATCTTCACGCTCGTCTCCGGCCCGCTGGCCGAGAAGTTCGGCCGCCGCAAGACGCTGCTGGTGGTTACCACCGGCATCTTCCTCTTCGGCTTCACGTTCTCTCCGCTGCTCGGCGGCGGCACCGCGGGCGTCATGGCCCTGCTGATCCTGGGCTTCACCCTGATGGGCCTGACCTTCGGGCCGATGGGCGCCATGCTGCCGGAGCTGTTCCCGACCAACGTGCGCTACACCGGCTCGGCGATCGCCTACAACGTCTCCTCGATCCTGGGCGCGGCCGTGGCCCCGTTCATCGCGGTGGCGCTGTGGCAGGCCGCCGACGGCAGCCCGTGGCTGGTGGGCATCTACCTGTCCGCGATGGCGGTGCTGACGCTGATCGCGCTGTACGTCACCAAGGACACCAAGGACGTCGACTACACCAACCACTCCAGCAACTAAGCTTCCAGACGCCAACGGCCCGGTCCCCATGCAGGGGGGCCGGGCCGTTTTGGCGTTGCTGCGTCGTACGCTAGTCCAGGATCGAACAAATCGCGGCGCCGGCGGAAACCGTCGCGCCGGGAACGGCGCTGAGTCCGGACACGGTGCCGGCCTTGTGCGCGGTGAGCGGCTGCTCCATTTTCATGGCTTCGAGTACGACGACGAGATCGCCCTCGGCGACCACAGCACCTTCCTGCACGGCCACCTTCACGATGGTGCCCTGCATCGGGGACGTCAGGTCATCGCCGGTGGCTGCCGGATTGGTCCCGCCGCGGGTGCGGGAGGACTTGCGGGTCTTCCCGTTGGCGCCGGCAGTCCGGCCGCCGGCTCCGTTGGACCCGATGCCGGCGCCGCCGAGACCGGCCGGCAGCACGACGTCGAGCCGCTTGCCGCCCACCTCGACGGTGACGCGCTGGCGGGCGCCGCCGTCGTCGTCGTGCCGTGAGCCCTGTTCGCCGGACCAGGCCGGGATCTTGTTGATGAACTGGGTCTCGATCCAGCGGGTGTGGACCTTGAACGGGCCGGCCGCGGGGGCGAAATCGGGGTGCGCGACGACCGCGGCGTGGAACGGCAGCACCGTGGGCATGCCGGTGATTTCCATTTCGGCCAGGGCGCGGCGGGCGCGCTGCAGCGCCTGTTCGCGGGTGGCGCCGGTGACGATCAGCTTCGCGAGCATGGAATCGAAGTTCCCGCCCACGGTTTCGCCGGCCTCGATGCCGGAATCGACGCGGATGCCGGGACCGGAGGGCAGCTTGAAGGTGCTGACCGTGCCGGGAGCGGGCATGAAGCTGCGCCCCGGATCTTCGCCGTTGATGCGGAACTCGATCGAGTGGCCGCGGATCTCCGGATCGCCGTAGCCGAGCTCCTCGCCGCGGGCCAGCCGGAACTGCTCGCGGACCAGGTCCAGGCCGGTCACTTCCTCTGACACGGGATGCTCGACCTGCAGCCGGGTGTTGACCTCCAGGAAGGAGATGGTGCCGTCGGTGCCGACCAGGAACTCGCACGTGCCGGCGCCCTGATAGCCGGCCTCGCGCAGGATGGCCTTGGACGCGGCGTACAGACGCTGGTTCTGGTCCTCCGTGAGGAACGGCGCCGGAGCCTCCTCCACAAGCTTCTGGTTGCGGCGCTGCAGCGAGCAGTCGCGGGTGGAGACGACGACGACGTTGCCGTGCGCGTCGGCGAGGCACTGGGTCTCGACGTGCCGCGGGGCATCCAGGAAGCGCTCGATGAAGCACTCGCCGCGGCCGAAGGCGGCTGTGGCCTCGCGGACGGCGGAGTCGAACATCTCCGGAATTTCCGAGCGGGTGCGGGCGACCTTGATGCCGCGGCCGCCGCCGCCGAAGGCAGCCTTGATGGCCAGCGGCAGGCCGTGCGCGTCGGCGAAGTCCAGGACTTCCTGGGCGTTCTTCACCGGATCGGCGGTGCCGGGAACCAGCGGGGCGCCGACCTTGGCCGCGATGTGGCGGGCCTGGACCTTGTCGCCGAGCTGGGAAATGGCGTGCGGGGAGGGGCCGATCCAGGTGAGGCCGGCGTCGATGACGCGCTGGGCAAACTCGGCGTTCTCGGAGAGGAAGCCGTAGCCGGGGTGGATGGCGTCGGCGCCGGACTTGCGGGCGGCGTCGAGGATCTTGCCCATGTCCAGGTAGGACTCCGCAGCGGTGCTGCCGCCCAGCGAGTAGGCCTCGTCGGCGAGGCGGACATGCAGGGCGTCACGGTCCGGATCGGCGTAGACGGCGACGGAGGCCAGGCCTTCGTCGCGGGCGGCCCGGATGACGCGGACGGCGATTTCGCCGCGGTTGGCGATCAGGACTTTCGTGATGCTCTTGGTGTTCTGTGGATCGCCGGCGGGCGCGGGGTTGAACTGGCTCATTGAATGCACTGGCTCCTTTTGATCTCTTCGGAGCCTAGCGCGGTTTTGTGGTTTCCGGCCATAATGCGTGCTGTTTCTGCGTGGTACGGGGCGTTTCGTTGTGGGGACCCTACAAGGGTGGCGTGTGTGAGGGTGGCGTGGGCTTCGTTGGGCGGGGCCCGCGTTCAAGCGAGGCCGCCGTCGTCGTCCGCGCTGGCTGTGCAAGGCGGAAGCGTCGTCTGTGGAGAAAAGCCGCTGTTGTGGATAACAGGGACGAGGGACGGCAGGACTGTTAAGTAATGGAGTATGCGCCGTCCTCTGCCGCTTCCCGAAGACCTGACGGATCAGTCCTTCACAATCGCGCAGGCCCGGAGTCTGGGCCTTTCCCGGTCAAGGCTCCGGGCGCAGGATCTGCTGACACCGAGCCGGGAGATTCGGGTGCGACGAGGAGCGGACCTGGAACTGGTGGAACGCTGCCGGCCATATGCGGAGTTGTTGCCAGGGGTGTTTTTCTCCCATGTCACCGCGGCGCGGCTGCACGGAATCCCGCTGCCATACGGCCTGCAACAGGAACCGGTTATTCACCTCAGCCGGGACCGGGGGCTTGCCATGCCTCGCCGCAAATACGTCGCTGGGCATCGCTTGGAGCTGGATCCGGGGGAGTTGACCATGGTGTCGTCGCTGCCTGTGACCTCTCTGCCCCGGACCCTGCTTGATCTCGCCGCCCAGCTGCCAACAGATGATCTGGTCGTCATGGGAGATTGGATGATCAGTGAACACCATCGGAACTTTGGAACGCGGCGGATTGCGCAGGTGCCCCTGAAGGATCTCCGGCCCTATGCAGAGGCCAAAGCGGGAGCCCGGGGACTGCGCAACCTTCGGTCTGCGATCGAACTGATGCGGGTCGGCGTGGATTCACCGCAGGAGACGAGGGTGCGGCTCGAGCTTCACAGGGCAGGATTGCCGGAATTTACGCCGAACACGTTGATTGCGGACGCCGCTGGAAATCCCGCCGTGTGGGTGGACCTTGGCTGCCGGGAGTACCGCACCTGCATCGAATACGACGGAGCGCATCACCTGGACCCCGGACAACAGAGCAGGGACAACGGGCGGGACGCGCGCACCGCTGAACTGGGCTGGCGCCAGGTCAAGCTGAACAGCTATGACATGGCGCAGGGTCCCTCATGGGTCGTGGGGAAGGTGCGTCATGCGCTGGTCCAGGGCGGGTATCAACCGTGAGGGTGCAGAGCTGCACTCTCGAGTGCCGAGCGCCGTACGTGGACGATGCTAACCCTGCATAGCTGCACTCTCGGTGTGCGGAGGTCCGTGAGTGTGCAGCTATGGCGGGTTTCGGCTGGAGCCGTGATTCGAGAGCGCAGATATGGCGGGCAATCTCGTGTCTTACCCTGCAGAGCTGCACTCTCGGCGCATGGTGGACGATGCTAATTCGCCAGATCTGCACTCTCGGACGCCCGGTCCGACCCGCGTCGGCGGTTACCCGCCAGAGCTGCACTCTAGGTGTGCGGGGCTCCGTAAGTGTGCAGCTATGGCGGGTTTCAGCTGAAGCCGTGATTCGGAGAGCGCAGATATGGCGGGCAATCTCGTGTCTTACCCTGCAGAGTTGCACTCTCGGCACACGGGGGACGATGCTAATTCGCCAGATCTGCACTCTCGGTGCCCGGACGCGGTGCCCGGCCCGGACCGACCCGAGGCGGGAAGGGCCTACCGGTCCCAGAGGTCAGTGATCTTCACGCCGGCGCTGGCGAGCAGCTCTCGAAGCATCGACACGGACAGCCCGATCACGGCGTGCGGATCACCGTCGACCTTCTCGATGAACGCCCCGCCCAGTGAATCGATGGTGAAGGAACCCGCCACCTGCAGCGGCTCGCCGGTGGCGACGTACGCGTCGATTTCCTCGTCGGTCAGCTTCGCAAAGTAAACCGACGCGGAACTGACGGCGCCGAGCGTCGCACCCGAACCGCCGTCGTCGTCGGTGTCGCGGCAATCGACCAGCCAGTGGCCGGTGTGCAGCACGCCCATGTTGCCGCTCATCCGCCGGATGCGTTCGCGGGCGACCTCGGGCTCCCAGGGCTTGCCGTGCGCTTCGCCGTCGAACTCGAAGACGGAATCGCAGCCGATCACCAGGGAGCCGTCGGCCTCGGGCAGTGCGGCAATGGCTTCGGCCTTCGCCCGGGCCAGCAGCAGGGCGGTGTCGTGCGGGTCGGTCAGGCCGTAGCGGGCGGTGACGGCGTCTTCGTCGACGTCGGACACGAGCACGGAATGGGAAATGCCGGCGTTGGTCAGCAGCTTGGTGCGGGCGGGGGAAGCGGAAGCAAGGATCAGGTTCAGGTCAGTCACCCCTCCAGCCTAGTCGGCGGGCCGCCCGGCCCGGTAAGCGCCGCCCGGCCCGGTAAGCGCCGCCCGGCCCGGCAAGCGGCCGGGACAGCCCGAAGACAGCCCCGGGACAGCACGAAGGCCGCCCCGGATATCCGGAGCGGCCTTCTGGAAGCGATGGATCAGCGCTTGTCGGCAGCGGAAGCCGACGACGGCGCCGGGCCGGTTGCGCACGCAGCCCCGGCACCCGGCAGGGAGATGCCCGCAGCAGACGTTCCGTCCGCAGCAGCGACACCCGCAGCGGCACCCGAAGCGGCCACACCCGAAGCGCCGGCCGGAACCAGCACCGGGACCTCGACCTCGGTGGAGTCGTCGGCGAACGGATCGCCGTTGCGCTTGGCGTTGTACATTGCGGTGTCCAGCATGCCGTTGCGCTTGGCGACGATCGTCGGGATCACGGTCTGTCCGGCCACGTTGATGGCGGTGCGGCCCATGTCCAGGATGGGGTCGACGGCCAGCATCAGGCCGACGCCGGCCAGAGGCAGACCCAGCGTGGACAGCGTCAGGGTCAGCATGACCACGGCGCCGGTGGTGCCGGCCGTGGCGGCCGAACCGAGCACCGAGACCAGGGCAATCAGCAGGTAGTCGGTGAAGCCCAGATCAATGCCGAAGAACTGCGCCACGAAGATCGCGGCAATCGCCGGGTAGATCGAGGCGCAGCCGTCCATTTTTGTGGTGGCACCCAGCGGCACAGCGAAGGAGGCGTAGGCGCGCGGCACGCCCATGTTGCGCTCGGTCACGCGCTGCGTCAGCGGCAGGGTGCCCACCGAGGAGCGCGAGACGAAGCCGAGCTGGATGGCCGGCCAGGCGCCGGAGAACCACTGCTTCACGGACAGGCCGTGGGCCTTGATCAGCACGGGGTAGACCACGAAGAGGACCAGGGCCAGGCCGACGTACACGGCCACCACGAACATGCCCAGCGAGCCGATGGTGTCCCAGCCGTAGGTGGCGACGGCGCGGCCGATCAGGCCCACGGTGCCCAGCGGAGCCAGGCGGATGATCCACCAGAGGACCTTCTGGATGACGGCCAGGGCGGAGGCGTTCAGGGCCAGGAACGGCGCGGCGGGCGCACCCACCTTCAGGGCGGCAATGCCGACGGCGATCGCGATCACGAGCACCTGGAGGACATTGAAGTTCAGGGCGGTGGTGACGGTGCTCGGGTCCACGGCGGTGGAAGAAGCGGTCAGGCCCATGAAGTTCGCCGGAATCAGGCCGGTCAGGAAGCCCATCCAGCTGCCGGTGCTGCCTTCATAGTCGGCGGGCGGCGCGGCGTCGGCATTGGCGCCGGGCTGCAGGATCACGCCCAGCAGGATGCCGATCGTCACGGCAATCAGCGCGGTGATCGCGAACCACAGCAGCGTCTGCCAGGCCAGGCGTGCGGCGTTGGAGACCTCGCGCAGGTTGGCGATGGAGCTGACGACGGCGGTGAAGATCAGGGGGACCACGGCGGCCTTCAGCAGCGAGACGTAGCTCGTGCCGATGGTGTTCAGCGTGGTGGTCAGCCAGTTGGGCTCGTCCTCGCCAACCGGGCCCATCTCCTTGGCCAGCAGGCCCAGCAGCAGGCCCACAAACAGGGCGGCGATGATCTGCGGTCCGAAGGAAGTAACCCACCGGGGCAGCCTGCGGCCGGCGGAAGTCTGGGGGGAGGAAGTCTGTGAAGTCACGTTGAAGATAGTAGTCGCCGGTGCTTAGCAGAGAAGATTGCCCATTGCGAAATGTTACGGAAAGCCTGCTGGGTATTCTGCGCCGTAAAAGGCCAAAACCCCCGGAATGCGGCGCAGTATTGCCGCATCCGGGGGTTATCTCGGTCAAGCGTGTGAGGAATGTCGCCGGGGCAGCTGCCGCTACGCGTCCAGCAGGGCGCGGCGCAGCGTGTCCAGCCCGACCGACCCCAGGGCGAGGGCGCGGGTGTGGAAGTCCTTCTGGTCGAAGTTCTCTCCCTCGCGGCTGCGGACCTCGTCCCGGATCTGCTCCCAGAGCCGCTGGCCCAGCTTGTAGGCCGGTGCCTGTCCCGGCCAGCCCAGGTAACGGGTGAACTCGAAGTTCAGCTGCCCCTCGGAGATGGCAATGTTCTGCCGCAGGAATTCGTAGCCCTTCTCGGCCGTCCAGGTGCCGGAGCCCCAGCGTTCGGGTACCTCCAGTTCCAGATGGACGCCGATGTCGAAGACCACGCGGGCGGCCCGCATGCGCTGGGCGTCGAGCATGCCCATCTTGTCCCCGGGATCGCTGAGGTAGCCCAGTTCGTCCATCAGCCGCTCGGCGTACAGCGCCCAGCCTTCACCGTGCCCGGAGACCCAGCAGATGTTGCGGCGCCAGTTGTTCAGCAGCCCGCGGGCGGCCGTCGCCGTCGCAATCTGCAGATGGTGGCCCGGGACGCCCTCGTGGTAGACGGTGGTGGTTTCCTTCCATGTGGTGAAGGTGTCCTCGCCGGCGGGGACCGACCACCACATGCGGCCCGGGCGGCTGAAGTCGTCGCTGGGACCGGTGTAGTAGATGCCGCCTTCCTGGGTGGGGGCGATCATGCACTCGATCTGCCGCATCGGCCCGTTGATCTCGAAGTGGGTGCCCGCCAGGTCGGCGACGGCGCGGTCGGCCAGGCCCTGCATCCAGGCCTGCAGCTCGGCGGTGCCGTGCAGCTGCCGCTCCGAATCCTCGTCCAGGAGCGCCATGGCCTCCTCGACGCCGGCGCCGGGCCGGATCTGCTCGGCGACGGCTTCCTGCTCGGCGATGATGCGGTCCAGTTCCTCAACGCCCCAGGCGTAGGTCTCTTCCAGGTTCACCGCGGAACCCAGGAACCGGCGCGACATCAGGGCGTAGCGTTCGCGGCCGACGGCGTCCTTCTCGGGAGCGACGGGCAGCAGTTCATTTTCCAGGACCGCGGCCAGCCCGCGGTAGGCGGCACGGGCGGATTCGGCGCCGGCGCGCAGCTCGGTGCTCAGGCTGTCGGAGAGGGAGCCGCCGTCGGGCAGTGCCGCATTCGAGGCGTAGTCGTCAAAAAAGCCGCCGTCCTCGGCGTACTTGGCGGCCTGTTCCATGACGATCTTCACCTGGCGGCGGGCCGGCAGCAGGCCGCGCTCCTTGCCGGCGCGCAGGGAAGAGATGTAGCCCGAGACGGCGTCGGCAACGTTGTGCAGCCGGCCGGAGATGTGCTGCCAGTCCTCCACCGTTTCGGTGGGCATCAGGTCGAAGATGGAGCGGATCTCCTGGGCGGGCGAGGCGATGTTGTTCAGGTTCGAGAGGTTCCAGCCGGACTCGTGGATTTCCAGTTCCAGGCCCAGGCGCTCGTGCATGGCATCGAGCGTGACGCGGTCGACGTCGTCGGCCGGCAGCAGTCCGTCCAGCCGTTCCAGCGTCTCCCGGATGGCCTCGGCTCCCGATTCCAGGCCGGCGGGGGAATAATCGGCATACTCCGTTTCATGCCCCGGGATGCCCAGGGAGGTGGCGAGGGACGGATCCAGCTGCAGCAGAGTCTCGGTGAAGGCATCGGCAACGGCGTCGATGGCGGTCGGCTGGCGGTTCTGCGCGCCGGCGAAGGGCATGGGATCTGATGAAGGAGTCTCGTGGGTCACAGGGGTAGCCTAGCGGCAACGCCGCCATCACCAACTTTTCCCGGTGGCCGCACGTAATGTGCGGCTCGGGGGCCTATCCTGCGCTTTTCCGGTTCCGATTGGGGTGCCGATTCGGGTTCCGGGGCTGGTCCGGCGCTAGCGGAAGCTGCGCCGCCACGAGCCGGGTCCGGGCTTGGGCGCCAGGCTCAGCATCCGCCGCCGGTTCCAGGTCCGGCGCGCGGACTCCGGCGTGGTGCGCGGGGCACCGCCGTCGGCGTTCAGCCCCATGACGACGGCGGTCAGCGCCGCCAGCTCCTCGGCCGACGGATTGCCGCCCAGGACGGAAAACAGCGGCGGCTGCGGCACAGCCTGCTCCGGCGTCCGGCTCCACGGATCCGGCAGGTCCCAGGCCGTCACAGCGGCATGTTTCCGTGCTTCTTGGCGGGCAGCGAAGCGCGCTTGTCGCGCAGGGCGCGCAGCCCGCGGATCAGCTGCAGGCGGGTTTCCGAGGGGGCGACGACGGCGTCGACGTAGCCGAGCTGGGCGGCCTGGTAGGGGTTGAGCAGTTCCTCTTCATACTGCGCGATGTAGTCGGCGCGTGCCTGCTCAACGCTTTCCCCGGCGTCGGCCGCTGCCTTGAGCTGGCCGCGGTAGAGGATGTTCACCGCGCCCTGGGCGCCCATGACGCCGATCTGCGCGGTGGGCCAGGCCAGGTTCAGGTCCGCGCCGAGCTTCTTCGAGCCCATCACGATGTACGCGCCGCCGTACGCCTTGCGGGTGATCACGGTCAGCTTGGGCACGGTGGCCTCGGCGTAGGCATAGAGCAGCTTGGCGCCGCGGCGGATGATGCCCTGGAATTCCTGGTCGGTGCCCGGCAGGAAGCCCGGAACATCCACGAAGGTGAGGATGGGAACGTTGAAGGCGTCGCAGTTGCGGACAAAGCGGGCGGCCTTCTCGGAGGCGGCGATGTCCAGGGTGCCGGCGAACTGCATCGGCTGGTTGGCGACGATGCCCACGGTGTGGCCCTCGACCCGGCCGTAGCCGATCATGATGTTCGGCGCGTAGAGGGCCTGCATCTCCAGGAAGTGGCCGTCGTCGAGCACCTGCTCAATGACGGCGCGCATGTCGTAGGGCTGGTTGGCGGAGTCCGGAATGAGCTCGTCCAGGGCGAGGTCGCCGTCGTTCAGTTCCATCTCCTGCGAGAAGGCGGCCAGCGGCGCCTCGGCCAGGTTGTTGGAAGGCAGGAAGTCCAGGAGCTCGCGGACGAACTCGATGGCGTCCTCCTCGTCGGAGGCCAGGTACGTGGAGGTGCCGGTGTTGGTGTTGTGCTGCCGGGCGCCGCCGAGGGTTTCCATGTCCACGTCCTCGCCGGTGACGGTCTTGATGACGTCGGGTCCGGTGATGAACATGTGGCTGGTCTTGTCCACCATCACCACATAGTCGGTCAGGGCGGGGGAGTAGGCGGCGCCGCCGGCGGACGGGCCCATGATCAGGGAGATCTGCGGGACCACTCCGGAGGCGTGGACGTTGTTGCGGAAGATGTCGGCGAACATGGCCAGCGAGGCCACGCCCTCCTGGATGCGGGCGCCGCCGCCGTCCAGGATGCCGACGACGGGGCAGCCGTTGCGCAGGGCGTGTTCCTGGACCTTGACGATCTTCTCGCCGTTGACCTGGCTCAGGGAACCGCCGTACACGGAGAAGTCCTGGCTGTAGACGGCGATCGGGCGGCCGTCGACGGTGGCGTACCCGGAGACCAGGCCGTCGCCCAGCGGCTTCTTCTTTTCCATGCCGAACGCGGTGGAGCGGTGCACGGCCAGGGCGTCCAGCTCGACAAAGGAGCCGGCGTCCACGAGCATCTCGATGCGCTCGCGGGCGGTGTGCTTGCCGCGGGCATGCTGCTTCTCGACGGCGGCCGGGCCGGAAGGCATCTCGGCCTGCGCCTGGCGGCGGCGGTACTCAGCGATCTTGCCGGCTGTGGTCTGCAGGTCAAGGTCCTGGTCGATGCTCATCTGGTCTCCGGAATGCTGAGTGGATGGGGCGGTCGCTGCCGTTAAGTAGGAAAGGCACAAAGCGTACGGCGACTTGTCCAGTCTAGTGAGGGCGCCGGCGTAGTCCCGGTGTAGGGATCCTACAATTTCGTGCTGATGTGCTTGGTCGGTGCTTGGATCGGGTGCGGTTCAATCTCTCGTGCAGATCAGGTCCTCCCGCGGAATCTCTCGTGCAGATCAGGTTGTCCCGGCAGCCCATGTGCCGCTTTTGACTGCGTTATCTGCACGAAGGATGTCGCCGGGGCGGTTTTGGCTGCGTTATCTGCACGAAGGATCGGCCCCGGTGATCCAATGGGCGGATTCAAGCCGTTTCGGGAGGAATCGCCCGGTTTGGGAATCTGCTGCCGCCGCGGACCGGCAGGGATTTCCCGGACCGGCAGGAGAATCCCGGAACGGCAGCAGAATTCCGGTATGGCAGCAAACCCTGGCAGCAGAACCCCGAGCACGCCCGATGTTACTGACCAGTAACATAAGCGGCGGACATGTATTAGCCTGTTTCCATGACTTCTCTCACACCTGATTCCGGACCCCGTTCGCTCGCCGGCCGCACCATCCTGATGTCCGGCGGCAGCCGCGGCATCGGCCTGGCCATCGCTCTGCGCGCTGCGGCCGACGGCGCCAACATCGCCATCATGGCCAAGACCGCCGAGCCCCATCCCAAGCTGCAGGGCACCGTGTACACGGCAGCCGAACAGCTGGAGGCCGCCGGAGGCAAGGCCCTGCCGATCATCGGCGATGTTCGCAACGACGACGACGTCGCCCGGGCCGTCGCGGAAACCGTGGCGCATTTCGGGGGCATCGACATCGTGGTCAACAATGCCTCCGCCATCGACCTGCGGAACACCGACGACGTCACCATGAAGAGCTACGACCTGATGGCCGACATCAACGTCCGCGGCACCTTCATGCTCTCCAAGTTCTCCCTGGACGCCCTGCGCCAGTCCGCGAACCCACACATCCTCACGCTTTCCCCGCCCCTGAACCTGGATCCGAAGTGGGCCGGGTCCTACCTGGCGTACACGATGGCCAAGTACGGAATGTCCCTGACGACGCTCGGACTCGCCGCGGAACTCAAGGACGACGGCGTCGCCGTGAACTCGCTGTGGCCGGTCACCGCCATCGACACCGCTGCCATCCGCAACCTTGGCGGCGAGAAAATGGCGGCGGCCTCCCGCAATTCGGACATCATGGCCGACGCCGCACACGCCATCCTGACACGCCCCAGCCATGAGGCCACCGGCAATTTCTACACCGACGAGCAGGTGCTGCGTGAAGAGGGAATCACTGACTTCCGTCCCTACTCGCTTGGCGCGCCCGAGGACAAGCTGATGCAGGACTTCTTCCTCTAGGCAGGACAAGGGGCGCTGGCCGGGGCCGCGGGACCCGGCCGGCGGCGCCGGCAGGCAGGAATGTCGTGCACCCCGCGTAAGATCGGAAGCATGCATTCGCGTTACTCCAGCATGGAAAGACCAGGGCTTGACCAGGAGCGTCTCCGAGCCGCGCTCGTGGCGCCGCAGGGACCCCTGCCCCGGCTGGATGTCGTGGCCGAAACCGGCTCCACCAACACCGATCTGGCTGACCAGGCGCGGCTTCGCCCGGCAGATGCTCCGGACCTGACCGTCCTGACCGCCGAGATGCAGACCGCCGGCAAGGGACGGCTGGGCCGGACCTGGGTTGCCCCGCCGCGCTCGTCGCTGTTCGTCAGCGTCCTGCTCCGGCCGGTCAATGCCGCCGGCCGGCCGCTGCCCACCCAGTCCTACGGCTGGTTGTCGCTGCTGGCTGCCCTGGCCTTGTCGGAATCCGTCGCCGCCCGCACCGGCGTCGAGGCCCGCCTGAAGTGGCCGAACGACGTCATGGTCGATGGGCGCAAGCTCGCCGGCGTCCTGGCCCAGCTGGTGATGGATTCCAGCGGCGCCCCACCCGCCGTCGTCGTGGGCGCGGGCATGAACGTCTCCCTGACCGACGAGGATCTGCCGGTTCCCACGGCCACGTCGCTGCTGATGGAGTACTCCTCCACCACCGACCGCAACATTCTCCTTGAGGATTATCTGCGCGAGCTGGCTGCCAAGTACCGGGACTTTTGCGCGGTCGACGGCGATGCCTCCCGGGCGTGGGCCGACGGCACCTCGCTGGTCGAGAAGATCAGTGCCCGGATGGCGACCCTGGGCCAGGAGGTCCGCGCAGACCTGCCCGGCGGAAAATCCCTCACGGGACGAGCCGTGGCCCTCGACTCATACGGTTCGCTGGTCCTGGTGGACGAACTCGGCGAGCGGCATGCGGTCGTCGCCGGCGACGTGGTGCACCTGCGCGCCGTGCAGGCGTGAACATCAGGCTGAAACTCGCGCCGGGGGAGCGGATTATCGTGGCCAGCAGGCCGCATGCCCGCCAGCTGGTCTGGCCCGTTGTCCTGGCCGTCCTGGTGTGCGCTGCCGCCGGGTTCGGTTACGGCTATCTGGACCGTGATTCCCTGCCCGGGCAGGTGGCGGATTGGCGCGGATACCTGCAGCCCGCCGTCGTCGTCGTTTCCCTGGTGCTGCTGGCGCGGTTCTGCCTGCCGCCGGTGCTGCGGTGGGCGTTTGCACGGTACATCGTCACCAACCGGCGCCTCATCCACCGGCAGGGAGTGCTGCGCCGGCGGGAACGCGAATTGCCGCTGGCCTCGGTCTTTCAGCTCGAGGCCTGGCAGACCGTTACGGAGCGGATGCAGCGTTCCGGGACGCTGGCGGTGGACGTTGGCTATGACCGGGTGGTGCACTACGAACACGTGCCCGAGGTCCACAAGTTCAAGGCCATCGTGTTGGCCGCCATAGACCAGTTGCCGATGACCGCCATGTTCGATGGTGTAGATATGGAAGGAGATGGGGACTACGACTACGAAGGGAGGGGCAATGAGTGAGGAAGGCCGCGACGCCGAACCGGCAGCGGATCCCGAGCCGATGACCCTGTCCATGCCAGCCGTTCCTCCCCGGCCCCGAGCCGCCGACGCCAACTCCGACGCCGACGCCAACACCGGGAACGGGCGTGCCGGTTCCGGGCGCGCGGGCTCCGGTTCCACCGGCGCACCGGCCGATGCCGGTTCCGCCGCCATCGACCGCGAGGACGTGCGCAAGCTGGAGGCCCAGCTGATCGGCGGCCCGCGTACCCTCAAGCGGCGCGAAGCTGCCGCCGAAGCGGGCGTGTCCCTGCTCTCGGCCCGCAAGCTCTGGCGGGCGATGGGATTTCCCAACCTCGACGACGACGCGGTGTTCTTCACCGAGCAGGACCGCGAGGCGCTGACCACCGTGATCGAACTGGTCCGCGACGAGCAGCTGACCGAGGAAGCCGCCATCTCGATCATGCGCTCGATCGGCCAGATGACCGACCGCATGGTGGTCTGGCAGATTGAAGCGCTGGTCGAGGAAATGGTGGTCCAGCGCGGAATTCCCGACGCCGAGGCCCGCAAGGCGCTGGTGGCAGCACTTCCGGCCCTGATCGAACCGCTGGAAAAGACGCTGGTGTACGCCTGGAAACGGCAGATGAACTCAGCCGTGCAGCGGTTGGCGCTGCGCGCCGAAGCCGGTCTGGCCAGCCATGACGGCTCCGCGTCCGACGACAACCCGCTGCCCCTGGCCCGCGCCGTCGGCTTTGCCGATCTGGTGTCCTACACCTCCCTGTCGCGGCAGATGAATGAGAAAACCCTGGCCCACATGGTCCAGCGCTTTGAGCACAAGTGCGCCGAGATCATCTCCGTGGGCGGCGGCCGGCTGGTGAAGACCATCGGCGACGAGGTGCTGTTCAACGCGGAAACACCGGAAGCCGGGGCGGAAATCTCGCTGGCCCTGGCCAAGGCCTTCACGGAGGACGACCTGCTGCCGGCGGCGCGCGTGTCCCTGGTCTGGGGGCGGGTGCTCTCCCGGCTGGGCGACATCTACGGGCCCACCGTCAATCTGGCCTCCCGGCTGACCTCGCTCGCTGAACCCGGCACCGTCCTGACGGACGCCTCGACCGCCGCAGCCCTGCGGAACAACGACCGGTTTGTGCTGATCCCGCATCAGCCCCGCAACGTGCGCGGATTCGGCGAAATCCACCCCGTGACCCTCGCCCGCGGCACCGGGTCGGGACTGATTCTCGATTGACCGGCCGGACTACCTGCCTGCCCGGTGCAGCGGCACGGACGCTTGCCGGAGCGCTTCGGGCGGCGGGCCCGAGCATTCCGCTAGGGTAAGCATAAGAATGCGTAATATGTGTCACTACTGTGGACCACCACAGCGGACAGCTTCCGGATAGGGCGTGAATGAACTTCGACGAAACGACATCCCCGGGCTTGGAACTCCGTGCAGTCTTTGGCTATGCCTCTGACCGCGGACTGCGCCGGGACCAGAACGAGGATTCGCTGATCGCCGCGGACCCGATCTTCGCCGTCGCCGACGGCATGGGAGGCCACGAAGCAGGCGAAGTGGCGAGCAGCATTTGCGTCCGCACCCTGGGCGAGGCGCCGTTTGTCGGCGAGCATCTGCCCGAGGTCGCCGCCGCCGAAGTCCAGAAGCTGCTCCGCGAAGCCGATGCCAGGATCCGGGAAGCGACAGATGGCCGTGCCGGCACCACGCTGACCGGCGCCGTCCTCGTCCGGGACGCGGGCAAACCCTGCTGGCTGGTTTTCAATGTGGGGGATTCCCGGACCTACCGGCTGACCAACGGGCTGCTGGAGCAGATCACCGTGGATCACAGCGAGGTCCAGGAACTGGTGGACATGGGCCAAATTACGCCGGATGAAGCCCTGGTCCATCCGCGCCGCCACGTGGTTACCCGGGCGCTGGGCACGGGCAGTGATACGGATGCCGACTACTGGCTGATCCCGGTGGAACCCGGCGACCGCCTGCTGGTGTGCTCCGACGGCCTGACTGGCGAGGTGAGCGACGGGCAGCTGCAGCAGATCCTGGCCTCCGTCAGCAATCCGCAGGACGCCTGCGCTTCCATGGTGCAGGCAGCGCTGCGGTCCGGCGGCCGCGACAACATCACCGTCCTGGTGATCGACGTCGAAGGTTCCGTCGAGCGCAGCGTCCCGGCGGCCGTGACCCTTCCCGGCGGAGCGGATCCCCAACCTGCCGCGGGAAACACCGAGTCGTGACCGTGGCACCGGCGGCCCCGGCCGGTAGACGCCGCGTCAGCTTCCGCTAGGACAGGCCGGCATGGCAGCCCATCCCCACGTGGTCAACGCAACGGCCCGGCAGCGGCTGGCGGCCAAGGTCATCGACGCTGCCCCGGTCCTGCTCACCGGAGCGGCGCTGCTTGGCAGCGGGCGCTGGGTCCCGGCTGCGGCCTCCGTTGCCGTCGCCTACTGTGTGTGGCTGTGGTGGTGGGAAGCCGGCAGCGGCAAGACGCCGGGCAACCTGGCCCTGGGCATCCGCACCACCGACGAAGCCGGACATTCACCCGGGCTGCTCGGCATTTTCCTGCGCGGGATGCTGCTGGGCCTGTCGGCAGCCACCGTGGTCGGCCCGCCGGTGCTGCTGGTCTCCAGCGTCTGGGATGCCAATGACCGGCGCCAGGGCTGGCACGACAAGGCGGCACACACCCTGGTGGTGGATGTCAGGGCGGGCCGGAACCCGCTGGCCACGGGCGGGCTGCGGCCGGCCGCGCCCGCCGACGGACCCGGCTGGATCCCGGGCTAGGCCGGCGGCAACCGGCTGGATCCCGGGCCAGGCCGGCGACGGCGGCGCTCACCCGGTGCCGCTCAGGATCCGGCTCTCATCGTCGTTGAAAAACAGCTGCAGCACCTGGACCGGTTTGCCGGGCTGGATCAGCTGGGCGCGCCCGGGCGGCAGCGTGCGGGCCCGAACGCCGTTGATCAGGGTGCCCTCCCCGCGGTCGCCGGAGAGAATCAGGGCCGCGCTGCCGGAATCCCGCAGGGCCGTAAAGAACGGTTCGTACATGCCCCGGCTCGCGCCGCGCACCCGCCGCGACAGAACGGCATGCAACCCGATTTCCGGTGCCAGCGGCAGGAACGGGGTCAGCCGGCTCAGCGGTGAGGAGCCGCCGGCGGTCAGGACGTCGTAGTCGTCAATCACCAGCACGATGCGCGGCAGGCCGGCCAGCTCGGCCGGAGCGGCGGTGGTCCGTTTTTCCAGTTCCCCGGCGACGGCCGCGGCGAGCTGGTCAGCCAGGGCGGCACTGGTGGCGTAGCCGCCCAGGGATTCGGTGGGGACCTCGCCGGTCAGGCTGCGGCGCGGATCGAAGACCGCAAAGACAATGTCCTCCGGCCGATGCTGTGCGATGAGCCGGCGGACGACCGATCGCATGACGTTGGTCTTGCCGGAGCCGTCGTCGCCCATGATCAGCAGGTGCCGTTCCCGGCTGTGCAGGTCCAGGGTTTCCGTGCCCAGGTCGGTCTCCCGGAGCCCCAGCGGAACGGCGGCCGCCGCGTCGGGGGTAAGGGCCGTCTCGGCGGAGACCAGCCCCGGCAGGACCCGGACCTGCATGGCGCGCTCCCTGGTCGACGCGGCAACCGCGGCCACCAGCTCCCGCAGGCCCTGGGTCGCGGAACCGTCATCGGGGTCCGAATCCAGCCGCGGCAGGGCAAAATGGCCCTGCAGCTTGCGGTCCGTCAGGGACCGGCCCGGGCTGTCAGTGCTGACCGCCTCGGCGAGCTTGCGTCCGTGTGCGGATTCGCCCGGATCGGCGAGCCGGAGTTCGATCCGGTTGCCGAAGAAGCTCTGCTGCGAGATCCGGATCTCGTTCGTCCGGGAGCAGGTGACGATGATGTGGATGCCGTAGCCGGCGCCGCGGCTGATCAGTGCGTGGACGGCTTTTTCAATCTCCTCGAATTCATCGCTGAGCTGTCCGTAACCGTCCAGGACCAGCACAATGTCGGCGCTGGGCAGCTCGGGAATGTCCCCCTTCGCGCAGCGGCGGCGCAGGGTCGGCAGCGAATCCACCTGATGCTTCTCGAACACATGCTCGCGGTGGGCCAGCATCGCCAGCAACTCATCCACGGTGCGGCGGACAACTTCCCGGTTGGTGCGCACCGCCACCCCGCCCACATGGGGAAGGCCTTCGAGCGGCACCAGGCTGCTGCCGAGCAGGTCGATCGCATAAATGCCCACCTCGGCCGGGCTGTGGGTCAGCGAGAGCGACGCCACGATGGTGCGCAGAGCGGTGCTCTTGCCGGTCTGGGGCCCGCCCACGATCGCCGCGTTGCCGCCGTTCGCGGCAAGGTCCAGCTCCCAAATGCCTTGCCACTGCTTGGCCGGGTCGTCCAGCAGCCCCACCGGAACACGCAGCGATCCGCCGCTGGCCAGCCGCAGCCCCTTCTCGCCGGAGAGGCCGCCGGCGGCGCGGTCCAACGCGATTCCGCGGGGCAGCGGCGGCAGCCAGATCGGGTCGACGGCACGCGGGAACGTGGCCAGGGTGTCCATCAGCGTGGAAAGGACCGTCGGTCCGGTGGTGCGCTTGGAGGACGACGTCGACGACGGCGCAGCGGCAGCGCCGGCGGTCCCGGTTCCCGCGCCCCCGGTTCCCGCGCCCCCGGTTCCCGGTGCTGCCGCGAGGGAGGCGGCGTAGCGCGGCACCTGCAGGACCTGCGGCTGGTCGTCCGCCTCGGCCGGCCCGCCATCGTGCCGGGCGGCCTCCAGCGGGCCGGACACGTACCCGGCCTTGAACCGGGTGTAGGTGGTGGTGTCCACCTTCAGGTAGCCGAAGCCCGGCACCGGCGGCAGATGGAAGGCATCGGGGGTGTCCAGCACCGTGCGTGATTCGGCCTCGGAGAGGGTGCGCAGGCCGATCCGGTAGGAGAGGTAGGTGTCCAGGCCGCGCAGCTTGCCGCCCTCGATCCGCTGGCTGGAGAGCAGCAGGTGCACCCCGATGGAGCGGCCGATGCGGCCGATGGAGAGGAACAGTTCAATGAAGTCCGGGCGGGCGGTCAGCAGTTCACCGAATTCGTCGATGATCACCACCAGGTGCGGCAGGGGTGCCAGTTCGATGCCCTGGGCCTTCAGCTCCTGCCGGTGCAGCTGGTAGTCGGTGATGTTGGCGAGGTTGCCGGCCGCCTTCAGGACTTCCTGCCGCCGCTGGATTTCGCCGGAGAGGCTGGCATAGACGCGCTCGATCAGGCTGACGTCGTCGGACAGGTTGGTGATGACCCCGGCGACCTGCGGTGCGCCGGCAAAGGGAGCGAAGGTGGCGCCGCCCTTGTAGTCCACCAGCACCATGGCCAGGACCTCGGGGGAGTGGGTGGCCAACAGTCCCACGACCATGCTGCGCAGCATTTCGGATTTGCCGGAGCCGGTGGCGCCCACGCACAGGCCGTGCGGCCCGTGGCCGAACTGCGCCGATTCCTTGAGGTCCAGCAGGGCCGGCCGGCCGCGGTCGTCCGGGCCCAGCGGCACCCGAAGGAAGTCGACTTCGCCGCGGGGTTTCCACAGCCGGCGGATGTCGGCCGCGTCCAGGTCCGCCGAAAGGCCCAGCATTTCCAGGAACCCCTGGGCAGTTTCGGCGGTGTCATGCTCGAACGAGTCCGGCGACAGGCGCAGCGGCGCCAGCTCCCGCGCCAGCGCCTCGGCAAGCGGCACCGGGAGGAGGTCCAGGCTTCCGCGTTCGACGGCGGGATTCACCGGATCGTCGCGGTAGTTTTCCAGGATGAAGGTCCCGTCCGGTCCGCCGGAATCCTCGCTGATGCGCACCGCCACCTCGCCAGGTTCCTGCTGCCGGTCGGCGACGAGGAAGACGGTCGTGATGCCCAGCGAGGCGGCGGAGGCCTGCTGGTCCGGCAGCTGCAGTTCCGCCGGAAGCGCGCCGTAGGAGTCGTTGACCACCAGCAGCCGGGGGAGCGCGGTGCCGACGCCGCCGCGCAGGAAGTTCTTGCGGGATTCGGCGGCGAGCGAGGAGCGGTGGTGCAGATCTTCGGCGAGGACTTCGGCCAGGGCATCAACGGTGGGTGCGAGCCGGCGGACCGGCCCCGTGGCGTGGGTGCTCTTCTGATCCGCCAGGTGCGGCAGCCAGGTGGCCCATTCCCAGTCGTTCCGCCGCTCCTCCGGCAGGACCAGGGCCAGGTGGAGGTCTTCGGGGGAGTGGAAGGCCGCGCCTTCAATGAGCAGCAGCCGGGCCACGGCAGCCACGAACCGGCGGGAACCCACCACTGAGACGTTGCCGGCGCAGTCCAGCGGCACCGTCAGCGGCAGCTCCGGGCTGGACTCGTACCGGCGCTTGAGGATTTCCAGTTCCGTGGTCATGAAGGTGTCGGTCTGGGCCAGCGCCGATCCGGTGCTCATGATGGTGACCTCGCGGTTGCGCCGGAAGCCGGTGCCGATCCGCACGTGCAGGAAATCCTCGTTGGAGCGGCGCCGCTCCCAGATCCGCCGGGTGTCCCGGAGGATGTCGAACAGGGCGTTCGGCGGAGGGCTGGCGGCCCGGGCGACGGCCAGCGCGGCCTGTTCATCGGCGCGCAGCTCGGCACGGGAGCGTTCCAGATACTCCAGATAGTTTTCCCGCTGTTCCCGGCGCTGCTTGCCCTGCCGGCCGCGCTGGCTGAGCATCATGATCACCGACGCGATGATCGTGACAACCATCATCAGCGCCCCCACGGCAGCCAGCGGAGACCCGCGGAAGAGCATCATGACCGTCATCGACACCCCGGCGCCCAGCAGCGGAACGAGGGACATCATGTTCATGCCGGTCCTGCCGCCCTCGATGGGCGGCGGGGCATCCAGTGAAAAGGCCTCGATGGTCCGTGCGGGAGCGGTGGTGCGCGCGGGACGGTGCAGGATCCGGGTGCTCATACGTAGGCGTTCCGTTCGGGTGCCAGCTCCGCGGCGGGCGGAACTCCGGTTCCGGACGCGGCAGCGGCCAGAACCCGGGAGGCGATGGACACGGCCTCGAGGCGGGTGCGGCGGGAGAGCAGGGACGGGAGAACTTCAACGCCTGCAGCCAGGTGCCGGTCGCGGCCCAAATGCAGGGCATCGATCCCGGCGCGGCGCAGCCGGCGGGCCTCCCGGGACGCGGTGAAAACCCTGTCGGGTGAGGACTGAACCACCAGCACGAGCAGGGGAACGGCAGCCAGGGCGGGTGTGTGCCGCCAGGCCCGGGAGTACTCGACGGCGTCCTCCAGGCCGGCAACACTGGCCGGCGCCACGAAGACGGCCAGATGGGAGTGCTCCACTGCCCACAGCGCGGCCGGGTCCGTGAGGCCGGGGCCGCAGTCAAAAATGGTGACAGGGCAGTAGCGGGAGATCACCCGGGAAAGCCGGGCGGCCCCGGCGGGACCTGCAGCCGCCGTGGGACTTGCAGCGCCGGCGGGACCCGTGAAAGCGGGCGCACCGACGGAAGGGGTCCACACGGGCGGCGCCTGCGGGCCGGCGGGAGTCCAGACGGCGTCGTCGGATAACCCTTGGCCGGCGGGCATCCACGGACCGGAGGCCCGCCGGCGGCCGGTGACCAGCAGGTTGGCCGGCTCGGCGACGGTCAGGAGGGCTGCGAGTCCGCGCAGTGAATCAGGAGTGCCGGCTTCCAGCCGGGCGGCGGCGGCCTCCAGCGGCGGTGCGTACGGAACGCCGAGCCGCAGCCCGAGTGTTCCGGCCGCCGGAGCGAGGTCGAGGGCGGCAACGACGTCGGCACGCATTGCGGCGTAGATCCGCGCCAGCAGGGCGGCCGCCGTCGTTCTGCCCGCACCGCCGCGGGTTCCCACCACGGCGATCCGGCGCCCCGTGGTGACGGCACGCTGGCTGCCGGCGGCTGCGTCCGCCAACCGCTGCGGATAATCGTCACCGCGGAAAAGATCGGCCGAGCCCGCCAGGATCCGGTGCAGGGCGGATTCGGCAGGCCGGGTCCGCAGCACCCGGCGCAGCCGCTGCGGCGGCGACTCGAAGCCGTCACCGGAGGGGCGGGCGGGATCGCCGAAGCGCTCGGGCTGCGGTTGGGGTTCGAAGATGCCGTTCATCAGAAGCTTCCCAGCAGCTGGCCGAACACACCGAAAAGTCCGGCAGCCAGCGGCACCGAAACCAGGATGGCCCCCGTCTCCGCGCGCTTGGCCAGCAGGCGGAAACGGGCCTGCGTATGGTCGGGAAACGTGGCGGTCAGCGATACGGCGGCGGCGGCCGCGGTGCCCAGAACCCCCAGTCCCACTGCCCACGGCTGATCGGGGACAAAACGCAGCGCGGCCAGCGCCCCCGCGCAGAGGCCGACGGCGACGGCCAGGTAAAGCGCTGTCCGCTGCGGCGCGAGCGGAAAGGACCGGGTGCGCAGGAACACGGCCAGCGTCAGTGCCAGCAGCAGGGGAAGCGTCCAGTGCTGGCGGTTGGGATCAGTGCCGAGCAGCCACAGCCCAGGCGCAATGGACAGCGCCGTGATGGCTGTTCCCAGGGTCAGGCTCCGGTGGGCAGCGGCCACGGCAGCCACGGCGTCGGTGCGGGTGATCGAGCCGCCCTTGGCCCGCTGATCATCCAGCGTGGCAAGACCGGACGAGCCGAGGGCGAGCTTGGGCAGCAGGCCCAGCAGCAGGATGCTCGCCAGCGTCGCCAGGGCAGCGGTGCCCACGGCGTCGCCCGTGACGGCGCCGGCGGCAGTCCACAGTCCGGCGGCCAGGGCGAGCGTTGCGGCTCCGCTGAACCAGGCCCGCCGCTGGGCAGCCCCGGTTCCGACGGCGGCCAGCGCCAGAACCGACAGCCCGGCCAGGACCAGCGCCGCGGTCGGCAGCCGCTCCGGTACGCCGTCGTACAGGTGGAAAACTCCGCCCAGCCCGCTGAGCCAGCCCGCGCCGAGCAGCGCCGGTCCGAGTGCCGTGCGGCGGGGCGGACGCCCGGCGGCGGCTCCGGCGGCCAGCCCGAGCAGGGACAGGGCAAGGAGCATCCACCAGGCCGCATCCGGTGCCAGCGAGGTCAGCAGGATTTCGGACCCGGCCCAAAGGCCTGCCGCGGCAAAGAGGCCCGCGGTGAGATCCTTGCAGCGGCGGTTCCACCGGCCGGCCACGGCTCCGCTTTCGCTGACCACCAGGTCCGTGACGTCGTACACGACGGCGGAGGGAGGGGCTTCGGAGGCGTTGCACAGCAGCAGGGAGGACCCGTCCAGGACCCGGGCCTGGCTCAGCGACGTTTCGGCATTCAGCTCAGTGCCGTCGGGCGCCACCAGCACCTTCGCCGCAACCGCCTCGGCCGGCGGGTCATCAAGCAGGTTCAGGACCTGCGGGAGGAGCAGACCAACGGGCTGGTCGGAGGGCAGGAGCAGGTCAACGTGCTTCCGTGAGCCGACGAGAGTGACCCGGGTGAAGGCGTGCGCCATGGCTCAGGCACCTGTCCCGTAGTGGGGCGTACTGCTCCCGGCCCCGGACGCATCAGGCCAGCGCGCATCGGGCCCGGGCCAGGAGCCCTGCTGTCTGTCCGCCGGAAGGATCTGCCGTAACTGACCGGTCTGTTGTTCCTGCTTGGCGCGGTTCTCCGCCAGCAGGTTGGTGACGAAGGAGTAGCCCACGCAGACGGCGGCAATCACGGCGGCGGCGGCAACGCTGAGGATGAACCACCGCAGGCTGTCCAGCCAGCGGCGCTCGTTGGGATTGTCTCCGAAGAGCAGCGCCGTGAGCAGCCGGTGCCGGCGCACGGTGACGGACTCGATGAGTTGATTGTCGTAGTCGCTGGCCATTGAGGTCCCCTCGCCCTTGGACACGTTGCGTACATCCTTGCACCGCGGGCATCGTCCGGCAGCGGGTATTTCCGGTCTGGGGATAACTTCGCCAATCCATGTGCCGCGGCGAGCGGAGGCGGGGCGTTGTGCAAAACAGCGGCCGGTGCTAATCCTTGATGCACCAGTCCGCACCGAAGGAGATGCCATGAGTTCCAACCCTGACGCCGAAGAGCGCACTCTGAGCGATTGGAGCCGCCGCCTGACCCAGGCGCTGCAGATCCTCGACTTGGAAGTGGACCACAAGATGCTGGTGGAACTGGCGGAGCAGTCCTCCAAGACGGTGGGACCCAACGCCGGTCTGATCAGCACGTTTGTGGTGGGGTACGCGGCGGGACTGTCCAAGACGAGCGGGCGGAAAGAGGCGGAGGAGGCGGTCCGCGGTGCTGCGGACACGGCTTTTCGGGTTGCCGCCACCGGCCTGGACGGTCCGGACACGCCGGGCTGGAAGGATTCAGGCCAGTAGGGGAAGCCGGACTGCCGGGGCTCGGGAAGCCCCGGCAGTCCCGCAGGGTTAGGCGCGGGTGCGCGACTTGAAGTCCTCGGCCTGGTCCTGGGCCGGGGCGCTGTTGGGTTCCACCCGCACCAGTACCGTTTTGGACACCGGGGTGTTGCTGCCCTCTGCGGTGTGGTCCATCGGCACCAGGACGTTGGCCTCGGGATAGTACGCGGCAACACAGCCCCGCGGCGTTGGATAGGAGACCACGCGGAACTTCCGCAGGATCCGCTCCGCGTTGTCGTGGTGCACGCCGTGAATGTCCACGTACTGGCCGTCCTTGAGGCCCAGTTCCGTGATGTCTTCAGCGTTCATGAACAGCACGTGCCGGCCGCCGCGGATGCCCCGATAGCGGTCGTTGTGCCCGTAAATAGTGGTGTTCCACTGGTCGTGGGAGCGCAGCGACTGCAGGATCAGGGTGCCCTCGGGGCGCTCCACGGCCTCCAGATCGTTGACCGTGAGGATCGCTTTGCCGGTCGGCGTGCGGAAGGTGCGCGAGTCCCGGGGGCCGTTGGGCAGCACAAAGCCGCCGTCCTGCCGGATCCGCTCGTTGTAGTTGTCGCACCCCTCGACGACGCGGCCGATGTGGTCGCGGATGAGGTCGTAGTTTTTCTCGTATTCCGCCCAATCGGCATCGATTTTGTTCCCGACGATGAGTGCGCCGAGCCGCGAGACAATGGCCGGCTCGGAGAGCAGGTTCTCGCCCACCGGCTCCAGATTTCCGCGCGAGGGATGAACCACGCAGACCGTGTCCTCGACCGAGACAAACTGCGGTCCGCTCTCCTGGACGTCGATCTCCGTGCGGCCCTTGGTGGGCAGGATCAGCGCCTCCTGCCCGGTGATGAGATGGGAGCGGTTGAGCTTGATCGAAATCTGTACCGTCATCTCGGTCTTCTGCATCGCCGCCTCGGCGAACTGGGTGTCGGAGATCGCCGAGATGAGGTTTCCGCCGAGTGCCACGAAGACCTTGATGCGCCCGTCCTGCATGCCGTAGAAGGTTTCGACGGCGTCGGTGCCGTGATCGCGGGGCGGATCGAAACTGAATTCCTTGCCGAGGGCATCGAGGAAGGCCGGGGGCATTTGTTCCCAGATGCCCATGGTCCGGTCGCCCTGGACGTTGCTGTGCCCGCGGATGGGCGCCGCGCCGGCACCCGGCTTGCCGATGTTTCCGCGCAGCAGCAGCAGGTTGATCATTTCCTTGATCGTGGGAACTGCCTTCTTCTGCTGGGTGATGCCCATGGCCCAGCAGATGATGACCTTGTCGGCCTGCAGGTACCGGTCGGCGAGCTCGTTGATTTCCTCAATGGGCAGGCCGGTGGCCTCCACCACCGTCTGGTCATCGAGGTGGACCAGGTGCTCTCTGAGGTCGTCCAGGCCCTCGCAGTGCTTCTCCAAGAAGTCATGGTCCAGGACGGTGCCGGGGTTCCGGTCCTCGGCCTCCAGGACGCGCTTGGAAATGGCCTGCAGCAGGGCCATGTCGCCCCCGAGGCGGATCTGCAGGAACTGGTCGGCGAGCTCGGTTCCCTTGCCGGCGACGCCGCGGACCTTTTGCGGGTTTTTATACCGCCGCATGCCGGCTTCGGGGAGCGGATTGACGGCGACGATGCTGCCGCCGTTGCGCTTGCAGCCCTCAAGGGCGGTCAGCATCCGTGGATGGTTTGTCCCCGGGTTCTGGCCCATCAGGATGATGAGGTCCGCTTTGCCGAAGTCGTCATAGGTGACTGTGGCCTTCCCAATGCCGATGGTCTGGCCCATGGCCCAGCCCGAGGACTCATGGCACATGTTGGAGCAGTCCGGCAGGTTGTTGGTGCCGAAGCCGCGCACCATGAGCTGGTAGAGGAAGGCAGCCTCGTTGGAGGTGCGGCCGCTGGTGTAGAACGCGGCCTCATGCGGAGAGTCCAGGCTGTTGAGCTTGTCCGCGACGATGCGGAAGGCCTCGTCCCAGCTGACCGGATGGTAGTGGTCTGCTCCGGCCGGTTTGTAGACCGGTTCGGTCAGTCGGCCCTGCATGCCCAGCCAGTATTCGGTGCGGTCGCGAAGTTCGCTGACACTGTGCTCGGCCCAGAACTCCGAGGAGATGACCACGGGCGCGGCCTCCCAGGTGACCGCCTTGACGCCTTCTTCGCAGTACTCGAATTTGCTGCGGTGGTTCGGATCCGGCCAGGCGCAGCTGGGACAGTCAAAGCCGTCCTTCTGGTTCATCTTAAAGGTGGCTTCCAGCGTCCGTTTGACGCCCATGTGCTGAATCGCCGGCTTCAGGGAGTTGTAGACGCCGGGCAAACCCGCAGCCCACTCCTTGGGCGGCTTGACCTCTATGTCCTTTTCATCCACGTTTTCAACGCGGGGTTCCTTCCGTACCACTGCGCACTTCCCTTCGCTCCGCCGTCGGCCGCCCGGGCGCCCGGAGCGTCCCGGACCGGCTGCCACACCCGTAGGAACAGGCCTAGCAGGTGACGCACCTCATAGCAAGGTTCACGCCGCGCGCCGTGAAAGGCGCTGCCGGTCCGGCAGGCCGGCACCGGCCGGCCCTCCTCCGGGCCCGTCCGGACGGGGCCGCACTGCAGTTATCCACAAGTGTCGTGCCCCGCATGGCGTTTCCCGGACCGGCCGCGTTGGATGGGGCCATCGGCAGCCGGGCGGGCCTCCGCAGGGAGCCCCGCAGGGAAGCACCCTACGGCGCCGAAGACCAAGCCGGACGAGGGCGCGCACGCGCTGAAGGTGGGCAGTGATGAAATTTGATATGGGTTCACAGACGCTGGGAACGCTGACGCAGCAAACGGGGTCCTCCAATCAGGACCTGGGCCAGTTGGTGCGTGCACTGGTGGAAGCCGTGGCTCCGCTCGAGGGCAAGTTCAACGGTTCCGGCCGGGTGAAGTTCGACGAGTTCAAGGCCCGCACCGACGAGGTGGCCAATGAACTGAACGGATCCCTGGCGGCCATCCTGATGGGACAGGCCGAAATGGACCGCTCCTTCCACATGGGTGACCAGGAAAGTGCCGACAATGCCCAGCAGCAGCAGGGAGCCGCAAGTTTTGATGCTGCCCGCTTCGGTTCCTCGCGCTGATCGTCGCCGGATTCCCTGCATTTCTTCCGCTTTTTGTTGCTCTCCGTTACTTCTGATTTCTGACCAACTTTGAAAGGTTCAACCATGTCCCAGGACCGTTTGAGCTACGACACCGACATTTCTTCAGCAGTGCAGGGCGATATCCAGTCCATTGTGGGTCGTCTTGAGTCGCTGATCGGCGAGCGGGAAAAGTCGGTGAATGCCGCCATGTCCGATTTTCAGGCCGACGGGGTGTCGGAGGATTACCAGGCCGTGGAAAACCGCTTCCGCAACGCCGCCAATGAGACCCGGAACATCATCGCGCTGGTGAAGCAAACCTTGAACCTGAACGACCAGACGGCGTCCAGCGCCGGCGCCCGGGCCAGGGGCGCGGTGCAGAACATCGGCTGACTCCGGAGACGCCGAGTTGGCGAGTCACCGGGAGCACTGTTTCCCAGCCCTCTGAAAGGGGGACCAGGGAGTCTGGACTAGTCTCGACATATTCAGGGACAACAGTTTCCCGGTGGATTGCGCAAAGAAGATGTCTCGCCGCGGGACTTTGTATTCGCGGCGTTGGGAGGGCGAGCATGACAGTTTTACAAAAGGCGTTGAGTCCCGAGCAGGTCAAGCTGCTTGTGGAGGGCAATCGGGACACTGTTTCCGGGTTCGCTGTGAAGGAAGCGGACGCCCGTGCGGCACTCACGCCTGCGGACCTCTTTGCCGTCCACGGTTTGGGGTTTCCGGGATCGCCATGGGACCCGGCGGCGGAAACCGTGCACCTCCTGCGCTTTAAGGCACCGCTGTCGATCTACATCCACGATGCCATGGCACCCGAGTTCGTGGACCGTCCGCCGTTCACCGGGACGGGCTTCGCGCACTGGTCCAAAGGACTGGTTCCGCTCTATTTCTTGGATGAGTGCGCCCTTACTCCGCGTGCCGAGGTGTGGCGGGTCAAGGCTGGGGCTCCGAAGGAATGCGTGGCGGTGTATTGGGGGGTGGCCGACGGCTGGATGGTCGTGACGGACGATCCGGCCGGCCCGGGGCAGCCCGGCCGGCATATCCCCTC
Source organism: Arthrobacter sp. zg.Y820 (assembly GCF_030125555.1). Taxonomy (NCBI): domain Bacteria; kingdom Bacillati; phylum Actinomycetota; class Actinomycetes; order Micrococcales; family Micrococcaceae; genus Arthrobacter; species Arthrobacter sp. zg.Y820. The sequence goes on from NZ_JASKLX010000012.1 coordinate 173,423, forward strand.
CCACCTTCTGGGCTGGAACGCAGTGTGGCGGGGACAGCGGTTCCGCGCCGACCTTGAGGAAGACAACGCGGTGCTGGCCGCCCCGACCCAGCCCCCGGCCGAGTTCGGCTCGTTCCGACAGTCGCCCAAGGGCTGCTGGAGCTCAACGGTTCCGTTTGCCGAAGTGGAGGACTTCTTCGAACTCCTGGCCACCTGCACCTGGCGCGGTGAACCGTTCCGAATTACCGACGTTGCCCAGGGGCAGGACGGACGAATGGTCCGACTGTTTTACACCGGGCACAATGCCGACCGGGCCGAAGCGCTGGGGCTGTACAAGGGAGATGCCGGGGTGTATTGGACGGTGGTTCCGGAGGAGGAGGTTACGGATCACCAGATGATCGAGAACCGTGTGCCGAGCAGGGTCTAGCCGGTTCGCGGCGTATTCCTGGACGAATCCGCCAGCCTGAGGGCAATGCCGATTAGCCGCTGGCGGGGCGTGAGCGAAGGGTGTGCGCCGCGCGCCAGGACGGCTGACGCGGTGCCGGCGCGGAGCCCGACGGCAGCAGCTCAGCCCTCCGGCTCCCGCAGAAGATACGAATGGGGCAAGATTGGTTAGGTGAGCACAGCCAAGACATCCCCGGAACTATCGGACACTGAAGCCGCCGTCGAGTCACTGAGCACGGAGACCCCGCCGAGCGGGGACCTGCGCGAGGAATACCAGAGCATTGCGGACCAGGTCAGGAAGTACCGCTTCGCGTACTACAACGACGACGCCCCGCTGGTGTCCGATGCGGAGTTCGACGAGCTGTACCGAAGGCTCGAAGAGCTGGAAGCGCTGCATCCGGAACTGGTCACCAACGACTCGCCCACCCAGGAAGTCGGCGGCGAGGTGTCCGCCGCGTTCGCACCGGTGGAGCACCTGCAGCGCATGTACAGCCTGGAGGACGTGTTCTCCCTCGATGAGCTGGACGCCTGGGTCCGCAAGGCCGAGGCATCAGTGGCCAACATCGCCCCGGGCGAGAAAATCAAATGGCTGACCGAGCTGAAGATCGACGGCCTGGCCGTCAACCTGCTCTACCGCAACGGTGAGCTGGTCCGGGCGGCCACCCGCGGTGACGGCACCACCGGCGAGGACATCACGCACAACGTGCTGACCATCAAGTCCATCCCGCAGGTCCTGAAGGGCGAGAACCTGCCCGCGGAGATGGAAATCCGCGGTGAGGTGTTCATTCCGTCCAAGGAATTCGCGCACCTGAACGAGACCATGGTGGAGGCCGGCAAAGCGCCGTTCGCGAATCCCCGAAATGCCGCCGCCGGATCGCTGCGGCAGAAGGACCCCGAGGTCACCGCCCGGCGCCCGCTGAGCATGTACGTGCACGGGATCGGCCTGCGGGAGGGGCTGAGCGCCGCCAGCCAGTCCGAGACCTACGAGCTGCTCAAGCAGTGGGGCCTGCCGACGTCGCCCTATTACAAGGTCCTGGACAGCTACGAGGAGGTCCTGGAGTTCATCGCCGTCAACGGCGAACACCGCCACGACCTCTCGCACGAGATCGACGGCATTGTGGTCAAGGTGGACGACTTCGCGCTGCAGCGCGCCCTCGGCCACACCTCGCGCGTGCCGCGCTGGTCCGTGGCGTACAAGTATCCGCCGGAGGAAGTGAACACGAAACTGCTGGACATCCGCGTAAACGTGGGCCGCACCGGCCGGGTCACCCCGTACGGCATGATGACGCCGGTGCTGGTCTCCGGATCCACCGTGGAAATGGCCACCCTGCACAACCAGGACGTGGTCAAGGCCAAGGGCGTGAAGATCGGCGACACGGTGGTGCTGCGCAAGGCCGGTGACGTGATTCCGGAAATCGTGGGCCCCGTCGTCGCACTCCGGGACGGCAGCGAACGCGACTTCGTGATGCCCACCCACTGCCCGTCCTGCGGCACCGAGCTGAAGCCGGCCAAGGAGGGCGACGTCGACATCCGCTGCCCCAACGCCAAGTCCTGCCCCTCGCAGCTGCGCGAACGCGTGTTCCACCTGGCCGGACGGGGCGCCTTCGACATCGAGGCGCTCGGCTGGGAGGCGGCGATTGCGCTGACGCAGCCCACCGAACCCGAAGTGCCGCCGCTGACCAGCGAGGCCGGGCTGTTCGACCTGACCGTCCAAGACCTCGCCGAGGTCCGGATCGAACGGCCCAAGCGCGTCAAGGGCGTGGTGGACGGCACCGAACTCGTGCCGTACTTCTACTCCAAGGGCACCGCCAAGAAGCCCTCCGAACCCACAGCCACCACGCGCAAGCTCTTCACCGAACTGGAAAAAGCCAAGTCCCAGCCGCTCTGGCGGGTGCTCGTGGCGCTGTCCATCCGGCACGTGGGCCCGACCGCGGCCCGCGCGCTCGCCACCGCCTTCGGCTCCATGGACGCCATCCGTGCCGCCACAGAGGAGCAGATGGCGCACGTCGACGGCGTCGGCCCCACCATCGCCGCGGCCCTGACCGAATGGTTCGCCGAGGACTGGCACCGCGAAATCGTGGACCGCTGGGCCGCTGCCGGGGTCCGGATGGCAGACGAACGCGACGAGTCAGTGCCGCGCACCCTCGAAGGCATGACCATCGTGGTGACCGGCACGCTGCCGAACTTCAGCCGCGACGAGGCCAAGGAAGCCATCATCACCCGCGGAGGCAAGGCCTCGGGCTCGGTCTCGAAGAAAACTGATTACCTGGTGGCGGGGGAGAACGCCGGCACCAAGCTGGACAAGGCGGAATCCCTCGGCGTGCCGGTGCTGGACGAAGACGGCTTCCGTGCCCTGCTGGCGGGCCGGACGCTCGAGGAGGACACGGCATGACACCGCTTCCGGACCCCGCCGCGATACCCGTCGGTGATCCGCTGGAACTGCTCGACGTCGCCCGTGAGGCTGCCGCTGCCGGGGCCGCGGTGCTGGCGCGGCGCAGCTTCGAGGGGCTCAACGCAGTGAACAAGAGCGCCGCCGGCGACTGGGTGACCGCATTCGACACCGCGGCGGAGCAGGCCGTCCGGGAAGTCCTCAGCCGCCGCCGGCCGCAGGACACCGTCACGGGCGAGGAACTCGAGGACACCGTTCCGGTCCACGCGTCCGGCATCCGCTGGTCCATCGATCCGCTCGACGGGACCACCAACTTCATCCGCAACATCGTCTACTACGCCACCTCAGTGGCGGCCGTGAACGACGACGGCGTCTGGCTGGCCGGCGTCGTGCATGCTCCGGCGCTGGTGCGGGTGTACTCGGCTGCCCGCGGGCACGGCGCCTGGCTGGCCGAGCACGGCAATGTCCGCCGGCTCACCGGCCCGGACCCGGAACGGGTCGGCAAGCTGCTGGGCACCGGCTTTTCCTACGATGCCGGGGTCCGCGCGGAGCAGTACGCCGCACTGCCGGAGCTGGCCGCGGGATATGCGGACGTCCGCCGGCTGGGTTCCGCCGCTTTGGACCTGTGCATGGTGGCCGACGGGACGCTGGACGGCTATTCCGAGCGCGGACTGAACGAATACGACTATGCCGCCGGTGCGCTGATCGCCGAGGAAGCGGGGGTTCCGGTGCTCCGGCCCGGAAAGCCCGGCAGCGACGCCGAACGGCTTGCCGCCGTAACGGCGGCCGGGGCTGCCCTCACCGCCTGACGCCGGACACCGGCAGCCCGGCGGTGTTGGCGCCTCAGCCGGCTGCCGGTGTCCGGGCGGCCACGATGATTTCGCGGCTGGTTTCCGGAGCCAGCGGTCCGCCGTGCCAGTCGCCGAACCAGTCCACCTCGGCGAACCCGGCGTCGTTCAGCAGCCGCTCCAGCACGTCAGCCCGGGTGAACTTCAGGGTGCTGCTGCTGGCAAACGTCGCGCCGTCGGCCAGGAAAACGGTGCGGTCCTCGAAGGTGACCAGGACGCCGCCGGGCTGTTCCTTCACAGCAAGCAGCCTCCACGTCACTTCGAGGGGCCCGGCCGAGGACTCCTGCACTGCCGGAACGTCGCCGGAGCTGTCCCATTCCAGCCACGCCTTGGCCGCAGGGTTGCGGGTCTCGAAATAGAAGGTGCCGCCGGGCGCGAGCCGGGAACGGACAGCCTTGAGGGTCTCGAGGATTTCCGATTCCGTGAGCAGGCACTGGAACGCGTGGCCGGTCATGACCGCGGCATCAAACGGGCCCACCGGAAGGTCGACGGCGGTCCCGTCCAGCCACGTCACCAGCTCGGCGCCGTCGCGCGTGCGTGCCACCGCCAGCATTCCCTCCGCCGGGTCCACGCCGGTGACCGCATGGCCGGCCTGCGCCAGCCGCACCGCGAAGCTGCCGGTGCCGCAGCCGACGTCGGCCACCCGCAGCGGCGCGTCGCCAAGCTGGCCGGCATAAAAGTCCGTGTCCCAGGAACCGGCGTTGTCCTCGTCGTACAGCGCGACCAGGCGCGGCTCGTTGTAACCTGCATCGACCATTCGTGTCCCCCTGAGCGGCCGGCGAATTAACTTGAGACGGCCTTGTCCTTGTTTCCGCCAATGCTAGCCCGGCCGGCAATTCCGGGCGTGCCGGCCGGCGATTAAGCCCTGAGTAAAGCGGGCTTCCGGCGCCGGGTGTTTGAGCAGGTGGGAGCGGATAATTTGGAGAACGTGCCCCTCATGGACCGGAGGAACCACCATGACCCGCAAAGTAACCGCCGCTCCCCGGAAGCCCTCGGCTGCCGCCGATACGCGCACCCCGGCCCCTCAGCACGCAACCCCGGCCGACCTGGACACCGCGCACTTCGCCCAACTGCTGGATGAACGCATGGCAGAGGCCCGGGAAAAGATCGACGCCGTGCTGGCGGACATCCGCGAAGTAACCCTCGCGGCCAAGGACACCCCCGCCGACGACGAACACGACCCGGAGGGGTCCACCGTCTCGGTCGAGCGGAACAACGAAATGGCGCTGCTGGCCGCTGCCGAGGCCTCACTGATCGAGCTGCTGGACGCACGGGTCCGCCTGGACAAGGGCACCTACGGGGTGTGCGAAAACTGCGGCAATCCGATCCCGGCGGAGCGGCTGGACATCCGGCCCGAAGCCCGGTTCTGCGTCTCCTGCGCCGCCGCTGCCCGACGGCGGTAGCCCGGCGCCGTGAGCCCGACGGCGGATTGCCACGCGAGCCGTGCCCGGATGCCCCCGATGGGCTCTGCCGTGCCCGGGGTCACCACCGGCGGCCGGCGGCAATTCGCCGCGATAGAATCTACGTTGGAAATCAAGACCCACGTAAGGATTCGTAACACGCATGAGCATCACCGTTCGGCAGGCCACCGAGGCAGACTTTGACGACATCCGCCGGATCACCCGTGATGCGTACCTAAACGCCGGTTTCATTGACGCCGACAATCCCTACGTCAAGGAACTCGAGAACGTTGAGGACCGGGCCAAGAACGCCGTGGTCTGGGTTGCCGAGCTGGACGGAAAGGTTGCTGCCTCCACGGCCATCACCTTCGCCGGCCAGCCGTACACCGACATTGCGATCGAGGGCGAGCTGGAGTTCCGCATGCTCGCCGTGGACCCCCAGCTGCAGCGCGGCGGCGTCGGCCGGGCACTGGTTGCCGCCGTCGTCGACTATGCCCGCAGCCTCGACGGAATCCGCGCCGTCACCCTCACCAGCATGACGCCGATGACCAATGCCCATGCCCTCTACGAATCCATGGGCTTCAAGCGCGTGCCCGAGCGTGACTGGTACGTGCCGAACGAGGACATCATCCTTTGGGTCTTCTCCCTGGAGCTCTAACCCAGCTTTCTGCCTGATCCGGGGGCCCTTCGGCCGTGCACAGGTGTGCGGTCGAAGGGCCCTGTTTTGTCGTTGGGGAGCTGGAGCCAGCGCTCAATGTCGTGTGCGCATTCTTCGGTCGAACGCTTCGTGGTGTTGACCTCGAAGTCGTAGGTCACTCCGCGGTGCACGCCCCGGGCTTGCTGTCGCGCCATTCCTTCCACGCGGTCAGCCCGCTGTGCTTCGCGGGATGCAGCCACATCAGGGTCGCAGCGCACGCCCACCCACGCCATGTTCACGTCGCTGAACGCTGACCGTAAACGCTCCTGGCCGGAACCACCGGAGAGAAGAACCTCATCCAGAATCAGGTGCGCCCCGGCCCCGGCCATGCTGCCTAACCCGGTGTACCAACTGCGCTCAAGGGCCCGGTGCTCAGTGCTAAAGGTGATGGTGCCGTCCTGCTCGTAAGTGATTCCCGCCCGCGGGCTGCGGCCCCGATCGGGAAGTGCGTCGAGGAACGTGTCCACGCCGAAGGTCAACCAGATGCCGGGGAGCAGTTCCTGGAGAGCTCGAGTGATTGAGGACTTCCCGGAGCTCGAGCCCCCGTTCAACACGATCACCTGGGGATTTCGGTCCGAAGCCATTCCGCGAGCGTAACCAAGAATCCGGGAAGCGACCATCTTCCTCAGCCGGTCCCTGACGGGAGGTTTGGCGGACTCATCGGCTTCGTCGTGCATCTCGGCTGTCGGTTGCGGCCGGCCGGGAGGGGTGCCGGCGGCCTGTGCGGCATCCTTCGTGCAGATCAGGTCCTCACAACAACGGAAACGGCTCTTTAGCGTGCGTGATCTGCACGAGAGATTCGGCCGGTCGATCCAGTGTGCAGATATGGCGGCTTCAGGCGACGCCCGCGCCCTCCAGAGTGCAGCTATGGTGGCTTTCGCTCGCTGTATCCCGCCGGAGCTGCGCTCTCGAGGGGCTGAGACCAGGTTAATCCGCCAGATCTGCACGCTCGGTGCAGCTAAACCACCGCGGCTTGCACGCCGGCGCATCTGAACCACCCCGGCACGCCACCCCACCCACCAGCACCGGCACGCCGCCCCAACGCGCCGGCCCCCACGCACCCGCAACCACCCACGGCAGCGTTTCACCCCGGGCGAGACACGGAATACCGCACCAGCAAACGCCGTAGACTGGAACGGATACCTATTTATCCGTAAAAGACGCATGGGAGACTCATGTCTGAGATCAATCGTGAGGCTGTGGCGCATCTGGCGCATCTGGCCCACATTGAGATGACCGAGGACGAACTGGCCAAAATGGCCGGCGAACTGGATGTCATTGTTGATTCGATCAAATCCGTAAGCGAAGTTGCCGGTGAGGACATCCCGGCCACCTCCCACCCGATCCCGCTGACCAACGTGTTCCGCGAAGACGTTGTGGGGCAGACGCTGACCAATGAAGAAGCGCTTTCCGGTGCACCCGATAACGCCGCCGGCCGCTTCAAGGTCCCTGCCATCCTGGATGAGGAGTAAAGACTTCCATGAATGAACTGATTACTTCGAGCGCTGCCGTCCTGGCAGACAAGCTCGCGTCCGGCGAGGTATCCGCCGTAGAAGTCACGCAGGCCCACCTGGACCGGATCTCCGAGGTCGACGGCGCCGTCAACGCCTTCCTCCACGTGAACACCGACGAGGCCCTGCAGGTCGCGGCCGACGTCGACAAGGCCCGCGCCGCCGGCGAAACCCTGCACACCCTCGCCGGCGTGCCGATCGCCATCAAGGACCTCATCGTCACGAAGGGCCAGCCCACCACGGCCGGCTCCAAGATGCTTGAGGGCTGGATGAGCCCGTACGACGCGACGGTGATCTCCAAGATCCGCGCCGCGCGCATGCCGATGCTCGGCAAGACCAACCTGGACGAATTCGCCATGGGTTCCTCGACCGAGCACTCGGCATTCGGACCCACCCGCAATCCGTGGGACCTGGACCGGATTCCCGGCGGCTCCGGCGGCGGTTCGGCTGCTGCCGTGGCTGCCTTCGAAGCTCCGCTGGCCCTGGGCACCGACACCGGCGGTTCCATCCGCCAGCCCGCGGCCGTTACCGGTTCGGTTGGCGTGAAGCCCACCTACGGCGGCGTTTCCCGCTACGGAGCCATTGCCATGGCCTCCTCGCTGGACCAGATCGGCCCGGTCTCCCGGACCGTCCTGGATGCGGCACTGCTGCAGGAAGTCATCGGCGGCCACGACCCCCGCGACTCCACCTCGCTGACCGACCCCGTGGGCAACCTCGTGGAGGCCGCCCGCAACGGCAACGTGGCCGGCATGCGCATCGGCGTCATCAAGGAACTGCAGGGCGAAGGCTACGAAGCCGGCGTCCTGGCCCGCTTCAACGAGTCGCTTGAACTCCTCAAGGATGCCGGAGCGGAAATCGTTGAGGTCTCCTGCCCCAACTTCAAGTACGCCCTCGGCGCCTACTACCTGATCATGCCCTCCGAGGCTTCCTCGAACCTGGCCAAGTACGACGGCGTCCGCTACGGCCTGCGTGCCCTGCCCGCCGACGGTCCGATGACCATCGAACGCGTCATGGGCGCCACCCGCGCCGCCGGATTCGGTGAAGAGGTCAAGCGCCGCATCATCCTGGGCACCTACGCGCTGTCCGCCGGTTACTACGACGCCTACTACGGCTCGGCCCAGAAGGTGCGCACCCTGATCCAGCGCGACTTCAACGCCGCATTCGCCCAGGCGGACGTCCTGATCTCCCCGACCTCGCCCAACACGGCGTTCAAGCTCGGCGAAAAGCTCGACGATCCGCTGGCGATGTACCTGAACGACGTCGCAACCATTCCAGCCAACCTGGCCGGCGTCCCGGGCATCTCGATCCCCGGCGGCCTGGCCGATGGACTGCCCGTGGGTATCCAGTTCCTGGCTCCGGTCCGCGAAGACGCCCGGCTGTACCGCGCCGGCGCGGCCCTCGAAGGCCTGCTGGAACAGAAGTGGGGCGGCCCGCTGCTGGCCTCTGCACCCGTACTCGGAGGAGTGAAGTAATGTCTGTGCACATCCAGGACGACACCCTGTCCTTCGAAGAGGCCATGGAGAAGTACGATCCGGTGCTCGGTTTCGAGGTCCATGTGGAACTCAACACCAACACCAAGATGTTCTCCGATGCGCCCAACATCTTCGGCGACGAGCCGAACACCAACGTCACCCCGGTCTGCCTGGGCATGCCCGGCGTGCTGCCGGTGGTCAACAAGACCGCCGTGGAGTACTCGATCCTGATCGGCCTCGCGCTGAACTGCAAGATCGCGCCGTCGTGCACCTTTGCCCGGAAGCAGTACTTCTACCCGGACACGCCCAAGAACTTCCAGACCTCGCAGTACGAAGATCCCATCGCGTACGACGGCTACCTGGACATCGAACTTGAAGACGGCACCGTGTTCCGCGTCGAGATCGAACGCGCCCACATGGAAGAGGACGCCGGCAAGCTGACCCACATGGGCGGCGCCACCGGACGCATCCAGGGCGCCGACTTCTCGCTGGTGGACTACAACCGGTCCGGCGTTCCGCTGGTCGAGATTGTCACCAAGCCGATCGAGGGCGCCGGCTCCCGCGCGCCCGAGCTGGCCAAGGCCTACGTGGCCGCGGTCCGCGAGATCGTGAAGAACCTCGGAGTCTCCGACGCCAAGATGGAACGCGGCAACGTGCGCTGCGACGCCAACGTGTCCCTGCGCCCATACGGCCAGGAAAAGTTCGGCACGCGCTCGGAAACCAAGAACGTTAACTCGCTGCGCGCCGTCGAACGCGCCGTCCGCTACGAAATCCAGCGCCACGCCGCCGTGCTCGAATCCGGCAGCAAGATTGTTCAGGAAACCCGGCACTGGCACGAGGACACGCGCTCGACGACGTCGGGCCGGCCCAAGTCCGACGCCGACGACTACCGCTACTTCCCGGAGCCCGACCTCGTTCCCGTGGTCACCTCCAAGGAATGGATCGAAGAGCTGCGCTCCCGCCTGCCCGAGCCGCCGGCCGAGCGCCGCAAGCGGCTGCAGGCCGACTGGGGCTACTCGGATGCCGAGTTCCGGGACGTCGTCAACGCCGGGGTCATGGACTCCATTGAAGACACCATCGCCGCCGGCGCCTCCGCACAGGTGGCCCGCAAGTGGTGGATGGGCGAAGTCTCCCGCCGCGCCAAGGAAGCCGAGGTCGATCCGACCGAGGTTGGCGTCACGCCCGAACTGATCGTTGAACTGGACCGCCTGATCCAGGCCGGCAAGATCAACGACAAGCTGGCCCGGCAGGTCCTCGACGGCGTCCTCGCCGGCGAAGGCACTCCGGAGGAAGTCATCGAGGCGCGCGGCCTGGCCGTAGTGTCCGACGACGGCCCGCTGCTCGAAGCCATCGACGCCGCCCTGGCGGCCCAGCCCGACGTCGCGGACAAGATCCGCGGCGGCAAGGTGCAGGCTGTCGGCGCCATCGTCGGCGGCGTCATGAAGGCGACCCGCGGACAGGCCGACGCCGGCCGCGTGCGCGAGCTGATCCTCGAACGCCTCGGCGTGCAGAACTGACACCGGCCGCTGATCTGACCTAAACGAACGCCGGTCCCGGGATTCCCGGGGCCGGCGTCCGCGTTAACCCGTGCGGCAGCCGGACATCTCCGCGGGCAGACGCAGCACTCCGGCGGGCGGTAGGGTCAGGGCATGGCCAATCACCCTCCCGCAGAGATCTTCGTGGATGAGTCCCTGGTGCGCCGGCTGCTGCAGGAACAGCACCCGCACCTGGCGGACCGGCCGCTGCGGCCGGTGGCCAACGGTTGGGACAACTACATCTTCCGGCTCGGCACCGACTATGCCGTCCGGCTGCCCCGGCGTCTGTCGGCAGCGGCGCTGACCGCCAACGAACAGGTCTGGCTGCCCGCACTGACCGCGGACCTGACGGTCGCGACATCCGCTCCGCTCTACGCCGGCAGCCCCTCCGAGGCATTTCCCTGGCCGTGGAACGTCACGCGCTGGTTTCCCGGCACCGCCGTCTCGCTCCAGCCGCGGGACCGCAACGTGGCACTGGCCGCCCCGCTGGCCGGGTTCCTGAACGCCTTCCACCGGCCGGCGCCGCCGGACTTTCCGCGCAACCCGGTGCGCGGCGTTCCGCTCGCCAGCCGAAACGACGCCGTGCGGGGCCGCCTCGACAGCGGCATGGTGCCGCACGCGGCCCGGATCCGCGAGCTGTGGGAGGCCAGCCTCGAGCTTCCGGTCTGGCCCGGACCGGCGCTGTGGATTCACGGCGACCTGCACCCCGCCAACCTCGTCGGCGCGGCGGACGGCACGCTGCAGGCCGTGATCGACTTCGGAGACCTGACCGCGGGAGATCCGGCCACTGACCTCGCCGCCGCCTGGCTGGTGTTTGACCGGACCGGACGTAATGAGTTCCGGAAATCCCTGGGCACCCAGTACGACGCCGATCCGCACGTCTGGGGGAGGGCGCAGGGCTGGGCAGTCTGCATGGCCTCGAGCCTGCTGGCCAACTCCGACGACCATCCGGGCATGTACCTGCTGGGATCGGAGACCCTGATGGAAATCCTGACCGAGGGACCGGACTGGCCGTGAGGGCCCGAGGAGGCAAGTAACGGACAGTGGCATGGGGAAAGTCGACGGCAGCGAGAAAGGCGACGGCACCCGGGAAGCTGACGGCGTCGGGGAAGTCGACATCTTGGTGGTCGGCGGAGGAATCGCCGGACTGTCCCTCGGCTCGGCGCTGGCCGGCCGGACCAGCGTGCTGGTGGTGGAGGCTGAGGAAACCCTGGGCTTCCACACCTCCTCGCGCTCGGCACGGCAGCTCATTCCCAGTTACGGCCCGGCCGTGATTCAGGACCTGACGATCCGGACGCTCGCCTTGATCCGGGCGCTGGAGGTCCATCTGCCGGAACCGGTGCTCACCCCGCGCAGCTTTCTGCTGGTGGGAACCGAGGGCACCGTCCGGGACCGGGCCAGCGGCCACATGCGTCCGGTCACACCCGGCGAAGTGCAGGCCCTGGCTCCCGAGCTGAAACCCGGCGCGTTTGCCGCGGCAGGCCTGGACACCACCTCCGTTGCCTGCAACACCGATGCGCTGATGGAGTATCACCGGCAGCGGATCCTGGACCGCGGCGGACGGATCCTGACCGGCCATCCGGTCCGGAGCGCGGTGTTCGAACCCGGTGCAGACGACGCGGGCAGCTGGGTGACCACGGCCGGGCCGCTGAGCATCCGGTCCCGCGTGGTGGTGAACGCGGCCGGCGCGTGGGCCGACCGGTTGGCCTCGCTGTACGGTGTCCGGACCCGCGGGCTGCAGCCGTACCGGCGCACTGCCGCCGTCGTCGTCGTGGAAAACCCGCTGGCACCGGGCGCGCCAATGGTTGCCGACGCCGATGAGTCCTTTTATTACCGGGCGGAAGGAGAGCAGGTGCTGATCTCTCCGTCGGAGACCGTGCCGAGCGATCCGGTGGACGCCCGGCCGCGCGCGGAGGAGGTCGAGGCGCTGGTGAAACTCGTCAATTCCGTCACGACGCTGGGCATCACCGACGTGGTCCGGTCCTGGACCGGATTGCGCACCGAAGCTGCCGACGGCCTGCCGGTGGTGGGGTACGACGACGTCGTTCCCGGGTTCTTCTGGCTCGCCGGGCAGGGTGGCTACGGCTTTCAGACCTCGTCCGGAATTGCTGAACTGGCGGTTGCCCCGCTGCTGGGCGAGAGTTCGAAAACCCCGGCGGCCAAGGCCCTGGATCCAGCTCGCGCAACGCTGTGACCAAGATCTCACAACTACTGCGTAACGAATCGGTCCGAGGTGGCGCGTATGGTCTTTTTCACTGCCCCCGGTGCCTAAAGTTGAAGGACAAAGCCATGTCGGCTTCCTCTTCGTTTAGATCCGCCTTTTTGTCTTGAAAGGTCTGTCCCAGTGCCAGATATATTGCCGCCACAGCTCGTTGGCGCGCAGCAACGTCCCCTCTATGTAAAAGTACGAACAGCTATAACCGTTATTTCCTGCGTATGGCTCATATTGGCAATAACAGACTTCGGTTTCTTTTCCGGCGGGACAACTTCTCTGGCCCTGTCCCTGGTGCTTCTTTACGGGACCGGCGCTGCGCTGATTGTGGTAATTGCCGCCGTCTACCGCCTGGTGAACAAATGGGCGCTCAAGCGGACAGAAACGGCGCCGGAAGACACCGCCGCCGTGGCATTTCTCGGCACGACACGATCGGCGACCGAAGAAGTTCGGTCCGCCCTGCGCCCGCCTGCTGCCACGGGGCGGCCCCACCCGGCTCCCGTCAGTCCGCGGACGGTCCGCCCCGCCGCATCGGTGTCCGCTTCGGACACGGCCGCGACGAAACCTGCCGCTCAGAAGCAGCCGGCCAACGGGCAGAACATTGCCGCCTCGGCCAAGCCTGCGCCGAAAAAGACCGTTCCGACGAAATCCGCGTCGAACCCGGCTCAGGGGATCAGGACCCAGTCGAAAATCCCGCCGGCCAAAACGGCTCAGGCAAAAGGCCGCCCCGCCAACAACGCCGGATCGAAGTCAGCGCCGGCGGAGCGCACCGACAGCTCGGGAGACCGCGTGCCGGGCAACAAGCCGGGCAGCGCGAAGGACGGCTCCTCCGGCGCCGGCGGCCCGGCGGCCCCTGCCCAGCAAATCTGCAACACAGCCAACGGTGCGCGTCCGGCGCTGGTGCTGGCCGCCAGCACTGCCCTGCCTCAGCTGCCCCGCCAGCAGCATGTCCTGGACGGCCGGCAGCGGGCGTCCTGACCTGCGGGAAAACCGCCGGACCGGGCGTTCAGGGAGTTGCCAGCTTTCCTACAGTTCCCGCCCAGCCAGGTCCATTATTGTAGAAGTACCTCATAAGGGTGCGAGTGATGAATGGATAGAGTAGTGACCTATCCGGCGCCGGCAGACTAGGGTTGTTCCCCCCAACCAGCCCATAGTCTGCCGGCGCTTTTCTTTGTCCGGACACAATCATCAAATTCGGGCATTGGCGTCGTACCGCCGGCGAATTCCTTTCAACTGCCCCGTTCCAAGAAAGCCCGCCCGGTGCATGAAAGAATCAAGCAACGGGATGACGCCGGGATGACGCCGGGATGCTGACGCGGAACCGTGCGGATCGAACTCTTCCCGGGACGAAGACACAAACCGGAAGAGTAAGAGCAACAGCGAGGGCAGGATTTGATGAGCGCCAACTGGGTTGAGCACGTTATGTGGTGGCACGTGTATCCGCTGGGCTTCGTGGGTGCGCCGATCCGGCCCGACGACCGGGACAGCAGCGTCAGCCACCGCCTTCCGGAGGTGGAGCGCTGGTTCGACCACATCCTTGACCTGGGCTTGAACGGCCTCGCCCTTGGCCCGGTTTTCTCCTCCATGACCCATGGCTACGACACCCTCGACTATTACGCCGTCGACGACCGGCTCGGCGACGAGTCCGACGTCGTGCATTTGGTGAACGCTGCCCACGAACGGGGGATCCGCGTCCTCCTGGACGGTGTCTTCAACCACGTGGGGCGGGCACATCCCTGGTTCACTGATGTCGAGCGCAACGGTCAGGCCTCACCGTACGCGGACCTCTTCCGCATCGACTGGGCGGGGTGGAGCCCGGGGAAGCCGGTTAAAGCTGATGTCTTTGAAGGCCACGACGGACTGGTCGCGCTGGACCACAGATCACCCCGCGTCGCTGACCTGGTGATCGACGTCATGAATTACTGGTTGGAGCGGGGGGTTGATGGCTGGAGGCTCGACGCAGCCTACGCCGTCCCCCCCGAATTTTGGGCCGGGGTCCTGCCGAAGGTCCGACAGCGGCATCCCGAGGCGTGGTTCACCGGGGAGGTCATCCACGGCGCCGATGTGCAGATGATTGAGGCCTCGACGATGGACTCGCTCACCCAATACGAGCTGTGGCAGGGCATCTGGCACGGTATCTCCGACCGCAACCTCCACGAACTCGGCCACGCGCTCAAGCGGCACAGCCTGCTCCTGTCCGGCTACGTCCCGTCGACGTTCATCGGCAACCACGACGTCACCCGCATAGCCTCCGCCATCGGTTCGGACCATGTCGGGCATGCCCTCGCCGTTCTCTTCACCGTTGCCGGAGTCCCTTCCATCTACGCGGGAGACGAGTTCGGCTGGAAGGCTGTCAAGGAAGACCGGTTCGGCGGTGACGACGCCGTGCGGCCGGCATTCCCCGCCGCACCTCCGGGGGAGGATGCCCTTGATCCGGAGGCATCCAGAATTCTGCACGAGCACCAGGAGCTCATCAGCCTCCGTCGCCGGAACCCCTGGCTCCACCGCGCCACCTCGAACCTCATCGTGGCGTCGAATGAAACCCTTGCCTTCCGCACTGCCGCCAGCAGCGCCGACGCGCTCGTCACGCTGCTGAACCTTGCTCCGACCGCACAGCTTCTGCCCGGCGCCGGTGCGACCGCCGTCGTCGCCGGCAGTGCCGCCTGCGACGGCGGCGATTTCCTCGTGCCGGCGAACGGATGGGCCGTCCTCGCCTAGCGGGATTGATCCGCGAGCCGTCGTGTTGCGTTGTGCGGTTATGCCCGGCGTTATTGGTACATTCCCGACCATGACGTCTGCAAACATCCCTGTCCGGAACATCTCTGTCCGGCCACCTGTGGAAAGCGACGCAGACAGGTTGGCCGCAATCCACATCGCGGCTTGGCGGGCCGCCTACCGGGGAGTGATGTCCGACGAATACCTCGACGGGCTGGACAGCCCCCGGTATGCAGACAACTGGCGTCGGAACATCCTCAATCCCAGCGAAGGAACAGTTCACCTGGTGGCGCAGGCCGGCGATGAGGTCGTCGGATTTGCGGTTGTGGGACCGGCCACGGACAACCCCGAGCCGGGCACCGGGCAGGTGTATGCCATCAACCTGCATCCCGACTGGTGGGCAAACGGCATAGGAAGCGTCCTTTTTGCCGCCGCCGAAGAAACGCTGATCTCGCTGGGATACGACAGAGCCTGTCTGTGGGTTGAAGCAACCAACGAGCGCGCCATCACCTTCTACACAAAGCGGGGATGGCTGGACGACGGCGGAACCATGCAAGACACCCGCTTCGATCCGCCCGTCGCCGAACGCCGCCACAGCCGTCAGCTGAGCCGGGCGGAGTGATTCCTGCTTGCCCGCTTAGCCGGTGCGGAATCAGTCCTACGGAATCAGTCCGTGCGGAAATCCGGAAACTCGCCGGTGGCAGCGGAGAACGACTCCTCGACCCCGGTGACGATTCCAGGGGCAGCGGGGGACCGGAGCCACTCCAGCAGCCCGTCAACCGCCGACGGCGCCCCTTCGGCCACCACCTGCACTGACCCGTCGCTGCTGTTGGACACCACACCGGTCAGCCCCAGCCGGGTTGCCTGCTGCAGGGTCCGGTAGCGGAAGCCCACCGCCTGCACCTCGCCGGTGACCCTGGCGGTCAGGCGCCGGCCCGGGTCCGGAGAACCGGGGGAACCAGCGGAGAAACCAGAAGCGAAATCCGAAGGCGTCATAGGCCTAGAGTAGCGGCCGGCCCAGCACCGAGTCAGCAGCGGCCAGCAGCGAACCGTCGGCAACCAGCACCCGTGCCGCCTCAATCTCCGGCGCCAAATACCGGTCCGGACCCGGTCCCGCGACCATCGCCCGCAGCGCCGAGCGCACCGCAGTGACCGCGGGAGCGCTGCGGGAGATGGCGACGCCGCCGTCGCGCATGTCCAGCGCCCGCGCCGAGGTCAGCAGCTCGATGGCCAGGACCCGGGTCAGGCCGTCCACGGCGCGGCGCAGCTTCAGGCCCGCCGCCCAGCCCATCGACACGTGGTCCTCCTGCATCGCCGAGGACGGAATGGAATCCACCGAGGCGGGCACGGCCAGCCGCTTGAGTTCGGAAACGATGCCGGCCTGGGTGTACTGGGCGATCATGTGCCCCGAATCGACGCCCGGATCGAAGGCCAGGAAGGCGTTGAGGCCGTGGCTGCGGGAGCGGTCCAGGAAGCGGTCGGTGCGCCGCTCGCTTATGGAGGCGACGTCGGCGACGGCGATGGCGAGGAAGTCCAGCACGTAACCGACCGGTGCGCCGTGGAAATTGCCGTTGGACTCCAGCCGCCCGTCCAGCGTCACCACCGGGTTGTCGATGGCGGAGGCCCGCTCACACTCCGCAACGGTTTCGGCATGGAGAAGCGTTGACCGCGCGGCGCCGTGCACCTGCGGGGCGCAGCGCAGCGAATAGGCGTCCTGCACCCGGGTGAAGCCGCCGGTTTTCTGTTCTTCGATCAGCACCGACCCGGCCAGTACCGCTCGGATGTTCGCCGCCGACTCGGCCTGGCCGGGCTGCGGGCGCAGGGCCTGCAAATCCGCGGCAAACACGGCGTCGGAACCCAGCAGTCCCTCCACGCTCATTGCCGCGGCCAGATCCGCGGTGGCCAGCAGCCGGCGCAGGTCGGCGATGGCCAGGGTGAGCATGCCCAGCATGCCGTCGGTTCCGTTGATCAGGGCCAGGCCCTCCTTCTCCTGCAGCTCCACCGGTTCCAGCCCGGCAGCGGCCAGGGCCTGCGCTGCCGGGGTCAGTTCGCCGTCGGCCGTGCGCACGCTGCCCTCACCCATCAGGGCCAGGGCGCAGTGCGAAAGCGGCGCCAGGTCGCCCGAGCAGCCCAGCGAGCCGTACTCGCCGACCACCGGCGTGATCCCGGCATTCAGCAGCCCGGCATAGGCATGGGCGACGACGGGCCGGACGCCCGTGCGGCCGGTGGCCAGGGTGGAGAGCCGGTTCAGCATCAGGGCGCGGATCACCTCGCGGTCCACCTCGGCGCCCGACGACGCCGCGTGGCTGCGGATCAGCGAGCGCTGCAGCTGCCGGCGCTGTTCCGGAATGATCTGCTTCACCGCCAGCGCACCGAACCCGGTGGACACCCCGTAATGGGGCTTGTCATCAGCGGCCAGTTCCTCGATGACGCTCCGGGAGGACTGCATGGCGGCAGCACTCTCAGCGGACAGCACCACTGCCGCCCCTTGCCGGGCGACGGCGACGAGTTCCGCTTCGGTCAGCGGGCCGGTCCCCAGCGTTACTGACGTTTCTGCGCTCACTGTTGGTTCCATCTCCCGGTTGTCGCGGATTTCTCAGGCCACCGCTGATCCTACGCCCGGTTCCAACCTGTTCCGGGTTCCGGACAGTGCCCTGGGCGCTGGGCATCTCCGACTCCTATTCCCGTCGTGTTCGCTGCCACTTTTCCGGAACACCGTCGGTTACGGTCTGGAGATGGCTACTTTCTCCGATCCTTCCCGCAGCATCCGGGCACCGCGCGGCACCTCGCTGACCGCCAAGAGCTGGCAGACCGAGGCTCCGCTGCGCATGCTGATGAACAATCTGGACGCCGAAGTCGCCGAGCGCCCCGAGGACCTGGTGGTCTACGGCGGCACCGGCCGGGCCGCCCGCAGCTGGGAGGCCTACGACGCGATCATCCGGACCCTGTCCACGCTGGAGAATGACGAGACGCTGCTCGTCCAGTCCGGAAAACCGGTGGGCGTGTTCCGCACCAACGAATGGGCGCCGCGGGTCCTGCTCGCCAACTCGAACCTGGTGGGGGACTGGGCCACCTGGCCCGAGTTCCGGCGGCTCGAGGCCGAGGGCCTCATGATGTACGGGCAGATGACCGCCGGCTCGTGGATCTACATCGGCACCCAGGGCATCCTGCAGGGCACCTACGAAACCTTCGGCGCCGTCGCCCGCAAACTCTGCAACGACGAAAACGCCACCCTGGCCGGCACCCTGACGCTGACCGGCGGCTGCGGCGGCATGGGCGGCGCGCAGCCGCTGGCCGTGACGCTGAACGGGGGAGCGGTGCTGATTGTCGACGTCGACGAGACCCGCCTGCGCCGCCGCGCCGGCAAGCGCTACCTGCACGAGGTGGAAACCGACCTGGACACCGCCGTCGCCAAGGTCATGGCCGCCCGGGCCGAAAGGCGCGCCCTCTCGGTGGGCCTGGTGGGCAACGCCACCGAGGTGTTCGAGGAACTGCTGCGCCGGCACAACGCCGGCGAGATCACCGTGGACATCGTCACCGACCAGACCTCCGCCCACGACCCGCTGAGCTACCTGCCGGCAGGCATCCCGGTGGAGCAGTGGCAGGCGGCAGCCTCGGCCGACCCCGAAGGATTCACCAAGCAGGCGCGTGAATCGATGGCCCGCCAGGTGGCGGCCATGGTCGGCTTCCAGGATGCCGGCGCCGAGGTCTTCGACTACGGCAACTCGATCCGGGATGAGGCTCGCCAGGGCGGCTACGACCGTGCGTTCGACTTTCCGGGCTTCGTGCCCGCCTACATCCGCCCCCTGTTCTGCGAGGGTATGGGCCCCTTCCGCTGGGTGGCGCTCTCCGGCGACCCGCAGGACATCGCGGTCACCGACGCCGCCATCAAGGAACTCTTTCCGGACAACGCCCGCCTGCATCGCTGGTTCGACGCCGCCGCCGAGCACGTCGAGTTTGAGGGACTGCCGGCCCGGATCTGCTGGCTGGGCTACGGCGACCGCGCCAAGGCCGGACTGCTGTTCAACCGGCTCGTGGCGGAGGGCAAGGTTAGCGCGCCGATCGTGATTGGCCGCGACCACCTGGACTCCGGTTCAGTGGCTTCGCCCTACCGGGAAACCGAAGCCATGGCCGACGGCTCCGACGCCGTCGCCGACTGGCCGCTGCTGAACGCCATGCTGAACACCGCCTCCGGCGCCACCTGGGTCTCCATCCATCACGGCGGCGGGGTCGGCATCGGCCGCTCCATCCACGCCGGACAGGTTTCAGTGGCCGACGGAACCGAACTGGCTGCCCGGAAACTGGAACGGCTGCTGACCAACGACCCGGGCACCGGCGTCGTCCGCCACGCCGACGCCGGCTATCAGCGGGCCACCGACGTCGCCGCCGAGCGCGGCATCCGCATTCCGATGGCCGAAGGCTATCCGATGGCAGAAGATTAGGAACCGGCTGCTGGTGGGAACATAGACATGGTGAATACATCGAGCGTCAACACCCTCCTGTCCGCCATCGAAGACACCGGCCGCGATGCCCGCCGCGGCGGCTATTCGCGTCCGGTCTATTCCGCTGCGGAACTGGAGCTGCGGGAGTGGTTCGCCGCAGAGGCGGCCCGCAGGAACCTGGCCGTGGAAACGGACCGCAACGGCATTCTCTGGGCCTGGTGGGACCTGCCCGGCAGTGACCCCACATCACCCGAGCGCCGGGGCGCCCTGGTCACCGGCTCCCACCTTGACTCCGTTCCCGGCGGCGGCGCCTTTGACGGCCCGCTCGGGGTGGCCAGCGCCCTGGCCGCCGTGGATCTCCTGCAGGCCCGGGAGAACAGCGGCAGCCTGTTCCGGAACCGTGCGCTCGCCGTCGCGGTGTTCCCGGAGGAGGAAGGTTCGCGGTTCGGCGTCGCCTGCCTCGGCTCCCGGCTGCTCGCCGGAACGATCGATCCGCGCAAGGCGCTGGCCCTGCGCGACGCCGACGGCAACACCTTCGCCGACGTCTCCCGTGCCAACGGCAGAGACCCCGATGCGATGGGCCGCGACGACACCGTGCTGGGCACCATCGGCGATTTTGTGGAACTGCACGTGGAGCAGGGCCGCGGCCTGAACACCGAAGAGTTCACCGACGCCGCCGGGCGCGGTCCGGCGGTCGCGGTGGGCGGGTCCGTCCTGGGCCACGGCCGCTGGCGGTTTTCCATCTCCGGGCAGGGCAACCATGCCGGCACCACCCTGATGGCAGACCGCGCCGACCCCATGGTCGCCGCCGCCCAGCTGATCGTGGCCGTGCGGCAGACCGCTTCCGCCCAGTCCGGTGCCCGCGCCACGGTGGGCCGGCTGGAACCGGTACCCGGAGGCACCAACGTCATTGCCTCGCGCGTGGATCTCTGGCTCGATGTCCGCCACCCGGACGACGCCGTGACGGCCGCCCTGGTGGAGAAGATCCACGGCCAGGCCCAGAAGATCGCCGCGTTTGAAGGCTGCAGCGTACAGCTGACTGAGGAATCCTACTCCGGCACCGTCCACTTCGACCCGGCCCTGCAGCGTTCCCTCGAGCAGTCCGTCGCGCGCACCGTTCCCGGAGCTCCGGTCCTCGCCACCGGCGCGGGGCACGACGCCGGAGTGCTGGCGGCCCGCGTGCCGACCGGCATGCTGTTTGTCCGGAACCCGTCGGGGATCAGCCATTCGCCGGAGGAGTACGTCGAGGACGGCGACGCCCAGCTGGGCGTGGAAGCCCTGGCCGACGTGCTGCAGGACCTGCTGTGACCCGGACCCTGTGGTGCGAGCAGGGCTGGGTGAACGCTGCCGTGGCGGACGGGGTCCGGCTGGAGGTTGACGACGCCGGCACGGTCACCTCGGCCACGCCGGGAACCGAGCCGCAGCCGGGAGACCTGCAGCTGCCCGGCGTCACCTTCCCGGCGGCGTCGAACGCGCACTCGCACGCCTTCCACCGGATCCTGCGCGGGCGCACCCACGCCGGCGGCGCGGGCAGCTTCTGGACCTGGCGGGAGCAGATGTACCAGGCGGCCGGCGCCCTGACGCCGGAGCTGTACGAGCAGCTGGCCACCGCGGTGTTTGCCGAGATGGTGGTCACCGGGTTCAGCTCCGTCGCCGAGTTCCACTATGTTCACCACCGGCCGGACGGCAGCCCCTACGGCGCCGACGGATCCGGGGAGCACGCCATGGAACGGGCGCTGGCGCGGGCCGCCGTCGCCGCCGGGATCCGGCTGACCCTGCTGGACACCTGCTACCTTGCAGGCGGCTTCGATACCCCGCTGACCGCCGAGCAGCAGCGCTTCGGCGACCGGGATGCGTCGGCTTGGCTGGACCGGCTCGGGTCGCTGCGGACCGCGGTCGCCGCTGAATTCGATCCGGCGCAGGTCAGCGTGGGGGCGGCGCTGCACTCAGTGCGCGGCGTCCCGGAAGCTGACCTGGCGGTGATCGCCGCAAACCTGCCGGCGGATCTGCCGCTGCACATCCACCTCTCCGAACAACCCGCCGAGAACGAAGCCTGCCTGCGGGCCACCGGCCTGACGCCCACCATGCTGCTGCAGCGGCACGGGCTCATCCGCCCGCGGCTCTCGGCGGTGCACGCCACCCATCTGAGCGAAGAGGACATCACCGTCCTCGGGAATGCGGGGACCACCATCGTCATGTGTCCCACCACCGAGGCCGATCTGGCCGACGGCATCGGCACGGCTGCACGGCTGCGGGCGACCGGCGCCCGGATCGCGCTGGGCACCGACCAGCACGCCGTCGTCGACCCCTGGCTGGAGATGCGCGCGCTGGAGCACGGCGAGCGGCTGGCTTCGGGGGAGCGCGGCCGCTTCGCCCCCGCCGACCTGCACGCCGCAGCGTCCGACGCCGGAGCACACGCCCAGGGCCGGACCAGCCCGGGGCTGGAAGCCGGAAAGGTCTGTGACCTCATGAGCGTGGATCCGCGCAGCGTCCGCACGGCCGGCTCCCGCCCCGGCCAGCTGGCGCTGACCGCCACCGCGGCGGACGTGATCGCCGTCGTCGTCGGCGGGCGCGTGATAGCCGGCAACGGAAAGCACGCCACCCTGGGCGACCCGGCCACCCTGCTCAGCGCAGCCATCGCCGCGGTCGACGCCGCCCGCGACACCACTTTCGAAGGAATCCCGCAGCCATGAGCCCGGTTTCGACCCTGATCACCAACATCGGCGAACTCTCCACGCAGGACTATGCCCGGGGAGATCAGGCCGCCGTGCTCCGCGACGCGGCAGTGGTCTTCGAGGGGGAGCGGATCAGCTGGATCGGCGCCGCCCGGGACGCCCCGGCCGCCGAAGCAGTGGTTGACGCCGGAGGCCGGGCGGGGCTGCCCGGCTGGGTGGATTCGCACACGCACCTGGTCTTCGCCGGGGACCGCGGCGCCGAGTTCGAGGCCCGGATGGCCGGGCAGTCCTACGCCGCCGGCGGGATTGCCGTGACCACCGAGGCCACGCGTGCCGCCTCGGACTACGACCTGACCCGGCTGCTGCTGGCCCGGGTTGCCGAGGCCGCCGCCGGCGGCACCACCTATCTGGAGACCAAAACCGGGTACGGGCTGAGCGTGGAGGAGGAACGGCGGCACGCGCGGATCGCCTCCACCGTGGCGGACCAGGTCACCTTCCTGGGCGCGCACCTCGTGCCCGACGGCGCGGATGCCGAGGACTACACCGACCTGGTCTGCACGGACATGCTCGCCGCCGTGCTGCCCTATGTGCAGTGGGCGGACGTCTTCTGCGAAAAGGGCGCCTTCACCGAGGAGCAGTCACGCCGGGTGCTCCGCGCCTGCCGGGACGCCGGCCTCGGGCTGCGGGTGCACGGCAACCAGCTCGGCCACGGTGCCGGCGTGCGGCTGGCCGTGGAGTTCGGAGCGGCCAGCGTGGACCACGTGAACTACCTGTCCGACGACGACGTCGCGGCGCTCGCCGGGACCTGGTCCGGGCGGGATCCGGGTGCCGGAGCCGGGGAATCCGGATCCGAGGACTCCGGGCCCGGAACGCCCGGCACGGTGGCGACCTGTCTGCCGGCCTGCGACCTCTCCACCCGCGCACCGCTGGCCGACGCCCGCCGGCTGCTGGACGCCGGAGTGCCGGTGGCCCTGGCCTCGAACTGCAACCCGGGCACCTCCAACACCAGCTCGATGAACTTCTGCGTCGCCACCGCCGTGCTGCAGATGGGACTGACCGTGCAGGAAGCCGTCCGGGCTGCGACGTTCGGCGGTGCACTGGCGCTTCGCAGGCACACCGGCAAGGACCGGAACGGACAGCGGGCGGTGGGCTCGCTCGCCGTCGGGCACCGGGCGGATCTGCAGCTGCTCAACGCCCCCTCGGCCGCGCATCTGGCCTACCGGCCGGGCATGCCGCTGACCGGCAGCGTCTGGAAGGCCGGGGTTCAGGTGCGCCGCTGACCGGTGTGCACCTGATGCCGCGGCGGTCCGGTCCCGATTCCGACGCACGGGTCCGGCAACCGACGCCGCCACACTTGTTCTCCGTCCGAGCGCGGGGTTGAAATGTGCCATGGGAAAAATCATCTACATGCTGTCCTGCACCCTGGACGGGTACATCAATGATGCTTCCGGGGAGATCTCCTGGGCCGTTCCGGACGAAGCCATGGTTGCGGACGTCACCGCGGACCTGGCCGGCGTGACGACGCATCTGTACGGGCGGCGGATGTACGAGAGCATGGCGGGCTGGGAAACCGATCCCTCCCTTGCCGCGCAGTCGCCGGAATCGGCTGCCTTTGCCGAGGTCTGGAAGCGGGCCCGGAAGGTGGTCTTTTCCCGGACGCTGGAGGACGTCTGGACGGAACGCACCCGGTTGGAACGCGACCTCACGGTGGAAGCCATCGACCGGGCGAAGGCCGAAACGGCCGGCGACCTCCTCATCGAAGGACCCACCGTGACCGCAGCCGCCTTCCGGCTGGGGCTGGTGGACATGGTGAGCCTGATGATTTATCCCGTGACTGTGGGCGCCGGCACCCGGGTGTTTCCCGACGGGCTGCGGCTGAGCCTGCGGCTGCTCCGCGAACAGCGCTTCGAGAAGACCGGCATGGTCAAGGTCACCTACGAAACGGACCGCTCCTGAGGACAGCCGGCGGCATCCGGCACAATGGGAGGCATGCGCGCCGCCTTCCCCTCCGCCCCCGCCGAAGCCCTGGATCCGCGGGCACGGAAGATGCTCGTCTTCGAAATCCTCATTGTGCTGGGACTGTCGCTGGGCAGATCCGGGGTGTACGCCGTCGTCGAACTCCTGGAGAAGGCCTCCAAGGGCCCGCTGGAGGGGCAGACAACCACCCTGAATCCGGTGCTGGACGAGAGCCCCTGGTTCGATCTGACCTATCAGCTGCTGGGGATCTTCTTCTCGCTGCTGCCGGTGGCCCTGGTGCTGTTCCTGCTGACCGAACCGGGCAAGAGCGCGTTCCGGCGCCTGGGCTTCACCTTCGCCAAGCCGGTGCGCGACTTCGCGCTGGGTTTCGGGCTGGCCGCCGTCATCGGCGCCGGAACCCTGGGCGTGTACGCCGCGGGCCGGGCGCTGGGCATCACCACGGCGCTGGTGCCTGCCGCGCTGGACACCTACTGGTGGACCCTGCCGGTGCTGATCCTCTCCGCGCTGCGGCATGCGGTGCTGGAGGAGGTCATTGTGGTGGGCTACCTCTTTATCCGGCTGCGGCAGCTGGGCTGGGGCACCCCGGCGATCATCCTCACCAGCGCCCTGATCCGCGCCAGCTACCACCTGTACCAGGGGATCGGGCCCGGGATCGGGAACTTCCTGATGGGACTGCTCTTCGGCTACGCCTACACCAAAACGAAACGGGTGATGCCGCTGGTGATCGCGCACGCGCTGGTGGACATCGCCGGCTTTGTCGGGTTTGCCCTGTTCGGTTCGGCGATCGGCATCGGCGACTGACCCCTCGTGCCGCCGGGGCCCGGGCCGCCCGCCGCGCTAGGATCTCCGGATGAGCGAATCGGCGCAGACAACTGACTTCCACGCCCTGCAGTTGTGGTCGGGCACCCTGTTTTCGGGCCGGCACATCCGTTTCCGCGAACTGCAGGACGCCGACCTTCCGGAACTGTGTTCCTGGTGGAACAACCCGTTCCAATCGGTGCTGCAGCAGGAGCGGACAACTCTGCGTCCTCCGGAAGCCCTCGCGTCAATGTTCGCCGCCTGGAGCAAGAACGACGCGCCATCGGGATTCGGCTACAGCATCATTGATGCGGACGGCGCACTGGCCGGGCACGTCAGCGCGTGGGGATTGTCGGTACCGGAACGCATCGCCACCATGGCCATCATCATCGGCCCGGATTTCCAGGGCCGGGGCATCGGCCGGGAAGCGCTGCAGCTGGCTCTCCGCCTGGCCTTCGATGAACTCGGCGCCCATAAGGTGGAATTGCAGACATGGTCCTACAACGACAGGGCAATCCGGCTGTACTCCTCCCTCGGGTTCACCATCGAAGGTTGCCGCCGCGCCGCCGTCTTCCACCGCGGCAGCTTCCAGGACCAGATCCTGATGGGACTCCTGGCCGAGGAATACCGTGCTGCACCGGAACCGGACGACGTGGGCGCATCCACCAACCAGCAGGAAGAAACCGCTTCGTGACTCTGACAACCCGCTGGGGAGCGGACCTCGATCCGGACTCCGTGCTGCAGGACTATCCCCGTCCCCAGCTGGTCCGGGACAGCTACCTGAACCTCAACGGCTACTGGCAATACGCCATCACCTCGGCACGCCGCGAACAGCCGCCGGCCGACGGCGAATGGGACGGGGAGATCCTGGTTCCGTTCTCGCCCGAGGCGCCGCTCTCCGGCGTGAACCGCCAGCTTCAGCCCCAGCAGTTCCTTTGGTACCGGCGGACGCTCCGGCTGCCCGCCGGCTTCGCGGGGGAGCGCGTGCTGCTGCATTTCGGGGCCATGGACCAGAGCTGCACCGTCACCGTCAACGGGATCGACGTGGGAGGGCACGACGGCGGCTACCTTCCCTTTTCCCTGGACATCACCGATGCGCTGGCCGCCGGCAGCGGGGACGCCGACGGGTCGATGGATTCCGGCGGGACCGGCGATACCGGGGATTCCGGGGATTCCGGACATTCCGGGGATTCCGCACACGAGCTCGTGGTCCGGGTCCGGGACATCAGCGACACCGGTTACGCCAGCCGGGGCAAGCAGACCCTGGACCGGGGCGGCATTTGGTACACCGCGCAGTCCGGGATCTGGCAGACGGTGTGGCTGGAATCGGTGCCGCGCACGAGCATTTCACAGCTGGTCCTGGTGCCGGACCTGGAATCCGTCTCGGTCACCGTGCTGCTCGACGGCGGCGGGACCGGCTCGGCCGGGACCGGCGCCTCAGCCGGCGCCTCGGCCGGCGCCTCGGCCGGCGCCTCGTCCGCCGCCTCAGCCAGCGCCTCAGCCGGCGGCTTGTCCAGCGGTCACGGCGACCTGCGGGCGGCGATCACCGTGTCCTCCGGCGGGCGCACTGTGGCGGACGCCGTCGTCGTGCCCGGAAAGCCGGTGCGGATTCCGGTGCCGGATCCGCACCTGTGGACGCCGGAGGATCCCTTTCTCTATGACGTGTCGGTGCGCCTGCTCGCCGGATCCGGCGGCGCGGAGATCGACAGCGTGCGCAGCTACACCGGGCTGCGGACCTTCGGCACGGGGCCGGATGCTGCCGGGCACACCCGGCTGCTGCTCAACGGGCGCCCGTACTTCCACGCCGGGCTGCTGGACCAGGGGTACTGGCCGGACGGGCTGTACACGGCGCCGTCCGACGAGGCACTGGCCTACGACATTGAAGCCGCCAAGGATCTTGGCTTCACGATGCTGCGCAAGCACATCAAGATCGAACCGCTGCGCTGGTATTACCACTGCGACCGGCTGGGCATGCTGGTCTGGCAGGACCTGGTCAACGGCGGCCGCTCATACCGGCACGCCGTCGTGACCGCCCCTGCCGTGGGGATGCCGCACCGCGACGACGGCGATTACGCAGCTTTCGGGCGTGCGGATGAGCAGGGCCGGGCGGAGTTCCGTGCCGAGCTGCGCGGGACGGTTGAACTGCTGCGCAACTGCACCTCAATAGCGGTCTGGGTGCCGTTCAACGAAGGCTGGGGCCAGTTCGACGCCAACGCCGCCACGCAGCTGCTGCGCGGGCTGGATCCCACGCGGAGCATCGACCATGCCAGCGGCTGGCATGACCAGGGCGGGGGAGACCTCAAGAGCGTGCACGTGTACTTTGTGCCGTTTCGGCTGCGCAAGGGCTGGCTGCGGGACGGACGCGCCGTCGTGCTCTCCGAATACGGCGGATACAGTCTGCGCGTGCCGGGCCACACCTTCAACGACAAGGAGTTCGGCTACCGGCGGTTCAAGACCCGGGACGCCCTGCGGAAGGCCTACGCAAAGCTGCACCGGAAGCAGATCGAACCCGCGGTGGAAGAGGGCCTGGCCGCCACCGTGTACACCCAGCTCACCGATGTGGAGGACGAGGTGAACGGGCTGCTCACCTATGACCGGCGCGTGGTGAAGATCGACGCCGGAACGGTCCGCGGGCTCAACGAGCGGCTGATCAGGGCGGCTGGGGCTGCTGGGGCCGGTCGGGGCTAGCCGGCCGGATCGGCGGGCGGGAGATCCGGGCCTCGGACGAAACCCTCCGGCCTGTGGCGTTCCCTCCGCTGCGCAGCGGAGGGAATGCCACAAAGCGGAGGGAATCAGCGGTGGCGGGATTGGGGCAGTCCAGCCCGGACCAGACGCTGCACCAAACCCTCCGGGTGTTGGGGTGGCCGGGTGATGTCATTCCAAGACCAGCGGACAAATCCCACGCCGGTGGCCCGAATAGCGTCTTCCCGGCGTTTCTCCCGGACGAGCGTGTCCCACGCCGGTGCACGGCTCTCTTTGCCGCGTCCGTATTTCACTGCGCCGTCGAACTCCCCGGCGAGCCT
This sequence comes from Arthrobacter sp. zg.Y820, assembly GCF_030125555.1. Classification (NCBI taxonomy): domain Bacteria; kingdom Bacillati; phylum Actinomycetota; class Actinomycetes; order Micrococcales; family Micrococcaceae; genus Arthrobacter; species Arthrobacter sp. zg.Y820. The sequence continues at coordinate 201,540 of NZ_JASKLX010000012.1, forward strand.
GTGCTCGGGCCAGTAGAAGTCGGTACGGAACCGGCCTGACGAGGTGTCGAATCCGTGCTGGAGCTCAGGCTCCGGGAAACCATGCAGATGCAGCACAGCCCGCGAATAGGACTCACCGGCTGACTCGGAGAGCACCTGCGCGAAGTCGATAACCCGCTGAGCCCGGAGCCGTTTGGTGCGGCCAGGCAGCTGCTCCGCCAACTCCCGAAGGTGCTCTTTCCTCAGACCGGGAAGACTGCGAACGGGATCCGGCCGCAGCACATGGTCCATGGCCGGGACTGCACGTTCAAAGTTCAGATAGGCAGCCATGTCCAGGACGGTGTGTGCTCGGGACGTCAGGGGGACCCCGTCCCACGTGGTGACAGGTTCCAGCAGCCGGCGCTCAGCCCAGCGGAGATCCCCGCGGCGCCTGCCATGCGTGGGATGAACGGCCAGCAACAGTACTTCGGGCGATTTCCCAATCACGGGCAATCCCCAAATAACTGCCGCGGATTGTTGGATAAGGATGCGCTGCCCCGGTACCTGTTCCACGGCGGCCCGGATACGTGCCCGCTCCCGCTCCCAAGGAGGCAGGTTCAGCCAGTCGTCCGCCTGAATGTAGACACCGGGCCGGAGTCGGACAAGTTTGCCCGATCGGCACCTCAGCGCCAGGGAACGCCGGTCCGTACCGTGGGCTGCGGCAGCGGCTGAGAATATGAGTGCAGGGTCCATGCCTCAAGGCTGGACGGGCGGCGGACGGCCCGCGAGGGCAGGACTCCCCGTTGTGGACAACCCTCCGGTTAGGGAGAATCCCGCCATTGCGCAGCGGAGGGATCAGGAGAACTAGATCTCGACTGAACCGTTGGCCGTGTTGAAGGTGACGGACATGATGCCGGGGGTTCCCTTGGGCGAAATCCAGGTCACGCCCACATTTTCCAGCGGTTCCTCGACCGGGGTGCCCAGCCACTGGGTCACGCGCTCGGCCGACCCGGCGATGGTCAGCGAGTCCAGCTTCACGGAGCCCGGCATGCCGGGCAGGGCGGCCGAAGGGTGCAGCGGCTCGGTGCCGTCGTCCCAGCGCAGCATGTACGGCACCTGGGGGTCGGCGATCAGGCCGTTGATGCCGATCTGCTGCCAGGTCAGTTCCTGGCCGTCGGGAAACTTCCGGTTTCCGGGCACCGACTCGCGGCCCAGACGCGCTTCAAAGGGTGAAAGGTCGTCCACGGCTACGCACCAGCCCATCCAGCCGCCGCCGCATTCGGAGCGCTGGCGCACGGCCTGGCCGAAGGGCGCCTTGTCCGACACCGGATGGTTCAGGGCCTCGACCACCTCGACATATTGGTGGTTGGCCAGGGGGAGAATCATGTTGCGGGTGCCGAAGCGAGGATGCACACCGCCCTTGACGAAGTCCGCTCCCAGAGCGGAAGCAATCCTCTCGGTAGTGGCCAAAAGACCGTCGGATTCACAGGCATAAGAAACATGGTCCAAGCGCATGCGGCCCATAATGGCACGTTGTGACCGACCTCACGACCAAGGCTGGCCTAAGTCGTCAAATGGGCAGGTTTGAGCTGCAGATGTTCCGCCGGCGGCCTCATCCTGCGCCCGGTGCCGGACCACGGGAGTGCTGCGGATGCCCTAATTCTTGATCCTGTCCCGCATCCGGCACGGCCACCCGAACCCGCAGGGAAATGATCCGTCACAGAGGTTGCGGGCTTCGGGGTTATCCGTTTTCATTGGGGGAATAGGTCATGAGTGCCAGCAGATAGCCCCGGCTTGCTGGCCGGCAACCCTCCAACCGCGGTGGGGTGCCCCGGGTGAAGACCTGGCTGTACGTCAGAGGACGTACGGCAAGCGCGGGTCACACGTGGCTGCCGGCTACCTTCGGGGCCGGAAGTCTCGGTGCGGCCCCTGGTATAGGGAGCACGCCATGTCAGGAAACTGGTCATTCGAAACCCGTCAGATCCATGTGGGACAGGAGCCCGACGCCGTCACCGGCGCCCGCGCGCTGCCCATCTACCAAACCACCTCGTTCGTCTTTCCCAGCGCCGAGGCTGCGGCCAACCGGTTTGCGCTGGCTGAGCTGGAGCCGATCTACACCCGCATCGGCAACCCCACCCAGGAAGCGGTGGAAAAGCGCATCGCTTCCCTGGAGGGTGGGCTCGGGGCGCTGCTGCTCGCGTCCGGGCAGGCCGCGGAGACCGTCGCGATCCTCAATCTGGCCGAGGCCGGAGACCACATCGTCGCCAGCCCCAGCCTGTACGGCGGCACCTACAACCTGTTCAAGCACACCCTGAAAAAGTTCGGCATCGCCGTGACGTTCGTGGCGGATCCGGACAACCTGGAGCAGTGGCGCGCCGCCGTGCAGCCCAACACCAAGGCCTTCTTCGGGGAAGTGGTCTCCAACCCGCGCCAGGACGTGCTGGACCTCGAAGGCATCAGCGCCGTCGCGCACGAGGCCGGAGTGCCGCTGATCGTGGACAACACGCTCTCCACGCCCTACCTGATCCGGCCCATCGAATGGGGTGCGGACATCGTGGTGCACTCGGCCACGAAGTACCTGGGCGGGCACGGCAACTCGATCGCCGGCGTCATCGTGGATTCGGGCAACTTCGACTTCGGCGCCGATCCGGAGAAATTCCCCGGCTTCAACACCCCGGATGAGAGCTACAACGGGCTGGTCTACGCCCGCGACCTCGGCGCCAACGGCCTTTTGGGCGCCAACCTCGCCTACATCCTCAAGGCCCGGGTGCAGCTGCTCCGCGACCTCGGACCGGCCGTCTCCCCGTTCAACGCGTTCCTGATTGCCCAGGGCCTGGAGACGCTGAGCCTGCGGATGGACCGTCACGTCGCCAACGCCGTGGCCGTCGCGAACTGGCTCGAAGCGCACGACGACGTCATCTCCGTCGCGTACGCCGGCCTGGAATCCAGCCCGTGGTACGAACGCGGGCGCAAGTACGGGCCGCGCGGCACCGGTGCCATTGTTTCCTTCGACATCACCGGCGGCATTGAGGCGGGGAAGCGCTTCGTGGATGCCCTCGAGCTGCACTCCCATGTGGCCAACGTGGGCGACGTGCGCTCGTTGGTGATCCATCCGGCGTCGACCACGCACAGCCAGCTCGGGGCCGAGGCGCAGCTCGCTGCCGGTGTCAGCCCCGGACTGGTCCGGCTGTCGGTGGGGATTGAGCACGTTGATGACATCATCGCCGACCTCGACGCCGGCTTCCGCGCCGCCAAGGGAGCGTAGCGGTTAGCGTGGCAGTGCCTTCACCCCGGAACACCGTCCTTTCCGGTTCCACCGCGTCCGATTCGGCTGCGCCGTTGAGCGTTCCGACGGCGCCGCAGCACCCCACCCCGGCCCCGGACGGGGTGCTGCTCCACGCCAAGATCGGTAGCCTGGAGCTGGAAACCGGCGGGCGCCTGCCCCAGGTTTCCCTCGCCTATGAGACGTGGGGGCAGCTGAACGACGACGCCTCCAACGCCGTCCTGATCTGCCACGCCCTCACCGGCAGCACCCACGTGGCCCGGGGGGATTCCGAGGAGGACGGCTGGTGGGACACCCTGGTGGGTCCCGGAAAAACCGTCGACACCAACCGGTTTTACGTCGTCTCGATCAACATGCTCGGCGGCTGTTACGGATCCACCGGGCCGTCCTCGGCTGATCCGCAGGGCCTGCCCTGGGGCTCGCGCTTTCCGTTTGTCACGGTCCGCGACTCGGTCCGCGCCGAGGCGCGGCTGGCGGACCTGCTCGGCATCCGGAGCTGGCACACGGTGCTGGGCGGCTCGCTCGGCGGGGCGCGGGCCCTGGAGTGGGCCGTCACCGAACCCGCCCGGGTGCGGCGCTGCGCCGTGATCGCGTGCACGGCGGCCAGCTCCGCGGAACAGATTGCCTTTGGCCAGGCGCAGCTCGAAGCCATCCGGCTGGATCCGCATTTCAACGGCGGTGATTACTACAACGGCAGGACGCCGGCGGCCGGGCTGGGCCTGGCCCGGCGCATCGCGCACATCACCTACCGCTCGGAGCCGGAACTGGAATACCGTTTCGGGCATGAACCGCAGCCGCAGGAGGATCCGTTGGGATCTGCCCTGTCGGCGGGCCGGGGACGCTATGCCGTGGAGAGCTACCTGGACCATCAGGCCCGGAAGCTCGTGGACCGGTTCGACGCCAACAGCTACCTGGTGCTGACCGAAGCACTGATGAGCCACGACGTCGCCCGCGGCCGCGGACCGCTGGAGCAGGCCCTGGCCGGCGTCACCGCCGAGTTCTTCATTGCCGCCGTGGACTCGGACCGGCTCTACTTTCCGCAGCAATCCGAGGTTCTGGCCGCGGCCTTGCCCGGAGACACAACGGTGCACATGATTTCCGCTCCCATCGGCCACGACGGGTTCCTGACCGACGTCGAGCAGCTTGGAGTGCCGCTGCGCCAGCGGTTCTTCGGGCCGGCCTGATCCCGCGGGGCGCACTGCTCTTGCCAAGCCGGGCCGGCCATGGCAGAACAGGGTGTCATGGAAGAGCAACGTCATGGGTGATTCGATCCGGGTGTCGGCCCAGGCCCAGTGTGCCCCGGCGGACCTCTGGCACGCGCTGGTGGACAACCGGGCCGTGTGGTGGCCGGAAATGGACTTCACCGCCAGCCCCGGAGCTCCGCTCACCGAGCGTCCGGCGGAGCACCCGCACGGCGCCGGGTACGACGGCGGTGGTGGCGGCGGCGATGACGACGACGGCGGCGGCTTCGTTGGTGGCGGCGTTGCCGGCGTCGGGGGCGGCGTCCCCGGGGCCGAGCAGCGGGCGACGGGAACTGTGCTGGCCGTGGCCCGGGATCGGCTTCTGTCCTTCCGCTGGACCAAACCCGGCTGGAACGCCCACACCGTCGTGAGCTTCCTGCTCGATGCCGTACCCGGGCCGGACGCGGAAACGGACTACACCGATGTCGTGATCACCGAAAGCGGCCTCGGCATCCTGACAGCCGGCGAGGAGGTGGCCCGGATCCACACGGAGGACTGGGCCGACCATCTCGCCGCCCTCATCCGGCTGGCCGAAGAAGCAGTAGCGGGCTGAACTGGCAAGGACTTCTACCTATTTTCGATGCAAACATTTTGACGGAGAAATTTTGCAGATTTCAGGGCACCTCACCTCGCGCTTGAGACAGTGTAAGATACCGATAGCGCCAGAGGTCAATTGGTAAGACGCCCGCCTTCAAACGGCATTTTTGAAGAGCCTCTTTAGAGCGGGAGAAGTGCGTTCAACTCGCACCTGGCGCACATGTCTATGGGGTTAGTTCTGAGGAGCAGTCGCGGACGCAAGTTGTTTAAGATGATGGTTGGTCAAAATAACCACTTTCTGATTACGATCTGTGTAGGGCTCGACGCCGTTGAGCGGGGCGTAGCCACGTTGCCCGGCAAATTTCGGACGTCGTGGAGCCCAAAGGATAAGCAGGCATCTAGTCGTCGGAGTCGAGATTTTGCGATAAAGGCGACGCTTATCTGGCTTTGTGACGCTGTTGATGCTTACTTACGAACTGGGCTGGAGGAGCCTTCTCTGTTCCCGCAGTCTTTGCGTGACAAGATCGAGTCAGCACGAAGTAACGACAAGACTGGCGTCAGTGACAGGTTGCAGATAGTTTCGCAACACGCAAATCTATCTGAGAGCGACGCGTACTATCTCACTCAGGTAGCCCTTGTCTGGCGAAACCGTGTGACGCACTACAAGCCAAGAAATCGCGTTGCATCCCTCCACGTGAAAGCGTTGATGAAAGACGCGGAGTCAATACGTGAAGGGTATCAGGGCCTTGATGTTGTTCGCCTGATCGAGCATGCAGAAAAGGCAGAACCCGAGGCGCCGACCTTCAAGGAGATAACCGCTCTTATTCGTGCTGCGCACCGTCTTATTCAAGATCTTGATGAGAAACTCATAGATGGGATGGATATGGACGCCTATCTCCAGCAACTTATTGTGGGCTATGTTAGGGCCGAAGATGTTGATGACCAGGTCAAACGATCTGGAACGCGCATAACCCGTGTTCAGAATATCTGGGGTAAGCAAGACTCCACCGCGTCTGATGGTAGGCAGTCTTCTCGTCGTGCTTCTGCCCTAATTCAGGTGGGCCTGAACGGCGGTATGGCCCCCGTGCGGGACGGAGATTCGAATGGCACGTCCGTCCAGTTATTGGATGAACTCGTCATTCTCAGCCCTGCCGAAGTCTTCAAACGATTTGTTGAAATAGATGAGGTAGGGGAGTAGTTAGCCTTCCTCTCAACCTTTGAGTCACTCTTCCGACTTTTGAAGGCTCAGCCCAACAGCGAGTGCCGAACTGGCTGGCTGCCGCCTGCTTCGTCGGCTGCAAGTGGATCGGTCCAGTATTAGCTGACGACGCCCTCGTCGGTTTTGATCCTGGCCGAGGCCGGTCAGTCCGCCGAACCCGGCGGCATGCCCTGCCCGCCGAACATCGGTCCGGCGTCGGGACGCTTGGCGGCAATTCCGTCGCCGGAGGACCGGTGGCGGACCCGGCGCACCACCCACGGCATGAAGTACTCGCGGGCCCAAGAAAGATCCTCGGTGCGGGCCGTCCGCCAGTTCTTGGCCTGCAGCGGTTTCGGTTCCGAGGGCTCCAGGGTGTGCGCGACGGCGAGCGTGTCCAGCACCATCATCGCAATGGTGTGATGGCCCAGCGGTGAAAAGTGCAGCCGGTCCGGTGCCCACATTTCCCGGTTGCTCAGCTCACGCAGCGCCCACATGTCCGCGATCACGACGTCGCGGCGGGCGGCGATGGTCCGGAGGTTTTCGTTGTAGACGGCCACCCGTGCCCGGACGCTGCCGAGCACCGGGGTGGTGCCCAGGTCCGGGCCGGTGAAGAGGACCACCGTGGCCCCGCTGCCGGCCAGCCGGGCGATTGCCGCGTCCATCTTTTCGGCGAGCTTGTCCGGATCGCCGCCGGGGCGGATCACGTCGTTGCCGCCGGCGCAGATGGTCACCAGGTCCGGCCGCAGGTCCAGCGCCGGTTGCAGCTGTTCTTCAATGATCTTGTTCAGCAGCCGTCCGCGGATGGCAAGGTTGGCGTAGGCGAAGTTGTCCCGGTCGCGCGCCAGCTCCTCGGCCACCCGGTCAGCCCAGCCGCGATGTCCGCCGGGGCTGTCCGGATTCGGGTCGCCAATCCCTTCGGTGAAGGAATCTCCGAGGGCAACAAACCGGTGCCACGGGTGCGGCGAATCAGCTTCGGCTACGCTCAGCGGATCAGTTCCGGGATCGTTCACCCGGGCGCTTGGCGCTGCTGCAATGGCGGCCGCGGCGGCTGCCGTCGACGAGGGAAGGAAGCTGTCCTGAGGATGCGATGGAGAAGTCACGGCTCCATCCTGCCAAGCGGGACCCCGGCTACGCGACCGTAGGTTCCGGAAGCGGCCGTGCCAAAATGAATGTCATGCCTACAACAGCTCCCTGGAATCCCACTGTCCTTTGGTCCAAGCCGGAAGCCGAGCGTGCCGGAACGCCGCTGCTCGTCCTCTTCCACGGCTACCTCGCCAACGAGGAAGACTTGATGGGGTTGGCGGACTATCTGCCCTCCGAGTTCACGATCGTCTCGGTCCGTGCACCGCAGGCCCAGGGCCCGGGTTACACCTGGTTCCCGCTCATGAGCGACGGTGATTTCTCCGTGCAGCGCGTGGTGGATGCCGTGCGCGATGTCTCCGACTGGCTGGACAGTGTCCGGGGCGAGCACAGCAGCGTCTCGCTGCTGGGCTTCTCGATGGGCATGGCAGTGGCGAGCACGCTGCTGCGGCACCGCCCCGCCGACTTTGCCGCCGTCGTCGGGCTTTCCGGGTTCGTGGTGCCGTCGGAGGGCAATCCGTTCTTCTCCGACGACGACCTCGCCGCCGGCGGCGTGCCGTTCTTCTGGGGCCGGGACCAGGCCGATCCGGTGATCGATGCGCCGCGCATCGAGTTCACCCACGCCTGGCTCAACGAGCACACCGCGCTGACCAAGATTCTGTACTCGAACATGGGGCACGGGATCAACATGCAGGAACTCGGGCATGTGAAGGAGTTCCTCACCCATCTGGTGCTCAAGGGCTGAGGCTTCCGCCGGCCCGAGCCTCAACCCGCTCAGACGGCGGTAATCAGCCCTCTTTAACGATGCGGATCGCTTCACCGTTGACCGAGACGATGTCGCCGGGGTGCAGCTGGCGGCCGCGGCGTTCCTCGATCGCGTCGTTGACTTTCACCAGGCCGTCTTCGATGAATTGCTTGGCCTGGATGCCGTCTTCGGCCAGGCTGGCCAGCTTGAGCAGCTGCCCCAGGCGGATCATGTCGTCGCGGATGGGAAGGTCTTGGGGGTCAATAGAACTCATACCTCCATTCTGCCCGACAATGTCCGTCGCCGATTCCGGCAGCGGCTTGGTCCTGCCGTAGGGTTGGTGCGTGCCAAATGCTGTGCGAATCAATCCCCTGATCGGTCTTCCCCTCGCTGTCCTGGCCGGGACGGCCATTCCTGCCCAGGCCCGGGTGAACGGTGCCCTGCGCGAGGAACTCAACGACGGGCTGGCCGCCGCCCTGGTCAGCTTCACCGTGGGGTTGGTGGTCATGATCATCATTTCCGCGGTGCTGCCGCGCGGACGCGCCGGCGCCGCCCAGCTGCTCCCGGCCCTGCGGGAGCGGCGCTTTCCGCGCTACTACGTGCTGGCCGGTGCCATCGGCGGCTACTTTGTGCTCTCCCAGACCCTGACCGTCGCCGTCCTGGGGGTTGCCGTCTTCACGGTGGCCGCCGTCGCCGGCCAGACCATGACCGGGCTGGTGGTGGACCGCCTGGGCATCGGCCCGGCCGGAAAGAAGGCGCTGACGGTGATGCGCGTGGTCGGCGCGGTGCTGACCATAGCCGCCGTCGCCTGGGCGGTGAGCCCCAAACTCAGCGGAGCCTCGGCGGCCTCGGAGCTGCTGCTCCCGGTGCTGCTGCCGCTGACGGCCGGCATGCTGATGAGCTTCCAGCAGGCGATGAACGGCACCACCGGCATGCACTACGGCACGCCCATCACCGCCACCCTGGTCAACTTCATCGCCGGTTCCGCGGTCCTGCTGCTGTTCTGGCTGGCCAAGGTGGCAGTGTCCGGTTTCGGTGAGCCGCTGCCGGGGGAGTGGTACCTGTATCTGGGCGGACCGCTGGGCTGCGTGTTCATCGGGCTGAGTGCCCTGCTGGTGCGCAGCCTGGGTGTGCTGCTGACCAGTCTGGGCATGATCGGCGGCCAGCTGGTCGGGTCACTCCTGCTCGATATTTTCCTGCCCGCGCCCGGCAGCGTGGTGGTGGCGGCCACCGTCCTGGGCACCCTGCTGACACTGGCCGCAATCGTGATCGCCACCCTGCCCTGGAACATGCCGGGCGTCCTGCGCCGCCGCTGAGGCGCCGCCGCTGAGGCGGCCGCCGCTGCGCCCGGACGGCCCGCAACAATGCGGCTTCGGTGCGGCTCACCCCTAGGCTGATGGCGTGACTGCCGCAACGCTGCCCCGGATGGCCGGAGCCTCCCGTCTGCCCCTGGCCGCCGGCCTGCTGCTGGCCCTGCTGGCCGGTCTGGCCGTGCCCGTGCAGGCCCGCGCCAACGGCGCGCTCGGCGCCCGGATGAATGACAGCCTGGGGGCCGCCCTGGCCAGCATCGCCGTCGGGCTGGTCTGTATCGGGCTGGTGACCGTCCTGCTGCCCTCCGGCCGGGCCGGTGCCCGCCAGTTCCTTCCGGCCCTGCGCGAGCGCCGTTTTCCCCGCTGGTATGTCCTCGCCGGCGGCATTGGCGGCTACTTCGTCCTCACCCAGTCCCTGACGGTGGGCCTGCTGGGCGTTGCTGTCTTCACCGTCGCCACCGTGGCGGGGCAGACCCTGACCGGGCTGCTGGTGGACCGGATCGGCATGGGCCCGGCCGGGCGCAAACCGGTGACTGCGGCGCGCGCGGCGGGCGCGGTCCTGACCATCGCCGCCGTCGCCTGGGCGCTGAGCCCGAAGCTCGACGGCGGATCGCCGGCTGACCTGCTGCTCCCGGTCCTGCTGCCCCTGACCGCAGGAATGCTGATCAGTTTCCAGCAGGCGATGAACGGCACCACCAGCGTTCAGTACGGCACTTCGCTGACCGCCACTCTGGTGAACCTGGTGGTCGGCACCGCGGTCCTCCTGATCTGCTGGCTGGTCAAGTCGGCCCTGTGGGGTTTCGGCGGTGCCCTGCCGACGGAATGGTATCTGTACCTGGGCGGCCCGCTGGGCGTTTGCTATGTCGGGCTGGGCGCCATGCTGGTCCGCCATCTGGGGGTGCTGCTGACCGGCCTGGGCATGATCTGCGGGCAGCTGATCGGCTCGCTGCTGCTGGACGCGGTGCTGCCCGCGGCGGGATCCGGCGTCGGCGCCGCCACCATCGCCGGGACCGCCCTGACCCTGGCCGCCATGGTGCTGGCCACCCTGCCGTGGAGCCGGCGCAAAGTGCGCCGATAGCCGGCTTTCGCCGCGCTCACCTTAAGCTGGTAGTTGTAGCTTTTGCCCTCCGCAGTCCCTCACCGTGCAACCTGCCGGTGCATACCGCGGACGGGACCATGAGCGGACCGCACCCAGCGGCCCTGTAAACACGAAAGAACGGCGGTACCATTCCATGGCTTCGACCAAATCCAAGCTGGATCCGATCATCTCCCTCGCCAAGCGCCGGGGGTTCGTCTTCCAGTCGGGTGAGATTTACGGCGGGTCCCGCTCCGCTTGGGACTACGGACCCCTCGGCGTCGAGCTCAAGGAAAACATCAAGAAGCAGTGGTGGCAGCACATGGTCCGCGGCCGCGACGACGTCGTCGGGCTGGATTCCGCCGTCATCCTGCCGCGCCAGGTCTGGGAGGCCTCCGGCCACGTCGAGGTCTTCTCCGACCCGCTGGTCGAGTGCCTGAGCTGCCACAAGCGCTACCGCGCAGACCACCTCGAAGAGGCCTACGAGGAGAAGAAGGGCCACGCGCCGGAAAACGGCCTGGCCGACATTGCCTGCGTCAACTGCGGGACCAAGGGCCAGTGGACCGAGCCGCAGGAATTCTCCGGCCTGCTCAAGACCTTCCTGGGTCCGGTCGCCAACGAAGAGGGCATGCACTACCTGCGCCCGGAAACCGCTCAGGGCATCTTCGTGAACTTCAACAACGTGCTGACCACCTCGCGCAAGAAGCCGCCGTTCGGCATCGGCCAGATCGGCAAGAGCTTCCGCAACGAAATCACGCCGGGCAACTTCATCTTCCGCACCCGCGAGTTCGAGCAGATGGAAATGGAGTTCTTCGTCGAGCCGGGCACCGACGAGGAATGGCACAAGTACTGGATCGAAAACCGGTTCAACTGGTACACCGGCCTGGGCATCGATCCGGAAAACCTGCGCCTCTTCGAACACCCGAAGGAAAAGCTGAGCCACTACTCCAAGGGCACCACCGACGTTGAATACCGCTTCGGCTTCGCCGGTTCCGAGTGGGGCGAGCTGGAGGGCGTCGCCAACCGCACCGACTTCGACCTCGGCACGCACTCCAAGCACTCCGGCACCGACCTGAGCTACTTCAACCAGGCCACCAACGAGCGCTTCACGCCGTACGTGATTGAGCCCGCCGCCGGCCTGACCCGTTCCTTCATGGCGTTCCTGGTGGATTCCTACACCGAGGACGAGGCCCCCAACGCCAAGGGCGGCGTCGACAAGCGCACGGTCCTGAAGCTGGATCCGCGCCTGGCCCCGGTCAAGGCCGCCGTCCTGCCGCTGAGCCGCAACGAGGACCTCTCGCCGAAGGCCAAGGACCTCGCCGCGCAGCTGCGCCGCAGCTGGAACATCGACTTCGACGACGCCGGCGCCATTGGCCGCCGCTACCGCCGCCAGGACGAAATCGGCACCCCGTTCTGCATCACCGTGGACTTCGACACCCTCGAAGACCAGGCCGTGACCGTGCGCGAGCGCGACTCCATGGCGCAGGAGCGGGTGAGTCTGGACAAGGTCGAGGGCTACCTCGCGGAAAGGCTGATTGGCGCGTAATGGCATTGACGTTCCGCCCCTGGCGTGAAGATGACGACCTGGCCCTGAACGAGCTCTGGGGCGACCCGGAAACCGTGCAGGCCGGACAGTTCCGTGCCGTGCTCCGCCCGTCCTCGGACGAGCCGTGGAGCCGGTGCATCGTGGCCGAGGACGACGACATTCCGGTGGCTGCCGGCGTCGTCTACGAAACCTCGCTGCATCCGGACCGGCTGTGGGTGTACGTGGAGGTGGCCCGGGAGAACCGGCGCGCCGGCCTCGGCTCCACCCTGCTGGCCATGCTGCGGGGTGAAGCCGAAATGGCGCCGTCGGGCGTCACCGCCATGCGCGCGAAGGTGGAGCCGGGCTCGTCCGGCGCCGCGTTTGCCGCGGCGGCCGGTTTCTCCCGGATCCAGCGCTCCCGCGTGGTCGTAGTGGAGCCGGGCCGGATCAGCCTGCCCGTGTTCAACGACGACTCCGGTCCGCAGCTGGACGAGGCGGCCACCGGCTCGGTGGAACTGACGCAGGCCGTGGTGGCGTTCTACAACGCCGTGCACGGCTGGGACCGGTCCGAGATGACGCTGGGGCGCGCGCAGCAGATGCTGCTCAACGACGCCACCGGTGCCGCCGGCGCCGTCGTGCTGCGGGATGCGCCCAAGGCGCAGGGCGGGAAGATCGCCGCCTTTGCCGTGAGCTATACGAAGAACCGCACGGACGAGCCGGCCGATGTGTTCCTCGGCTACGATCCCGAGCTGGAGCAGTCAGAGCAGGAGGCGGCGCTGGAATCGCTGCTGGCGCTGCTGACCTACAAGTACCCGGTGCAGCTGGAGGTCGACGAGTCCATGCGGCCCGTGGCCCGGATTGTCCAGGCACTGCTGCACAAGGGTGCCGCCCGCGAAGTCGGCCCGGCGACGGAGATCGTCAGCACCTAGGCCGGGTTTCATCGCGGCGGCTGGATTTCGGAGCTGCCGCAGGCCTGAAACAACGACGACGGCGGGTGCCGGTTCCTTCGGGAGCCGGCGCCCGCCGTCGTTGTGCTTGCGGGGTAGCGGCCCGCGGCTCAGGTCCCTCGGTAGTACAGATGACGGGCCCAATCCGGGTGCCTGCCCTTCGGATGCGCGCCCAGAGTACAGATAACGGGCCTTTCCCAAGTCTCCGACCCATCCGTAGTACAGATAACGGGCCTATTCCGGGCTGAGAAGCCCGTTATCTGTACTTCGAACGATCGACGCATGACCGGGCTGCCCCGAGGCTGTGCACCTGGGGCTCCGCTCGGCACACTCGGCGCGGGCTGGGGCCTTCGGATGCCGGCCGGCGTGTGATGACCGGGTGGCCGGGTGGTGCCGGCACGGGTTCCCAGTCTTTGTGGCGCGTGAGCACTCCCGGGGTCCCACCTGCCTCACCAGGTAACAAAGAGTGGGAACCAATGCGCGGAACCGGCCGCCGCGGCCACCGAGGGCCGTCGCGGGCCGCCGCGGGCCGCCGCGGGAGGAGCCGAGACGCCGAGGTGCACTCGCTGGCGCAAAGTCGCCATAGCTGCACACTCGTGGCCAGTCCCGGCCGCGCGCGTCGTGGCCGGGTACCCGCCAGCCTGACCCGCCGCTCCCGCCGTCGTCGCCTCCCGCCGGCGACCCGCGGGCGGGTGAATTCGCAGAGACCGTCCTGACTTGCGACAATGATGCCGAACCGTGTTTCCTGCGTCCGTTCCGGTGGGCCGCAGCTCCGTGCCGACGCCGAAGGACCCCGATGGGACACAGCCATTCTCCGCACTCCGACGAGCCGCCGTCGCCGGCTGCGCTGGCCGCCCGGCGCCGGGCGAACTGGCTGCTGACCTGGATCCTGGTGCCGCTGGGGCTGCTGGCTGTGGTCGGAATGGTCCTGATGTGGCCGTCGGGGGACCGCAGCAGCATCACCGTCTCCGATCCGTACGCCACCGCCGACGGGGTCAAATTCGACACCGGCGAGGTGCAGCGTGTCAGCGAGGAGGACTGCCCGTCGTCGCAGGCGCTCGTGGAGGCCGGCGGCACCGCCCAGCAGTGCCTGGTTGCCTACACCGTTCCGAACGCCGGCGGTCCGACCATCCAGATCGAGGTGCCGCCGGAGGTCGCCAAGGGCGAGGTCATCGAGGCCGGCGACACCATCCGCTACCTCAACCTCGAGGCCGTGATGCAGGGCGGCGGGGGAGCTCCGCCGTATGTCTTCGTGGACTTCGTCCGCTCCGTCCCGATGGCGGCGCTGACCGTGCTGTACGCGGGAGTGGTGATCGCCGTCGCGCGCTGGCGGGGACTGCGTGCGCTGGTGGGGTTGGTCGGGGCCTATGCCGTGCTCGCCGGGTTCATCCTGCCGGGGCTGGTGGAGGGCAAGCCGCCGCTGCTGCTGGGGCTGATTGGTTCAAGCGTGATCATGTTCGGGGTGCTCTACTTTGCGCACGGCTTCACCGCCCGGACCTCCACGGCGCTGCTCGGTACCCTGTTCGGACTGTCGATCACGGCGTGCCTGGCGGCGTGGGCCACCGATGCCGCCCACTTGGTGGGGGTCGACGACGAAAACGCCTACACGCTCATCAACTCGTCCGAGAGCATCTCCGTTTCGGGCATCATCCTGTGCGGGCTGATCATTTCCGGGTTGGGGGTGCTCAACGACGTCACCATCACCCAGTCCTCGGCGGTCTGGGAAATGTACGAGCTGGCTCCTGGCGCCAGCGCGAAACGCTCTTCTCCGGGGCGATGCGGGTGGGCCGGGACCACATTGCCTCCACCGTCTACACCATCGCCTTCGCCTACGCCGGCGCTGCCCTGCCCGTGCTGATCCTGGTGTCCCTGTACGACCGCCCCTTCCTGGACAGCATCACCAGCGGGGAGCTGGCCGAGGAAGTGATCCGCACGCTCGTGGGATCCGTCGGCCTCGTGCTGGCCATCCCGGTGACCACGGCGATCGCCGTGCTGGTGGTCAAGGCGGTCGGGATCAAGGGCGTTGGGGCGGAGGGCCCGCCCCGGAATCCTGCCGCGGTTGCGGGCGGGCTTGCGAATGGGGCGGGGCCCGACGGCAGGGGCGTGGGCGGCGTTGGCGTAGGCGGCGTTAAGCCGCACGGCCGGGACAGCTCTGCCGCGGTAGTTGCCGGTGTCCGTCCGCATGTTCCCGGGGGAACCGCCGAGGCGGACGAGCCCCAGGATCCGGCCGACGGCAGCACCCCTGACCTGCCCACTCGCCGGTCACTGAGCAGCCGGACGCAGCTCCCGACGGCTAGGGACGCGGAAGGCTAGAGCCGGGGACTGGAACCCGCCAAGACCGCCGGATCTGCACTCTCGGTGTTGGAAGGGCGTTTATGGCTACCGAGACTGCAGATGTGCTGGTTTTGGCGCGTCGGTTCCCGTCGAGAGTGCATGTCTGGTGGCTTTGGCGCGGTGGATCCCGCCGGATCTGCGCTCTCGGTGCTGGAAACCCGCCAAGACCCGCTGGATCTGCGCTCTCGGTGCTGGAACGGGATCTCACGTGCAGATAATGGGGCTTCGGGAAATCTATCGTGCAGATCAGGGGCTGAAAAGGCCCGAAAACCGGCTTTTGGGCCCGTTATCTGCACTATGGATCGGCTCCGGGGGCTTGAGGTCAACCGTCGTGCAGAACAGGGGCTTTCGCGGGATCTTTCGTGCAGATAATGCTGCCTCGGGAAATCTCTCGTGCAGATCCGGCTGTCTGAAACGCCAAAAGGCGGTCCGGGAGTGCATTATCTGCACGAAGGATCCAGAGAGGGGCTGGGGGAGTGCATTATCTGCACAAAGGAATCCTGACAGGTGGCCGTCACCTCGAGCCCGGTCCGAATCGTGCGATCCACCCCGCCAACACCCCCACCCCAACACCCCACCCCAACGCCCACCCCAACCTCACTCCACACCCCGAACCCCACACCGCAAGCAGGATTTGCATCCACTTGCGAGAATGGGGGTGTGACTGTTTTATCCCCTGAACTCAAGCTCGAGCTGCCGCCGCTGCAGCTGGGTCCCATCACCGTGGACACGCCGGTGATCCTGGCACCCATGGCCGGCATCACCAACAAGGCCTTCCGCCGCCTCTGCCGCGAATACGGCGGCGGCCTGTTCGTGACGGAGATGGTCACCTCGCGGGCCCTCGTTGAGCGCTCGCCGGAGTCGCTGCGCATCATCGAGCACGACGACGACGAAAAGGTCCGCTCCGTCCAGCTGTACGGCGTGGATCCCGTGACCGTCGGTGCAGCCATCCGCATCCTCGTCGAGGAAGACCGCGCCGACCACATTGACCTGAACTTCGGCTGCCCCGTCCCCAAGGTCACCCGCAAGGGCGGCGGCTCGGCCCTGCCCTGGAAGCTGGACCTGTTCAAGGCCATCGTGCAGACCGCGGTGAAGGAAGCCTCCAAGGGCAATGTTCCGCTGACCATCAAAATGCGCAAGGGCATCGACGAGGACCACCTGACCTTCCTCGACGCCGGCCGGATTGCCCGCGACTCCGGCGTCGCCGCCGTCGCCCTGCACGGGCGCACCGCGTCCCAGTTCTACTCCGGCAAGGCCGACTGGTCGGCCATCGCCGAACTCCGCGAAGCACTGCCGGACATTCCGGTGCTGGGCAACGGCGACATCTGGTCCGCCGAGGACGCCATCGCCATGGTGCGCGAAACCGGCGTCGACGGCGTCGTCATCGGCCGCGGCTGCCAGGGCCGGCCCTGGCTGTTCGGCGACCTGCAGGCCGCCTTCGAGGGCAGCGACGTGCGCCACCGCCCGGGACTCAAGGAAGTCTCCGAGAGCGTTTACCGGCACGCCGAACTGCTGGTGGAGACCTTCGGCGGGGAAATGATGGCGCTGCGCGACATCCGCAAGCACATGGCCTGGTACTTCAAGGGCTACGTGGTGGGCGGAGACCTCCGCGCGCAGCTGGCCACAGTGCCCACGCTGGAAGTGCTGCGCGAGCTGCTGGACCAGCTCGACCCCGAGGCCCCGTACCCGGGCGTCGACGCCGAAGGTCCGCGCGGGCGCGCCGGATCACCCAAGAAGACAGCACTGCCGGAAAACTGGCTGGAATCGCGCGAGCTCAACGCCGCGCAAAAGTCAGTCATTTCCGCAGCCGAACTCAACATTTCAGGTGGCTAAACACCCATGACCTTTCCGCAGGCTTTCCAAACCGCAGGCTATACCGACGTTGACCTTGCCCGCTGGGTCACCGAGCCTGCGAAAAACACCAACCGCACCCAGTTCGGCCGCGACCGCGCCCGGGTCCTGCACTCCTCGGCGCTGCGCCGGCTGGGCGCCAAGACCCAGGTGGTCGCCCCGGACACCGACGACTTCGTCCGGACCCGGCTGACCCACTCCCTCGAGGTGGCGCAGGTGGGCCGCGAGCTGGGCAACGCGCTGGGCTGCGATCCCGACGTCGTCGACGCCGCCTGCCTTTCGCATGACCTGGGGCACCCGCCGTTCGGGCACAACGGCGAGACCGCGCTGAACGACATCGCCCACGCCATCGGCGGCTTTGAGGGCAACGCGCAGACGCTGCGGCTGCTGACCCGGCTCGAGCCCAAGATCATTGCGCCCGACGGCGGGCCGGCCGGCCTGAACCTGACCCGCGCCTCCCTGGACGCCTCCTGCAAATATCCGTGGCGGATGGCCGACGCCCCGCTCGTCAACGGGCACCGCACCACCAAGTTCGGGGTCTACGAGGACGACATGCCGGTCTTCACCTGGCTGCGCGACGGCGCCCCCGCCGGCCGCTCCTGCCTCGAGGCGCAGGTCATGGACCTGGCCGATGACATTTCCTACTCCGTGCACGACGTCGAAGACGCCATCGTCGCCGGCCACGTGCAGCTCAAGTGGCTGGACAACCCGGACCAGCGCGCCCGCGTGGTCGGCTACACCCAGCAGTGGTACCTGCCCGGCACCGACGGCGCCGCGATCGAGGAGGCGCTGAAGCGGCTCGAGGCGGATCCGGTCTGGGTCCGCGAATCCGACGGCAGCCGCAAGGCGATGGCAGCGCTGAAGGACATGACCAGCCAGCTGATCGGCCGGTTCTGCAACAGCGCCCTGGAAGCCACCCGCGGCATTTACGGCACCGACCCGCTCACCCGCTACCACGCCGAGATGGTGGTGCCCGAGGAAACCCAGCTCGAAATCGCCGTCATGAAGGGCCTGGCCACCACGTTCGTGATGACCACCGACCAGCGCCAGCCGCTCTACGAACGGCAGCGCGAAATCCTCACCGCCCTCGTGGCGCAGCTGTCGGCCACCGGGGACCGGCACCTGGAGCCGATGTTCGCCGCGGACTGGCGGGACGCGGACGACGACGGCGCCCGGCTGCGCGTCGTCGTCGACCAGGTCGCCTCGCTGACGGACGGTTCGGCACTCGCCCTCCACGAACGGCTGGTGGGCCCGGTTCCTGCGCTCTGGTAGGGAATGTGGCCGGCTCTCTGGTGAACCGGCGGCTGAACCGTTAGCCTCTGGCGCGGGGTGGTTCAGCGTCCGGCGATTCACTATCGCCGGGCGGTCGGCCGGACACGCGCACCAGAGGACCGCTATGAGCACTGAGCAGACAACCCGTTCCCGCCAGCTACGCCGCGTCAGGAACGGAAGCCGACGGTTCCACTCTCGGAGCCTCCTGGTTTTCCTGCTAGGCCTGGCGATGTTGCCGCTGGGGCTGCCCGCGCAGGCCGCCCCGGATCCCGGGCCTGTTCTGGGTGCGCCTCCTGCCGACGCGACGAATACGGACATCGTGGTCACCTCGCTGGGTGCCGGGAGAAACGTTTCGGGAGGGTTGCCGCCCCTGGGGCAAACCTGGCCCATTGACGCCTATCCCGCCGGTGTGCCGGCCGGGTACCAGACGGAAAACGTCAGCTTTGCCGGCATCATCAACACCCAGGACGCCAGCGGCACCACCACCGCCGAGATGTACTGCATCGACCTGCGCACCTCCACTAGGGTGAGCATCGGTTACGAAAACGGCAGCTGGGATGAATCCAACGTCCCGAATATCGGATACGTCAACCGGATTCTGAATACGTACTACCCGAGCACGAATCTCCCTGCCGGCGTAAACAACAACACCAAGGCGGCCGCAGTGCAGGCAGCCATCTGGTTCTTCACTGACGGCTACGTGGTCAATCGCACGAGTTCCCTCTACCCGACCGTCGCTTCCATCGTGAATGCCACCATTGACGCCGGGCCGCTGGAGGAGCCCGACCCGCCGGCCATTGCCATCACACCGCCCACCACCGGAGCACCCGTGACCGGAGTCGCCGGGCCGCATACGGTGACGTCCGAGGCGGACGAAATTGAAGTGACGGTCGATGAAGGCTTCAGCCTCTACGCGGATGCCGAGGGAACGGTTCCGTTGAACAGTCCAGTGCCGAGCGGAACGCAGGTCTGGGTGCGGAGCGATACGGGTGCTACGGGACCGGCAAACCTTACGGCCCGGGCCGCGGTCACCGTACCCACGGGCAGCGTCTATCTTTACGACGCGGCAACACCGGGGGTGGACAACGCCCAGAAGCTGATCCTGGCGGTTACGCGGGAGCTCAGCTCCAATGCGACGGCGGCCGCAGCCTTCACCGAAGTGGGCTCCCTGACCGTCACGAAGTCGATCGCCGGTCCGGCCGCCGGCAGCCAGGGCACCGTAGTCATCAACATCGACTGCGGCACCGGGAACCAGTTCACCTTCACCATTGACGCGGAGGCCACCGGGACGCAATCGGAGACCTTCAACGACATTCCCGCCGGTTCCACCTGCACCGTTACCGAACCGACCACCGGCGCCAGCGACAGCGTCGAAGTGAGCACCATCCTGCCCGGCGCCGTCACGATCGTCTCCGGCACGACGGCGACGGCGGCAGTAACTGACACCTATACCTTTACGCCGGGAACGCTGGTGGTGACCAAAACCAACACGGGGGAGGCCGCCGGCGCCCAGGGCGCGGTGACGATCTCCGTCGTCTGCACCCTGAACGGAACCACAGTGCTGGACACCACGGTGACCATTCCGGAGGGAACCATTACCCCGGAAGCGGCCGAATTCCCCGACCTTGACGCCGGCACCAGCTGCACGGTGACGGAAACCGTGAACGGTTCAAGCGCCGCCGTGGCCGTCACCGTGACCGGGGAAGGGACCGTAACGGTTCCCGCCGCGGGCAGCGTTACTGCGGCACTGACCAACGACTACACCTTCACCACCGGAACCCTCGCCGTCCGAAAGGACATCGCCGGAACCGGGGCCGGACGGCAGGGCGTCGTCACGCTGCAGGTGACCTGCACCGCTTCAGGCGCGACGGTCCTGAACGAGACGGTGACCGTTGCGGCCGGCACCACTGAACCGACCACCGAGGAGTTCGAGGACCTGCCCGCGGGCGCCAGCTGCACGGTCACCGAGACCGCCGACGGCGCCACCACCGAGGTCAGTGTGGAAACCGTCGTTGATCCTGCGGGTGGAACGGTAACGATTCCTGCCGGCGTTGGCGTGGAAGTGGTTTTCACGGACACGTACACGGTGAACCCCGGTGCCCTGACCGTTGACAAGGTGATCGCAGGCCCGGCAGCCCGGGAGCAGGGTCCCATCACGGTCGAGGTCATCTGCACCGTAGACGGAGTAGAGGTGATACGCCAGGACATCACCATTGAAGCAGGCGCCGGAGGCACCGTTCCCGGCACGGTCAGCGGAATCCCGGAAGGTGCGAGCTGCGGCGTCACCGAACCCGGAACGGGTGAAACCCCCGCGGTGGGTGTCACCGTGGAACTGCCCGAAGACGTGACCATAGCCGCTGGGGAAACTGCGGAGGCTAGCGTCATCAACACTTACGAGGTGAATCCCGGCTCCTTGGTCGTCACCAAAGTTATTGCCGGTGAGGCGGCAGGAAACCAGGAATCCGTGGAGGTCGATGTCCTGTGCACCCTCGACGGGGTGACGGTGTTCGAGGAGGTTTCCCAGGTTCCGGCCGGGACCACCGAAGACGTGGGCGCGGTGTTCTCGAATATCCCGGCAGGTGCCTCCTGCTCCATTACCGAACCGGTGACCGGGGCCACCGCCGCGGTCACCGTGACCACCGAATTGCCCGCTGACATCGAAATTCTCGCCGGCGATACCGTCGACACCACGGTGACGAATACCTACAGCTTCCTTCCGGGTGTCCTGGTGGTCACCAAGGTCATCACCGGGGCTGCCGCGGGCGAACAGGGTGAAGTCGTCCTGGAAGTCCGGTGCGGCACAGACGGGTCCGCCCTGGACGAGACGGTAACCATCCCTGGCGGCACCACCGGAGAGGTGACCACCGAGTTTGCGGGCCTTGCCGCCGGCACCGAATGCACCGTTACTGAGACCAGCACGGGTGCCACCTCAACAGTGGAGGTGGAATCCACGCTGCCCGCACCGGTGACGGTACCGGCCAGTGACACTGTGACGGCTGTGGTCACCAACAGCTACGAATTCGCTGCCCAGCCCGCACCCGTTCGTCCCGAGCCGCAGCCCGCCCGTCCCGAGCCGCAGCCCGCCCGTCCGGACCTGCCGGATACCGGTGCCACCTCGGTTGCAGGTCCTCTGGCCCTGGCTGCCGGGCTGCTCCTAAGCGGGGGACTGGGAATGTACCTCAGCCGCCGTCGGCAGGCAGAGGAGTAACGGATAGGGACACAACAGTGGGGGCGTTCCCCGGCCGGCTTCGGACGGCAGGGACGCCCCCGCTGCTATGCCTCCCGGCGCCGGTTTGGCGGGGAAGAATAGACTGGGTTGCATGGCCGGTTTGATTAAACGCGAAGACATTGACGAAGTACGTTCCCGCACCGACATCAAGGCCGTGATCGACGGCTACGTGACGCTGAAGTCCGCAGGCATCGGCTCCTACAAGGGGCTGTGCCCCTTCCACGACGAGCGTTCACCGTCCTTCCACGTCCGGCCGCAGGTGGGCAGCTACCACTGCTTCGGCTGCGGCGAGAGCGGCGACGTCATCTCCTTCGTGCAGAAAATGGATCACGGCACGTTCTCCGAAACGGTGGAGAAGCTCGCCGCCCGGCTCGGCTACGAACTGCACTACGAGGACGGCGGCACCGGACCCCGCCGCGAGGACGTCGGCAAGCGGCAGCGCCTGCTCGACGCCCACAAGATCGCCGCCGAGTTCTTCGCCGCCCAGCTGCGCACCCCCGGAGCGCAGGCCGCCCGGGACTTCCTGCAGGAACGCGGCTTCGACCCGGCGGCCGCGGCCCACTTCGGCGTCGGCTACGCCCCGCAGGGCTGGGACTCGCTGCTCAAGCACCTCACCGACAAGGGCTTCACCCGTGACGAGCTCGCCGGCACCGGCATGTTCTCCACCGGCTCGGACGCCTCCCGGTTCTACGACCGCTTCCGCGGCCGGCTGATCTGGCCCATCCGCGACCTGACCGGCGCCGTGATCGGCTTCGGTGCGCGCAAGCTCTACGAGGACGACCAGGGCCCGAAGTACCTGAACACTCCCGAAACGCAGCTCTACAAGAAGTCCCAGGTGCTGTACGGAATCGACCTGGCCAAGCGCTCGATCGCCAAGGACCGGCAGATCGTAGTCGTCGAAGGCTACACCGACGTGATGGCCTGCCACTTGGCGGGCATCACCACCGCCGTCGCCACCTGCGGCACGGCCTTCGGCGAGGACCACATCAAGATTGCCCGCCGGCTGCTCTCCGACGACGGCACCGGGGGAGAAGTGATCTTCACCTTCGACGGCGACGCCGCGGGCCAGAAGGCCGCACTGCGCGCCTTTGAGGAGGACCAGCGCTTCACTGCGCAGACGTACGTGGCGGTGGATCCGGAGGGTATGGATCCCTGTGACATCCGGCAAAAGCACGGCGACTCAGCCGTCGTCGAACTGATCCGCTCGCGCCGGCCGCTGTTTGAATTCGCGATCCGCTCCACGCTGCGCAAATTCGATCTGAACACCGTCGAAGGCCGGGTGCAGGCACTGCGCGCCGCAGCCCCTGTGGTGGCCGAGATCCGCGACCCGGCCATGCGTCCGGCCTACGCCCGCGAGCTCGCCGGCTGGCTGGGGACCGACGTCGACGACGTCACCCGAGCCGTCGCCGGAGCCGCCAAACGGCTGCGCGAAGGTGCCGCGCACGGCAAATCCGGGCACGGCAAGACCGGGTCCGGGACGGCAGCGCACGACGACGGACGCGGCTCCCAGCGCGGCTACCGGGACACTGGCCAGCAGGGAAGCCAGGGCCAGCGGGGAGGCCAGCACGGAGGCCGCGGTTCGCAGCAGGAGTCCCGCGGCGGATACGGGCAGCCGCAGGGAAGCCAGCAGCAGGGCTCGCAGGCCGGTTACCAGCAGCAGGTGCCGGAACCCACTCTCGAGCCGCCGGCGTTCTCCCGGCCGGACCCGCGGGATCCCGCCGCACGGATGGAACGGCAGGCGCTGGAGGTGGCGCTGCAGCAGCCGGGCCTGCTGGATGAGGGGCAGTGGGAGCGCTTCAAGGCCGCCCGCTTCTCCGTGCCGGCCTACCTGGCGGTGCACAACGCGATCATTGCCGCCGGCCACGCCGGCACCGCACCGGCGCAGTGGGTGGAACAGGTCCGCCAGGAGCTGCCTGACACGCTGCGGGATTTCGTCAGCGAGCTCGCGGTGACTCCGCTGCATGCCCGCGACAACGACGCCCTGGCGCGCTACTGCCGGGACATCCTGAATCGGCTCTTTGAACTGCAGGTGACCCATTTGAAGGCCGAGAAGCTGGGCCAGCTGCAGCGCCTGGACCCCAACGCCGATCCGGCCCTGTTCCAACAGCTGAACCGTGACCTGATGGAGCTGGAGATGCAGCGCCGGGCACTGCGGGGGGACCAGTAGGCGCGGCCGCGGGGCGGGAAAAAATCCCCGCCGGCGCACCGATTTCGCTTCCCTGCGAAACCTCTGTAGAGTAGGACACGCGCTTTCCTCCGTAGCTCAATTGGCAGAGCATTCGACTGTTAATCGAAGGGTTACTGGTTCAAGTCCAGTCGGAGGAGCAAAAGAATGAGGCTCTGACTTGGCATTATGCCGGTCAGGGCCTCATTTGTTTCCCGGGCCAAGCCCGTCTCGGGTGCTCATCCGGCGCCGTTCCGGGAGGAATCGACCGTTGTGGGAAATCCCTGCCACTGCGGACCGGCAGCAGAATCCCAAAGAGGCGGCAGAAATCCCGAAGCGGCGGCGGAATCCCGAAGCGGCGGCGGAAATTTCAAAACCCGCAGGGACCAGCGTGTGCCGCGGGGCCGCGGAGTGGCGGGCCGAAAGTGAGAGCCTGAACACATGGAAACCGTGCGCGGGCACTCCGAAAAGCCTGTATAGTAGAACTCGCGCTTTCCTCCGTAGCTCAATTGGCAGAGCATTCGACTGTTAATCGAAGGGTTACTGGTTCAAGTCCAGTCGGAGGAGCAAACAGGCTCCCCGGCCAGCATCACTGCTGGCCGGGGAGTCTTTTTTTGACCTTTTTCCGGCGGCACGCCCGGCATCCGAGTGACGTCCGGCACTCCCGTGACACCGCGGAAGCGCGCTGACCGACACGCAGGTGCGGCGCCCGCTGCAGCGATGGCTGCCGCCGTCGTGCGCCAGGCGCGCCGCCCGGACGCAGCCCGCCGCCGCGAACTGGCGGCGCAGCAACGGCTGGCAGCAGGCCTCCGCCCGCAATCCGGCGCAGGCCTGCTGTTTCTTTCCAGCCCCTCTTGTCTGCTCCCCGGCTTACGTGTTCCCTCCGCCGCCCGTCGTGCCTAGGGTTATGCGTAGGATTACTAGGTTTGGGGCGGAACTTTCAAATAACCAACGAGAGACAGAGGATCCTTCCATGGGCGCGAGCCAACCAAGGCCTAATCCGGGCGAGTCCGAGAAGGTGGCCCATCCATTCAAGGTGATTGCAGTCACCGTTGCGGCGGCTGTGGGCGGTCTGCTCTTCGGCTTTGACACTGCCGTCATCAACGGCGCAGTGGACGCCATTGGCGAAGAATTTACGCTTACTCCCGGCGTGCTGGGCTTCACCGTCGCCATCACCCTGCTGGGCTGCGCCGTCGGCGCCTGGTTCGCCGGGCAACTCGCCGACCGCCTGGGCCGCAAGAAAGTCATGGTCGGCGCCGCGGTGCTGTTCGCCGCCAACTCGATCGGGTCGGCCTACGCCTTCAGCGAGTGGGACCTGATGTGGTGGCGTCTGGTCGGCGGCCTCGCCATCGGAACCGCGTCGGTGATCGCCCCGGGGTACATTGCCGAAGTCGCGCCCAACAAATGGCGCGGCGCCCTGGGGTCCGTCCAGCAGTTGGCGATTACCCTGGGCATCTTTGCAGCGCTGCTCTCCGACGCGTTCCTGGCCAATTCTGCCGGCAGCGCCCTGGGCGAGCTGTGGTGGGGGCTGGCCGCATGGCGCTGGATGCTCCTGGTCGGCGTGTTCCCGGCCATCGTTTACGGTGTCCTGGCGCTCACCATCCCGGAGTCTCCGCAGTATCTGGTCCGCCAGAACCGTGATGAAGATGCCGCCAAGGTGCTCCGCACCGTCTCCGGCGTGGTGGACACCGACCTGAAGATCCGCCAGATCCGCGAGAGCTTCAAGAGCAAAAAGCCCACGTTCAAGGACCTGCGCGGCCCGAAGTTCGGCCTGCAGCCCATCCTGTGGGTGGGCATGGCCATTGCCGCCTTCCAGCAGCTCGTCGGCATCAACGCGATCTTCTACTACTCCACCACGCTGTGGCAGTCGGTGGGCTTCAGCGAAAGCGACTCGTTCACGACGTCGGTCATCACCTCGATCATCAACGTGCTCATGACCATCGTGGCCATTGCCTTCGTCGACCGGATCGGCCGCCGCAAGCTGCTCATGATCGGCTCGGCGGGGATGTTCGTGGGCCTGCTGATGGCGACGGTCTCGTTCTCGCAGGCCGAGGGCATGGGCGACGACGTCGCGCTGCCCGGCATCTGGGGCCCGGTTGCCCTGGTCGGCGCAAACCTGTTCGTGATCTTCTTCGCCGCGACGTGGGGTCCGGTCATGTGGGTCACCCTGGGCGAGGTTTTCCCGAACAACATCCGCTCCCTGGCCCTGGGCCTGGGTGCGATGGTCAACTGGATTTTCAATTTCATCGTCACCCTGTCCTTCCCGTGGGTGAGCGATAACTTCGGAGTCTGGATCATGTACGCCATCTTCACGATCTTCTCCGTGCTTTCCTTCTGGTTCGTCAAGACCAAACTGCCCGAATTCTCCGGGCGCGCACTGGAGGACCGCGAAGGCCTGGAAACCCCGTAGCGGCCCGGTACACCTGTTCACAGTGTGAAACGTGAGGAGAATGGTAATTTTGGATAATGGCAACGGCGAACAGTAATCAGGGGATGGAGGCAGGGCGCATGAATCGCTCCGCTAGCACACGAAGGACCGCAGGGAATTCGTCATTGGTGGGCCTGGCGAAGGTGATGGCCCGGTTGACCCCCCGCCAGCTGAATGACGAATTCGCGCTGGCCACTGCCGAGATGAAGCAGAAGGGCATCAAGGCGGGGGTCGCTGCGGCGTTTCTCGTCGTTGCACTGCTCTTTATCGCAGGCCTGGCCATCGCGCTGATTGTCGCCGCGATCCTGGGTTTGGCCACCGTGATGCCGGGTTGGCTTGCTGCCCTGCTGGTGGCCCTGCTGTTCCTGGTTATCGCCGCAGTGGGAGGCTTGATCGGCGTCAACCGGTTCAAGAAGACACTGCCGCTGCTGCCCGAGGAAGCCATCTACGGGCTGCGCTACGACCTCGGTGTCCTGAAGGAAGGCCGCAGCTTTGATCCGGCAACGCTGGAGAAGAAGCCGAAGGAGCCGAAGGACAAGGACAAAGACAAGAAGAAGAAAGAGCAGGCGGAGGACGGGCCGAAGCCGGCAACGCCCGAGGAGCTGCGGACCCGCGCCCGGCAGCGGCGCGAACACATCGCCGCCGTCCGCGACGGGCTGGGCGAAAAAGTTGACGTCAAGACGCAGATCAACGAGCTCAAGGCCCGCCGGGCCCGCCAGCAGCGCACCTCGGACACCGCAGGGCAGGGTGACGGGCCCTCCGCGGCCGACGACATCCTGGCCATGATCAAGGAGCGGTGGCAGCCCCTGACCGTCCTGGCGGCCTCGCTGCTGGCCATGGCCATCATGATCCGCAGGCTCGCCTCCAAGTAGGTCCCGCCATCGCTGACAGGGGGAGTGGACCGTGATCAGGTTGATCGGTGCAGGAACACGTCCGGGCCGTGAGCTAACGGTCCTGGACACTTTCTGGACGATTCCCAACCTGATCACGGTCCTCCGTTTTCTGGGGGTCCCGCTCTTCCTGGCGTTCATCCTTCGGGAGGACTACGGCCCGGCCTTCCTCACCCTCGTGATCGTGGGTTCCACCGACTGGGTGGACGGCTACCTGGCCCGCCGCTTGGACCAGGTGTCCCGGGTGGGGCAGTGGCTGGATCCGGTCGCGGACCGGTTGGCCCTGATCGTCGTCGCGGTGACCTTCGTGGTGCAGGGCATCGCACCGGCATGGCTGGTCCTGACCATCGTGATTCCCGATGCCATTCTGATCCTCAACGCGCTGGTGCTCTTTCACGGCAACCCCAACCTTCCGGTCAGCAACGTCGGGAAAATCCGGACGGCGCTGCTGCTGCTGGGGGCGCCGCTCCTGCTGCTGCAGCGGGTGCCCGGATTCGACTATGCCTGGCTGTTCACCGCAGGAAACGCCGTGCTGCTGCTGGGCTGCGCGGGGCACATCATTGCAGCGGTCGGATATCTGCGGGCCTTGTGGCATAAACATGCCCGGCTGCGCAGTGCGGCCGGGAACGGCTGATGGTTGGTTTAGCCATTGTCTGCGCCCTGGCCAGCGCGGTGTTCCTGGCCTTCGGGGCCCAGCGCCAGGGGAGCGCGGTCAGTGCCGACACCGGCGGGCTGGACCTCAATTCGTCGCAGCTGCTGCGGCTGCTGCGCAATCCGCGCTGGCTGC
Organism: Arthrobacter sp. zg.Y820; assembly: GCF_030125555.1. Taxonomy (NCBI): domain Bacteria; kingdom Bacillati; phylum Actinomycetota; class Actinomycetes; order Micrococcales; family Micrococcaceae; genus Arthrobacter; species Arthrobacter sp. zg.Y820. The sequence goes on from NZ_JASKLX010000012.1 coordinate 229,394, forward strand.
TGGGACTTCTCCTGCTCGCGGTGGGCATGGCCCTGAACGTGGCGGCGCTGGCCATGGCTCCGCTGACTGTGGTGCAGCCGATCGGCTCCATCGCCCTGGTCATCACCACCATCGTCAATTCCCGGGACCAGGGCCTGCGGATGAACCGCATCACCGTCGTCTCCATCGTGGCCTGCGTCCTCGGCAGCGCGCTCTTTGTCTCCCTCGCCGTCGGCGTTACGCGTGATCCCGGCGAGGTCCAGCCGGCGCAGGAACTGACCATCGTCCTGATTCTGGCCGTTGTGGTGGTGTTCTTCGGCACACTCAACGTCCTCTTCGGGCGGAAAATCGGTGCCATCGGATTCATCGTGGGTGCCGGGGTCCTCTACGGGTTCGTCGCGGTCCTGACCAAAGTCATCACCGGCGACCTGCTGAACCCCAACGGCCGCTTCCTGCTCAATGTCCCCTGGTACACCGTCGTCGGCATAGTGGTGGCCGCGGGACTGGGCGCCTGGTTCGTTCAAAGCGCCTACTCCAGCGGTCCGCCCGATCTGGTGATCGCCGGTCTGACCGTGATCGATCCGATGGTCGGCATCGCCATCGGCATCGGCGTCCTCCACGAGCTGCGGCCGGATGTACCCGCCGTGGCGGCAGTTGCCATGGGGGTGGCAGCTTTGATTGCTATCGTGGGGGTCGTTGCGCTCTCCCGTTATCACCCGGATGTTATCCAGCGGCGGGCAGAGGCACGGCACCGGCAAAAGCAGGCCGCCGAGAAAACGTCTAAAGACCAAAAGAGGGACTCCCTGTGACCGACGCAACGGCCGATAAACCGCTGACGATCCTCATTGCCTGCGACACCTATCCGCCGCACCTGAACGGGGCGGCGCAGTTCGGCTACCGGCTGGCGCGGGGAATGAACGGGCGGGGCCATGACGTGCACGTGCTGGCACCCAACGACGTCGACGGCGGCAGCCGCTCCGACCTCGACGGCGAGTGGCCGGTGCACCGCCTGCGGTCGCACGGCGTGCCGACCCACGACTACTGGCGCATCTGCCTGCCGTGGGAGATCAAGAAGGAAATCAGCCTGCTCTTTGACCGGGTGCAGCCCGACGTCGTGCACATCCAGTGCCACTACATGGTGGGGGAGTACACCCTGTACGAGGCCGAGAAGCGCGGCATCCGGGTCATCGCCACGAACCACTTCATGCCCGCAAACCTGGATCCCTTCCTGCCGTTTCCCCGGTGGCTGAAGGACATCGTGGCCAAGAACTCCTGGAAGGACATGGGCAAGGTCATGGGCCGCGCGGCCGTGGTCACCACGCCCACGCCGCTGGCCGCGAAGGCCATGCACGCCCATGCCTTCCTGCCCGATGTCCTGCCGCTGTCCAACGGCATCGACGCCTCGGTCTACGAACTGCAGCCGGGCGAGTCCGACGAACGGCACGACCATCCGACGGTCCTGTTCGTCGGCCGCCTGGCCGAAGAGAAGCACGTGGACGTAATGATCGACGCCGTGGCCAAGGCGCCGGCGCACCTGAACGTTCACGCCGAAATCATCGGCGGCGGCGAAGTCAAGGCCAGCCTGCAGGCGCAGGTGAAGCGGCTCGGCCTGGCCGACCGCGTCGTTTTCCGCGGCCTGGTGTCCGACGAGGAACTGCGCCGGGCCTATCAGCGGGCCGACGTGTTCGTGATGCCGGGAACCGCCGAACTGCAGTCCCTGGTGACGCTGGAAGCCATGTCCGCGTCCACTCCGGTGCTGCTGGCCGATGCCATGGCCCTGCCGCACCTGGTGGATCCGGGTAAGAACGGCTACCTGTTCGCTCCGGGCAACAGCGATGAGCTCAGCGAACGGCTCACCGAGATCCTGCAGCTGGACACCGAGGCACGCGCCGAGATGGGTGCCCGCAGCAGGGCCATGGTGGAACGGCACAGCCTGGACGCCACCCTGCAGACCTTCGAGGATTTGTACCACGGACGGCCGGTCACGCAGGGAACCATCTAGGTCGCTGTTTCCCCGAGCCTTCCCGTGTCATCCCCCGTGTCTTCCCCCGCGTCTTCCCGTGCCGCCAATTGGCGGCACGGGCGCGGCTGCCACTAGGATGTTTCTATTGTGCTCCTCGGTGTTTGCGCGCAGAGGAGCGTCTTGGGGCTGTAGCTCAGCTGGTCAGAGCAGCGGACTCATAATCCGTGGGTCGTGGGTTCAAGCCCCACCAGCCCTACCCTTGTGATGAGTCGAGACAGCGTTTACGGATGAGTCACGACTCAGGTAACACCCCGGTCTTCGGACCGGGGTGTTTTCTTTTGCCTGGCAGCAGCCGGTGCACGGAAAGAGCGACCGGCGACGACTCAAACCCACCGTAGGTGCGCTCTCGGCGTGCGGCCGGTGGCGCCCCCCGTAGGTGCACTCTCGGCGTGCGGCGGGCGCCCAGTGTGCAGATATGGCGACTTCAGGGCGAGGATGGCCCGCTCAGTGTGCAGATATGGCGACCTCACGGCTTTGGAATCCGCCATATGTGCGCTTTCGGCGTGCGGCCGGCGGCGAAACCCACCATAGGTGCACTCTCGGAGAGGGCCGCGTGCCCAGTGTGCAGATATGGCGACCTGGCCCATTCGGAGAGTGCGCCGGGGCTGGCCGCTCAGCCTTTTCTGCTCGGCCGCACGCGATGTTGTGCGAGATATTACTCGCGGGTAACATCAGTGAGACCGGCTTCACAGCCCGGGTCACTGATGACCAGCAGCGAAGGACATTTTTCATGGCAATTATCGACGTCGACAATCTTCCCTACGCGGACGGCGACTTCTACGCATTCGAGGACCTGCTCTCGGACAAGGAGCGGGACCGGCTCCATGAGATCCGCGCCTGGCTGAAGACCGAGGTCACGCCTTTCGCGGCCGACTGGTGGAACGCGGGGGAATTCCCGCACCACATGATCCCGAAGATTGCCGAGCTGGACGTCATGAGCCCGGTCTACCGCCAGGGTCACTCGAACCTCTTTGCCGGCCTCTGCCACGCCGAGTTCACCCGCGCGGACACCTCGTTCGCCACCTTCCTGGGCGTCCATGACGGACTGTTCACCGGCTCCATTGAGGCGCTGGCGTCCGAAGAGCAGAAGGCCGCGTGGCTGCCGGACATCTACTCGCTGAAGAAAATCGGAGCCTTCGGCCTGACCGAACCGCTCGGCGGCTCCGACGTGGCCGGCGGAACCCGCACCACCGCCCGCCGCGACGGGGACAACTGGATCCTCAATGGCGAAAAGCGCTGGATCGGCAACGCCACGTTCTCCGACTGGGTGGTCATTTACGCCCGCGACGTGGCAGACAACCAGGTGAAGGGCTTCCTGGTCGACACCAAGACCAAGGGCTACAGCGCCACCAAGATTGAAAACAAGATTGCCCTGCGCACCGTGCAGAACGCCGACATCGTGCTGGACAACGTGGTGGTCAGCGACGACTTCCACCTCAAGGGCGCCAACAGCTTCAAGGACACCAACAAGGTCCTCAAGGTCACCCGGCTCTCCGTTGCCTGGCAGGCAGTGGGCCAGCAGATGGCTGCCTTTGACGTGGCCCGCAAGTACGCCGTGGAGCGCCATCAGTTCGGCAAGCCGCTGGCTTCCTTCCAGTTGGTGCAGGACCAGCTGGTCCAGATCCTGGGCAACACCGTCAGCTCGATGGGCATGATGGTCCGCCTCGCGCAGCTTGAGGACCTCGGCCAGGCCAAGGATGAGCAGTCCGCCCTGGCCAAGGCCTTCACCACCGCCCGCATGCGCGAATCCGTGGCCATGGGCCGCAGCATCCTCGGCGGCAACGGAATCGTCACCGACTACGGCATGGCCAAGATCTTCTCCGATGCCGAGGCAATTTACTCCTACGAAGGCACCTACGAGATCAACACCCTCGTCACCGGCCGCGCCATCACCGGCGTGGCGGCGTTCGTCTAGGACGTTTTGCCTGCGGAGGCAGCTGAAGCTGTTCCCGGGCAAGACAAGCGCAGAGCAGGAGAAGCGCAGAGCAAGACAAGCGATGCACGGGTGTGGCCGGTCCTCTCAGGGGCCGGCCACACCTGTTTCCGTCTGGTCGCATGGTGTCCGGGAGGCACTCTTCAGCGGAGCGGCAACAACACGGACGGCCTCCGATCCGTGACGTAGTTCAGCGGATTGACGTAGTCCTGATTGAGTCGCACGCCCCAGTGCAGGCATGAGGCTGCGCAATGGCCCGGAACCGCCGACGCAGGATCAGCCAGATGGCCCAGCACCTCGCCCTCGGCCACGCTGTCGCCGGCCATCTTTTCCGCGTGCACCGGCTCGAAGCTTGCGAGCAGGCCGCCGCCGAGATCCACCGTCAGGACCGGGCGGTTCACCACCCAGCCGGCAAACACCACTGTCCCCGACGCCGGACTGAGAACCGGTGCCCCCGGCAATGCCTCCAGATCGACTCCGCGGTGCCCGGCAAGCCAGCGCTGACCAGGCGCCTGGAAGGTGCTGAGCACAGCGGGTTCGGGGGAGAGGGGCCAGCTCCACGGAGGCTGAAACCCGGCAGCGGATTGCAGCGGCGCCTTGGCCTGCTCGTCCCAGCCAACCGCGGGGACGGCCACCGCCAGAATCATCGCCGCCAGGACTCCGGCCAAGGCGAGGGGCCGCAGCCGGGACCGGGGGTGTCCGGGGCCGGGGCCGGACACCGCCGGCATGGTGCGGCCGGGTTCTTCTCGGGTCCACGTTTTTCCCATGTCCGGAGTCTGCCCCGGCTTCTTGGCCGGCGCGGGCCCTCCGCGCCGGCTGTGGACAACTTGCCCCGGTGGACTTCTGAACCGGTCCTGGGGAGGACAAAAGCTCCACGGCGCTGGTGTATAGTTGACGAAGCAGTTTGCTGTGCCATGTTCCCTGCCCGCAGGGAGGACGCCGCCCGGGATTTCACCGAAACCCGAGCGGAGGTCGCACGGAATTCTGACTACGCGTGTCCCAATTATCCCGGCCTTTCCTCGGAGAAGCCGCGGGTGCTCTTCCATCGGTCCGGTAAGCCGGCAGGGAGGGCATGCTGACCTTCAGCTGATGGGCACCAGGAGCTTCGCCCGCCCGGGTGTACAGCTATAAACCGTCAATTGGCAGCAGGACTTCCGTGCTTCGGCACGCCGTCTGCTGCCGGAAGGAGTGACGACATGCCCGTCGTTACAATGCGCCAGCTGCTCGACAGCGGCGTCCACTTTGGACACCAGACCCGTCGCTGGAACCCGAAGATGAAGCGTTTCATCTTCACCGAGCGCAACGGCATCTACATCATCGATCTGCAGCAGTCGCTGTCCTACATCGACCGCGCCTACGAGTTCGTCAAGGCCACCGTTGCCCACGGCGGAACCGTACTGTTCGTCGGTACCAAGAAGCAGGCCCAGGAAGCCATCGCAGAGCAGGCCACCCGTGTTGGCCAGCCCTACGTGAACCAGCGCTGGCTCGGCGGTATGCTCACCAACTTCCAGACCGTTGCCAAGCGCATCCAGCGTCTGAAGGAACTCGAAGAGATCGACTTCGACGATGTTGCCGGTTCCGGCCACACCAAGAAGGAACTGCTGCTGCTGAAGCGCGAGCTCACCAAGCTGCAGACCAACCTCGGCGGCATCCGCAACCTGACCAAGGCTCCGTCCGTGGTCTGGATCGTTGATACCCAGAAGGAACACCTCGCCATTGACGAGGCCAAGAAGCTGAACATCCCGGTTGTTGCCATCCTGGACAGCAACTGCGATCCCGACGACGTCGACTTCCCGATCCCGGGTAACGACGACGCCATCCGCTCCGTCAACCTGCTGACCCGCGTTATCGCCGACGCCGTTGCTGAGGGCCTGATCGTCCGCCACAACAAGTCCGGCAACACGGAAGCACCGGCCGAGCCGCTGGCCGAGTGGGAGCGCGAGCTCCTCGAGGCTCCTGCCGCTGAAGCTGCTCCCGCCGCTGACGCAGCTCCGGCTGCCGAAGAGGCCGTCGAAGCTGAAGCAGCAGTAGAGGCTCCGGCCGAAGCCGCTGCCGAGGCTCCGGCCGCGGAAGCAACAGAGAAGTAAATAGAAGTTCCTTGGGTCACCGCTGCTGAGGCCGCGGCGACCCGAGGGTATCTGCTGGCGCGGCTGGCCGGAATTTTCCGGCCAGCCGCTCTGGCGGAATCTCACCAAACTTACAACGGGAGGACTGGAGTCCAAATGGCGAACTACACCGCTGCTGATATCAAGGCTCTGCGCGAGCGCACAGGCGCCGGCATGATGGATGTGAAGAAGGCTCTTGACGAGGCCAACGGCGATGCCGACAAGGCCATGGAGCTCATCCGCATCAAGGGCCTGAAGGGCGCCACCAAGCGCGAAGGCCGTTCCACCGCCGAGGGCCTGGTTGCTGCCAAGGTCATCGATGGCACCGCCGGCGTCATGATCGAGCTCAACTGCGAAACCGACTTCGTTGCCAAGTCGCCCAAGTTCATTGAACTGGCCGCCAAGGTTCTGGACGCCGCCGTGGAGTCCGCTGCTGCTGACGCCGAGACGCTTCTGGCCTACAACGTTGACGGCAAGCCGCTCTCCGACGTCATCGTCGAAGAAGGCGCCATCCTGGGCGAGAAGGTTGTCGTCCGCCGGGTTGCACGCCTCGAAGGCAAGACCGTTGATGCCTACCTGCACAAGACCTCCAAGGACCTTCCGGCCCAGGTTGGCGTGCTGTTCGCTGTGGATGGTGACAGCGACGAGGCAAAGACCGCTGCACACGACATCGCAGTGCACACCGCCGCTTACGCTCCCACGTACCTCACGCGCGAAGAAGTTCCCGCCGAGACCGTGGAAAACGAACGCCGCATCGCTGACGAGACGGCACGCGCCGAGGGCAAGCCCGAAGCCGCGCTGACCAAGATCGTCGAAGGCCGCATGACCGGTTTCTACAAGGAAATCGTGCTGCTGGACCAGCCGTTCGCGAAGGACGCCAAGAAGACCGTGGCAAAGGTACTCGAAGAAGCCGGTACCGCACCGTCCGGCTTCGCCCGTTTCCGCGTAGGCGCCTAGCCTCCAAGGCACTGGACCTGACGGAAGCGTCATTATGAACAACTGGGGTGGTCACCAAGGTGACCGCCCCTTTTGTCTGCCCAAAACTGCTCTCTACTCTATAAACCAAGCACGTCCTATGCCCCGGGAGGCACCACCATGGCCCACGTCCTGAAAGAAACCGCTTTGGCGCGCCGACGCGTGCTGCTCAAGCTCTCCGGCGAAGTCTTCGGCGGAGGAAAGCTCGGCGTGGACCCGGATACGGTGCGCGCCGTCGCCAAGCAGATTGCCGCGACCGTCGGTGAGGTCGAGGTCGCGATCGTGGTGGGCGGCGGAAACTTCTTCCGCGGCGCCGAACTGTCCCAGAGCGGGATGGACCGCTCCCGGGCCGACTACATGGGCATGCTGGGCACCGTGATGAACTGCCTGGCCCTGCAGGACTTCCTGGAACAGGCCGGCGTCGAGACCCGCGTCCAGAGCGCCATCACCATGGGGCAGGTCGCCGAGGCGTACATTCCGCGGCGCGCCATCCGCCACCTGGAAAAGGGCCGCGTGGTCATCTTCGGCGCCGGCGCCGGACTGCCCTACTTCTCAACTGACACCGTCGCCGCCCAGCGCGCCCTCGAGGTGCACGCCGACGAGGTACTCATGGCCAAGAGCGGCGTCGACGGCGTCTACACCGCCGACCCCAACAAGGATCCCAGCGCGGTACGGCTCGAAACCCTCACGTACGACGACGCCCTGCGCCAGGACATCCGCGTCATGGACCAGACGGCGATGACGATGTGCAAGGACAATGACCTCAACATGGTGGTCTTTGGCATGGAGGGCGAAGGCAACGTCACCCGCGCCATCCGCGGCGAGAAGATCGGCACCATCGTTTCCAACTAGGCTTACCGCCTCACCGTTCCGGGTCCGCGCCTGCGGGCCTGGAACGGCGGCAACGATATTCCCTCGGCCGCGGACGGCCTCCGGAATAATAAAGCCGCCTTCCTCCAGGCCCTCCGGTGCGGGCGTGCCCCGCCAGCTGCGGTGGAGGCCCGTGCGCCAAGAGGGTCCCCCCTCCACCTCGCAAGAGCTCGGTGCAGGGAACCCCGACCCTTTTGGCTTAGGATGAATAAGAGAGCCCAGCCACCATCTGAGTGGACATTTTTTGTGTGTTAGGAGACACCCGTGATTGAAGAAACGCTGGCAGAGGCAACCGACAAAATGGACAAGGCGGTGGAAGTAGCCAAAGAGGACTTCGCGACCATCCGCACCGGCCGCGCCACCCCCGCACTGTTCTCCAAGGTCCTGGTGGACTACTACGGTTCTCCGACCCAGCTCCAGCAGCTCGCGTCGTTCGGCACGCCGGACGCACGCACCCTGCTGATCACGCCCTACGATGTTTCCGCACTGCGGGCCATCGAGCGCGCGCTGAGCGATTCCGAGGTCGGCGCGAACCCCTCCAACGACGGCAAGGTCATCCGCGTGATCATGCCCGAGCTGACGCAGGACCGCCGCAAGGAATACGTCAAGATCGTGAAGACCAAGGGCGAGGATGCCAAGGTCTCGGTCCGGAACATCCGCCGCAAGGCCAAGGATGCCCTGGACCGCCTGGTCAAGGACGGCGAGATCGGCGAGGACGACGGCGCCCGCGCCGAAAAGGACCTCGACGCGCAGACGAAGGCCCACACCGAGGCCATCGACGATCTGCTCAAGCGCAAGGAAGCCGAGCTGCTCGAGGTCTGATGACGAACGACCAGCCTCCCAGCAAGGCTGGCGGTACGTCCCTTGAGACTGATCCGGCAGCAAAGGCCACGGATATGAGTGCAACCGACGGAGCCGGGCCTGCCCGGAAGGGAACAGCGTCCCGGCGCTTTTCCCGCGTGACCGGAACGCCCAAGGCGCCGGCCAAGCCTTCGAAGGCCGGCCGGAACCTGCCGGCGGCCATCGCCGTCGGCGTCACCCTGCTTGGTGCGCTTCTGGCCGGCCTGCTGTTCTTCCCCTTTGCGATCGTTGCCATTGCCACGGTGTTTGCCGCCGTCGGCGTGTGGGAAGTCAGCCGTGCCCTGGAAGTGCGCGGAATCAAGGTGCCGCTGGTTCCGGTGCTTGTGGGCACCGTGGCGCTGCCGTTCGCGGCGTATTTCGGCGGCAGCGAATCACTGGCTTTTGCCCTCGTGGCGACGGTGGTGGCGATCCTGCTCTGGCGGGCGATTGATACCGCCGAAGACGCGGTCCGCAGCATCTTCGCCGGCATCTTCGTGGTGCTGTGGGTGCCGTTCCTGCTGAGCTTTGCGCTGCTCCTGCTGGGCGAACCCGACGGTCAGATCGGCGTCGCTGTCCTGCTGCTCCTGGTGGTATCCAACGACACCTTCGGCTACATGGTGGGAGCCATCTTCGGCAAGCACCCCATGGCGCCGAAGATCAGCCCCAAGAAATCCTGGGAGGGGTTCGCCGGGTCGGCGGCAGGCGCCACAGTTGTCGGGATCGTGGCGGCCATCTTCTTCCTGGACCAGCCGTGGTGGTTTGGCCTCGTGCTGGCTGTAGCCACCGTTGCCGCAGCCACGGCCGGCGACTTCTCGGAGTCCATGATCAAGCGGGAGCTTGGCGTCAAGGACATGTCCAATCTGCTGCCCGGACACGGCGGAATCATGGACCGGCTGGATTCGGTGGTCTTTGCCTCACCCGTGGTGTTCATGCTCTCGGTGCTGCTGGCTCGAGCCTAGCGGGCGGGGTCGCCCGGAGCACCTTCAGCGGGCGGCGGAGCGGCGGAACAGTGCCTTGGTCATGCCGAACCGGAGCCGGACAAGCGACAACGTAAGATATGCACAGGTTTTCCAAAGAGTCTCGGCACAAAGCGGCATGACCACAGAGGAACAATTTAGACATGGACGAAGCGCGGCAGGCCAACGCCCCTTTTGAGCGTGTGGGGCGACGGGAATACGGCTACAACACGCGCCAGGTTGATGAGTTCCTGGCAAAGGCGCGCAGCTACTACAACTCCGAAAGCACGTCCACGAAGGCCATCACCAGCCGCAACGTCCGTTCGATGGCGTTTGACCCGGCCAAGGCCGGCTACGAACCGCAGGCCGTTGACGCCGCACTGGACCGGCTGGAAGACGTTTTTGCCCAGCGTGAAAGAGACCAGCTCATCCAGGACAAGGGCGAAGAAGCCTGGCTGCTGCAGATTGGCCGCAGCTCCGCCGTTTTGCGTGCCCGGCTGCACCGCAAGCCCGGTGAACGGTTCCGCCGCCCCAGCAAGCGCAAGGTGCCCAGCTACAACGTTGAAGACGTGGACGCGCTCTGCAATGAACTGCTGGACTACTTCGAGAACGACAAGCCGCTGAGCGTGGACGTGGTCCGCCGCGCGGTCTTCCGCGAAGCCAAGGGCGCCGAGGGCTACGAGGAAACCCAGGTGGACGCGTTCCTGGACCGCGTTGTCGAGCTCATGGCCTCGATCGACTAAGTACGGCTCGACGGCCCCGGCTCAGCGCCGGACCGCTCGACGCCGCCGGCTCAGCGCCGCCGTTCCGGTGTGTGCAGCCGGGCCAGGATCTTGGCGGCCCCGGCCGGCGCCAGGCCCGGCCACAGCCGGGACACGGCCACCGTCACCGCAAAGGCGGCCGGCACGGTCCACGCGGCGGGCAGTTCCAGCCACGCCGGCGAACTCTTTCCTGCGGTGGCCAACACGCCGCCGGCGACCATCGCGCCGCCGCACAGCACCGCGCCGGTCACCATTCCGGACACCGCGCCCCGGGAGGTGAGCCCCCGCCACCAGATGCCGAGCACCAGCAGCGGACAGAGCGTCGAGGCGGTGAAAGCGAACACCATGCCCACACTGCCGGCCAGCGCCTGCGAGCTCGTCAGCAGCGCCAGGCCCAGGGGCACGACGGCGGCCAGGACGGCTGAGAGCCGGAACCCGCCCACGCTGCCGCGGAAGAACTGCTGGCTGACGACGCCGGCCAGGGAGACCACCAGCCCGCCGGTGGTGGACAGGAAGGCGGCGAAGGCTCCGGCCGTCACGAGCGCCGAGAGCAAATCACCCAGTGCTCCGTCGAACACCCGCCCGGGCAGCAGCAGGACCGTCGAGTCCGCTCCTCCGGCGGCCAGCTCGGGCGTGTAGATGCGGCCCAGCACGCCGTAGATGATGGGAAAGATGTAAAACAGCGACAGCAGCCCCAGCACAATCAATGTGGTCCGCCGGGCCGAGGCGCCGTCCGGATTTGTGTAGAACCGCACCAGCACGTGCGGCAGGCCGAGGGTTCCGCAGAGCAGCGCAATGCTCAGCGAGATGTTCCGGTACAGGGAGGCGCTGGTCTCGGGGTTCAGCGCCGCGGCGAACACCGCGCCGCCGTCGGTCCAGGGCAGGCCCTCCCGGGAGAGCCGAAACAGCACGAAGAGCACCGGCACGGCAATGGCCACGAGCTTGAGCCAGTACTGGAAAGCCTGCACAAAGGTGATGGACCGCATACCGCCGGTGACCACGTTCAGGCAGACGACCACCACCACGGCCACCGAGCCCACCCAGCCCGGCAGCCCGGTGGTGATGCCGATGGTCAGCGCCGCCCCGTGCAGCTGCGGCACGATGTACAGCCAGCCGACGGCGATCACCAGCAGGCCGGTGACCCGGCGGACGGCCAGGGATTCCAGCCGGGCCTCCGCGAAATCCGGGATGGTGTACGCGCCGGACCGGCGCAGGGGAGCGGCCACGAAGAGCAGCAGCATCAGGTAGCCGGCCGTGTAGCCGATGGGAAACCACAGGGCGTCCACGCCGGACACGAGGATCAGCCCGGCCACTCCCAGGAAGCTGGCGGCGGACAGGTATTCCCCGCCGATCGCCGAGGCATTCCACCACGGCCGCACGGTCCGGGAGGCCACATAGAAATCTCCGGTGGTCCGGGAGATGCGCAGCCCGTACACGCCGATCAGCAGCGTGGCGGCGGTGACGGCGGCCAGTGCGGCGTAGCCGGCGACCGGGTTCATGCCGGCACCTCGGAGCTAGGCATCATCGACCAGGTCCAGGAAGCGCTGTTCGTTGCGGTCGGCGCTGCGCACATACAGGGCACCGCAGATGATGACCAGGGGATAGACGCCGACGCCCAGCAGGATCCAGGGCGCCGGAACGGTGAACAGCGTGAGGGTGGCGATGACCGGCAGGAACGCCAGGAGTACCGGAACGCCCAGCAGGATCAGCAGGAAGCCACCGGTGACCACCAGGGCCAGGCGCAGCTGGGAGCGGATCAGGGAGCCAATGAACAGCTCACCCACCTCGGTCTGCTCATCCAGCTCCCGCGACACGGTGTAGGGGTCCGCGGAAGCCGGAGCGGTGCGCGGGGCGGTGACCCGCACCCGTTCCTGCCCCGCGGCCGCCGGTCCGGCCGCCGGCGCGGCGTCCGGTGATGCCGCCGCCTGGCCAGCATCGGGGCTCATGCGCGGGGCCGGATCCGGTTGGCGGCGAGCGTGCTGCGCACCCCGGGCAGGTGCCGGCGGCTGACGGGCAGCTCCGCCGTGCCGACGCTGATGCTGGCGCGGCCGCCGGCCACCCGCACCTGCCGGATGTGCGAGCGGGACACCAAATAGGAGCGGTGGATGCGGACAAAGCCCGCCTCCGCCCACTGCTCCTCCAGGTCCGTCAGCGGAACCCGGATCAGGTAGGAGGACTCGGCGGTGTGCAGCCGGGCGTAGTCGCCCTGCGCCTGCACGTACCGGATGTCGTCGCGGCGGATCAGGCGGGTGGTGCCGCCCTGGACCACGGTGACGACGTCGCTGTCGCCGTCGCTGTCGGCCGCCTCGGCGGCGAGGTCGCAGATGCGCCGGACTGATTCGGCCAGCCGTTCCGGGCGGACGGGCTTCAGTAGGTAATCCACGGCCGCCAGGTCGAAGGCCGCGAGGGCCTGTTCCTCGTCGGCGGTCACGAACACGAGGGCCGGCGGGCGCTCCCGGCTGCCCAGGACGCGGGCGATGTCCAGCCCTGACATTGCCGGCATGTGGATGTCCAGGAACACCGCGTCCACTGAATTTCCTTCGATGGCGAGCAGGGCCTGGGCGCCGCTGGATGCCCGGTGCACCTCGCCCACCCGGGCGTCCCGGCCAAGCAGGAAGGCCAGCTCGTTCACGGCGGGCAGCTCGTCGTCGACCACCACCACGGAGATCTGCCGGGAAGCCGGTTTACCTGATGCTGACATGTGAATCAGGTTACAAGACTCAGGTGCGGTGTCCCGGCTGCGACTTGGGTATGTGCATGGTGATCAGGGTTCCGGCGCCCGGAGCGGTGTCAATGATCAGCCCGTGGTCCTCACCGTAGACCTGGCGCAGCCGGACGTCGACGTTCCGCAGGCCCACATGGTCGCCTTCCGCGTGGCCGGCCAGCACGGCGCGCAGATATTCGGGATCCATGCCCGCACCGTTGTCCTCGACAGTGATGACGGCCTGCGCGCCGGCGTCGGCGGCCGTGATGGTGATGTGGCCCTCGCCGTCGGCGGCTTCCAGCCCGTGCCGCACCGAGTTTTCGACCAGCGGCTGCAGCGAAAGGAACGGAATGACGGTGCCCAGGACCTCGGGGCCGATCTGCAGGCTGATCTTCAGGCGGTCGCCGAAGCGTGCCCGCTCCAGCAGCAGGTACCGGTCGATGGCCTGCAGCTCCTCGGCCACAGTGGTGAAGTTGCCGCTGCGCCGGAAGGTGTAGCGGGTGAAGTCGGCGAACTCGACCACCAGTTCCCGGGCCCGCACCGGATCCGTCGTGATGTACGAGGCGATGGCGTTGAGGGAGTTGTAGATGAAGTGCGGGCTGATCTGGGCGCGCAGGGCGCGGACCTCGGCCTCCATCAGCATGGTGCGGGATGTGTCCAGCTCGGCCAGCTCGATCTGCGCGGCCACCCAGGCGGCGACGTCGTTGGCCGCCCGGACCAGGCCGGCGCTGACCGAGGGCGTGAAAACGGCAAGGGTGCCCACCGTTTTCCGGTTGACCTGCAGCGGGCACACCAGCAACTCGCGTCCGCCGTCGTCGTCGAGCCCCAGGGAACGCAGTGAAGCGCCGCGGAACACCTTGGTCCGCCCGCTGTCCAGGACCGTGCGGGAGGCCTCGAGCAGCCGGGCGCGGGAGCGGGGCGTGTCCGGCAGCGATCCCTCCCAGGCCAGGACCGCCGCGGCATCGGCCAGTGCCAGGGTGTCGCAGCCGAGCAGTGCCCGGAGGTGGCGCCCGGCCTTGCTGGCGCCCGAGGGGGTGAGGCCGGCGCGCAGGTGGCGCGACGCCAGGCTCGCGGTGTGGAGGGCCGAGTAGACGGCCCGTTCCCGGTCGGATCCCAGGTCGCGCTGGGACCGGCTCAGGCGGTGTCCCAGGGCTGCCACCAGGGCCACGGTAAGAACGGCGATGGTGCACACCATGGCAATGTCGACGGCGGGGCTGAACATCCCACTACCCTAGCGGCAGCGCCCGACGGCGGGCGCGGGGCACCGTTTACCGCAGGGGAATGACCGCTCGGCGAGGCGCGGGTGTCGAAACTGGTGCCACGGAGCCGTCCATAGCAGGGTGATGGGGATCACAGTTTGTGCGTGTGTGGTGTCCGAAGCCGGCCCGACCGGTCAACGGCGGGCAGCGGCGTGCGGACGAGCCCAACTCAAGGAGGAGCGATGGCTTCACAAAAGCCCCAAGGAACCGGTGCGCATGCCGCTGCACCGGTGGACTTCACTGAGGTCCAAAAATCACCCGAACTGCAGGAGCTGCGCAAACGCCAGCGCAGCTTTATTTTCCCGATGGCCCTGGTGTTCCTGCTGTGGTACTTCGCCTACGTGCTCCTGGCCGACTACGCCCACGACTTCATGTCCACCCCGGTCTGGGGCAACATCAACGTCGGGCTGATCCTGGGCCTGCTCCAGTTCGTCAGCACCTTCGGCATCACCATGTGGTACGTCAGCTACGCCAACCGCCGGATGGACCCCATCGCTGCGGGCCTGCGCGAGAAACTTGAGGCCAAGGGCGTCCGGCGTCCGGAGGAGAGCAAATGAGCACCGTCAACATTGTGGCTGCCACTGAGGTGACCGCCGAGGCCGTCAAGGAAACCGGCTGGCTGAACATGCTCATCTTCGGGCTTTTCGTGGCAGTCACCCTGGTGGTCGTGCTGCGGGCCAGCCGCAACAACAAGACCGCGGCTGACTATTACGCCGCCGGCCGGTCCTTCACCGGCCCGCAGAACGGCACTGCCATCGCCGGCGACTACCTCTCGGCCGCTTCCTTCCTGGGCATCGTCGGCGCCATTGCCATCAACGGCTATGACGGCTTCCTGTACTCCATCGGCTTCCTGGTCGCCTGGCTGGTGGCCCTGCTGCTGGTGGCGGAAATGCTGCGCAACACCGGCAAGTTCACCATGGCCGACGTCCTCTCGTTCCGGCTGAAGCAGCGCCCGGTCCGCATTGCCGCGGCCATCACCACCCTGGCGGTCTGCTTCTTCTACCTGCTGGCCCAGATGGCCGGCGCCGGCGGACTCGTCTCGCTGCTGATGGGCATCGACGGCAAGATCGGCCAGTCCCTGGTCATTACCGTCGTCGGCGGCCTGATGATCATTTACGTACTGATCGGCGGCATGAAGGGCACCACCTGGGTGCAGATCATCAAGGCCGTCCTGCTTATTGCCGGCGCTGCCATCATGACGGTCTGGGTCCTGGCCCTGCACGGCTTCAACCTCTCCGAGCTGCTCGGCAGCGCCGTTGAAATGTCCGGCAACCCCGAACTCCTGAACCCGGGCCTGCAGTACGGCAAGACCGACACCTCCAGGCTGGACTTCATCTCGCTGGGCATGGCCCTGGTGCTCGGCACCGCGGCCCTGCCGCACGTGCTGATGCGCTTCTACACCGTTCCCACCGCCAAGGAAGCCCGGCGCTCAGTGGTCTGGGCCATCTGGCTGATCGGCATCTTCTACCTGTTCACCCTGATCCTGGGCTACGGCGCTGCTGCGCTGATCCCGAAGGAGACCATCACCTCGGCTCCGGGCGGCGTGAACTCCGCGGCTCCGCTGCTGGCCTTCGCCCTGGGCGGCCCGGTCCTGCTGGGACTGATCTCCGCGGTGGCCTTCGCGACCATCCTGGCCGTTGTTGCCGGCCTGACCATCACGGCTGCCGCTTCCTTCGCCCATGACATTTACGCCAACGTCATCCGCAAGGGCAAGGTGGATGCCGACGGTGAGGTCAAGGTGGCCCGCCGCACGGTAATCGTGATCGGCGTCGTCTCCATCCTCGGCGGCATCGGGGCGCAGGGGCAGAACGTTGCCTTCCTGGTGGCCCTGGCCTTCGCGGTGGCGGCCAGCGCCAACCTGCCGACCATCCTGTACTCGCTGTACTGGCGCCGCTTCAACACCCAGGGCGCCATCTGGAGCATGTACGGCGGACTCGGCTCGGCCATCCTGCTGATCCTGCTCTCGCCGGTGTTCTCCGGGTCCGAAACGTCAATGGTTTCCGCCATCGACATCTCGGTCTTCCCGCTGAGCAACCCGGGCCTGGTCTCCATCCCGCTCGCCTTCTTCCTGGGCTGGCTGGGAACCGTGGTGGGCAAGGACGACGAATCGCCGCAGAAGCAGGCGGAGATGGAAGTCCGCTCGCTCACCGGCGTCGGCGCAGAGAAGGCCGTGGACCACTAGTCCGCACCAGCCGGTTCCCGCTCCCCGCCGAAATGGCAGAAGGTGCGTCTCTCAGGTCTGAGAGACGCACCTTCTGCCCTTTAGCGCTTCAGTGTGTGGCGGCGGTCCCGTCGCGTTCCAGCAGGGGAGAAACCCGGAACGGGATGAGCTCGCCGATGGCCAGGTTGGTGTCACAGCGCTCGACGCCGGAGACGGCCAGGACAATCTTGGCGACCCGGAACAGATCCTCGGCGTCGGCGGCCACCACGCGCAGCAGGATGTCCGCGTCCCCGGTCAGCCCGTGCGCCTCCACCACCTCGGGGATCAGGGCGAGTTCCGACGTGATCTCGGCCAGCCGCTGCTGCTGGACGTGCACGCGGGCAAAGGCCATCAGCGGGTAGCCCAGCGCAGCCGGGCTGATCCGGCGCTCGAAGGGCAGGAACACCAGCTTCTTCTCCAGCTGCCCCAGCCGGGCCTGCACCGTGTTGCGGGAGATGCCCAGGACTCCGGCCAAGGCCACCACCGTTCGCTGCGGATCGCGGGCCAAAGCGAGGAGCAGCCGGGTATCGGTCCTGTCCAGGGGGCGCATAGTGCGAAAGATTAGCACGGTGGAATTGCTGTTGATAGGGCACAATGCTCAGCTGTACGCCTCATGGTTGTGCCGCATGTTTGGTGTGAGTAGGGTCACAGGTAGCCGGGCAAGGGTGCCCGGGCATCGGTTCGGCCCCGCCACCCCGGGGGCCCAACACGGAAGGATGCGTACCAACGTGTCTCTGCATACTCCTGTTCGCCCACCGCACGAGACCGGCGCCACCGCAGCCGGCCCCTACGTCCAGCTGGTCCGTCCCGACGGTTCCCGCGTGGCCTCCTCCTACGATCATTGGGTGGAGGACGTCGACCCGGACCAGTTGCGCAGCCTCTACGAGGACATGGTGGTGATCCGCCGGATCGACACCGAGGCCACCGCGCTGCAGCGCCAGGGCGAGCTGGGTCTCTGGCCGCCGCTGCTGGGCCAGGAAGCAGCGCAGATCGGCTCCGCCCGCACCCTCCGGGACAGCGACTTCGTGTTCGGCAGTTACCGGGAGAACGGCGTGGCGTGGTGCCGCGGCGTCGACCCCGAATCCCTGATGCGGGTGTGGCGCGGCAACGCGGCGGCCGGCTGGGATCCCGCCACGGTGAACATGGCCCCCGCCCAGGTGATCATCGGCGCCCAGGCGCTGCACGCCGCCGGCTACGGCATGGGCGTGGTGACCGACGGGACCGACGACGCCGTCATCACCTACTTCGGCGACGGCGCCACCAGCCAGGGCGACGTCAACGAGGCCATGGTCTTCGCCGCCAGCTTCCACGCGCCCGTCGTGTTCTTCTGCTCCAACAACCAGTGGGCCATTTCCGAGCCCGTGGGGCTGCAGGCCCAGGTGCCAATCGCGAACCGGGCTCCGGGCTTCGGGATCCCCTCCGTCCGGGTGGACGGCAACGATGTCCTGGCCGTCATGGCCGTGACCAGGGAAGCCCTGGACCGGGCGCGCAGCGGGGGAGGCCCCAGCTTCATCGAGGCCGTCACCTACCGGATGGGCCCGCACACCACCGCGGATGATCCCACCCGCTACCGCGATGCCGCGGAACTGGAAGAGTGGCGGGCCAAGGATCCGATCAGCAGGGTCGAGGCCCTGCTCCGCGCCGAGGGCCTGTTTACCGATGAGTTCGGCACCGCCGTCGCCGCCCGTGCCGACGCCGTGGCCGCCGAGCTCCGCTCCTCCTGCATCTCGATGCCCCCGCCGCCGGCCCTGGACATTTTTGCGCATGTGTACGCCGAGCCGAACTCCTGGCTGGAGAACCAGCAGGAGGAATACGCGCGCTACCTGGCGATGTACGGCACGGCGGACGACGCCGGCCACCCGGTTCAGGTGCACGGCACCGACCCGGTGGGTTCCGCTTCCACGGGTCCTCGGGAAGCGGGGGACCGGGCATGAGCACCATGACCTTGGGCCGGGCGATCAACACCGGGCTGCGCGCCGCAATGGACGCCGATCCCAAAGTGGTCCTGATGGGGGAGGACATCGGCACCCTCGGCGGAGTCTTCCGCATCACTGACGGATTGAAAAAGGACTTCGGCGCCACCCGGGTGATAGACACCCCGCTGGCCGAATCCGGCATCATGGGCACCGCCGTCGGGCTCGCCTTCCGCGGGTACCGGCCCGTGGTGGAAATCCAGTTCGACGGATTCATCTATCCGGCCTTCGACCAGATCGTCTCCCAGGTGGCGAAGATGCACTACCGCACCCGCGGCGCCGTGAACATGCCGCTGACCATCCGGGTGCCGTTCGGCGGAGGCATCGGTTCGCCCGAACACCACTCGGAGTCCCCGGAAGCCTACTTCACCCATACCTCCGGGCTGCGGGTGGTGAGCGTGTCCAACCCGCAGGATGCCTACACGATGATCCGGCAGGCCATTGCGAGTGATGACCCCGTGCTGTATTTCGAGCCCAAGCGCCGCTACCACGTCAAGGGCGAGGTGCAGGAAACCCTCGACGGAGCGCTGCCGCTGGGCCGGGCCCGCGTCGTCGCCGAGGGCACCGACGTCACGCTGGTGACGTACGGGCCGCTGGTGATGACCGCCGCCGACGCCGCGATTGCCGCGTCCGATGAAGGGGTGTCCGTGGAGGTGATCGACCTGCGCTCGCTGTCACCGGTGGACTATGCCACGGTCGAAGCGTCGGTCCGCAAGACCGGGCGCCTGGTGATCACCCACGAGGCCGGAAAATCCGGCGGCGTCGGCGCTGAAATCTCCGCCAGCATCACCGAACGCTGCTTCGACTATCTGGAGCACGCACCCGTGCGGGTCACCGGCTTCGACATTCCGTATCCGCCCTCCAAGCTGGAACACCACCACCTGCCGGACCTGGACCGGATCCTCGACGGCGTGGACCGCGCACTGCGCCGTCCCAACTCGCTCAGCAACTTCCCGGCTGCGCACAGCACCTCGGCAACGGCGCTGGAAGGAGCGGGTCTGTGATCCGGGAATTCCGGCTGCCGGATTTGGGCGAGGGGCTGACCGAGTCGGAGATCGTTTCCTGGCACGTGGCCGTGGGGGACAGCGTCACCCTGAACCAGGTCATCGCCGAAGTTGAAACCGCGAAAGCCGTGGTGGAGCTGCCCTCACCGTATGCGGGCACCGTGGCCCGGCTCCATGAAGCGGCCGGCTCCGTGGTGGAGGTCGGCGCGCCCATCGTGTCCTTTGATGTCGGGGGAGAGCCGGACGGTCCTGCTGTCGGCGGGACGGCCGCCGGCGGAACGGCCGGTACGGCCGGCACGGCCGAAGGCCTCCTGTCCGCTGGTGCGCTGCCGGTTCCGGGCGAGTCCCTGAAGCGCACGCCCAACCTGGTGGGCTACGGTGCCGTCCCGGAGAAGGCCGGGCGTCCGGCCCGGCGGCGCTGGATCACCGCTCCCGCCGCTCCTGCCACATCCGCTCCTGCCGCAGCCGCCGGGCAGCCGGAGGCTCCCGAAACCCGGAAGGCTGCTGCGCCGTCCGGCCAGGAATCGCAGGAACGTCCGCGGTCAACGCCTCCGGTCCGGAAACTGGCCCGGGATCTGGGCATCGATCTGGAACAGCTGCAGGGAACCGGCCCCGACGGGCTGATCATCCGCGCGGATGTCACCGGCGCCGCGGAATCCACCGCGCAGCCGGGCAGTCAGGTTCAGCAGCCGGGCAGCCAAAACCAGCAGGGCAGCCGGGACCCGCAGCCGGAGCCGGCGCGCGAGTACCAACCGATGGCGCCGTCGTCGTCGGGCGTTGGAACGGCGCCGTCCCACAGTGCCCCGGACGCGAGGGAGGAGCGGATTCCGATCGCCGGAATGCGCAAGCACACGGCCGCCGCCATGGTGGCCAGCGCGTTCACGGCGCCGCACGTGACCGTTTTCCTGACCGTTGATGTGACTCCGTCGATTGATCTGCTGGCACGGCTGCGCCGGCAGCAGGCGTTCGACGGCCTGAAGCTGACGCCGCTGACGCTGGCCGCCAAGGCGGTCTGCCTCGCACTCCAGCGGCATCCGTCGCTGAATTCCCGCTGGGATGAGGCGGCCCGGGAGATTGTGCAGTACCGCTACGTGAACCTGGGCATCGCAGCCGCCACGCCGCGCGGACTGATGGTTCCCAACGTCAAGGACGCTGCGGCGCTGGGGCTTCGCGAGCTGGCTGCGGCGCTGGGAACCCTGGCGCAGACGGCGCGGGCCGGCAAGACCACTCCGGCGGACCTCGCGGGCGGAACCTTCTCGATTTCCAACGTGGGGGCCTTCGGGGTCGATGCCGGAACGCCCATCCTGAATCCGGGCGAGGCGGCGATTCTGGCGCTCGGCGCTGTCCGCGAACAGCCCTGGGCCTACGAAGGCGCTGTTGCCCTCCGCCAGGTGATGACCCTGAGCCTGTCCTTCGACCACCGGCTGGTGGACGGCGAACAGGGCGCCCGGTTCCTCAGCGAGGTGGGAATGATCCTGGCCGAGCCGGCCATGGCGCTCGCCCTGGTCTAAGACGAAACCCGCTGCAGCCGATGTTCGGTGCAGCGGGTTTCGCCTGACTTGTTCAGTTGTTGGCTCGGCTAGCTCAGCTCAAGCTCAAGTTCGCGCACCACGGCGCCGCGGGCGTTCGCGAAGCCCTGCGTCTCGCCCACCACGGTGAAGCCGTATTTCTCCAGAATTGCAATGGAACTGGCGTTGTCGGCCACGGCCCGGGCGCGGATGGGGCGTTCGGAGAATTCCTCCAGGAACTGTCCCACTGCGGCGGTGGTGATGCCCTGGCCCCAGCGGGCGGTGTCCACCCAGTAGCTGATCTCCGGAACGCCGCCTTCGCGGTATGCCAGGATGCTGCCGACCACGTCGCCGTCGGCCACGATCGTGCGCACCGTAATGGTGGGATCATTCAGGATGTTCTGCCAGTGGTGATCAAACACACCGCGGTCAGAGGGGTTTTTGGCGGCAAAAGCGGCCATTTGGTTGGCGCTTGGATCCAGCTGATGGGAAAAGAACTCATCCAAATCGGCGGGAACTACGGCACGAAGCTCAATCACAGCAGGTCTTTCTGCTCGAGGGGTTTGGTTCAGGTTACTAGGCATTCAGGGCGGCCCACGCCATTGTTTCGAGCAGCGACCGCAGCCGTGCCGTCTCGCGGGCCTTCATATTTCCGTGCAGGGTATGGGATGTGGAGTTGATCAGTCCGAAGACCGCCTGCGCACGGTGGCGCAGCAGCGGGAGGCTGCAATCCGGATGCAGGGCGGAGAGGGCGTCAACCCACACCTCCACGTACTGGCGCTGAAGCGTCCGCACTGCGCGTTTGTCGTCCTCGGGCAGGCTGTTCAGATCGCGGTCCTGAACCCGGATGACATCGGACTGGTGCAAGGCGAAGTCCACATGGAACTCCACCAGTCCGCGCAGTGCCGCATCAGCCGTGGTGGATTCCGTGACCACGGCCTTTCCGCCGTCGAGCAGGTCTTCGCTCACCCCGACCAGCAGGGCCGAAAGGACAGCGGGCTTTCCGCTGAAATGCCGGTACACCGCAGGGCCGCTGACTCCGGCGGCTGCGCCGAGTTCCTCAATGGAGACGCCCTTGTAGCCGCGTTCGGCGAAGAGGCTCGCGGCGGCGCCGAGCATTGCGGCCCGGCGGGAAGCCTTGGCCAGGCTGCGTCCGGTTGCGCGCGCGGCCGGCTGCGGCCTTTCCCGGTGGGGCGGGGCTGCCGGTGCTTCTTTTTTCGCTGCGTCCATGCAAACCTTTCCGGCAGTTTTTATTCCACGAGCAGCTTCCATTGTGGTGGACAGCTGAGTTAATAACCAATAACCTGATTTGAGTTAGCAATCATTAACTGGATTGGCCTTCGGATCCCGTCGGCGGCAGCCCGCCGAGAAAAGAGACGTCAATGGAGACCCTTGTTGCCCGGCTGGATCCTGCATCACCCGAGTACACCCGCAATGCCGCCGCCCAGAGCGCGCTGGCCGGCGAACTGCGCAAGCGCCTCGCCGACGCCGCACTCGGCGGGCCGGAACGGTCCCGGGAACGGCACACGGCCCGCGGCAAGCTGCTGCCGCGCGAACGCGTGGACCGGCTGCTCGACGAGGGCAGCCCCTTCCTGGAGATCTCACCGCTGGCCGCCACCGGCATGTACGACGACGAGTGCCCCGGCGCCGGTCTGATCGCCGGCATCGGGCTGGTCCAGGGCCGGCATGTCATGGTGCTGTCCAACGACGCCACCGTCAAGGGCGGCACCTACTATCCGATGACGGTCAAGAAGCACCTGCGGGCGCAGGAAATCGCGCTGGAAAACCGGCTGCCGTGCATCTACCTGGTGGACTCCGGCGGCGCCTTCCTGCCCCGGCAGGACGACGTCTTTCCGGACCGGGAGCACTTCGGCCGGATCTTCTTCAACCAGGCGCAGATGTCGGCCCGGAAAATTCCGCAGATCGCCGCCGTGCTGGGCTCCTGCACCGCCGGCGGCGCCTATGTTCCGGCCATGAGCGACGAAACCGTGATTGTGCGCAACCAGGGCACCATCTTCCTGGGCGGCCCGCCGCTGGTGAAGGCAGCCATCGGGGAAATCGTCACCGCCGAGGAGCTGGGCGGAGGAGACCTGCACTCACGGATCAGCGGCGTCACCGACCATCTGGCGGAGAACGATGCGCACGCCCTGGAGATCGTCCGGACCATCGTGGAGACCTTTCCCGAGTCCGCCCCGGCCTGGCAGCCGCTGCCCGGCCGGCCGCCGTCGTACGCCGCGGAGGAAATCTACGGCACCGTGCCCGCTGACCTGCAGACCCCGTACGACGTGCGCGAGCTGATCGCCCGGCTGGTGGACGGCAGCGAATTTGCCGAATTCAAGAAGGAGTACGGCGCCACCCTGGTCACCGGCTTCGCCCGGCTGCACGGCCACCGGGTGGGCATCGTCGCGAACAACGGCGTCCTGTTCTCCGAATCCGCGCTCAAGGGAGCCCATTTCATTGAGCTCTGCGACCAGCGCGGCATTCCGCTGATCTTCCTGCAGAACATCTCCGGCTTCATGGTGGGCCGGGACTATGAGGCCGGCGGCATCGCCAAGAACGGCGCCAAGATGGTCACTGCCGTGGCCACCGCCCGGGTGCCGAAGCTGACAGTGATCGTGGGCGGATCCTTCGGCGCCGGTAACTACTCCATGTGCGGCCGGGCGTACAGCCCGCGCTTCCTCTGGATGTGGCCCGCGGCGCGGATCTCCGTGATGGGCGGGGCCCAGGCCTCCTCGGTCCTGGCCACGGTCAAGCGCGACCAGCTCGAAGCCCGCGGCGAGGACTGGAGCGCCGACGCCGAAGAGGCGTTCAGGGCGCCCATCCGCGACACCTACGAGGCCCAGGGCAGCCCGTACTACTCCACGGCCCGGCTGTGGGACGACGGCGTCATCGACCCGGCGGACACCCGCACCGTTTTGGGCCTGGCCCTGGACGTGTGCGCCAACGCCCCGCTGCCGGAGACCTCCTTCGGCCTGTTCCGGATGTGAGGCAGAAATGACCGCTGCTCTTTTCGACACCGTGCTGGTGGCCAACCGCGGCGAAATCGCCTGCCGCATCATTGCGACCCTGCGCCGGCTGGGGATCCGCTCGGCCGCGGTCTACAGCGACGACGACGCCGGCGCCCGGCATGTGCGCGAGGCGGACGTCGCGGTGCGGCTGGGTCCGGCCGCGCCCCGGGAGAGCTACCTCAACATTGACGCCATCCTCGCCGCCTGCCGGCTGTCCGGGGCGCAGGCCGTGCACCCGGGCTACGGCTTCCTCAGCGAAAGCGCCGACTTTGCCCGCGCCCTGGACGCGGCGGGCATTGTCTTCATCGGCCCCGGGGTGCGGGCGCTGGAGCTGATGGGGGACAAGATCTGCTCCAAAAACCATGTCTCCTCGCACGGGGTGCCCGTGGTGCCCGGCATCGCCGAACCCGGTTTGACCGATGAGCAGCTGATCGAAGCCGCCGCCGCCGTGGGCTTTCCGCTGCTGATCAAGCCCTCCGCCGGCGGTGGCGGCAAGGGGATGCACGCGGTGGACCGCCCGCAGGACCTGCCCGCCGTGCTGCCCACCGCCCGCCGGGTCGCGGCGTCGGCCTTCGGCGACGACACCCTCTTCCTGGAACGGCTGATCGCGGTGCCGCGGCACATCGAGGTGCAGATCTTGGCGGACACGCACGGCAACGTCATCCACCTGGGGGAACGGGAGTGCTCCTTGCAGCGCCGGCACCAGAAAGTCATCGAGGAAGCACCGTCAGTGCTCCTGGACGAGGCCACCCGCGCCCGGATCGGCGAGGCGGCCTGCGAGGCGGCCCGGTCGGTGGACTACACCGGGGCCGGAACGGTGGAGTTCCTGGTCTCCGACGCGTCGCCCGGGGAGTTCTTCTTCATGGAGATGAACACCCGGCTGCAGGTGGAGCATCCCGTGACGGAGATGGTCACCGGACTGGACCTGGTGGAGGAGCAGATCCGCATCGCCGCCGGGGAAAAGCTGCAGCTCGCCCAGTCCGATGTCCGCCTGGTTGGCCATGCCGTGGAGGCCCGGGTCTACGCGGAAAATCCCGCCCGCGACTTCCTGCCCACGTCGGGGCAGGTGCTCATCCTGCACGAGCCCACCGGGGAGGGAATCCGGGTGGACTCCTCCCTGCTGCCGGGCCTCGCGGCGTCCTCCAGCTACGACCCGATGCTCGCCAAGATCATCGCCTGGGGCCCGGACCGGAACACCGCGCTGGACCGGCTGGACGCCGCGCTGGCACGGACACTCATCCTGGGCATCGGCACCAACATCGAATACCTGCGCCTGCTGATCAACGATCCGGAGGTTCGGGCCGGCCGGCTGGACACCACCCTGATCGAGCGCAGGCTTCCCGAGCTGGCGTTCCGCAGCCCCTCCGAAGCGGAACTGGCCGCCGCGGCACTGCTGCAGGCGGAGGACCTGGCGGACCCGGAAACCTCCGGCACGGAACCGTCGCCCTGGCGGCGCGCCGACGGGTGGCGGATCGGTGCGCCCCGGCCGCTGAGCCTCGTCTTCGCCGCCGCCTCACCGCAGGCGTCCGACGACGTCGTGACCGTCCGAAGCGTCCGGGGCGGGAAAACCGTCAGCGTCAACGGGGGACCGGACCGCCGGGCCTCGCTGCTGCGGGACGGGGACCGCGCCCTGGTGACACTCGACGGCGTCGTGCACCCGCTGACCGTGGTTCCGGTGTCCGGGGCACCGGGGGAGCGCACGGGGGAGCGCACGGGGGAATGCACCGTGTGGATCGCGGACGCCGGCTACACTGCCGCGCTGCGGCTGCGGACCCGGGCCGAGCTGCTGGCCGCTGCCCGTGCCGCGGCCGGCCGGGCCGAGGGCGCCGCCGACCCGGTGCTGCGCTCGCCGATGCCCGGCACCGTGGTGGCGGTGGCGGTGGCCGACGGCGACCGGGTCACCGCGGGCCAGCCGCTGCTCAGCGTGGAAGCCATGAAGATGGAACACCAGCTCGTCGCTCCCGTGGCCGGCACCGTTGCCCTGAGCCTTTCCCCGGGAGACCTGGTCAAGGCTGACCAGGTGCTGGCCGTAGTGACGCCGGACCCCGATGCAACGCCCGAATCCGATGCAACACCGTCTGAAGGAGCAGGACATGCCGGACTTTGAACTCAGCGCTGACCATCAGGACCTGGTGGACACGGTCCGCGAATTCGCGGACACCGTCGTCGCACCGGTGTCCGCCCAGCACGACGCCGAGCACAGCTTCCCCTACAAGGTGGTCGCGCAGATGGGGGAGATGGGCCTGTTCGGGCTGCCGTTTCCGGAGGAGTACGGCGGCATGGGCGGAGACTACTTCGCGCTGGCCCTGGCACTGGAGCAGCTGGCCCGGGTGGACCAATCGGTGGCGATCACCCTGGAGGCGGGCGTCTCGCTGGGCGCCATGCCCGTCTACCGGTTCGGCACGGAGGAACAGAAACAGCAGTGGCTGCCGATGCTCGCCTCCGGCACGGCGCTCGCCGGTTTCGGGCTGACCGAAAGCGAAGCCGGCTCCGATGCCGGCGGCACCCGGACCCGCGCGCACCGCGAGGACGGGCAGTGGGTCATCAACGGCACCAAGGAATTCATCACCAACTCCGGCACCGACATCACCGCGCTGGTCACCGTCACGGCGGTCACCGGAACCGCCGAAGTGCCGGACGGCAGCGGCGGCACCACCACCAAGAAGCAGATTTCCACCTTCCTGGTGCCCGCCGACACCCCGGGGTTCACCGCTGAAAAGGCGTACAACAAGGTGGGCTGGAACGCCTCGGACACCCATCCGCTCACCCTGGACAACGTCCGGGTGCCGGAGGCCAACCTGCTGGGCGCCGAGGGACGCGGATTCGCCAACTTCCTGCAGATCCTCGACGAGGGCCGCATCGCCATCGCAGCCCTGGCCACGGGAGCGGCGCAGGGCTGCGTCGAGGAGGCCCTGCGCTACGCCAAGGAACGCCAGGCCTTCGGCGCCGCCATCGGCACCAACCAGGCCATCTCCTTTAAGATCGCCCGGATGCAGACCCGCGCGCACACTGCCCGCCTGGCGTACTACGACGCCGCGGCCCGGATGCTGGCGGGCAAGCCGTTCAAGACGCAGGCTGCCATGGCGAAGCTGGTGGCCGGTGAGGCCGCGATGGACAACGCCCGCGACGCCACGCAGATTTTCGGCGGCTACGGCTTCATGAACGAGTTCCGGGTGGCCCGCCACTACCGGGATTCGAAGATCCTGGAGGTGGGCGAGGGCACCACCGAGGTCCAGCTGATGCTGATTGCCAGGGAGCTGGGGCTCTAGGATGGGCGGACCGGTCCGGAATCGGCGCCGCCGGCGTGTGCGGCGGGGCGCCCGGAGCCCGGCAGGTTGGTCAATGGAGACGAACGAACGGATGAAGCGATGATTAACAAGGTGATGGCAACGGCCGCCGACGCGGTGGCCGACATCCCGGACGGAGCGTCCCTCGCGGTGGGCGGCTTTGGCCTGTGCGGCATTCCGGTGGCGCTGATTGACGCCCTGCATGACGCCGGCGCGACGGATTTGGAAACCGTGAGCAACAACTGCGGCGTGGATGACTGGGGTCTGGGCCGGCTGCTGGCGGACCACCGCATCCGCCGGACGGTCAGTTCCTATGTGGGGGAGAACAAGGAGTTCGCCCGCCAGTTCCTCGCCGGCGAGCTGGAAGTGATCCTCACCCCGCAGGGCACGCTGGCGGAAAAGCTGCGGGCCGGCGGCGCCGGAATTCCCGCCTTCTATACCAGTGCAGGGGTGGGCACCCAGGTCAGCGAGGGCGGCCTGCCGCAGAAGTACGACGGCGACGGCTCGGTCCTGCAGGCCTCGGAGCCCAAGGAGGTGCGCACCTTCCGGGACGCGGAATACGTGCTGGAGGAATCCCTGACTCCTGATTACGCCCTCGTGCACGCCTGGAAGGGGGACCGGCACGGCAACCTGGTCTTCTCCGCCACCGCCATGAACTTCAATCCGCTTTGCGCCATGGCCGGACGGATCACCATCGCCGAGGTGGAGGAACTGGTGGAACCGGGCGAGCTGGACCCGGCCGCGGTGCACGTTCCGGGGATCTTCGTGCAGCGGGTGGTTCCGGTCGGGCCGGGGGAGAAGCGGATTGAGAAGAGGACGGTGACGCTGGCACCGGCTGAGCCATCGTCGTCGTCGGCACCTTCCGGAAAGGAGTCCTGACATGGCCCTGACCCGAAACGAACTCGCCGCCCGGGTGGCCCGCGAGCTGGAGAACGGACAGTACGTCAACCTCGGCATCGGCATGCCCACGCTGATTCCGAACTACATCCCCGAGGGTGTGGAAGTGGTGCTGCACTCCGAAAACGGCGTCCTCGGCGTCGGGCCCTATCCCACCGAAGCGGAACTGAACCCGGACCTGATCAACGCCGGGAAGGAGACCGTGACGGTGAACGCCGGCGCGTCGTTCTTCGACTCGGCTGCCTCCTTCGGCATGGTCCGCGGCGGGCACGTCGACGTCGCCGTGCTGGGGGCAATGGAGGTGGCGGCCAACGGAGACCTGGCCAACTGGATGATTCCAGGGAAGATGGTCAAGGGCATGGGCGGGGCCATGGACCTGGTGTTCGGTGCCAAGCGCGTGATCGTGATGATGGACCACACCGACCGCGGCGGGAACCCGAAAATTGTTCCCGAGTGCTCCCTGCCGCTGACCGGGCGCACCTGCGTGGACCTGATCGTGACGGACCTTGCCGTCATCGAGGTGGGGCCGGACGGGCTGATCCTGCGCGAAACCGCGCCCGGCGTCACTGTCGACGAAGTGGTCGCGGCCACCGGCGCACCGCTGGAGGTGGACCTTGACGTATGAGGAGCCCGACGCCGGCACCGAGGAAGTGGCGATGGCACCCCGGGTGATTGAACAGCGCGGCCTCTGGTTTGAGGAGTTCCAGCCCGGGGTGGTGTACCGGCACCGGCCCGGCCGCACCCTCACCGAGGCGGACAACGTCCTGTTCACCACGCTGACCATGAACACCCAGGGGCTGCACCTGGACGCCGCTTACAGCGAGGGGCAGCCGTTCGGGCAGCGGCTGGTGAATTCCATGCTGACCCTGGCCACCATGGTGGGCCAGTCGGTGGGACAGCTGACCCAGGGCACCCTGGTGGCGCAGCTGGGACTGGGGGAGATCAGCTTTCCGCATCCGCTCTTCCACGGAGACACCCTCTACACCGAGACCGAGGTGGTGGACAAGCGGCTGTCCTCCTCCCGGCCCGGCCAGGGCATCGTCACGCTGGCCCACACCGGGCGGAACCAGTCCGGCGAGGTCGTGGCGCGGTGCACCCGCAGCGCCCTGATGTGGACGCAGGCAGGCGGCGGGGAGGGATAGGTTAGGACAAGAACCGGAACCCGAAGGAGACCCCCACAGTGACGACATTCCCCATGGGCCCCGCCCTGCTTTTCTGCCCGGCGGACCGCCCCGAGCGGTTCGCGAAGGCGGCCGACCGGGCCGACGCGGTCATCCTGGACCTGGAGGACGCCGTCGCCCCGGCCGACAAGGACGCCGCCCGCCGGAACCTGGTGGCCTCGGATCTGGATCCGGCAACCACCATCGTGCGGGTGAACCCGGTGGGAACCGCCGATTTTGAGCAGGACCTGGCCGCCATCCGGCAGACGCCGTACCGGACGCTGATGGTCGCCAAGGCCGAAGACCCCTCAGCCATCGGTGCAGCGCTCGCGGACTTCGCCGTCGTCGCCCTCGTGGAAACCGCCCTGGGCGTGGTCCGCGCGCCGGAGATAGCCCAGGTGCCCTGCGTAACCGCCCTGATGTGGGGTGCTGAGGACCTGATGGCTTCCCTCGGCGGGGAATCCAGCCGTTTTGCCGACGGCAGCTACCGCGGCGTGGCACAGCATGCCCGGGCCGCCGTGCTGCTCGCTGGCGGTGCCTTCGGCAAGGGGGCAATTGACTCGATTTACGGGAACATCCCGGACACCCGGGGGCTTGAGGATGAGGCGCGCGACGGCGCAGCCTCCGGTTTCGCGGCCAAGGCCTGCATTCACCCCGGACAGGTGGCGGCGGTCCGCGCGGCCTATGCGCCCTCCGCCGACGAGGTCGCCTACGCAACGGACGTCATCGCCGAGGCCGCCAACCACGGCGGGGTGTTCAGCTTCCGCGGCGAGATGATCGACGGCCCGCTGCTGAAGCAGGCACGCCAGACGCTGAGCCGCGCCGGTCGCTGAGGCTGAGCCGCGCGGGTCGCTGAGGCTGCGGGCGGGACAAGCGGGGAACGGCCCCAATCCGGGAACTTCCCGGGCATCTGCGCGCGGGCTGCGCTACCTTCATAAGATGCGCATAGTCATAGCAGGAGCCCATGGACAGATTGCCCGCGAACTGGGCCGGCTGCTGGCCGCCCACGGTCACGATGTCGCCGGCCTGATCCGGAACCCGGACCAGATCTCCGATCTGGAGGACGACGGCGTCGCCCCGGTTGTCATCGACCTGGAAAACAGCATTAGCGACGACGTCATTCAGGTCCTCACCGGTGCGGACGTGGCCATTTTTGCTGCTGGTTCCGGACCGGGCAGCGGCGCGGCCCGCAAGGACAGTGTCGACCGCGGCGCCGCCGTGCTGCTGGCCGAGGGCGCCGAGCAGGCCGGCGTGACCCGGTTTGTGCAGATCTCCTCCGCCGGGCTGGATGCCGTCCGAGGGGGCAGCCGGCCGGACGGCCTCGACGACATCATGTACGCCTACCTCACGGCGAAGCTCGCTGCCGAGGAGGACCTCATGACGCGCGACCTGGACTGGACCATTCTCCGGCCGGGCCGGCTCACCGATGACCAAGCCGTGGGCCTGGTGAACCTTGGCCCGTCGGAGGTGCCGGGCAGCATTCCCCGGCACGACGTCGCCGCCGTGCTCGCGGAGCTGGTCAACACCGGCCGCGGCAGCCGGCAGGCCCTGTCCGTGGTTTCCGGCGACGACAGCATTCCGGACGCCGTGTCGGCACTGCCCATCACGCTCTAACTCCGGCCCGGGCCTTTCTCTGGCTTCCCAAATATCGGTCGCCGGCGGCGGGCTTCCGCCTTCCCTCCAGCACGGGATCCCACTGTGTGTTCACTTCCGGGGCTGGTGGGATCTCACGCGCCACACCTGCCCCAAAGGGTGGGAACCAGTGCTCGGCCGGCGTGCCGCGTCTGGCCGTAAGCGACCAGATCTGCACTCTCGCCGCGACCGGGGCGCCGAGTGTGCAGCTTTGGCGGGTTTGAGCGCTGCCGGGGTGCCGAATGTGCAGCTATGGCGGGTTTGCTCGGGGCCAAGTCACCAGACGTGCACTCTCGACGGCCGGCTTCGCCCGTAAAACGACCAGACCTGCGCTCTCGCCGGGACCGGGGCGCCGAGTGTGCAGCTATGGCGGGTTCGTGCGCTGCCGGGGCGCCGAGTGTGCAGCTATGGCGGGTGCGAGTGCGGCCAGGACGCCGAGAGTGCAGCGACGGCGCCGCCACTCCATTCACCCCCGCGATGCGCCATACGTGCGCGATACTGGAAGCATGCAGCTTCCAGGTTCTTCCGGCATCCCATCCGCAGC
Source organism: Arthrobacter sp. zg.Y820 (assembly GCF_030125555.1). Lineage (NCBI taxonomy): Bacteria > Bacillati > Actinomycetota > Actinomycetes > Micrococcales > Micrococcaceae > Arthrobacter > Arthrobacter sp. zg.Y820. Next base: position 261,012 of record NZ_JASKLX010000012.1, read on the forward strand.
AGCAACCGACCGGCCCTTTGGCAGCACTGAGGGCGTTCCGCGCCGGGTGGTGCTCCTGGGTTCCACCGGGTCAATCGGCACGCAGGCCATAGACGTGGCCGACGCCGCCCCGGACCGCTTCACGATCGTCGCGCTGGCCGCGGGCGGATCCAACCTGGAACTGCTCGCCCGGCAGGCCGTCCACACCCGGGCCAACGCCGTCGGCTGCGCCTCGGTGGATACCGCCACCCTGCACGCCGCCGTGCAGGACGCCGCCCGCGAGGCCGGCGTCACCGATTATGATCCGGAACTCTTCACCGGTCCGTCCGCCGCCACCGCCGTCGCCGCCTGGCCCGAAGCCGAAGTGGTCCTCAACGGCATCACCGGCTCCATCGGCCTCGAACCCACGCTCGCCGCACTGGCCGCCGGCCACCTGCTGGCCCTGGCCAACAAGGAATCCCTGATCGTCGGCGGCGAGCTGGTCAAGCGTGCCGCGGCCCCCGGGCAGCTGGTTCCGGTGGACTCCGAACACTCCGCCCTGGCCCAGGCCCTGCGCTCCGGAACGCAGCAGGAAGTGGACCGACTGATCGTCACGGCCTCCGGCGGCCCGTTCCGCGGCATGAAACGCAGCGAACTGGAGAACGTCACGCCCGACCAGGCGCTGGCGCATCCCACCTGGAAGATGGGCCGGATGGTCACCACCAACTCCGCCTCCATGGTCAACAAGGCACTGGAAGTGATCGAGGCCCACCTGCTCTTCGACGTGCCGCTGGATCGGATCGACGTCGTCGTGCATCCGCAGTCCATGGTGCATTCCATGGTCCAGTTCGTGGACGGCTCCACCATCGCCCAGGCCTCACCGCCGGACATGCGCCTGCCAATTGCCCTGGGCATGGGCTGGCCGCACCGCGTTCCCGGAGCCTCGAAGCCCTTCGACTGGACCACCGCCTCCGAGTGGACCTTCGAACCGCTGGACGAGGAAGCGTTCCCCGCCGTCGCGCTGGCCAAGCGCACCGCCGCGGCCGGCGGCACGGGCATGGCCGTTTACAACGCAGCCAATGAAGAAGCCGTTGACGCGTTCCACGACGGTCTCATCGGATTCACAGACATCGTTGATACGATCGCCGCCGTACTGGCTGAGCACACCGACACCGCGCCGCTGACGCTGGAGTCGGTGCTGGCCGCGGAAGACTGGGCCCGCGCCGCCGCCCGGAAACGCTGCGGACGCTGACCATGCAACCGCGCAGCCCTCTTGACCCGAAGGAAATCCGTTGACCGTTCTCCTCTTCATCCTGGGCGTCCTGTTCGTGGCGGTGGGAATCGCCGCGTCCATCGCCCTGCACGAGGTGGGCCACCTGGTGCCGGCCAAGGCCTTCAAGGTGCGGGTGACGCAGTACATGATCGGGTTCGGCCCGACAGTGTTCTCGCGCCGCCGCGGGGAGACCGAATACGGTGTCAAGGCCCTGCCGCTGGGCGGTTACGTGTCCATGGTCGGGATGTACCCGCCGAACAAGGCCGACGACGCCGAGGGCACCGTCCGCAGCTCCAGCACCGGCATGTTCTCGCAGCTGGCCACGGATGCCCGCGCCGCCGCTGCCGAACAGCTGCAGCCCGGCGACGAAAAGCGGGTGTTCTACAACCTGCCGATCTGGAAGCGCATCATCATCATGCTCGGCGGCCCGTTCATGAACCTGCTGATCGGCGTGGTGCTGTTCGCCGTCCTGCTCATGGGCTTCGGCACCGCGCAGAGCACCACCACGCTGGCCGAAGTCAACCAGTGCGTCATCACCTCCGACCAGGCCGCCGAGGGGCAGACCGAATGCACCGCGGAGGATCCGGCCGCCCCCGCATACGAAGCGGGGCTGCTGCCCGGTGACACCATCACCGCGTTCAACGGCAGCCCGGTCGACTCCTGGGAGGATCTGTCCTCCCGGATCCGGGACGCGGCCGGCCAGTCGGTGCCCATCACCTACGTGCGCGACGGCGTCGAGCAGGACACCGTCATCACCCCGCTGCTGACCGAACGTCCCGTGGCCGACGACGACGGCGCCCCCGCCGTGGACGACGCCGGCAACGCCGTGACCCGGGAAGTCGGCTTCATCGGCGTCGCCGCCTCCACCGAGCTGGTCCGCCAGCCCGGGGCCGAGGTGCTGCCAACGGTCGGGGAGAACCTGCAGAGCATCGCCGGCGTGGTGATCAATCTGCCGCAGCGCGTGGTCGACGTCGCCCAGGCGGCGTTCTCCTCCGAAGAGCGGGATCCCAACGGTCCGATCAGCGTGGTTGGTGTGGGCCGCATCGCCGGGGAGATCTCCTCGATGGAAGAGGTGCCGATGGAAAGCCGGGTCGCCACGCTGCTGGGCCTGGTGGCCAGCGTCAACCTGGCACTCTTCGTCTTCAACCTCATTCCGCTGCTCCCGCTCGACGGCGGCCACGTGGCCGGGGCCCTCTGGGAGGGGCTGCGCCGGCGCGTTGCCAAGCTCTTCAAGCGCCCGGACCCCGGGCACTTCGACCTGGCCAAGATGCTGCCGGTGACCTACGTCGTGGCGATCCTGCTCATGGGCATGAGTGCCCTGCTCATCTATGCGGACATTGTGAAACCGGTGAGCCTCTTCAACTAGGGCACGCCGCGGTGCCGGGGACCTGCTCCATTTGAAGCCGAATCTGGTTGTGATTCCAATTACAACCGGATACGGTTTCAACATGAAGAAGCCCTGCTGCCGATCCGGCGTGAAATGTTCGTCCTGACCATCGACCAAAAGGGGAGCCGCAGCAGCCGGGACCGGGTCCCGGACCTGCTGGCGCTCCTCGGCGACCTGCGCATGGAGTTGCCCTTCGAACGCTCGGTGGGCGACGAAGTCCAGGGCGTCACCGCGCAGGCGGACGTGGCGGTGGAAGCCGCGCTGCGCGCCCTGCGGGACGGGCACTGGTCGGTGGGCATCGGCGTCGGCCCGGTGGACACGCCGCTGCCCGCCGGCACCCGCGAGGCATCCGGCCCCGCCTTCTTCGCGGCCCGGGACGCCGTGGACCGCGCCAAAAAAACCGGTGACCGCCCGCCCGTCGCCGTGACCGGGCCTGCCGGCGCCGCGGAGGCGGAAGCCGTGCTCGTGCTGATTGGGCGGCTGATCCGCGACCGGACCGCCGAGCAGTGGCGGATACTGGAGCAGGTTGAACCAGGCATCTGGGGAGCCCAGAGCGCTGCCGCCCGTAAGCTCGGGATCAGCCCGCAATCCGTGGGCAAGACCATAGCCCGCGCCGGCTGGCAGGAGGAGTGGGCGGCCCGTCCCGCCGCATCCGTCCTGCTCGCCCGCGCCGATGAAACACCCGCCGCCGGGGAAACGGAGCACCTCTGATGGAGTTCGTCTGGATTGTCCTGACGCTGCTGGTGGCCGCCGTCCTCGGCTGGCCGGTCACGGCCGGGGTGCTGCGGCTGGCGCGCGCCGTGGAAGACTCCGGTCCGCCCTTTGCCGAGGCCGATCCCGCGGCTGATCAGGATCTGGACGCCGAATTCGGCCGCGGTGCGCGGATCCCCGCGGGCCGGGCCCTGCCGGCCCTGCCCGACCCGCCTGCCCGCCCGCCGGCAGCCGCGGGTTCCCGGCCGGGCAGCAGTCCGGCCCCGGGATCGGTGCTCCGCGGCGGGCTGGTGATCGGCGTCCTCGAGCGGCTGGCCGTGGCGGCTTCGGTGCTGGCCTCCGAACCCGTGGCCATTGCGTACGTCGTGGCCATCAAGGGCCTGGGCCGCTACGCCGAGCTTAAAGACACACCGGCGGCTGCTGAGCGCTTCATTATCGGGACCCTGGCCTCCATGCTGTGGGCGGCGGGCGTGGCTGCCGCGGCACGGGCCTTCCTGCTCTGAGTCGACGATCCCGTACGCTGGAGCCATGAGTATTTTTGCAGTTGAGTACGTGTACGACGCCGATTCCGCCTCCATCCGTGATGAGCACCGCCCCACCCACCGCCAGTGGCTGTCCGGCCTGGTGGACCAGGGACGCCTGCTGGCCTCGGGTCCGTTTACTGACGGCGCCGGCGCGCTGCTGATTTTCACCGCCGAGGACGAAGTTGATCTTTCCAACCTCCTCATGCAGGATCCCTTCGCCGCCGTGGGCGCCATTTCGGGCATGAAGACCACCGAATGGGAGCCGGCAGTGGGCGCCTTCGCCCATCTCGTCTAAGCCCTGAACGATATCCGTACACCCCGCACCGGTGCGGGGTGGATAATGGATTAGCGCATCCGCAGTGCGCTTTAGCCGAATAACTGCCGATAAGGCACATGGAGGACGTTTTGACCTCGGTCAACCTTGGAATGCCAGCAGCACCGCCGCCCACCCTTGCACCGCGGCGCAAAACCCGCCAGATCAAAGTGGGGTCAGTGGGGGTTGGATCCGATTTCCCCATCAGCGTCCAGTCCATGACGACCACGCCCACCACGGACATCAACGCCACCCTGCAGCAGATTGCCGAGCTGACGGCCTCCGGCTGCGACATTGTCCGGGTGGCCTGCCCCAGTGCCGATGACGCAGCAGCGCTGCCGATCATCGCCAAGAAGTCGCAGATCCCCGTGATCGCTGACATCCACTTCCAGCCGAAGTACGTCTTCGCCGCTATTGAGGCCGGCTGCGCCGCGGTCCGGGTGAACCCGGGCAACATCCGGAAGTTCGACGACCAGATCAAGGAAATCGCGCAGGCCGCCAAGGACCACGGCACCTCCATCCGGATCGGCGTCAACGCCGGGTCGCTGGATCCGCGCCTGCTCGCCAAATACGGCAAGGCCACCCCCGAGGCCCTGGTGGAATCCGCTGTCTGGGAAGCGTCCCTGTTCGAGGAACACGACTTCCATGACTTCAAGATCTCCGTGAAGCACAACGACCCCGTGGTCATGGTCCGCGCCTACGAGCTCCTCGCCGAACGCGGGGACTGGCCGCTGCACCTGGGCGTCACCGAAGCCGGTCCGGCGTTCCAGGGGACCATCAAGTCCGCCACCGCCTTCGGTGCGCTGCTGGCGAAGGGCATCGGCGATACCATCCGCGTCTCGCTGTCCGCTCCTCCCGTGGAGGAAATCAAGGTGGGCAACCAGATCCTGCAGTCGCTGAACCTGCGGCCGCGCAAGCTGGAAATTGTGTCCTGCCCCTCCTGCGGCCGCGCGCAGGTTGACGTGTACACTCTCGCAGAGCAGGTAACCGCCGGGCTCGAAGGCATGGACGTTCCGCTTCGCGTCGCCGTCATGGGCTGCGTCGTCAACGGACCCGGTGAAGCCCGTGAAGCTGACCTCGGCGTGGCCTCCGGCAACGGCAAAGGCCAGATCTTTGTGAAGGGAGAGGTCATTAAGACTGTTCCCGAAGACCAGATCGTTGAGACCCTCATTGAAGAGGCTATGAAGATCGCAGAAAGTATGGGGGAGTCCGATGGCGAAAATGCTGGCACGGGTGGCCCCATGGTTACTGTCGGCTAGGACCGGCGCCACTTCACGCAGCGGGCAGGATGTCCGCGGCGGCCATTCCGGGACGCTCCGCGTCCTGGACGCGGAAGACACGGCTGCCCTCTGGGCCCTGGCCGAGGCTGACCCGGTTGCCAATATCTTCCTGCTCTCCCAGCTCGAGACGACCCGCAGCGCTGCGCCCACGCCGGCCGGCGGGCGGGTCGTCGGCGTTTTCGACGGCGGGGAACTCACCGCCGCCTGCTGGGCCGGGGTCAATGTGGTGCCCGTGGGCGTCACGGCGGACACCGGCCCGGAAATCGGCGCTTACCTGGCACGGTCCGGACGCCGCTACTCGTCCATTTTCGGACCCGCCGAGGCAGTGCTGTCCATCTGGTCCCAGCTGCAGTACTCCAGCCCCCAGCCCTTTGACGTGCGCAGCGACCAGCCGCTGCTGCAGATGACCGGGGTTTCTCAGGTGCAGCCGGCTCCCGGGCTGCGTTACGCCCAGCCCTCGGAACTCGACGTCCTGCTGCCCGCCTGCGCCGCCATGTTCGAGGAGGAGGTGGGGTACTCGCCCGTCTCGGGCGGCAGCCACCACTACCGGCAGCGGGTCAAATCCCTGATCGCCCGGCAGCAGTCCCTGGTGGACTTCGACGCCTCCGGCCAGGTGGTGTTCAAGGCCGAGCTCGGCACCGTTTCCAGCAGCGCCGTCCAGATCCAGGGCGTCTGGATGAACCCGGCGTACCGCGGCCGCGGCCTCAGCGCCCCGTACATGTCAGCCGTAGTGGAGGCTGCCCGGCAGGTTGCCCCGGTGGTCAGCCTGTACGTCAATTCCTACAACGCCCCGGCGCGGGCCACCTACGAAACCGTGGGCTTCGAGCAGGTGGGCACCTTCGCCACCATCCTGTTCTGACTTCCTGTGACGGCAACCGCCTCAGCAGCAGGCACCCTCAACCTGTCCGGCGGCAGCGGCAGCACGCGCTAGATTAGAGGGGAGCGTTATTTCCCTTTTGTCCCAGCTTGAATGCAGCCCCGGCTGCAGAAACGGATACCCAGCGTGGTCCTTCGACTCTCCACTCTTTTCCTGCGCACTTTGCGCGAAGACCCCTCCGACGCCGACGTCGCCAGCCACCGCCTGCTGGTGCGTGCCGGGTACATCCGCCGTGCCGCCCCCGGGATCTATTCCTGGCTGCCCCTGGGGCTGCGCGTCCTGGGCAAGGTCGAGACCATTATCCGCGAGGAAATGGCAGCCATCGGCGCCCAGGAAGTGCACTTCCCGGCCCTGCTGCCGCGTGAACCCTACGAGGCCACCAACCGCTGGACCGAGTACGGCGACAACCTGTTCCGCCTGCAGGACCGCAAGGGCAACGACTACCTGCTGGCCCCCACGCACGAGGAAATGTTCGCGCTGCTGGTCAAGGACCTGTACAACTCGTACAAGGACCTGCCGGTCTCGCTGTTCCAGATCCAGAACAAGTACCGCGACGAGGCCCGGCCGCGCGCCGGCCTGCTGCGCGGCCGCGAATTCATCATGAAGGACTCCTACTCCTTCGACATCGACGACGACGGCCTGGAGGCCAGCTACCAGGCGCACCGCGGCGCCTACCTGCGCATCTTCGAGCGCCTCGGCCTGGAGATCGTTGTGGTATCGGCAGTCTCCGGCGCCATGGGCGGCTCCAAGAGCGAAGAGTTCCTGCATCCGACGCCGGTCGGCGAGGACACTTACGTGCGTTCCGCCGGCGGTTATGCGGCCAATGTGGAAGCCGTCAGCACCGTTCCGCCCGCCGAGATCGACTTCGCCGGCGCTCCCGAAGCGAAGGTCGTGGACACCCCGGACACCCCGACGATCGACACCCTGGTCGCCGACGTCAATGCCCGCTTTGCCCGCGAATCCGGGGAATGGACCGCCGCTGACACGCTGAAGAACGTCGTCCTGGCCGTCACGCTGCCCACCGGCGAACGCCGGATCGTCGTCGTCGGCGTTCCCGGCGACCGCGCCGTGGACCTCAAGCGCATCGAAGCCAACATCGCCGCCCACGTGGAGATCGGCGGCGAACTGGAAGTCGACGCCGCCACCGACGAAGACATCAAGAAGCACCCCGGCCTGGTCAAGGGCTACATTGGCCCGGGCCTGTCCGTTGACGAGCCGGTGCTGGGCACCGAATCCGCCACCGGCCTGCTGTACCTGGTGGACCCCCGCGTGGTCTCCGGCACCAGCTGGATCACCGGTGCGAACGCCCCGGGCAAACACGTGATCGGCCTCGTTGCCGGCCGCGACTTCACCTGGGACGGCGTCATTGAAGCCGTCGAGGTGCGCGAGGGCGACGAAGCTCCGGACGGATCCGGTCCGCTCGAAGCCGCCCGCGGCATCGAAATGGGCCACATCTTCCAGCTTGGCCGCAAGTACGCCGAGGCCCTGGGCGTGAAGGTCCTGGACAAGAACGGCAAGCTCGTCACGGTGACCATGGGCTCCTACGGCGTGGGCGTCACCCGCGCGGTCGCGGCGCTGGCCGAGTCCAACCACGACGAGAAGGGCATTGTCTGGCCGCGCGCCGTCGCCCCGGCCGATGTCCACGTGGTGGCCACCGGCCGCGGCGAGGAGATCTTCGCAGCGGCAGCCAAGCTGTCCGAGGACCTCGAAGCCGCCGGACTGGAAGTCATCTATGACGACCGTCCCAAGGTCTCACCCGGCGTGAAGTTCGGCGACGCCGAGCTCATCGGCGTGCCGACGATCCTCGTGGTCGGCCGCGGCCTGGCCGACGGCGTCGTCGAGGTCAAGGACCGCGCCAGCGGCGTTGCCGAAAACGTGCCGGTGGCGGAAGCGGTGGAGTACGTGCGCGGCGCAGCAGCGCTGTAGCACCCAGTGATCTCCGGTCTCGAGGAGATTCAGCTCGCCACCATCCTCCTTGTGGTGGTGGCGGGCCTGGCCGCCGGCTGGGTGGACGCGGTGGTGGGCGGCGGCGGGCTGCTGCAGCTGCCGGCCCTGCTGCTGATTCCGGGGATCACGCCGGTGCAGGCGCTGGCGACGAACAAGATGGGGTCCATCTTCGGCACCACCACCAGCGCCATCACCTACTACCGGCGCGCACATCCGGACCTGCGCACCGCCCTGCCCATGGCCGGCGTCGCACTGGCGGGCAGCTTCGGGGGAGCGGTGCTCGCGACGTCGCTGCCGTCCTCGGTGTTCAAGCCGATCATCGTGGTGGCGCTGATTGTCGTGGCGGTGTTCACCGCGACCCAGCCGACGGTCGGTGAGCTGACCAAGCTGCGCCACCAGGGCCGCCGGCACTACGGGACGGCCGCGGGCATCGGCCTGGTGATCGGGTTCTATGACGGGCTGATCGGTCCGGGAACCGGCTCCTTCCTGATCATCTCCATGGTCACCTTCCTCGGCTACAACTTCCTCGCGGCCAGCGCCAAGGCCAAGATCGTGAACATGGCCACCAACCTCGGCGCGCTGGCGTTCTTCCTGCCGAACGGCGCGCTGCTGTGGGGGATCGGGCTGATCCTGGGCTTCGCCAACATGATCGGCGGCTACATCGGCGCGCGGATGGCCGTGAAGCAGGGCAGCAAGTTCATCCGCGTGGTGTTCCTGGTGGTGGTTGGAGCCCTGATCTGCAAGCTTGGCTACGACGTGTGGGTGGAGAACATCCGGGGCTGAGCCTGTCTCTTTCTCCCGCAATGGCAGGGGAACCGGTCAGCCCGCGATCGCTGTCGCCACCCAGACCGAGCGTGCCGCATTCTTCCGCTGTCCCGCCCGGGTGTACTCCAGGGCATTGGCGACTTCCCGCAGGACGCTCCACTGACGGGCGGCCTCGGGGTCCAGGCCGCCCGCGGCGCAGAGCCGGGCCAGCCGCCCGCGCAGCGCCGCCTCCGGCCGGACGCTGCCCAGCTCCTCGGTCCGGTTCCAGAGCATCGGGGCTGCGGCGAACTCGGCTTCCCCAACCATCGCCTGCGGGTCGATGGCCACAAACCCGCAGGCCTCGGAAGAACCGCCGTCGCCGTCCCTGCCGCGGTAGAGAATGTTGCCGAAATGCAGGTCGGTATGGACCAGGACGTCGTTGTTGCTGCGCCGACCCACCGCTCCGCGCGTCTGGCAGACCTCCAGCGCCGCCTCGAGCAGACGCCGTTCGCAGGGCCGGCCCAGCTCTTCCCAGTCGGCCGGCAGCTCGTCGGACAGCTGCTCCGTCCGTTCGGCGAGCGAGGGGACACCGGCCCAGGCGGGGGAGTCGGCGGCCGGCAGCGAGAGCCTGCGCACCAGCCCGCCCCACACCTCGACGGCGGCGTCCATCGGGACGTCACAGAGGCTCCGGTCGGCGTTCAGCCGTTCCAGCAGCAGGGTTCCGCTGTCGGTATGGCTGGCGTACAGCTGCACGGCGCCGTGCCCGGCCCACAGGCCCAGGGCGGCAGGTTCGGTCAGGGCTTCGTCGTGCGGATAGGCGACCTTCAGCACAGCCGCACCCGAGGCGGACATGACCGGCAGGACCAGCGCACCGTGTCCGGACCAGAGGCCGGTGTCCGCGGGCAGATCAAGGGCCAGGTCCCAGCGCTCCATGGCCTCTGCCACGAGCAGCGGCAGGGCGGCCAGCCAGGTCCGGCCGGAACGGTCGCGGCTGTACCGCTGGTGGAGTGCCTCGGGAATGGTCAGGGGGAGTTGGGGCATGAGTACAGGCTAAGCGGTGCCGGGGGACCGCGGCAGCCCCTCGGTCTCAAGCCCGAGTCCGGGTGCTGCCGGAACAGCGCGCTGGCCGGTGTACAGCTCGGTGCTCAGCTCAGCCAGCCGCTCCACCGCCCAGGCGCGGACAGCTCCGCTTCCCAGCGCCGCGAGGTCCGCGTAAACGGCGGGCAGGGACGTCTCAAGGTCTTCAAGGGCACCGGAGGGATCCTGCTGGAACGACGGCGGCAGGGAGTACGCCGGGGCACGGGTCAGTGCCGGGAGGCAGACCTCGGGCAGCAGCAGCACCCCCTGGGCGCCGGCGGCCAGATGACTGTCCCGGGCTTCGTCCAGTTCAGTGCGGGCGGAAACGCCGGAGGCGCGGGCCATGGCGACCTCGTAGGCGTACGCCGCACCGTATTCCGCGTCGATCGCGCCCTTCAGCGCCGCCGCGGCATCCGGGGCGGATCCGCCGGTGCCGGAGGCCGCACCCGACGGGACGGAGGAGGCCGCACCCGAAGGGACGGAGGAGGCCGCGCCCGACGGGGCGGAAGACGGCGCACCCGTCAGTCCGGAGTCGGTGGCCGAGGTCTCCGGCACGCAGCGGGCGTCGGAGCCGGCCGGCGCGACCGGCTCCCAAGCCTGCGGCGGGTTCAGGCCGGCGGCGACGGCGGCGCGGACCGCGAGGACCTGCTGGGTGGCACCGGTGGCCGCCAGCAGCCGCGCCGTTCCGGCATCGGCGCGCATGGCGGCGTCCAGACTGGCGTGGGCAGCTGCAGCCATCGACTGGACATACCGGGCGGCATACCCAGCGTCGGTGGGGGAAGTGCCGGAAGTGCCGTCAGCGCCGGAGGCGCCCGAGGCGGGACCGGCGTCGGCGGTGGGGACCTCAAACGGCGGGACGCCGCGGCGGAGGCTGCCGGGGCGGATCAGGAGCGCTGACTGTTCAGCCAGGACATCGGCCTGCCGGGTGAGTTCGGCAGCCAGCCTGCCGGTGCCTTCGGCATTAGCCAGCTCGCCGGCCTGCCGGGCAAGTTCAAGGGACGCTGCCCGCGCGTCGGTCTGGGCGATTTCCGAGTAACTGGCCGGCCGGTCATCGCCGGCACCGTTTCCGGCGACCAGCCCCAGGCTCAATACCACTGCGGCCAGGACCAGCAACAGAGTGGTACGCCTCACGCCGCCCAGGACCGCCATCGCCCGTCCGGCGCGGCCGGCCGCGGGCGTTCTGCGGGACGGGGGCTTTTTCACTACATCCGATGATGCCATGAACGGGCCCTCGTCTGCTGCGATGCCGATGGGACTCAGGAAAGTCGGTACGCTAGTAGGTACAACATCATCTAGTGGGAGGCACCTATGGCGGTTCGGCCCAGCCCCAAAAAAGACACGTCATCGGATTACCGCAAGAAGGCCATGCACGCAGAGATTGCCGCTGAAACCCAGCGGCTCAAAAACTTCCTTGCTCCCACGGTTGAACAGCAGCAGCTTTTCCTCGAGGACATCGAGATCAAAATGGCCGGTGCCAACCGCACCGTACACGTCATCGTGGACCTTCCCGAAGGAGAAGCGGGCGGCGTCAGCCTCGACCGCATCTCCGACGTCGCGCATGCGCTTTCCGAGGCGATGGATTCAGACCCGCACGACGACGGCCGTCCGTACAGCCTGGAGGTTTCCTCTCCGGGTGTGTCGCGCCCGCTGACGGAGCCGCGCCACTGGCGCCGCAACGTCGGCCGCATGGTCAGCGTCAACGTCCTGACCGGCGACGACGTCAAAGGCCGCCTGGTCTCCGTTGAGGACGACGGCATCACGTTCATCCCGGAACTGCCGGTCAAAAAAGGCATGAAGGCGAAGCAGGGCGAGCAGACCACGCTGCCCTTTAGCAACATCCGCAAGGGGCGCGTCGAAGTCGAATTCGCGCATCTTGACGACGAACCACTGGACGGCGTCGCCGACAGTGATGAAAAAACCACAGCTGAGGAGGCCTAGATGGAAATAGATATGAGTGCGCTGAGGCTGCTGGAACGCGAACGGGAGATCCCCCTGGATCTGCTGATTCCGACCATTGAGCAGGCGCTTCTGGTGGCTTATCACAAGACCGCCGGTGCACAGGACAAGGCCCGCGCAGAGCTGGACCGCAAGAATGGGCACGTCACCATTTGGGCCACTGAACTGGACGACGACGGCGAGGCCGTGGGCGAGTTCGACGACACCCCCACCGGTTTCGGCCGCATTGCCGCGAGCACGGCCCGCCAGATTATCCTGCAGCGGCTGCGCGACGTCGAAGATGACGCCATCGTTGGCGAGTTCAAGGGCCGTGAGGGAGAAATCGTCTCCGGCCAGATCCAGCAGGGCAACAACCCGCACATGATCCAGGTCAACCTCGGCGCCGTGGAGGCATTGCTGCCTCCCACGGAGCAGGTCCCGGGCGAGAAGTACACCCACGGTTCCCGGCTGCGCGCCTTCGTCGTTGACGTGCGCCGCGGCTTCAAGGGCCCGTCCATCACGCTGTCCCGGTCCCACCCGGGCCTGGTCCGGAAGCTCTTCGAACTGGAAGTTCCCGAGATTGCCGACGGCAGTGTCGAGATTGTGGCGCTGGCCCGTGAAGCCGGCCACCGGACCAAGATCGCCGTCAAGGGCAACATCTCCGGCATCAACGCCAAGGGTGCCTGCATCGGCGAGATGGGCTCGCGTGTCCGCGCGGTCATGACCGAGCTTCACGATGAGAAGATTGACATCGTGGATTTCAGCGAGGATCCGGCCACCTTCATCGCCAACGCCCTGTCGCCGTCGCGCGTGAATTCCGTTACCATCACCGACGAAGACACCCGGTCGGCTCAGGTTGTCGTTCCCGATTACCAGCTGTCGCTGGCAATCGGCAAGGAGGGGCAGAATGCCCGTCTGGCAGCCAAGCTGACAGGGTGGCGGATCGATATCGTTTCCGACGCCAAGACTGCCTAAGCAGCCGGGTCTTTGGGTGGATGCGGCACAGGGAGAGAAACGCGTTAGAATGAATGAGGCCGGGTCGCCGTCCGCTTTCCTTTCGTCCCCTGCAGCCTCAGGCGCTGCAGCTCATGTCCCGCTGAGGACATGCATTGGGTGCAGGAAAACGGATGACCAGGCTGTTCTGATGCGGCTGGTAGCTGTGGTCACTGAAGGCAGTATTGCCGTTCAGGTCGACGAACACCGCCGTATGTCTGGCCGCGGTGCCTGGGTGCACCGCGGGACAGCATGCTTTGCAGCAGCGCTTCGGCGACGTGCGTTTCACCGGGCCTTTCGGGGTCAGGTGGACACCACAGACGCGGAGGCTTGGTTCAAGGCTCTTGAGGATGCTCCGACCGGGAGCAGACTCGAAACCGTCCAACCTGGAAGCGGGTCAGAAATCTGATGGAAACCCGATGAGTACCCAGCGATGAGTACTTTGTGCTCTGTGAAGGGCTCTGCTGTGACTGCAGTGGAAGCCCGCAGGAAATAGACGGTTCGTACCTGGCTCGGTGCGGACCGAGACAGGAGAAATGTGGCCAAGGTCCGCGTACACGAGCTCGCCAAAGAGCTCGGCATCACCTCGAAGGATGCAGTTGCAAAACTGCAGGAACTGGGCGAATTCGTCCGTTCCGCCTCATCAACGATTGAGGCACCCGTAGTCAAGAAACTTCGTGGCGCCTTCCCGGCGTCCGAATCCAAGCCCGAATCCACGACGGATTCCAAGCCGGCGTCCAAGCCGGCCGGAACCCCCGGACCGCGCCCGTCCGCTGCCCCCGCAGCACCGACGGCGTCGGCACCGACCCCGACCCCGGCACCGGCAGCACCCGTCGCAGCAGCTCCGGCCGCTCCGGCGCCCGCTGCAGAGAAGCCGACGGCTCCGGCTGCTCCGGCTGCTCCGGCACCCGCCGCAGAAACGTCTCCGGCCCCGGCCGCTGACAAGCCGGCTGCACCGTCGGGCGCCAAGCCCGGCGCGCGTCCGGCCCCCAAGGCTGCCGAAGCCGAAAAGCCCGCTGCTTCCGCCGAAAGCGGCAGCCGCGGAAATGCTCCCCGTCCGGGCGCTCCGCGTCCCGGCGCCGGAAGCCCCCGTCCGGGCAACAACCCCTTCGCGCCTTCCCAGGGCATGCCGCGTCCCCGTGGCCGCGGCGAAGGCGAGCGGGGCCAGGGCGCACCGCGTCCCGGCAACAACCCGTTTGCACCGTCCCAGGGCATGCCCCGTCCGGGACGCCGTGACGAGAACACCGAACGTCCCGCAGCAGCAGGCGCCGGCGGTCCCCGTCCGGCAGCCGGCTCCGGCGGTCCGCGTCCGGGCGCTCCGCGCCCCGGTGCACCCCGTCCGGGCGCACCGCGTCCGGCATCGGCACGACCCGCCGGTCCCGGCGGTCCTCGTCCCACACCGGGCATGATGCCCAACCGCACCGAGCGGCCGGCAGCCCCGGCCCGCGGCGGTGCCGGCGGAGGACCCCGCAGGGGCCCCGGCGGCGCACCCGGCGGAGCACCCGGTGCAGGCGGCGGCGCACCCGTTGGCGGCGGCTTCGGCAAGGGCGGCCGCGGACGCGGCGGCACTGCCGGTGCTTTCGGCAAGGGCGGCGCAGGACGCGGCAAGCAGCGCAAGTCGAAGCGTGCAAAGCGTCAGGAACTGGAGCAGATGTCAGCTCCGTCGCTGGGTGGCGTTTCGGTACCCCGCGGCGACGGCAACACTGTTGTCCGTCTGCGCCGCGGCGCGTCCATCACGGACTTCGCCGACAAGATTGAGGCCAACCCGGCAGCACTGGTGACCGTTCTGTTCCACCTCGGTGAAATGGCAACGGCCACGCAGTCCCTGGATGAAGGCACGTTCGACATCCTGGGCGCCGAACTGGGTTACAAGATCCAGGTTGTCTCGCCGGAAGACGAAGAGCGCGAACTGCTGAGCACGTTCGACATCGACTTCGATGCCGAGCTGGAAGCCGAAGGCGACGACGACCTCGAGGCACGTCCTCCGGTAGTCACCATCATGGGTCACGTTGACCACGGTAAGACGCGTCTGCTGGATGCCATCCGCAACACCAAGGTGGTTGAAGGTGAAGCCGGCGGCATCACCCAGCACATCGGTGCCTACCAGATCCAGTTCGACCACGAGGGCACCACGCGTCCGATCACCTTCATTGACACCCCGGGCCACGAGGCGTTCACCGCCATGCGTGCACGTGGTGCCAAGGTGACCGACATCGCGGTCCTGGTTGTCGCAGCCGACGACGGCGTCATGCCGCAGACGATTGAAGCGCTGAACCACGCCCAGGCAGCCAATGTGCCGATCGTGGTCGCAGTGAACAAGATCGACAAGGAAGGCGCCAACCCGGAGAAGGTCCGCGGCCAGCTGACCGAATACGGTCTGGTTCCCGAGGAATACGGTGGCGACACCATGTTCGTGGAGGTCTCTGCCCGTCAGAACCTCAACATTGACGCCCTGCTCGAGGCCGTGCTGCTTACCGCAGACGCAGCCCTGGACATGCGCGCCAACCCGAACAAGGACGCCCGCGGTATCGCGATCGAAGCCAACCTGGACAAGGGCCGCGGTGCAGTTGCCACCGTCCTGGTCCAGTCCGGAACGCTGAAGGTCGGCGACACGATCGTTGCCGGTACGGCCCACGGCCGCGTCCGCGCAATGTTCAACGAGAACGGCGAAACCGTCTCCGAGGCCGGACCTTCCCGTCCGGTCCAGGTGCTGGGTCTGTCCAACGTTCCCCGCGCCGGTGACACGTTCTTCGTGACCGACGACGAGCGCACCGCCCGCCAGATCGCTGAGAAGCGTGAAGCTGCGGACCGCAACGCCGCCCTGGCGAAGCGCCGCAAGCGCATCAGCCTCGAGGACTTCGACCAGGCCGTTGCTGACGGCAAGGTTGACACCCTTAACCTCATCCTCAAGGGTGACGTTTCCGGTGCCGTTGAAGCCCTGGAAGACTCGCTGCTCAAGATCGACGTTGGCGAAGGCGTGCAGCTGCGCGTCATCCACCGCGGCGTCGGTGCCATCACGCAGAACGACGTCAACCTGGCGACGGTGGACAACGCCGTCATCATCGGCTTCAACGTCAAGCCGGCCGAGCGCGTTGCCGACCTGGCAGAGCGCGAAGGCGTGGACATGCGCTTCTACTCGGTCATCTACGCAGCAATTGATGACATTGAGCTCGCCCTCAAGGGCATGCTCAAGCCCGAGTACGAAGAAGTCCAGCTCGGCACCGCCGAGGTCCGCGAAGTCTTCCGTTCCTCCAAGTTCGGAAACATCGCCGGCTCGATCGTTCGCTCCGGTGTCATCCGACGCAACGCCAAGGCACGGGTCACCCGTGACGGCAAGGTCATCGGTGACAACCTCACCGTTGAGTCGCTCAAGCGGTTCAAGGACGACGCCACCGAGGTCCGCACGGACTTCGAGTGCGGTATCGGCCTGGGCTCGTTCAACGACGTCAACACGGGCGACATCATCGAGACGTTCGAAATGCGCGAAAAGCCGCGCGTCTAGCAGTACCCGGTGGGGCCGTCGGTTTCCGGCGGCCCCACTCCAAGCGGGAGGGCCGGCACCTGCATGTTGCCGGCCCCTTCGCTTCGGCCCCTCCGGCGGCCGGTCCTGCAGTGCAGGCACCGGCCCCGGACCCTGACGTAACACGATGTGCCGGCCTGCGCCGCCGTCGTTGTACGATCCCCAAAATTTAGTTAAGGAGAGGTAATGGCAGATCCAGCACGCGCTGCGAAGCTCGCTGACCGAATCAAGGTTGTAGTTGCCCAGGCGCTGGAACGGCGGATCAAGGATCCCCGGCTGGGGTTTGTGACCCTCACCGACGCACGCGTCACCAACGACCTGCAGCACGCCACGGTGTACTACACGGTCTTCGGCGACGAAGCCCAGCAGGCCGACACCAAGGCCGCCCTGGAGTCCGCACGCGGAGTCCTGCGCGCCGAGGTCGGCAAGAACATCACCGTGCGCCTGACGCCCACGCTGGAATTCGTTCCCGACGAAATTCCCGTGAACGCCAGCCACCTCGAGGAACTCATCCGCGCCGCCAAGAAGCGCGACGCTGAGCTTGAAGCCCTCAAGGAAGGCGCCACGTACGCCGGCGACGCCGACCCGTACCGCAAGGACGAGGACTTCGACGATGAGGACGACGACGAAGCCGCTTCCGGCTCCGACGCCAAGTAGGTCTCAGCCAGCAGTCCAACCAGTAGTTGCCAAGAGGGACGGTTCCGAAAAGGAGCCGTCCCTCTTGGCTGTTAATTCCGGGTCAGTCCCGGGATCCGTTGTCGAACGTTCCGCCGTGGTGATGGCCGCGGCCCTTGTGGCCGCCGTGGCCGCGGTGGTCGTCGCGGCAGTTGTCGTTGAGCTCGATCCGGACAACGCTGCCTGAGGTGGGGGCCGGCTCAGCCGGCGGAGCGGCAGCCGGGGGCGCTGCCCCTTCCTCCGCAGGTGCCCCGGCCAGAACGTCCACAGTCGCGTAGAGGGCGGATCCCCGCAGCGCCAGATCGCCGGGCTGGTTAACTTCGAGGAACAGCTCGGGTGTGTTGGTTCCGGCCGGAATCACGGAGATCCGGTTGCCGAACAGCTCGGCCACGAAAATGTCTCCGTTGTCATTCACCGCCATCCCGGTGGTGCCGCTGAAACCGGTGGCCACCAGTTCCGAGCTGCCGTCGTCGGGATCCACCCTGAACACCGAGCCCTGGGCCAGCCCCGCTCCCGGCACGCCGCCCGGCAGCGACGCGACCAGCAGATCCCCGCCGGGTCCGGCTTCGAGGCCTGTCGGAACCGGTTCCACGTTGTACGTGTTGCCCACGGTGCAGGCCGGGAGACCTACCCGGAGGGCCTCCTCGGCTGTCACCGTCACCGGGATGGGCGGCAGGACCGCCAGCGTGGAAATGCTCCCGTCCGCCAGATCCACTTCAATAACGGCGTTCATCCCGGCATCGGAGACCAGGACGCTTCCGCGCCCGGAGGGGAGGGTCGCGTAGGGGTTTGAGTCCTTCAAACCGGTGTAGCTGTTGGAGAAGAGGCCGGTGGGCGGCAGCTGTGCCGCGCAGGCAGGATCGAGGCCCTGGAACCCATAGGTGTTGATGCCGTCCGGGTTTTCCGTGTACTCGTAGGTGGCGATGTCGGCCACCGTTTCCACGCTTCCGTACCGGTCGACGGACTTCAGCTGGGTGAAATTCTGCGTCGGGTCATGGGTCATAGCTCCGATGCTGGCGGTGTAGTACGTGGTGCCGCGGGAGCGTGACACACCGCCGTAGCCGTATCCCAGCGGCCCGGCGTCAAGCGTTTCGGTGCTGCCGTCCCGCCCGATCCGGGTAAGCACTCCGGCGAAGGACTGCGCCACGTCGATCGTTGGTCCGCGGCCCACAGCCAGACTCAGGGGTCCCACCAGTCCTTCGGCGACGGTGGTGACCTTTCCTGCGGTCGGGGGTGCGTCGGGTGGGGCGGGGTGCCGGCCGCCGGCGGAAGCAGGCGAGGCGGCCAGGCCCAGGGCCGCGACAGCGGCCAGGGCGGCGAGGGCGGGGGATGTTCTTTTCACGGTGACTCCTCAGCATTGATGGGGTGCAATGCGAGACTTGCCTCCACGCCTCCGCGGTTCCCAGCCACGCCCCCGGGGGAAGCCCTCACAGCCTACGGCCGGGGTTTCCACGGGTAAACGTCAGGCTGATGCGCCGCTGGGCGGTCCCAGCGGGGTGCATCCGAGTACTGAGTATCCCGCCCAAACGGGGGCGTGGTGGCCGAGGCCGGCCGCGGGTAGGTCACCGGCAGGCTGCTGCACCGGACGCGCGCTCCGGAAAACGTTCCAGCCCCGTGACCAGGTCTGCGGTGTCCCCGCACAGGGCGATCCGAACCCAGCCTTCGCCGATGGAACCGAACGCGGTGCCCGGCGCCACGGCGACACCCTGCTCCGCGAGGAACTTCTGCGTCCACGCCCTGACGTGGCCCTCAGTGGCGTGGGACAGGTCAGCCCAGAGGTAGAACGCCCCCTGTGCCTTCAGGTACGGAATGTTCTTTTGATCCAGCACGGCCGCCGCCGCATCCCGGTTGACGCGATAGTGGGCGGCAGCAGCGCTGACATAGTCCTGAGGTCCGGTCAGGGCGGCCAGGGCGGCATACTGCGACGGCGACGCCACGCAGGAGACGATCGATTCCATCACCGTGCTCATCTGGGTTTCCAGGCCGGCGGGGGTGATCAGGGCGCCGATCCGCAGTCCGGTCAGGCCGTACGTCTTCGACAGGGTGACCGAAACGATCACCCGGTCCCCGCCGTCGGCGCCGTCGTGGGCCAGCGGGCTCACATGGGGGACATCGTAGGTGAAGGCCTCATAGCATTCGTCCGAAACGATCCACAGGTCCCGGCGGCGGGCCAGCTCCACCAGGTCGCGGACCAGGTCCGGGCCAAACACGGCGCCCAGGGGATTGGAAGGCGAGTTCAGGAGCAGGACCCGGGTCCGGTCGGTGATCAGGGCCTCGATGTCCGCGATGCGCGGCTGGAAGTCGTGTTCGGGATAGAGCGGATACTCCACCGGCTCGGCGTGAAGCAGCCGGGCAGTCATGGCAAACGTGGGGTAGCCGGGATTCGGAATCAGGATTTCGTCGCCGGCATCCAGAAGCATGCTCATGGCCAGGTGCAGGCCCTGCTGCGCGCCGGCGGTGACAAACGCCCGGCCCGGAGCCACCTCGACGCCGGTCTGCCGGCTGATGCGGTCGGCAAACGCGGCACGCAGCGGGGCGATACCGGCATTGGGCGTGTAACCGGTCTCATCCCGGCCCAGCGTGGCCTGCGCTGCCTCGAGGATGTGGGGCGGGGTGGGGAATCCCGGCTCGCCGATGCTGAGCACGATCGAGCCGGGCTGGGCCCACGCTGCCTGGGTGATTTCGCGGATCTGGTTGGCAGCGGCATTCCGGACATGGGGCGAGAGCTCAGGCATACCCCGCATGCTATCGCCGCCGCGGCACCCGGGGCGACCCGCTGCGACCCGCTGCGACCCGCGATGACCGGCGCGACCCGGGGAGAACCCGGGGAGAACCCGACGGCAGGTCCGCCGGCCAACCCGCCGGCAGGTCCGCAGACAAGCCCGCCGGCTGGCCGGGTGTCAGGAACCGCAGGCCAGGGCCGCATATACTGAAAGGCGTGAATTCCGGGCAGGTCCGTTCAGGGCTGATTATTGTGGACAAGCCGCAGGGATGGACCAGCCACGATGTGGTTGGCCGCCTGCGGAAACTAGCGGGAACCCGAAAAGTGGGGCATGCGGGAACACTGGACCCGATGGCCACCGGAGTGCTGGTGGTCGGCATCAACAAGGCCACCCGGCTCCTGACCTACATTGTGGGTACTTCCAAGACGTACGAGGCCACCATCAGGCTGGGCCAGTCCACCGTCACTGACGACGCCGAAGGCGAAATCACCGCCGAGACCATCGCCGCCGCGGTAACCGACGAAGAGATCATGGCCGCCGTCGCGGACCTGACCGGGGACATCCAGCAGGTGCCCAGCAGCGTCAGTGCCATCAAGGTCAACGGCGAGCGCTCCTACGCCCGCGTGCGTGCCGGGGGAGAGGTCATCCTTCCGTCCCGCCCCGTGACGGTCTCCCGCTTTGAGGTTCACGGCATCCGCCGGGAGAGCGGCGGCAAGCTGCGCGACATCGATGTGACCGTTGAGTGTTCCTCGGGCACCTACATTCGCGCCCTGGCCCGGGACCTCGGTGCCGCCCTGGGTGTGGGCGGGCACCTGACTGCGCTCCGGCGCACCTGCGTGGGCCCGTACAGCGTGCAGCAGGCAGCGACCCTGGAACAGTTGGCCGCGGACCTGCGGGTCTTGGACCTCGACGACGCCGCCCGGGCCCTGTTCCCGGTCCGTGAGCTCAGTGCTGCGGAAGCGACGGATCTTTCGCACGGCCGCCGGGTGCCGCCGTCGGACATCGGGGAAGCAGCCGCCGGTGCGCCCGTGGCTGCCTTTGCCCCCGGCGGAACGCTGGTCGCGCTGCTGGAAAACCGCGGCCCGGCCGGGGCGGACTTCCCGGCCGCCTACGCCAAGGCCCTGCTGGTCTTCGCACCGGGGAACGAGGCCGCCTAAGTGGTTGTCGATCCGCTGTTCATCGTTGGCACCCTGGTCTGCGCCGTCTCCGTGGTGCTGTGCTTCGGGGCGGCCATCCTGAAGCACGGCCCCAACGACCTCACCATCCTGTCCGTTGCCGCCGTGGAGCTGTTCCTGCTGGTCTACGGCGTGGCAGGTGTCATCCGCCAGGTGGGCGGGGAAGGCGTGGCGGGTGAACTCTGGGAGTTCTGGGGCTACCTCTTCACGGCCCTGATCATTCCCGTCGGTGCCATCTGGTGGTCGCTGATGGACCGCAGCCGCTGGAGCAACCTGGTTCTTGGTGCCGTGGGCATCACTGTATTTGTCATGCTGTTCCGAATGGAACAGATCTGGGACGGAGTAACCCCCGCGTGAACATGAACACCCCCGAGCACGGCAATCCCGCCGGATCAGCGGCCGCCCAGCCGGCGGCCCGCAACGCCGGACCCGGCCGGCTGCTGGTGGCCGTTTATGCTGTTTTCGCCCTGGCCGCCACCGCACGCGCGGGCTTCCAGATTGCCACCAAGTTCGACCACGCGCCGGTGGCCTATCTGCTGTCCGCTTTTGCGGCAGTGGTCTACATTGTCGCCACGGTCGGGCTGGCAAGGTCCGGGCCGCGGGCCTATCTGGTGTCGGTCGCTGCAGTGAGCATCGAGATGCTGGGCGTGCTGGCCGTGGGCATCCTCGGCCTGGTCAACCCCGGCCTCCTGCCCGATGACACGGTCTGGTCCGGCTTCGGGTCCGGCTACGGCTATGTTCCGCTGCTCCTGCCGGCGCTGGGACTGTGGTGGCTCTACCGCCACCGTGGGGATGCCGCACGCTCCTAGGCTTCCACTCCGGGGGAGCCCCGCGGCGGGCGCCAAACCCGCCGGCGGCAGCGTGCGCTCCGACGCTGCGCTGCGTGAGACGATGGCAGGAGAATGCATCACACCAAGCAGGTTTTCCATTCCTTCAGGGGGAACTAATGAGCAACCCGGCTTCAACACCCAGCGAGCACCAGGGCGGGAATGGCCCGGCGCAGCCCGCCCAGCCGCCCACGCAGTCCTCCTTGGCACCCGGGGAGCAGCCTGCCGCGGCGAGGAAACCGAACGTCCCCGCGGCCGGACAGAGCGTCCGGCCGACGGAGAAGCTGAATATTCCGCCCGCAGCCAAGCAGGCGGGCGCCACGGGCCGAAGCGGCAAGCAGTCCAAGCCCAAGGCCAAGCCCTACAAGAGCAGCGATGACTGGGGCGTCTTCCGCGCCGTCGTCATTGGCGTGGGCATCCTGGTGGCCGGCGTGGGTGTTTACTACCTCGCCACCGGAACGGCCGGTGTGGCGGATACCGGCGGAGGCGAAATCAACGCGTCGCTGGAATCCCAGTTCCGGTTCTTCTCGGCCATGATGGTCGGCGTGGGGGCGGCGTTCATCGCCATCGCGGTGAAGTTCCAGTGGGCCAACATGCTGTGGCTGGTCTGCCTGATGGTCTTCCTCGGCGGTATCGGACGCGTGCTGTCCTGGGCCTTCAGCGGAACGCCCCACTACACCATGATCATCCTGATGATCCTGGAGCTGGCCTTCCCGCCGGCCCTGCTGGTCTGGCACCGGTTCATTGCCAAGACCAGCGAGCTGAAGCGTGAATACAGTGAGGGCACCGCCGGCCGCGCTGACGGTGCCGCTGCAGGCGGCACGCAGGGCTGAGTCTTTCCCGGCAGCATTTTCGGCCATAATAGTTAGGTCCGGTAGCAGCCATGCGCTGTTCCGGCCCACCAGCGGCACCGCCGCGACCCGAACCACCTGTTATAAGGAGCCTGTGTGTACTACTGGAATGGCCTGGCGGAGGTTCCTGCCGGCATCGGTCCGACAGTAGTCACGATCGGCAACTTCGACGGCGTCCACCTGGGGCACCAGCATGTGCTGGACCGCCTCGTGAAGGTGGCACGCGAGAAGGACGCGGCAGCGGTGGCCATTTCCTTCGATCCGCATCCGGCCCAAGTGCACCGCCCCGAGGCGGCTCCCGAGCTCATCATGGGACAGCTGGACCGCCGCGAAGCCCTGGCGGCCACCGGCTTGGACGGGCTGCTCATGATGCACTACGACCTGCAGCTCGCCGCGCTGACCCCCGAGGAATTCGTGCGCCGGGTCTTCGTGGAGGGACTGCGGGTCTGCGCCGTCGTCATCGGCCACGACGTGCGCTTCGGCCGCGGCAACGCCGGGGATCTCCAGACCATGCGGGAACTGGGCCGGCAGCTGGGCTTTGAGGTGCAGGCCGTCGAGGACTTCGGCGCCCTGCCCGACGACCCCGCCGCTCCCGAGGGGCGCCGCTGCTCCTCGACCTGGATCCGGGAGGCCCTGCGCAGCGGAGACGTGCGCACCGCGGCGCGCCTGCTCGGGCGCACCCACCGCATGCGCGGCGAGGTTGTCCACGGCGCCGCCCGCGGCCGCGAGCTGGGCTTTCCCACCGCCAACCTGGCCCCCGACGCCAGCGGCCTGGTCCCCGCTGACGGAATCTATGCCGGATGGCTGGTCGATGAAGCCGGCACCCGCTGGCCGGCAGCCATCTCCGTGGGGTCCAATCCCACGTTCGACGGCGTCAGCCGGCAGGTGGAGGCCCACGTGATCGACCGCCCGAACGAGAAGATCACCGACTTCGACCTCTACGGCCAGCAGGTGGTGGTGGAGTTCGTGGAACGGCTCCGCGGCATGGTGGCCTATACCGGGCCCGAAGCCCTGATTACGCAGATGGGCCTTGACGTGGCGCGCACCCGCGACGTCCTTTCGACAGATAGCGGCGCGGACAGGTAAACTGAAATCAAATTCGGCTGCGGTCCGTGGCGGCTGAATTTCTTTGTGCCGGTTCGGATTCGTCCCGCCGGCGCCAAGATTCCCGGCAGCGAACTGCTGACTCGGGCCTCACGGCACAACTGTAGGAGAGTTACATTGGCACTTGACCCCGTAGTCAAGCAGGAAATCATCACGGCGTTCGCTCGGGCCGAAGGCGACACCGGTTCGCCCGAGGTTCAGGTTGCTGTGCTGTCACGCCGCATCCTCGACCTGACCGAACACCTGAAGACGCACAAGCATGACCACCACACCCGCCGCGGCCTGATGGCCCTGGTTGGTCGCCGTCGTCGTATGCTTTCGTACCTCAAAGAGACTGACATCACCCGCTACCGCGAGCTCATCGAGCGCCTCGGCCTGCGCAAGTAGTCTTTGAAGAGGGTGGCCCCTGCGTTCTCGCGGGGAGCCGCCCTTTTTCAGGCGGGCATGGACACCGGCTTGGACCGGAAGCGCACCCGCCTTTGCGGTACATCCGCGGCACAGCAGTAAACAGCAGCACCGCAGCACCGAAGAAACATCAACAGGAGTCAGCCAGCATCGCAGCATTCGCGGTCCTCGGTAGTGGTCCCCGGGAGTTTGTGCCCGTGGACCTCGATCGAAGACCGGGTGTTGAACCGAACCGCTTCACAGCGGTGCTCGCGTTTATTGGAACGATGCTGGATGCCTCCGCCAACGAAGAAACGGAGGTGACTCTCTATGGAGGGTCCCGAAATTCAGTTCGCAGAAGCCGTCATTGACAACGGCAAGTACGGCCAGCGCGTCATCCGCTTCGAAACCGGCCGCTTGGCCCAGCAGGCTGCAGGCGCAGCCACTGTCTACATCGACGATGACACCGTCCTGCTGTCGGCAACGTCCGCCGGCAAGTCCCCGCGCGAAGGCTTTGACTTCTTCCCGCTGACCGTCGACGTCGAAGAGCGCATGTACGCCGCCGGCCGCATCCCGGGCTCGTTCTTCCGCCGCGAAGGCCGCCCGTCCACCGAAGCCATCCTGGCCTGCCGCCTGATGGACCGCCCGCTGCGCCCCGCCTTCGTCAAGGGCCTGCGCAACGAGGTCCAGATCGTGGTCACCGTCCTGGCGATCAACCCCGACGTGCTGTACGACGTCGTCGCGATCAACGCTTCCTCCATGTCCACCCAGCTGAGCGGCCTGCCGTTCTCCGGTCCGATCGGCGGCGTCCGCGTTGCCCTGATCGACGACCAGTGGGTTGCCTTCCCGAAGCACTCCGAGCTGGAGCGCGCAGTCTTCTCCATGGTGGTTGCCGGCCGCATTGCCGGTGACGACGTCGCCATCATGATGGTGGAAGCAGAAGCCACCGACGCCGCCTGGAACCTGATCAAGGACGAGGGCGCCACCGCCCCGACCGAAGAGGTTGTTGCTGAAGGCCTCGAAGCCTCGAAGCCGTTCATCAAGGCCCTGTGCGAGGCACAGGCCGACCTGGCAGCCCGCGCCGCCAAGCCGACCGTCGAGTTCCCGATCTTCCTGGACTACCAGGACGACGTCTACGAAGCCGTGGAAGCCGCAGCCGCTGACAAGCTGGCCAAGGTCTTCTCGATCGCTGACAAGCAGGAGCGCGACATTGCCGCCGACGAACTCAAGGACGAAGTCACCGCTTCGCTCGCCGAGAAGTTCGAAGGCCGCGAGAAGGAACTCTCCGCAGCCTTCCGCTCCGTCACCAAGCAGGTTGTGCGCCAGCGCATCCTGAAGGACCAGGTCCGCATCGACGGCCGCGGCCTGACGGACATCCGCCAGCTGACCGCCGAGGTGGAGGTTCTGCCCCGCGTGCACGGTTCGGCCATCTTCGAGCGCGGCGAAACCCAGATCCTGGGCGTCACCACGCTGAACATGCTGAAGATGGAACAGCAGATTGACTCGCTGTCGCCGGTAACGCGCAAGCGCTACATGCACAACTACAACTTCCCGCCGTACTCCACCGGTGAAACCGGCCGCGTGGGTTCGCCCAAGCGCCGCGAAATCGGCCACGGCGCCCTGGCCGAGCGTGCGCTCATGCCGGTGCTGCCGACGCGCGAAGAATTCCCGTACGCCATCCGCCAGGTCTCCGAGGCCCTGAGCTCCAACGGCTCCACCTCGATGGGTTCGGTCTGCGCCTCGACGCTGTCCATGCTCAACGCCGGTGTTCCGCTGCGCGCTCCGGTTGCCGGCATCGCCATGGGCCTGGTCTCCGACCAGGTTGACGGCGAAACCCGCTACGCCGCCCTGACCGACATCCTTGGCGCCGAAGATGCCTTCGGCGACATGGACTTCAAGGTTGCCGGTACCTCCGAGTTCGTCACGGCCATCCAGCTGGACACGAAGCTCGACGGCATCCCCGCTTCGGTGCTGGCAGCAGCCCTGAAGCAGGCCCGCGAAGCCCGCCTGCACATCCTCGGTGTCATGGACGCTGCGATTGATACCCCGGACGAGCTCTCCGAGTTCGCGCCGCGCATCATCTCGGTGAAGATCCCCGTAGATAAGATCGGCGAGGTCATTGGCCCGAAGGGCAAGATGATCAACCAGATTCAGGAAGACACCGGCGCTGACATCTCCATTGAAGATGACGGCACGGTCCTGATCGGTGCAACCGACGGCGGATCCGCCGAGGCTGCCCGCGCGGCGATCAACGCGATCGCCAACCCGCAGATCCCCGAGATCGGCGAGCGTTACCTCGGTACGGTAGTGAAGACCACCACGTTCGGTGCCTTCGTCTCCCTGACCCCGGGCAAGGACGGCCTGCTGCACATCTCCGAGCTGCGCAAGCTCGCCGGTGGCAAGCGCGTCGACAACGTTGACGAGGTAGTCTCCGTCGGCCAGAAGATCCAGGTGGAAATCACCAAGATCGACGACCGCGGCAAGCTGTCCCTGTCACCGGTTGTTGCTGAAGGCGCCAAAGGCGAAGAAGCAGCAGAAACCGAGTCCGCAGAATAAATGTCACACATTGCTGATGGAACCCGTCCCGATGCCGGCCACGCGCCGGCATCCGGGACGGTTGTCCGCCTTCCGCTGACCACTCTTCCCGGTGACCCTTCACTTGTGATGGGAACTCCGGGAGGCGCCGTCGTGCGCCGTTCCGTCCTTCCGGGCGGAGTCCGCGTGCTGACGGAAGCCATGCCCGGCCAGCGGAGCGCCACCATCGGCTTCTGGGTTGGTGTCGGCTCGCGGGATGAAGCCGCGGGCCGGCACGGCTCCACCCACTTCCTTGAGCACCTGCTGTTCAAGGGCACCACGCGCCGCTCAGCGCTGGACATTGCGCTGGCCTTTGACGAGGTCGGCGGCGAGTCCAACGCGGCCACGGCCAAGGAAAGCACCTGCTACTACGCACGGGTGCTGGACACCGATCTGCCGATGGCCATCGACGTCATCACCGACATGATCACCTCCGCGGTCCTGGACCCGGAGGAACTGGAGCAGGAGCGAGACGTCATCCTGGAAGAAATCGCCATGGATGCCGATGATCCCGCTGACCTGTGCCACGAGAAGTTCGCCGAAGCCGTCCTGGGCGACCACGCCCTGGGACGTCCGATCGGCGGCACTCCCGAAGCCATCATGAGCGTTCCCCGCGAAGCCGTGCTGGAACACTACCGGCGCTACTACCGCCCCACCGAGCTGGTGGTCACCGCTGCCGGCGGCCTGGAGCACGACGACGTCTGCGCCCTGGTGCTCGACGCCCTGAAGAAGGCCGGCTGGGACCTTTCCGACGACGCCACTCCGGCGCCCCGCAGGAACACCGAGCCCGCAGTCATCACCGGCACCGCCGGAGTCCAGGTCATCAACCGCCCGGTGGAGCAGGCAAACGTGGTCATGGGCTGCCCGTCACTGACGGCCACCGACGACCGCCGCTTCGCCATGAGCGTGCTGAACACCATCCTGGGCGGCGGCATGTCCTCGCGCCTGTTCCAGGAGATCCGCGAAAAGCGCGGCCTGGTCTACTCCACGTACTCCTTCTCGGCGTCCTACGCCGACGCCGGATACTTCGGCATGTATGCCGGCTGCTCGCCGGCCAAAACCCGCCAGGTCATCGACCTGATGGGCAGCGAGCTGGAGCGCCTGGCAACTGACGGCGTCGACGAAGCCGAGCTGAAGAAGGCCCGCGGCCAGATTGCCGGCGGCATGGTCATGGCGCTGGAGGATTCCAGCTCCCGCATGTCCCGCCTTGGCCGGGCCGAACTGGTCAGCGGCGAATTCATCGACATCGATGAGTCGCTGGCCCGCATCGGTGCGGTGACTGCGCAGGAAGTGCAGGCGCTGGCCGCCGAGCTGGCCGCAGCTCCGCGGACCATCACGATTGTCGGACCGTTCACCTCCAAGGAGGAGCTGGGCTTCTAGCCCTCTTTTCCTCCCCGCGAGATGGCAGAAAGTGCGCTTCCCCCCCCGGGGGGGGGGCCTCTTATGCCACAAGCCGGGGGGT